>NZ_VWWU01000004.1:0-621296 GCF_011752835.1 Enterobacter sp. Ap-1006 | reverse complement strand
TTTGCCTGGCGGCCGTAGCGCGGTGGTCCCACCTGACCCCATGCCGAACTCAGAAGTGAAACGCCGTAGCGCCGATGGTAGTGTGGGGTCTCCCCATGCGAGAGTAGGGAACTGCCAGGCATCAAATAAAACAGAAAACCTCAGCCTGATGGCTGGGGTTTTTTGTTTTCTGGTTTCTGCCATTTTCTACTCTCAGAGAGCAGGATAAAATCGTCAGGAACGATTTTGCACAGCCGGAGGCTGCCCGCAGGGTGACGGGCAGGACAGCCCGGCATACAACTGCCAGGCATCAAATAAAAGCAAAAGGCTCAGTCGAAAGACTGGGCCTTTTTGCTTTTGTACGCTTCATATTTTACCTTCCTTAAACAGACATATTCACTACGTCCTTGCCTTCAATCCAGCGTAAATATCTACTCTGCATCATCACTCTTAAATGAAACATTTTCACCTTTTCGCTTCTGACTCGACATTGATCCATAAACTCGGTATCGTCAGGTGTCTGGATGTCTAAACGTTTAAACGTATGCTTTGAGGATATAAGGTTATGCCGATTCGGGTGCAGGACGAGCTACCAGCCGTCAATTTCCTGCGTGAAGAAAACGTCTTTGTGATGACGACATCGCGCGCCAGCAATCAGGAAATACGTCCGTTAAAGGTACTGATCCTGAATCTGATGCCAAAGAAAATTGAGACGGAAAACCAGTTCCTGCGGTTGCTCTCCAACTCTCCACTGCAGGTGGATATCCAGCTGCTGCGCATCGACAGTCGTGAATCTCGCCATACCCCTGGCGAGCACCTCAATAACTTTTACTGTAACTTTGACGACATTAAACACGATAACTATGACGGATTGATCGTCACCGGTGCGCCTCTCGGACTGGTTGAATTTAATGATGTGGCTTACTGGCCGCAAATCCAGCAGGTACTGGAATGGGCCAAAGATCATGTTACCTCGACGCTGTTTGTCTGTTGGGCAGTCCAGGCCGCGCTGAATATTTTGTACGGTATTCCTAAGCAAACACGGGATGAAAAACTTTCTGGCGTCTACGAGCACCATGTTACTCAGCCCCATGCTTTGCTAACTCGAGGGTTTGATGATTCATTCCTGGCGCCTCACTCTCGCTATGCTGATTTTCCTGCGCAGCTGATCCGGGATTACACCGATCTGGAGATCTTTGCAGAAACTGAACAGGGCGATGCCTATCTGTTTGGCAGCAGGGATAAGCGTATCGCGTTCGTGACCGGCCACCCGGAATATGATGCGCTGACGCTGTCCGGCGAGTACTTCCGCGATGTCGATGCGGGGCTTCAGCCCGAGGTACCTTATAACTACTTCCCGGGCGACGATCCGGCGAAAAAACCTCACGCGACCTGGCGTAGCCATGGCAATCTGCTGTTCACCAACTGGCTGAACTACTACGTCTACCAGATTACGCCATTCGACCTTCGCCACATGAACCCGACGCTCGATTAAGCGTTTCAGCTTCCCATCCCAGGCGCCTTCGGCGCCTTTTTTCTTTTCTGAAAACCACTTCCCTCCTTGATTAAACTTTAATCCCATAAATATCAATACGATAAATCAATTTAAAATTAAAAATGGAAATTGTTTTTGATTTTAAAAATTCATCAAGTAGTCTTAATTCTGTTGCATGAAAACTGCACAGCCGTGCGCGATTCACTTTTGGCCGTCTCGACGGGATAAGACGAAGGAGTAACCGAATGACACAACAGACAGTTAGCGAAGAGCTGGCCTTTAGCCAGCCGTTTGGTGAGCAAGAGAAGCAGATCCTCACCCCGGAGGCCGTAGAATTCCTCGGCGAGCTGGTGAGCCGCTTTACTCCACAGCGCAATAAGCTGCTGGCATCTCGCATTGCTGAACAGCAGGCCATCGACGGTGGAAAGCTTCCTGATTTCAATTCGGAAACAGATTCCATTCGTAAAAGTGATTGGAAGATTCGTGGTATTCCGCAGGATCTGCTCGACCGCAGGGTAGAGATTACCGGGCCGGTTGAGCGAAAAATGGTGATCAACGCGCTGAATGCTAACGTAAAAGTCTTTATGGCCGACTTTGAAGATTCTCTGGCGCCGAGCTGGAGCAAAGTCATTGACGGGCAAATCAACCTGCGCGACGCGATTAACGGCACCATCAGCTGGACAAACGAAGCGGGAAAAATCTATCAGCTGAAGCCAGACCCGGCGGTACTGGTTTGCCGCGTGCGCGGCCTGCATCTGCCTGAAAAACACGTGACCTGGCGTGGGGAAGCGATCCCTGGCAGCCTGTTTGACTTCGGGCTCTATTTCTTCCACAACGTGGATGCCCTGCTGGCTAAAGGCAGTGGCCCTTATTTCTATCTGCCCAAAACTCAGTCATGGCAGGAAGCGGCCTGGTGGAGCGAAGTCTTCAGCTTTACGGAAGATCGCTTCGATCTGCCACGCGGCACCATTAAAGCAACTTTACTGATCGAAACACTGCCTGCTGTCTTCCAGATGGACGAGATCCTGCATGCTTTGAAAGATCACATAGTGGGCCTGAACTGTGGCCGTTGGGACTACATCTTCAGCTACATCAAAACCCTGAAAAACCACCCGGATCGCGTCCTGCCGGACAGGCAATCCGTGACGATGGATAAGCCTTTCCTGAACGCCTACTCGCGCCTGCTGATCAAGACCTGTCATCGTCGCGGTGCCTTTGCGATGGGCGGCATGGCGGCCTTTATCCCGAGCAAAGACAGCGCGCGTAATGAATGGGTACTCAACAAAGTCAAAGCGGACAAAGAGATGGAGGCCAACAACGGCCATGATGGTACCTGGATTGCGCATCCGGGCCTGGCGGACACGGTTGTTGAGGTCTTTGGCAAAGCGCTGGGTGAGCGCCAGAACCAGCTGGACATCAGCCGCAGCGAAGATGCACCCATTACTGCGGCACAGTTGCTTGAACCTTGCCCTGGTGAACGCACTGAAGAAGGTATGCGCGCTAACATCCGCGTTGCGGTGCAGTACATCGAGGCGTGGATCTCCGGCAACGGCTGCGTGCCTATCTACGGGCTGATGGAAGATGCCGCGACCGCTGAAATTTCCCGTACTTCTATCTGGCAATGGATCCACCACCAAAAGACGCTAAGCAACGGCCAGACCGTGACGAAAGCGCTGTTCCGCCAGATGCTTGCCGAAGAGATGTTGGTGATTCAGGACGAGCTGGGCGACCAGCGTTTTAGCCAGGGACGCTTCGATGAAGCTGCACGGCTGATGGAACAAATTACCACCTCAGAAGAGTTAATCGACTTCCTGACGCTGCCGGGCTACCGCCTGCTTGCCTGAACCTAACCCTATAAAAATGGAGCATCTGAAATGAAAACCTCTCGTAGCCAACAGATTCAACAAGTACAACAAGAATGGACACAGCCGCGTTGGGAAGGCATCAAGCGTACCTATAGCGCAGAAGACGTCGTGAAACTGCGCGGTTCACTGACCCCGGAATGTACTCTGGCACAGCACGGGGCGGCTAAACTCTGGCGCCTGCTGCACGGTGAGTCGAAAAAAGGCTACGTAAACAGTCTGGGGGCGTTAACCGGAGGCCAGGCTCTACAGCAGGCTAAAGCCGGCATCGAAGCCATTTACCTCTCCGGCTGGCAGGTTGCGGCGGACGCGAACCTGGCGTCCAGCATGTACCCGGATCAGTCACTTTACCCGGCGAACTCTGTCCCTGCTGTTGTCGATCGGATCAACAACAGTTTCCAGCGTGCGGATCAGATCCAGTGGGCATCCAATATTGAACCAGGCGATCCGCGCCACATTGACTACTTCCTGCCTATCGTTGCCGATGCAGAAGCCGGTTTTGGCGGCGTGCTGAACGCCTTCGAACTGATGAAGTCGATGATTCAGGCCGGTGCCGCTGCGGTGCACTTTGAAGACCAGCTTGCCTCGGTGAAGAAATGCGGCCATATGGGCGGTAAAGTTCTGGTCCCCACTCAGGAAGCTATCCAGAAGCTGACCGCTGCTCGCCTGGCGGCTGACGTGATGGGGGTTCCAACGCTGCTGATCGCCCGTACCGATGCTGATGCCGCAGATCTGATCACCTCCGACTGCGACGAATACGACCGTGAATTCATCACCGGTGAGCGCACGCAGGAAGGTTTCTATCGTACCCGCGCTGGCATTGAGCAGGCTATCAGTCGCGGCCTGGCCTACGCGCCTTATGCCGACCTGGTCTGGTGTGAAACCTCTAAACCCGACCTGGACCAGGCCCGCCGTTTCGCGGAAGCCATCCATGCGCGCTTCCCAGGCAAACTGCTGGCCTATAACTGTTCGCCGTCGTTTAACTGGAAGAAAAATCTCGATGACAAAACCATCGCGTCCTTCCAGCAAGAACTGTCGGACATGGGTTACAAATACCAGTTCATCACCCTGGCGGGGATCCACAGCATGTGGTTCAACATGTTCGATCTGGCGCACTCTTATGCGCAGGGGGAGGGCATGCGCCACTATGTTGAGAAGGTACAGCAGCCTGAATTTGCCGCCGCTTCTGAAGGCTACACCTTCGTTTCTCACCAGCAGGAAGTGGGCACCGGCTACTTTGACCGCGTAACCACCATCATCCAGGGCGGCGCTTCTTCCGTCACGGCGCTGACAGGTTCGACGGAAGAAGAGCAGTTCTGAACAAACTTTATTTTCCCCCTCTCCTTTGGGAGAGGGCCGGGGTGAGGGGAGAAATAAATGTCACACAGGCTGGAGTTGTTAATTGCCCACACCATCCTGCAGGGGTTCGACGCGCAATACGGTCGATTTCTGGAGGTCACCGCGGGTGCCCAGCAGCGCTTTGAACAGGCCGACTGGCACGCCGTTCAACAGGCGATGAAAAGCCGCATCAACCTGTACGATCACCACGTAGGTCTCGTCGTAGAACAGCTTCGCTGCATTACCGGCGGGCAGAACACCGACGCGGCCTTTTTACTGCGCGTGAAAGAGCAATACACCCGGCTTCTGCCGGATTACCCGCGTTTTGAAATTGCCGAAAGCTTTTTTAATTCTGTCTATTGTCGGCTCTTCGACCACCGCTCGCTTACTCCCGAGCGGCTTTTTATCTTCAGCTCCCAGGCAGGCAAACAGCTTCGGCCGCTGCCTCGCCCACTGGCAAAAACTTTTTTCCCGGAGCAAGGCTGGGCGACGTTGCTCACGACCTTGCTCTCCGATCTCCCGCTGCGCCTGCCCTGGCAGGATATTGCGCGGGATGTGGGTTTTATCCTCGCCCATCTGCACGAAACCTTCGGCGCAGAAACATTGCAGACGGCCACGCTGGAAGTGGCTAATGAACTGTTTTACCGCAATAAAGCCGCCTGGCTGGTTGGCAAACTGATTCTGCCGGGAGGAAAAATTCCCTTTTTATTGCCGATCCATCGCACCGATGATGGCCGGTTAATGGTAGACACCTGCCTGACCAGCTCCCCCGAAGCCAGTATCGTTTTCGGCTTTGCGCGTTCCTATTTCATGGTTTATGCCCCTTTCCCCGCCGCGCTCGTGGAGTGGCTACGCGAGATTTTACCGGGAAAAACCACCGCCGAACTGTACATGGCGATTGGCTGCCAGAAGCACGGCAAAACCGAAAGCTATCGCGAATATCTGACCTACATTCACAGCACGGCCGAGCAGTTTATTGAGGCACCCGGCATACGCGGCATGGTGATGCTGGTGTTCACGCTGCCGGGCTTCGATCGCGTATTTAAAGTGATAAAAGACAAATTCGCGCCGCAAAAAGAAGTCACCGCCGAAAGGGTCCGTGCCTGCTACCAACTGGTAAAAGAGCACGACCGCGTGGGGCGCATGGCGGATACGCAGGAGTTTGAAAACTTCGTGCTGGAGAAGCGGCAGATAAGTTCCGACCTCATGTCGCTGCTACTTGAAGAAGTGCCTGAAAAACTGACCGATCTTGGCGACCGTATTGCCATCAGCCATCTCTACATTGAGCGGCGAATGGTGCCGCTTAACCTGTGGCTGGAGCAGGTAGAAGGCCAGCAGTTAAGGGATGCGGTGGAAGAGTACGGCAATGCCATTCGTCAGCTGGCGGCAGCCAATATCTTCCCTGGCGACATGCTATTTAAAAACTTTGGCGTGACGCGTCACGGGCGGGTGGTGTTCTACGATTACGATGAAATTTGCTACATGACCGAGGTGAATTTCCGGGATATTCCGCCGCCGCGTTACCCGGAAGATGAACTCTCTTCGGAGCCGTGGTACAGCATCTCGCCGGGAGATGTTTTCCCGGAAGAGTTCCGGCACTATCTTTGTGCAGATAAACGCATTCGCCCGCTATTCGATGAAATGCACGCCGACCTGTTCCGCGCTGAATTTTGGCGCGCTTTGCAAACTCGCATCCGCGGTGGCTATGTAGAAGATGTTTATGCTTACCGCCGCCGCCAGCGCTTCAGCCAGCGCTTTGGGGAAGTGAAGCGAGCGGGCTAGCGCCCGCCGCCGTAAGCCAGAGTAATGTCCTTCGCGGCTTTGATCACCAGCGCACCCAGCTCCGTCACGCGGTCATCGGTGATGCGTGAAATCGGGCCAGAAATAGAGATTGCCGCGAATGCCTCATGGTGTTCATCGTAGATGCACGAAGCCACGCAGCGCAGCCCCAGGGCATGCTCTTCATCGTCAAATGAATAACCGCGCTTGCGGGTTTGCGCTAAATCTTCTTTCAAATGCAGTGGCGAAGTCAGCGTGGCTGGCGTGTAGCTGTGCAGACCTTTGCGGTGCAGCAGGCCCGTCAGTTCGTCGTCGTTTAGCTGAGCCAGAAACGCCTTGCCCGCGCCGGATGCGTGCATCGGCAGCTTGCCGCCAATAGGTGCTGACATACGCATCAGCTGCGTGCACTGAACCTGGTCGATAATAATTGCCTGGTGATCGCTCTTGTCGAGTACCGCGAGGTTGACGGTTTCACCGGAGGCTTCCATCAGTTTGCGCAGAATAGGGTGCACAATGGCCAGCAGATTGCGGCTTTGCAGGAAGCTGCTGCCGACGACAAATGCGTGCGCGCCAATCGTCCAGTGGCCAAGATCGCCCACCTGATGCACAAAGCCTAACTGCTGCATTGTGGTGAGCAGGCGATGGGTGGTGGAATTGGGCAAACCAGCCTGCTGGGCAAGCTCGGTGAGCGCCACGCTACCGTCAGATTCGGCAATCCACTCCAGCAGCTTAAGGCCGCGGGTCAGGGACTGCACTTGCCCGGTGGCAGCCGGAGCCGCAGCGGCGGCGGCGCGGGGTTTCTTACCTCGTTTAGCGGGGACTGTAGCAACCATACCGGACTCCTTTTTCGTATCGTGGAAATCATTTTCGTTTTATTTGGCGAATTTGCAACCGCTACTCAGACTGATCGGAGGAGTGATGCTGAACATCTCTCATGTTCCCGATATGCGGCTTTTACGACCCTATAGATTGTGCAAGTATGGGATGGCATATCCGTCAGGCAGGGAAAACAGGTGGGAGTGAGGCGTGAGCAACAACGTAGAGAAGCTGAAGCAACAACTGAGTGAGCGCATTCTGGTGCTGGACGGCGGCATGGGAACCATGATCCAAAGCTACCGCCTTGATGAGAGTGATTTCCGCGGCGAGCGTTTTGCCGACTGGCCGTGTGACCTTAAAGGCAACAATGACCTGCTGGTGCTCAGCAAACCGGAAATTATCGCCGCGATTCACTATGCCTACTTTGAAGCTGGCGCAGACATCGTCGAAACCAACACCTTTAACTCCACCACCATTGCAATGGCGGATTACCAAATGGAGTCGCTGTCGGCGGAAATTAACTACGAAGCCGCTAAGCTGGCGCGTGCCTGTGCCGACGAATGGGCGGCCCGTACGCCGGAAAAACCGCGTTACGTCGCCGGTGTGCTTGGCCCGACCAACCGCACGGCATCAATTTCTCCAGACGTGAACGACCCGGCCTTCCGCAACATCACCTTTGATCAGCTGGTCGCCGCTTACCGTGAATCGACCAAAGCGCTGGTGGAGGGCGGGGCCGATCTGATCATGATCGAGACGGTCTTCGACACCCTGAATGCTAAAGCCGCCATCTTCGCCGTAAAGACGGAGTTTGAAGCGCTTGGCGTTGATCTGCCGATCATGATTTCCGGCACCATTACCGATGCGTCAGGCCGTACGCTTTCCGGTCAGACGACGGAAGCTTTCTATAACTCCCTGCGCCACGCCGACGCGCTCTCTTTCGGACTTAACTGCGCGCTGGGGCCGGACGAACTGCGACAGTACGTGGCTGAACTGTCACGCATTGCCGAGTGCTACGTGACGGCTCACCCTAATGCTGGTCTGCCAAACGCTTTTGGTGAATACGACCTTGATGCGGACGTGATGGCGCAGCAGATCGGGGAATGGGCGCAGGCCGGATTCCTGAACATTGTCGGCGGCTGTTGCGGGACGACGCCTGCGCATATCGCCGCAATGAGCGCGGCGGTAGCAGGCGTTGCGCCGCGTAAACTCCCCGATCTGCCGGTTGCCTGTCGCCTCGCCGGGCTTGAGCCGCTGAATATCGGCGCGGACAGCCTGTTCGTTAACGTCGGGGAACGCACCAACGTTACCGGCTCGGCAAAGTTTAAGCGTCTGATCAAAGAAGAGAAATACAGCGAAGCGCTGGACGTGGCGCTGCAGCAGGTCGCCAGCGGCGCGCAGATCATCGACATCAACATGGACGAGGGAATGCTCGACGCCGAAGCGGCGATGGTGCGTTTCCTGAACCTGATTGCCGGTGAGCCGGATATCGCCCGGGTGCCCATCATGATCGACTCCTCGAAATGGGAGGTGATCGAGAAAGGGCTGAAGTGCATTCAGGGCAAAGGCATCGTTAACTCTATTTCCATGAAAGAAGGCACTGAGCCGTTTATCCATCATGCGAAGCTGGTACGCCGCTACGGTGCGGCGATGGTGGTGATGGCGTTCGATGAAGTGGGCCAGGCCGATACGCGAGAGCGTAAAATCGAGATTTGCCGCCGGGCCTATAAAATTCTTACCGAAGAGGTGGGCTTCCCGCCGGAAGACATCATCTTTGACCCGAACATCTTCGCGGTGGCGACCGGCATCGAAGAACACAACAACTACGCCCAGGATTTTATCGGCGCCTGCGAAGATATTAAGCGCGAGCTGCCCCATGCGATGATCTCCGGCGGCGTGTCTAACGTCTCCTTCTCTTTCCGCGGCAACGAGCCGGTGCGCGAGGCCATCCACGCGGTATTCCTTTACTACGCAATTCGCAACGGCATGGACATGGGGATCGTCAACGCCGGGCAACTGGCGATATACGACGATCTTCCGGCTGAACTGCGGGATGCCGTCGAAGACGTCATTCTCAACCGCCGCGACGACAGCACCGAACGTCTGCTGGAGCTGGCCGAAAAATATCGCGGCAGCAAAAGCGATGACGGCGCCAATGCTCAACTGGCGGAGTGGCGTAGCTGGGACGTAGTGAAACGTCTCGAATATTCGCTGGTGAAAGGCATCACCGAGTTTATCGAAGCGGATACCGAAGAGGCCCGCCAGCAGTCGACTCGTCCAATAGAAGTGATTGAAGGCCCGCTGATGGCGGGAATGAACGTGGTCGGGGATTTGTTCGGCGAAGGGAAAATGTTCCTGCCGCAGGTGGTGAAATCGGCCCGCGTGATGAAGCAGGCGGTGGCTTACCTTGAGCCGTACATCGAAGCCAGCAAAGAGCAGGGCAGCAGTAACGGTAAAATCGTGCTGGCGACCGTCAAAGGCGACGTCCATGACATCGGCAAGAACATCGTCGGCGTAGTGCTGCAATGTAACAACTACGAGATTATCGATCTTGGCGTGATGGTGCCCGGCGAGAAAATTTTGAAAACCGCCCGTGAAGTGGGAGCCGATATCATTGGCCTGTCCGGGCTTATCACCCCGTCGCTGGACGAAATGGTCAACGTGGCCAAAGAGATGGAGCGGCAGGGCTTTACGCTGCCGCTGCTGATCGGCGGGGCAACCACGTCAAAAGCCCACACGGCGGTGAAAATAGAGCAGAACTACAGCGGGCCAACCGTCTACGTGCAGAACGCCTCGCGCACCGTCGGCGTGGTTTCTGCTCTGCTTTCAGAAACCCAGCGCGATGAATTTGTCGCCCGCACCCGCAAAGAATACGAAGTGGTGCGAACGCAGCACGCGCGTAAAAAACCGCGCACGCCGCCGGTTACGCTGGAAGTCGCGCGGGATAACGATCTGCCTTTCGACTGGGAAAACTACACGCCTCCGGCTCCGCACCGGCTGGGTGTGCAGGAAGTGACCGCCAGCATTGAAACGCTGAGGAACTACATCGACTGGACGCCGTTCTTCATGACCTGGTCGCTGGCCGGAAAATATCCGCGCATTCTGGAAGATGAGGTTGTTGGCGAGGAGGCAAAACGGCTGTTTAAAGACGCTAACGACATGCTGGATATGCTCCACCGGACGAAAACAATGACGCCGCGCGGCGTGGTCGGCCTGTTCCCGGCGAATCGCGTGGGGGACGACGTGGAGATTTATGTCGATGAAACACGCTCTCAGGTGAAAGGCTTCAGCCGCCATCTGCGCCAGCAAACGGAAAAGAACGGCTTCCCGAACTACTGCATTGCCGATTTTGTGGCGCCTAAATACAGCGGTAAAGCCGACTACATCGGTGCTTTTGCGGTCACCGGCGGTATTGAAGAAGACGCGCTGGCGGGCGCTTATGATGCGCAGCACGATGATTACAACAAAATCATGGTGAAAGCGGTTGCCGACCGCCTGGCCGAAGCTTTTGCTGAATATCTGCACGAGCGCGTGCGTAAAGTTTACTGGGGCTACGCGGCCACGGAAAACCTCAGCAACGAGGAACTGATTCGCGAGAATTACCAAGGCATTCGCCCGGCACCGGGCTACCCGGCCTGCCCGGAGCACACGGAAAAAGCGGCCATCTGGGCACTGCTGGACGTCGAAAACGTGATTGGCATGAAGCTCACCGAGTCTTACGCCATGTGGCCCGGTGCGTCTGTTTCTGGCTGGTACTTCAGCCACCCGGACAGCAAGTACTTCGCCGTCGCGCAAATTCAGCGCGACCAGGTTGAAGATTACGCCCGACGCAAAGGCATGCCGGTGAGCGAGGTTGAACGCTGGCTTGCGCCGAACCTCGGGTACGACGCCGACTGACTCACAAACCTGTTATCTTTCCTTACAACTTACAAGGCGCTCTGGGGGCGCCTTGTCTCTTTATTGAAGTTAAACCCTTATACTGAAGGATGGTGGCTATTTTTGCTTCGGGAACCCTAAAAACTTTACCCTAAATAATTCGAATTGCAGGAAGGCGACAAGACCGACAATCCCCGGGAGCATAGCTAACTATGTGACTGGGGTGGGCGGGTGCAGTCAACGCACCTGCGGTTTGAAGTATGACGGGTATATAAGGAGAACAAGAATCCGTGCTGACGTTGTTACACCTGCTGTCCGCCGTTTCGCTGCTGGTCTGGGGCACGCACATTGTGCGCACCGGTATCATGCGCGTTTACGGTGCCAACCTGCGCAGTGTGCTTAGCCACAGCGTAGAAAAGAAACCGCTCGCCTTCTGCGCCGGGATAGGCGTGACCGCGCTGGTGCAGAGCAGTAATGCCACCACCATGCTGGTGACCTCGTTCGTTGCCCAGGATTTGGTGGCGCTCGCCCCTGCGCTGGTGATTGTGCTGGGAGCTGATGTCGGTACAGCGCTAATGGCGCGTATCCTGACTTTCGATCTTTCGTGGCTTTCGCCGCTGCTGATTTTCATCGGCGTAATCTTCTTCCTCAGCCGCAAGCAGACTCGCGCCGGGCAGCTTGGCCGCGTGGGGATTGGCCTAGGTCTTATTCTGCTGGCGCTCGAGCTGATTGTGGGGGCCGTTACGCCGATTACCCAGGCGAACGGCGTTCAGGTGATCTTTGCTTCCCTGACCGGCGACATCATGCTCGACGCGCTGATTGGCGCGATGTTTGCCATTATCAGCTATTCGAGCCTGGCTGCTGTCCTGTTGACGGCCACGCTGACCTCCACCGGCGTGATCTCGTTTGATGTGGCGCTGTGTCTGGTCATCGGGGCTAACCTCGGCTCCGGCCTGCTGGCAATGATCAATAACAGCGCTGCGAATGCTGCCGCCCGTCGTGTGGCGTTGGGCAGCCTGCTGTTCAAGCTGGTGGGCAGCCTGCTGGTGCTGCCGTTTGTGCATGTCCTGGCCCGGCTGATGCACCACCTGCCGTTGCCGGAGTCTGAACTGGTTATCTACTTCCACGTGTTCTACAACCTGATTCGTTGCCTGGTAATGGTGCCGTTTGCCGAGCCAATGGCACGCTTCTGCCGCCGGGTGATCAGCGAAGCGCCGGAAGTCGACGCCCGAATGAAGCCGAAGCACCTCGATCCTACGGCGCTGGATACTCCCGCGCTGGGGTTATCTAACGCCGCGCGGGAAACCCTGAGGATGGGCGACGTGCTGGAGCAGATGCTGGAAACCTGGAGCAAGGTGATGCACGGCGAGCCGCGCCAGGAAAAAGAGCTGCGCAAGCTGGCCGACGACGTGGACGTGCTGTATACCGCCATCAAACTTTACCTTGCGCAGATGCCGAAGGAAGATCTGGCGGAAATGGAGTCGCGCCGCTGGGCGGAAATCATCGAAATGTCGCTGAACCTGGAGCAGGCGGCGGACATCATCGAACGTATGGGCAGCGAGGTGGCGGATAAATCTCTCGCCGCTCGCCGGGCCTTCTCGCCGGACGGCCTGACCGAGCTGGATAACCTGCTCCAGCAGTTGATCAGCAACCTGCAGCTGAGCCTGTCGGTGTTCTTCTCGAGTGACCTGGGCAGTGCCCGCCGGCTGCGCCGGAACAAACACCGCTTCCGCATCATGAACCGCCGCTACTCCCATGCCCACGTTGATCGCCTGCACCAGCAGAACGTGCAGAGCATCGAGACCAGCTCGCTGCACCTCGGGCTGCTGGGGGACATGAAGCGCCTGAACTCGTTGTTCTGTTCCGTTGCCTACAGCGTGCTGGACCAACCGGACGATGACGACGAGCGGGATGAATATTGATCGTCAACCCGGTATCGCTCTATAATTGAATAATGTATGCGCATTACAATGGGGGTTAATATGCGTGTTGAAAGTGCAGCCGCTAAAAAATCGGTGAATGTCACGCTAGCGCCGGAGATTCTGGATGAGGCCCGTAAGCTGAAACTAAATATCTCGGCGGTACTGACCGAGGCATTAATCGAGAAATTTCGCGAAAACGCTCGGGCTGAGTGGCTCAAGGATAATCAGGAAAAGATTGCCGCGCTTAATGAGTTTGTTGAGGAGCACGGCTCGTTCAGTGATTTTCAGAGGAGCTTCTGATGGAACAGTTTCACGCCTACGAAAATACTGGCGCAGGGAAGAAAACGTATCCTTATCTCATCAATATGCAGCACCCCATTGCTGATGCCTTAAAGCATGTCCTGGTCATTCCCGTTATTGAACGCGAATTACTGGGTGCCATGCCTCCAGAAAAAATCTGCCCCATCGTGACGATTGAGGGGCAGCCTTGCGTGGCGATGACTCACATGATGGCAGGTATTCCGCTTAAAGAACTCGGTGCTTCAGTCGCGGATTTGACGCATTACAGAGATGAGCTGTGTGGCGCCGTTGATTTTATGATTCAGGGTTACTAACAAGCCCATTTTGCGGTTCGCAACGCCCTGCGGGTAAGGTATAGTCCTGGGTTTTCGGAGGAGCCATGCTGACTAATTCATCTATTCGTCTTAACAAATACATCAGCGAGAGCGGGATCTGCTCACGCCGTGACGCCGATCGCTACATCGAACAGGGCAACGTTTTTATTAACGGCAAACGCGCCAAAATTGGCGATCAGGTTTTTGCCGGCGACAGCGTGAAGGTGAATGGTCAGCTCATCGAACCCCGCAACGAAGAAGACCTGGTGCTCATTGCGCTGAATAAGCCGGTGGGAATTGTAAGCACCACGGAAGACGGCGAGAAAGACAACATCGTGGACTATGTGAACCACAGCAAGCGCGTGTTCCCCATTGGACGCCTGGACAAAGATTCTCAGGGGCTGATTTTCCTCACCAACCACGGCGACCTGGTGAACAAAATTCTGCGTGCCGGGAACGACCATGAGAAAGAGTACGTGGTCACGGTGAACAAGCCGGTTACCGACGAGTTTATTCGTGGTATGGGGGCAGGCGTACCGATTCTGGGCACCGTCACCAAGAAATGCAAAGTTAAAAAAGAAGCGCCGTTTGCGTTTCGCATCACCCTGGTTCAGGGGCTGAACCGCCAGATCCGCCGCATGTGTGAACACTTTGGCTATGAAGTGACGAAGCTGGAGCGTACGCGCATCATGAACGTTAATCTCACTGGGATCCCGCTTGGGGAATGGCGCGACCTGACGGATGATGAACTGATTGAGCTGTTTAAGCTGATTGAGGATTCGTCCTCTGAGGCGAAACCGGCTAAAAAAGCGAAGCCAAAAGCGGCCAGCCCGGCGGCGAAAAAACCGTTGGTAAGCGGCCCGAAAAGCTCAGCCAAAACGCCCGCTGAGCTTGCCTCGCGTAAACGCTTTGCTTCTCCAGGCCGGAAGAAAAAGGGCCGTTAAACTAGCGTTTGCCTCGCGTATGGTTGTTGGCTGACCATGAATAAGTCGTCGTCGTATCCGGCTTTAAGGCATTTTGTTTCTTCAGCTGGCGAGCTTTCTTAGCCGCCAGCGCTCGTTCCGCCATCAGCTTGTCGATGTACTCTTTTTTTACCTGATTAGTCTCTGAGTTGGTCAACGTACGACCGTGGGCAATGCGGGCGCGATCCAGCAGCGTTTTTAGCTCACGCTGTTCGCTTTCCGTCATGTCTTGCTGTGTCAGTCTGGCTGTGGCCATCGTTGCAATCTCCCAGGAAAGGACCTTCAGTGTAAAACAAACCCACCGCGCCGACGAGACAAAAAAGCCTGCATCAGCAGGCTTTTAACGATTATTTTTTGCCGTCTGGCTTCGGCGTTATCGCTTTGCCGGACCAATACCCGGCCAGCAGAGAGCCGGACAGATTGTGCCAGACGGAGAACAGCGCGCCGGGCAGCGCTGCGAGCGGCGAGAAGTAAATTTTACCCAACGTGGCCGCAAGACCGGAGTTCTGCATCCCCACTTCGATGGCCAGCGTCCGACAGGTCGACTCGTCAAACCCAAACAGCCGCCCGCCCCAGTAACCGCCGAGCAGGCCAATGGTGTTATGCAGAATCACCGCGACAATCACCACCAGACCAACGGAAGCGATGTGTGACGCCGAACCTGCCACAACTGCGCTAATGATGGCGAGAATACAAAGCATGGAAAACGCAGGCAGCCACGGTTCCACGCGCTTTACCAGGCGTGGAAACAGGTGATGCACAATCAGGCCAAGGCCAATCGGGATGATGACGATTTGCAGAATACTGACCAGCATGCCCATCACATCGACTTTAATGTCGGCGTCGACATAGAGACGGGTTAGCAGCGGTGTGGCAAATACGCCGACCAGCGTAGAAACAGAAGATATTGTTACGGAGAGCGCAACATCACCTTTGGCCAAGTAAATCATGACGTTGGACGCCGTGCCGCTGGCTACGCTGCCGACCAGCACCATCCCGGCTGACAGGTCGGGCGGCATATGGAACAACATTGCCAGCAGCCACGCCGCCAGCGGCATCACCAGGTAATGCAGAAAAATGCCTGCAGCTACCGGGGCCGGGCGGGACAGCACGCGTTTAAAGTCTTCAAGTCGCAGGTGGACGCCCATGCCAAACATAATAAGCATTAGCAGCGTGCTGACCCACGGGCCAATTGGGGTAAAGGTTGAGGGGGTATAATACGCAGCGACGGAGAGCAGCAGCGCCCAAAGCGGGAACAGCCGGGTTAGGGTGGCGATCATAGCGGTGTCCTTGCAGAGTTTGTGTTGTTTTATGGTTATAAAAAAAGCCGGGTGCGAGCCCGGCTTTCTGTATTCATGGCATGGATTGGACGGTTATTCAAACAGGTTGCGGTGCAGTTTCTGCACGACCTGCTCGGCATCGTCGCCAGGCACCAGGAAGCACAGGTTGTAGCTGGACGCGCCGTAGCAAATCATGCGGATGTTGAACGGGTCGAGCACGCCGAACACTTCTTTGCCTACGCCACAGGCCTGGGACAGCTTATTGCCGATGATGGCCACCAGCGCCAGGTTCTCTTCGACTTCCACGCGGCACAGCGATGAAAGCTCGGTGAGTAGCGCGGTGGTCAGCAGGCTGTCGCCGGTGGAGGTAGAGCCTGTGGTGTCCATAGTCAACGCCACGCTCACTTCGGAGGTGGTGATCAGATCCACTGAAATATTATGGCGAGCCAGAATGCTGAACACTTCCGCGAGGAAACCACGGGAATGGAGCATGTGCAGGCTGTGCAGCGTCAGCAGCGTTTGCTTGCGACGTACCGCAAGGGCGCGGAAGAGCGGTGGATTTTCCGTTTTTTTGCATACCAAAGTTCCGCCAGCAGCAGGATCTTTGCTGGAGCCAACGAACACCGGAATGTCGCAGCGCACGGCGGGCAGCAGCGTGGCCGGGTGCAGGACTTTCGCGCCAAAGGTCGCCATTTCAGCGGCTTCTTCAAAGGCGATGCGGTCAATGCGTTTTGCCGCAGGTACCATACGCGGATCGGTGGTGTAGATGCCCGGCACGTCGGTCCAGATATCTACGCGCGCGGCATTTAACGCTTCACCAAGCAGCGCGGCGGTATAGTCACTGCCGCCGCGGCCAAGCGTGGTCGTTCTGCCTTTTTCTTCGCTCCCGATAAAGCCCTGAGTGATCACCAGGGATTCCGCGAGGCGCGGCATCATCTGCTGGCTTGCCAGTTCCGCCAGCGCGACGATATCCGGTTCGGCACGGCCGAAGCGGTCGTTGGTGCGCATGACTTTACGAATGTCGAACCACTGCGCTTCCACCTGACGTTCACGCAGAATTTCCACGAATAGCAGGGTGGACATTAATTCGCCGTGGCTGACCAGTTCATCGGTCAGCGCGGTGGAGGTCGCCAGAGAGGCGGCTTCCGCAAGGGTCGTGATGTTTTCAAGCAGGCGGTCGATTTCTTCGCGAATAACGTCCGGATTCGCCAGACGCTCAACGATGTTGTACTGGATTTTGCGGATGGCATCGAGCTTGACGAAGCGCTCGGTCGCTTCGAGGCCTTCGGCCAGAGCAACCAGCAGGTTAGTCACGCCAGCGGAGGCGGAAAGCACCACCACGCGGACGTGGCTATCGGCCAGCACCACATCGGCGCTGCGGTTCATCGCGTCGAAATCGGCGACGCTGGTCCCACCAAATTTGGCGACTACGGTTTGAGACATAACTACCTCGTGTCAGGGGCCATTAACTGGCAAAAAAGTATTCAGCCTTGGCACAAGGGAAGAGCGGTAAACGGGTGGGCGCAGAGCAGGAGAACTACGATATCACCCAGAAGTGCTCCACCTTGTCTATCCAGCTTTGGAGCCGGATATGAAACGCTCGACTGCGAACGTTTCTGGTGACAACCCAGAGGATTCAGCCCCTGCAGCCGACAATAAGCGTGACCAGCCGCTTCATCATCTCGGCGTTGCTCCCCCTCACGTATCGTCCTTGTTACTGGTTTCTCGGATACGATTTTCTGGGCAACGCGCCTCTTCTGGCCTGCGCACGCGCAGGTAGCGCCTAATAAATAAAGCTTCGGCGAAGGCATGTCAACTGCGGGGTTATGCGGATTTTTCATGTTAAATCGGTAATCAGGAATTTAACTTATAAGAGGGTATTTTTGCCGCTTTTTAGGGGGTTACGGGAAACCCTCGGTTAATGGCATAAAATCAATCACAATTTTTGCCTGCAGGCGCTACAATCGACCGAAGTCACAATTCTCAAATCAGAAGAGTATTGCTATGAAAAACATCAACCCGAAGCAGACCTCTGCCTGGCAGGCACTCCAGAAACATTACGATGAGATGAAAGACGTTACGCTTTCCGACCTGTTCGCGAAAGATAACGACCGCTTCAGCAAGTTCTCCGCAACCTTCGATGACCTGATGCTGGTGGACTTCTCCAAAAACCGCATCACCACCGAAACTCTCGAAAAACTGCAGGCGCTGGCGAAAGAAACCGATCTGCAGAGCGCGATCAAATCCATGTTCGCCGGCGAGAAAATCAACCGCACCGAAGACCGCGCCGTGCTGCACGTTGCGCTGCGTAACCGCAGCAACACGCCTATCGTGGTCGATGGCAAAGACGTGATGCCGGAAGTGAACGCGGTGCTTGAGAAGATGAAAGCCTTCTCTGAAAGTATCATCAGCGGGAACTGGAAAGGCTACACCGGCAAAGCCATCACCGACGTGGTTAACATCGGTATCGGCGGCTCTGACCTCGGCCCATTCATGGTTACCGAAGCGCTGCGTCCATACAAAAATCACCTCAACATGCACTTTGTGTCCAACGTTGACGGTACCCACATTGCCGAAGTGCTGAAGAAAGTTAACCCGGAAACCACGCTGTTCCTGGTGGCCTCTAAAACCTTCACCACTCAGGAAACGATGACTAACGCCCACAGCGCGCGTGACTGGTTCCTGCGTGCCGCTGGCGATGAAAAGCACGTGGCAAAACACTTCGCTGCGCTGTCCACCAACGGGAAAGCCGTCGGTGAGTTTGGTATCGACACCGCAAACATGTTCGAATTCTGGGACTGGGTTGGCGGCCGCTACTCTCTGTGGTCCGCGATTGGCCTGTCCATCATTCTGTCCGTGGGCTTCGACAACTTTGTTGAGCTGCTGTCCGGCGCGCACGCGATGGACAAACACTTCTCCACCACGCCTGCCGAGCAAAACCTGCCGGTTCTGCTGGCGCTGATCGGCATCTGGTACAACAATTTCTTCGGTGCTGAAACTGAAGCGATTCTGCCATACGACCAGTACATGCATCGCTTTGCCGCCTACTTCCAGCAGGGCAACATGGAGTCCAACGGTAAGTACGTTGACCGCAACGGCAACGCCGTGGACTACCAGACTGGCCCAATTATCTGGGGTGAGCCGGGTACCAACGGGCAGCACGCGTTCTACCAGCTGATTCACCAGGGGACCAAAATGGTGCCTTGCGACTTCATCGCACCGGCTATCAGCCATAACGCGCTGTCGGATCACCATCCAAAACTGCTGTCTAACTTCTTCGCACAGACCGAAGCGCTGGCGTTCGGGAAATCCCGTGAAGTGGTTGAGCAGGAATACCGTGACCAGGGTAAAGATCCGGCTACGCTGGACCACGTTGTGCCGTTCAAAGTGTTCGAAGGCAACCGCCCAACCAACTCTATCCTGCTGCGCGAAATTACCCCGTTCAGCCTGGGCGCGCTGATTGCACTTTACGAACACAAAATCTTCACCCAGGGCGCGATCCTGAACATCTTCACCTTCGACCAGTGGGGCGTGGAGCTGGGCAAACAGCTGGCTAACCGCATCCTGCCAGAGTTGGGTGACGACAAACAAATCGCCAGCCACGACAGCTCAACCAACGGCCTGATTAACCGCTATAAAGCATGGCGTGATTAATTAAACCGCGTGATGTAAATATGCCAGCCTCGTGCTGGCATATTTTTTATAAGAGTTATCCCCTTGTCGTCATAATTCTCGACATTGCCACCCTGAGGTTAATCCGAAAAATGATTTTCCCACCGCTTTGTCAGGTCTTTAATTTAAGATTATATTGAATTGATCTTTCTAAAATACATTAATAAATAATTGTTTTTATTTGATTTATTTTTATTAAAATATAACTCAGGTCTTGATTTTTACTCTTTTTCTTAAAGTTCACTCCTTATTTCCTGCAGGCTAATTCATCACATTGTGTTGTGTATACTCGATCGCGCCTGAAACCTTTTCAGGTAAATCTCCATTCATTCAATGAAGGGAAATTGTAATGAGAAAAACCCTTTATGGCGCTTTAGCCATATTTACGCTGGCTGCCGCCGGCGCGGCGAATGCTGACCCTGTAGCTGTGGGTGATGCGGCCGGCGCGCAGGCGACGTCTGTGTCTGCAGGCAGTTCTGCTGCAACCAGCGCCAGCACTGTTGGTTCTGCGGTCGGTGTGGCATTAGCCGCAACCGGTGGCGGCGACGGTTCAAACACCGGAACCACCACAACCACGACGACCAGCACCACCACCCGTTAACGTTTGGGTGTTTTTAACCATAACCACACTTCGGTGTGGTTATTTTAAATCGGGGAATCACCGTGCAGCGACTCGCAATACTCTTTGTCTGTCTGTTACTCCAGGCGTGCTCAGCGACCACCAGAGGGCTTGGCACCTCGCTTTGGAACAGTATTGCCGGAGGTGGGGGCGTGCAGCTTACCGACGATGAAATTGCCGAGATGCGCTACGCGAGCCAGTACATGAGCATCAACAACGGCCCGCAGCTGTTTGTGGTGCTCGCCTATAACGAAGACGGCCAGCAGAAGTGGGTGACGCAGGACAGATCGGTCATCGTCACGCAGAACGGCCGCATTGTGAAAACCTCCGGGCTGGGCGACAACCTGACGGAAGTGACCAACCTGGCCCGTGACCCGCTGGCGAACGTGAAACAGATTAAGGATGGCGCGAGCTGGACCCGGCAGATGGCCTGGACTGAACGCCAGCAGGTTCGCTACGCCACCGCAACGTCCACCTTTGAATTTGACGGCACCGACACGGTGAAGCTTGGCAGTAGCGTGACCAAAGTACGCGTCCTGGAAGAAGAGGTAACCGCGCTCGGGAAAAGCTGGACGAACCGCTATTGGGTGGATGATGAAGGCCAAATCCGCAAATCAAAACAGTACCTTGGCCCCGGCTACTGGCCCATTACCACGCTTCTTGTGAAGGCGGCAAAACAATGAAAAAACTCCCCTTTACGTTTATGGCTCTGCTTTTTGCCAGCGCCTTTACCCACGCAGAAAGTACCGTGACGGTCTATACCCAACCGCAAACGCAGCCGCGGGTGATTAAAGATGCCGCCAGGCTGGCGGATTTGGTGACTAACCCTGCGTTAAGCCGCACCTGGTGGCCTGCGGCGGTGATTAGCACCCGGCAGGCAAGCGCCGCAGAAGAGCAAAAACACCAGCAGCTTCTGGCGCGCCTGGCTGAAGTGGCAGCGGACGAAGGCGGAGATGACGGCGCGGCAATCAACGGACTGCGCCAGCAGCTCAGCGCTATGCATGTGACCGGGCGGCAGTTTGTCAATCTGGACCCCGACTGGGTTCGCCTTCGCCCACAATCAAACGTGCCGCTTCAGGGGGAATACAGTCTTTGGGCCGGCCCGCAGCCCACAACCATCACCCTGGTGGGATTAGTCAGTTCTCCCGGCGTGAAACCTTTTACCCCCGGACGCAGCGTGGATGACTATCTGGACGACGTCAGCCTGTTGAGCGGGGCCGAAAGAAGTTATGCCTGGGTGATTTACCCGGACGGCAAAATCGAAAAAGCGCCAGTTGCTTACTGGAATAAACGCCATAGAGAACCATCGCCAGGTAGCCTCATCTTTGTGGGATTCTCTGACCGCCTTTTCAGCTCCACCTTTGATGAGCTGAACCAGCAGATTCTTAATACCCTGACCCATCGGATACCGGATTAATGAAAAAACGTTACCTGTATAGCCTGATTGCGCTGGCGGTGACTTCCGCCTGCCGCGCCGAAACGTATCCGGCTCCCGTTGGCCCTTCGCAGGCAGACTTTGGCGGCGCGGGTCTGCTGCAAACGCCGACGGCGCGCATGGCGCCTGAGGGCGAATTTAATCTCAACTACCGCGACAACGATCAGTACCGCTTCTACTCCGCCTCCATGCAGCTTTTCCCCTGGATGGAGGCCACGCTGCGCTACACCGACGTGCGCACACGTCACTACAGTAGCGTGAAGGCTTTCTCGGGTGACCAGACCTATAAAGACAAAGCGTTTGACGTGAAATTCCGCCTGTGGGAAGAGGGCTACTGGCTGCCTCAGGTCTCTGCCGGTATTCGTGACCTGGGCGGCACCGGGCTGTTTGACGGTGAATATGTGGTGGCGAGCAAAGCCTGGGGGCCATTCGACTTCAGCCTTGGCATGGGCTGGGGGTATTTAGGCACCAGCGGCAACATCAAAAACCCGCTCTGTGAATACAGCGACAAGTACTGCCACCGGGATAACAGCTACCAAATGGCGGGCTCCTTCAACTTTAGCGGCATGTTTCACGGCCCGACGTCGCTGTTTGGCGGCGTAGAGTACCAGACGCCGTGGCAGCCACTCAGGCTGAAGGTTGAATATGAGGGCAACAACTACAGCCATGAGTTTGCGGGGAAAATAGACCAGCGCAGCAGCGTTAACGTCGGCGCTATCTACCGGGTGACCGACTGGGCCGACGTGAACATGAGCTACGAGCGCGGCAACACCTTTATGTTTGGCGTGACGCTCCGCACCAACTTCAATGACCTCAAGCCGGGGTACAACGATTCCCGTCGTCCTGAGTACCAGCCGCACCCGCAGGACGAAATTCTGCAGCACAACGTGGTGGCCAATCAGCTGACCGACCTGAAATACAACGCCGGGCTGATCAACCCGAACATTCAGGTCAAAGGGGATACGCTCTACGTCACGGGCGAGCAGGTGAAATACCGCAACTCCCGCGAAGGCATCGAACGCGCCAACCGCATCGTGATGAATGACCTGCCGGATAATATTCGCACCATCCGCATTACCGAAAGCCGGATTAATATGCCGCAGGTTACCACTGAAACGGACGTGGCCAGCCTGCGTCGGCACCTTGAGGGGGAGCCGCTGGGGCAGGAAACGACGCTGGTACAAAAACGCGTTGAGCCGGTAGTGCCAGAAAGCACCGAACAGGGATATTACATCGAGAAGTCGCGCTTTAATTATTCGGTAGATCCGATTCTCAACCAGTCTATCGGCGGCCCGGAAAGCTTCTATATGTACCAGGTCGGGGTGATGGGGAACGTCGATTACTGGCTGACGGATCACCTGTTAACCAGCGGCAGCCTGTTTGCCAACGTCGCCAATAACTACGACAAATTTAACTACACCAATCCGCCAATGGATTCTACGCTGCCGCGCGTGCGTACCCACGTTCGCGAATATGTAGAAAACGATGTTTACATCAACAACCTGCAGGCCAACTACTTCCAGTATTTCGGGCATGGGATTTACGGCCAGGTTTATGCGGGCTATCTGGAAACCATGTACGGCGGGGCGGGGGCCGAGCTGCTTTACCGTCCGGTGGACAGCAACTGGGCGATCGGCGTCAACGGCAACTACGTCAAACAGCGTGACTGGCGCAGTTCGCAGGACATGATGAAATTTACCGACTACAGCGCCAAAACAGGGCATATCACCGGCTACTGGACACCGCCGTTTGCTCAGGATGTGCTGGTTAAGCTCAGTATCGGCCAGTATCTGGCGCAGGATAAAGGCGGCACGCTGGAGATTTCCAAACACTTTGACAGCGGGATCGTGGTGGGCACCTACGCCACCATCACCAACGTGTCGAAGAAAGAGTATGGCGAGGGGGACTTCACCAAAGGTTTCTACATCAATGTGCCGCTGGATATCTTCTCGGCTTACCCAACCCGCAGCCGGGCGCAGGTGACCTGGACACCGCTGACGCGTGACGGCGGGCAGATGCTGGGCCGTAAGTTTGACCTGTATGGGGTGACCAGCGACCGCAGCGAAAATTTCCGCTAACGAAGGTAAGTAAATAAACTAGATCAAGATCACATTTTAGACGTATAACAGCCTCTCAAGACCACAATAAAAATGAGAGGCCGTTATGCCTGCGACACCGCGTTTTTCCTGGATTTCTACCGTCATGCAGACGGTGCTTAATCTGGGCCTGTTAGCCCTTGGGCTGATTTTGATTATCTTCCTCGGCAAAGAGACCATTCACCTGGCCACCGTATTGTTTGCGCCGGGGGATGACGCCAGCTCGTATCTGTTTATCGAGGGGCTGGTGGTCTATTTCCTCTATTTCGAATTTATCGCGCTGATTGTGAAGTACTTTCAGTCGGGCTATCACTTCCCGCTGCGCTACTTTATCTACATCGGCATTACCGCAGTTGTTCGCCTGATTATCATTGACCACAGTTCGCCGCTGGACGTGCTGATCTACTCGGCCGCGATTCTGGTGCTGGTGATTACGCTTTGGTTGTGTAACAGCCAGCGCCTGAAGCGGGAATAAAAAAGGGCGGCCCTGGGGCCGCCTGAATAAAGTGCTAAGGTCAAAGTGAGGGTTGCAGTGGTATGGCATAAAGATGAAGCAAATGACTTTCAGGGATAAACGTTAACCTTTCACCCCGCCAGCGGTCAGGCCGCTCACCAGCCAGCGCTGGGCCAGCAGGAACACAACGGTAATCGGTATCGCGGAGAGCACCGCCGCGGCGGCAAAATCGCCCCACAGGTAGTTCTGCGGGTTAAGGTATTGCTGCATCCCCACGGCCAGCGTGTAGCTGTCCACGTCGCGCAGCAGCAGCGAAGCCACCGGCACCTCGGTAATCGCGGCAATAAACGACAGAATAAAGACCACGGCCAGAATCGGTACCGACAGCGGCAGCAGCACCAGACGGAATGCCTGCCACGGCGTCGCGCCATCCAGCGCGGCAGCCTCTTCCAGCGAACCATCAATCGTTTCGAAATAACCCTTAATCGTCCAGACGTGAAGCGCTATCCCGCCTAAATACGCAAAGATCACCCCACCGTGCGTGTTCAGACCAATAAACGGAATGTACTGGCCCAGGCGATCAAACAGGGCATACAGCGCCACCAGAGACAGCACCGCCGGGAACATCTGGAAAATCAGCATCCCTTTCAGCAGCGTGGCTTTCCCGGGGAAACGCATACGGGCAAAAGCGTAGGCGCAGGTTGTAGAAAGGGTAACGATACCTATCGCCGTGATCCCGGCAATTTTTATCGAGTTCCACAGCCAGAGCAGCACCGGGAACGGTGGCGGCGTGACGCGACCGTCCGCGTGCTCAACGCTAAAGCCAAGCGCCAGCTTCCAGTGTTCCCATGAAACCTGGTCCGGGATCAGGCTCCCGGTGGCAAAGTTACCCGGACGCAGCGAGATGGCGATGACCATCAGCAGCGGGAACATGATTGCCGCGATAAACAGCAGCAGCAGAAAGTGCGTGAGAAACAGACGCAGCTTTTGAGATTTGGGTTGCACCATGGCCATCGTCGGTCTCCTTAATCAAACTTCATGCGGGTGGCTTTCAGGTTCACAATCGCAAGGCCGCCCACCAGCAGGAAGATAAGCGTTGCGATAGCTGCAGCCAGGCCAAAGTCCTGACCGCCGCCGCCTTCAAAGGCGATGCGGTAGGTGTAGCTCACCAGCAGGTCGGTATAACCCGCTGGCGTGGTCGTCCCGAGTCTGTCCGGGCCGCCGTTGGTCAGCAGCTGAATCAGAACGAAGTTGTTAAAGTTAAAGGCGAAGCTGGCAATCATCAGCGGCGTGAGCGGCTTAATCAGCAGCGGGAGCGTGATTTTAAAGAAGTTCTGGAACGGGCCCGCGCCGTCCATCGCCGACGCCTCATAAAGATCGTCAGGAATCGCTTTCAGCAGCCCCATGCACAGAATCATCATGTAGGGATAACCCAGCCAGGTATTGACGATGATGATCATTGAGCGAGCGGTGGTTGGGTCGCTGAACCAGGCGGGCTTAATGCCGAACAGTGCACTCAGCATCATATTGATTTCGCCAAAGCTTTGGTTGAATAAGCCTTTGAAAATCAAAATGGAAATAAACGAAGGTACGGCGTAGGGCAGAATCAACAACAGGCGGTAAGCCGCCTTGCCTTTGAGCGCTTCCCACTGCACTACGCAGGCTAGCACCATCCCCACAGCGACGGTAAGAATCACCGTCAGCACCGAGAAAATCACTGTCCAGACGAAGATAGCCAGGAACGGTTTTTGGATCCCGTCATCGTGAAAAACGCGCAGGAAGTTTTTCCAGCCGATGGTGACCGTATAGCCCGGGCTTAGCTGTTCTCCGGCCCAGCTGCCGTCGGCGTTTACCGACTCGTAAAAACCAATATGGTCGTTCGGGGCGTATTTTACGCTGGTCTGGTTATTGGTCAGCTCGCCGTTTTCCGCCAAAGTGTAGAGCGGGCGTGTGCCGGAAAACTGGCGAAGCGAGCTCATCACCACCTTACTTTCATCCGGCAACACAGCGGTTATCTGGCTCAGCGCCTGGCGGTTTTGGGCGATCACGCGCAGGTTGCCGCGCTCGCCGGTTGGCAACGCATCGGCTTCTTTCAGCCGGATTTTTTGTTCACCACCAAAGGTAAACTTGTCCGAGACATAGTTTTTCCCGCTTTCCCCGTCGGTGAGCGCTAACGTCCATTCATTGCCGTCTGGGTAAAGGCCAAAGTTGAACGTTTTGCCTGCCTGGTACTGGCGGTCCATCAGCACCTGCTGCGCGCGTTCAAACGTCAGCTGGTTGGTGCTGCTGTAGTTGGTAAAAGCGATAGCGATAGTGCAGATCAGCGGGAAGAGGACGAACAGCCCCATGCCGGCCATGCCGGGATAAACGTAGCGCCAGGCGTATGCCTTACGGTTAGCAAAAATATAGAGGCCAAGTGAGCTTAAAATCAGCGTCATTATGGCGAACAGGTACTCCCCCTGGGCGTACATTAAAACCACAAGATAGCCAACCAGCAGGCCTAATGCCCCGATGAGTGACCATTTCAGTCCCTCGCTTTGCCACCAGCGGCTCTTTTTAACTGCATCCATGGGGTGTTCCTCTACAGCGTGTTATTTCCCCTCACCCTAACCCTCTCCCCAAGGGGGAGAGGGGACAGAAAGGGCCTGTTTTCTCACTCCAGCGGGGAAGCGGGCTCAATCCGCATTCCGTCTCCCCTGCGGGAGAGAACCGGACTCAATCCGAATTCCGTCTTCCCAGCGGGAGAGAGCCGGGCTCCGTCCGAATTCCGTCTTCCCAGCGGGAGAGAACCGGGCTCCGTCCGAATTCCCCCTCTCCCCTATGGGGAGAGGGCCGGGGTGAGGGGCAAGATTTACTTAGTGATACGTCCCTGTGCATCCTTCAGCGCAGCATCAACTGTCTGGCGGCCGCTAACGGCATTGATAACCGCGGTGCGTACCGCATACCAGAAGGCAGACATCTGAGGAATATTAGGCATAATCTCGCCCTTCTGGGCGTTATTCATGGTGGCGGCAATGCGTGGATCTTTCGCCAACTGCTCCTGGAACGATTTCAGCGCCACGGCACCGAGCGGTTTGTCCTTGTTCACATCTGCCAGACCCTGGTCGGTCAGCAGGTAGTTCTCAAGGAACTCTTTCGCCAGTTCTTTATTCGGGCTGGCGGCGTTGATACCGGCGCTCAGGACGCCGACAAACGGTTTAGACGGCTTGCCTTTAAAGGTAGGCAGCAGCGTCACGCCGTAGTTGATTTTGCTCTTGTCTATGTTAGACCAGGCCCACGGGCCGTTGATCGTCATCGCCGTGTCGCCTTTGTTAAACGCGGCTTCGGCAATTGAGTAGTCGGTGTCGGCGTTCATCTGCTTGTTCTTGATCATATCGACCAGGAAGCTCAGGCCGGCTTTCGCCCCCGCGCTGTCTACGCCCACATCTTTCACATCATATTTGCCGTTTTCGAACTTGAAGGCATACCCGCCGTCTGCCGCAATTAGCGGCCAGGTGAAGTACGGTTCCTGCAGGTTGAACATCAGCGCGCTCTTACCTTTGGCCTTCAGCTCTTTATCCAGGGCGGGGATCTCCTCCCAGGTTTTCGGCGGGTTTGGGACCAGGTCTTTGTTATAAATCAGCGACAGCGCCTCTACCGCAATCGGGTAAGCGATAAATTTGCCGTTGTAACGTACGGCGTCCCAGGTAAACGGATAGAGTTTGTCCTGGAAGGCTTTGTCTGGGGTGATTTCGGCCAAAAGACCGGACTGCGCATAGCCACCGAAGCGGTCGTGAGCCCAGAAGATAATGTCCGGGCCATCGCCGGTTGCCGCCACCTGTGGGAATTTTTCTTCAAGCTTATCAGGATGTTCAATGGTGACTTTAATACCGGTATCTTTCTCAAACTTCTTACCGACTTCGGCCAGGCCGTTGTAGCCCTTATCGCCGTTAATCCAGATGACCAGTTTGCCTTCTTCGATTTTTGCCAGTGCAGAGGCGGAAAGCATCATCGTTGCCAGGGCTGACAAAGCGAGAACGCGGGCGCCGGTTTTCATTTTCATGTTCCCATCCTTTTGAGTGGTGGTGTGCGCTTCATAGGGTAGTGCAGATTCACGGTGCTAAGTCTGCGGAGATGGCAAGCGCTTCTCATCCTCCTTTGCTCTACGCCCCTGGGCAGTTATCTGTGATCTGCTTTGCATAACTCAGCGTTATGTGTCCTGGCGCACATAAAAACACAGCGAAAACTGAAGCCGCGATCACGAAAATCCCTTGTGCCGCCTGCAACCGGTTGCAGATACCACGCTCTCATCCTCCCGCCTCCTCCCCCATAAAAAAGCCATAGGGCGGAGGATTTACCAAATGTAGCTATCCCTCATAGTCGGACACATCTTGAATCACCTGTCCGACGGCAGGCGGCAGTAATGAGGGAGTGGTAATGGCGAGCGTGCAGCTACGGAACGTAACAAAAGCCTGGGGTGACGTGGTGGTGTCGAAAGATATCAATCTCGACATCAATGAGGGAGAGTTTGTGGTTTTTGTCGGGCCATCTGGCTGCGGTAAATCAACGCTGCTGCGAATGATCGCAGGCCTTGAAACCATCACCAGCGGCGAGCTGCTGATTGGTGAAAAACGGATGAATGACACCCCTCCCGCCGAGCGTGGCGTGGGCATGGTCTTTCAGTCATACGCCCTCTATCCCCATCTCTCCGTCGCCGAAAACATGTCCTTTGGCCTGAAGCTTGCCGGGGCAAAAAAAGACGAGATCAACCAGCGCGTAAATCAGGTTTCCGAAACCTTACAGCTCGCGCATTTGTTGGAGCGCCGCCCGAAGGCGCTGTCCGGTGGGCAACGTCAGCGCGTCGCGATTGGCCGAACCCTGGTGGCGGAGCCGCGAGTGTTCCTGCTGGATGAGCCGCTTTCCAACCTGGATGCCGCACTGCGTGTGCAGATGCGCATTGAGATCTCCCGCCTGCACAAGCGCCTGGGCCGCACGATGATTTACGTGACCCACGACCAGATTGAGGCGATGACCCTGGCCGACAAAATCGTCGTGCTGGATGCCGGCCGGATTGCGCAGGTCGGGAAACCGCTAGAACTGTATCACTACCCGGCAGACCGCTTTGTGGCGGGCTTTATCGGGTCGCCAAAAATGAACTTCCTGCCGGTAAAAGTGACCGCGACGGCCATTGACCAGGTGCAGGTGGAATTGCCTAACCGTCAGCATGTCTGGCTGCCGGTGGAAAGCCGCAACGTTCAGGTGGGGGCCAATATGTCACTTGGCATTCGCCCGGAACACCTGCTGCCGAGCGACATTGCTGATGTCACCCTTGAAGGGGAAGTGCAGGTCGTTGAGCAGTTGGGACATGAGACTCAGATTCACATCCAAATCCCCGCCATTCGTCAAAACCTGGTTTACCGCCAGAACGACGTGGTGTTGGTAAAAGAGGGTGCCACATTCGCTATTGGCCTGCCGCCAGAGCGCTGTCATCTGTTCCGAGAAGATGGCACCGCATGTCGTCGGTTGCATCAAGAGCCCGGCGTTTAAGCATTCCCATAAAAAAGAAAAGCAATGATCTCAGGAGATAGAATGATGATTACTCTGCGCAAACTCCCACTGGCGGTCGCCGTGATTGCAGGCATCGTGTCTGCACAGGCCGGCGCCGTTGACTTCAAGGGTTATGCTCGTTCCGGTATTGGCTGGACAGGTAGCGGCGGCCAGCAGCAGTGTTTTAAAGCGACAGGTGCCGGTTCTAAATACCGTCTGGGTAACGAATGTGAAACTTATGCTGAAATTGAGTTAGGTCAGCAAGTTTGGCAGGAAGCCGATAAAAGCTTCTATGTTGACACTATGATTGGTTATGCCACCAACCAGCTGAACGATGACGAGGACACCAACGGTGGCCCGCGCGTACGTCAGATGAACGTGGTGGGTAAAAACCTGATCGACGCGCTGCCGGGGGCCAATATTTGGGCAGGTAAGCGCTACTACAAACGTCATGACGTCCACATGATCGACTTCTACTACTGGGACGTTTCTGGCCCGGGTGCTGGCCTGGAAGATATTAACCTGGGCTTCGGTAAACTCTCCCTGGCCGCAACCCGTAACGGTGAAGCGGGCGGTTCAGAAGCCTTCATCAACGGCACGACCAAAAAACAAGATCTGGCGAACGATATCTTTGATATCCGTTTAGGCCAAATGGAAGTGAACCCAGGCGGTTCTCTGGAAGTTGGCTTTGATTACGGTCGCGCCAATACCAGCAAGCACTACGACTACAATTATGGCGTGCAGGATCCGACTAAAAATGGTTGGTTGGGTACCGTGGAGCATACCCAGACCTTCCTCGGCACCAGCCTGAACAAATTTGTGGTGCAGTACGGCACCAACGCGATGGCGCAAACCAACGGCACCGGGCGCCCGAATACCTTCCAAAACAACGACGGTAAAATGCTGCGCGTGATCGACCACGGGGCGATCGACTTCAACGATACCTGGGGCCTGATGTACGTGGGTATGTACCAGGATATCAACCGTGATGATAAGAACGGTACCCAGTGGTGGACCGTGGGCGTTCGTCCTATGTACAAATGGACGCCAATCATGAGCACCCTGCTGGAAGTTGGCTACGACAACGTGAAGTCTCAGCTGACCGACAAGAGCAACAACCAGTACAAAATCACCCTGGCACAGCAGTGGCAGGCGGGGAACAGCATCTGGTCTCGTCCGGCTATCCGCGTCTTTGCAACCTACGCCAAGTGGGATGAAAAATGGGGCTACTCCTCCGGTGATTCCAATGACGCTAACTTCGTAGCTGGCACGCCAGGCGGGATTGCTTTCAGCGATACCAGCGCCCGTACTTTCAGCCGCGGCAACGACAGCGAAGTCACCTTCGGTGCTCAGATGGAAGTCTGGTGGTAAGTTAACCCGCCGCGCGGGTGCTTAGCGCCCGCCGGTTTCACATGCCTGACCCGTCTCTTTTTTGCCTGAAGGAGACGGGTTCGCTTCGAGGATAAAACAATGAAAAAACATCTTCTCGCGCTTTGCCTGCTTCCCGTTCTGGGCTTATCCTCCGTGCCGGCCGCTTTTGCTGCCAACACGGCGATTAACCCACAGAATGTCTCAACCGCACCGTCTATTCCTACGGAAAAATTACAAAGTCTGCCGTGGATTCCGTTGATGCCACCCGTTAGCCAGGATGTGGTCCTGAGCGCTTCTTCGGCCAGCCTTAACGTCGGGGAACTCACCGGGAGCGTAGCCGCCTTCGTGCTGCCAGCGGATCAGGGCTCACTGGAAATCACGCTGACCAGCCTGGTAAAAGACCTGAGCGTTTATGCGCCAAACGTCCTGATTCTCGACGGGCAGATGCAGCCTTCTGCTTTCTTCCCGAGCAGTTACTTCCAGTACCAGAAACCGGGCATGACCTCCGGCAACCGTCTGGAAAACGTCATGAAGTTGACTCCGATGATGGGTCAGAAGCAGATTTATATGCTGGTCTACACCACCAAACACGATCTGACGGAAACCACCCGGATGATCAACCCGGCGAAGCTCTATGCCGAGGGGGCAAGTAACGCGATTCCTGACGTTGCCGACCCGATTGCCCGCCACAGCGGGCAGGGTACGCTGACGGTACAAGTGAAAACCGAACAGAACAGCGGCAACATCATGATCGGTAAGATCTTCGGCGGATCCGATACGAAGCCTATTGTCGTGGGTAACGTAACCCCGCCGCCGGCCTACTCCGCTCCGGCCGCTGCCCCAGCGCCAGTTGCCGCATCTGCTCCGGCCCCGGCCCCGGCCGCGAAGAGCGAGCCGATGCTCAATGATACGGAAAGCTACTTTAACCGCGCGATTAAACAGGCTGTGGATAAAGGCGACATTGATAAAGCCCTGAAACTGCTGAATGAAGCCGAGCGCCTGGGTTCCACCTCCGCCCGTAAAACTTTTATCAGCAGTGTAAAAGGCAAGGGGTAATTCTCTCCCCACGTTGCTGATGCTTGAAGTATTGGTGCGCTCAGGCGCACCTTTTTTTTCCGTAGCCTAAAAGCTTTAAGCTGCTGTTGCTCAATTGTTGCGGTATTTGCCGCGAGTGTTGCCATTCATTGCCCGCCGGGTGATGTTCTGCGTTACAATGCCATCAGGTTATGTATCGGAGAGTATTCCCATGTCCGACGCGCTGTCGCCGTTGCGCGCCCTGAATTTCTACACTGAGGTCCCGCAAGGGCTTAGCTCCGCTTATCTCGACTGGCTGTTGCTGGAAGATTCGATGACTAAACGCTTCGAACAGCACTGCCAAAAAGTCACCGTCCGCATCGTGCGCGAAGGTTTTGTCCCTGCTGGCAATGATTTGCCCGAAGCCGATTTATTACCTGCCTCTGCGCGTTACTGGCTGCGGGAAATTATCCTCTGCGGGGATGACGAACCCTGGCTGCTGGGGCGCACCGTGGTGCCTGAAAGCACGCTTGATGGCCCTGAGCTGGCTTTGCAAAAGCTTGGCGATACGCCGCTCGGGCGCTACCTTTTTAGTTCATCAACCCTGACGCGTGACTATATTGAGATTGGCCGCAGCGCCGAACTGTGGGGACGCCGTTCCCGACTGAGACTTTCCGGTAAGCCTTTGTTGCTGACCGAACTGTTCCTGCCGGCATCTCCGCTGTACGAAGAGGAAAAATAATGGAGTGGAGTCTTAAGCAGGGAAAACTGCTGGCTTATCACCGGTTAATGCGTACCGATAAGCCCATTGGCGCTTTGTTGCTGCTATGGCCCACGCTGTGGGCGCTGTGGGTGGCCACCCCGGGCTTACCCTCGCTGCTGAATCTGGTTGTTTTTATCGCTGGCGTCTGGCTGATGCGCGCCGCGGGTTGCGTGGTGAACGATTATGCCGACCGTAAATTTGATGGTCACGTAAAGCGTACCGCGCAGCGCCCGCTGCCCAGTGGCGCAGTTTCTGAGAAAGAAGCGAAGGTGCTGTTCGCGGTGCTGGTGGGCCTGGCTTTCCTGCTGGTGCTGACGCTCAACACCATGACGATCTTGCTGTCCGTGGCCGGCCTGGCGCTGGCATGGGTGTATCCGTTTATGAAGCGCTACACCCATTTGCCTCAGGTGGTGCTGGGTGCGGCTTTTGGCTGGTCCATTCCTATGGCATTTGCCGCCGCCAGCGAATCGGTGCCGCTAAGCTGCTGGCTGATGTTCTTCGCTAACATTTGCTGGACCGTGGCGTACGACACACAGTATGCGATGGTCGACCGCGACGACGACCTGAAGATTGGTATTAAGTCGACGGCGATTCTGTTTGGCCGCAACGATAAGCTGATCATCGGCCTGCTGCAAATCGCCACCATGCTGTTGATGGGCGTTGTGGGCTGGCTCAATGGGCTGGGGGGCTTGTTCTACTGGTCAATTTTGCTGGCGGGCGGGCTGTTTGTGCATCAGCAGAAGCTGATCGCCAAACGCGAGCGCGAAGGCTGCTTTAAAGCGTTTATGAACAATAACTATGTCGGGTTGGTGCTGTTCCTGGGCCTGGCGTTGAGCTACCTGCATTTCTGAGTCAGTCTTCAGGCAATAAAAAAGGCGGGTTAATTACCCGCCTTTTTCGTTTCTGCTGAATTAAGAAACCACGTCCTGAGAAGCGGAGCTCTCAATCGTCAGACGTACGTCCGAGGTCACAAGATCGGCCAGCATCTGGTAAACCTTGATGGTTTCGGTCGCGTCTGCATCACCGGTATCGCTGATATAGCCTTCATCGCGCAGGGTAAGCACCAGCGAGGTAAAGACCGCTTTATCAAAGAATTCCGGGGCGTTAATGCCGTGCAGAACGGAAAGTCGCTGCGCCACCGTGCGGCTTTCGCGTTCCAGCGTCCCGCGGTTGATCGACGGGTTGGCGCTCAACTGCCAGAAGGTGATGGCATACCGCTGGATTGTCTCGCGCACGCCCGCCGCCAGAAGCTGCAGAGTGCGTGAACGGTGAGGGTTGATCTGCACTTCGTCACCGACAACCATGACCAGATCCTGACGCTCCATCTCGGCGATCAGCGCATCGATTTCTCTGCCCAGTTCGCTTTTTTCCCAACGCAGGAACAGCTCGGCTTTCAGCATCGGGTAAATGACTTCTATCTGACGCAGCAGCTCCGCGCGCGAGATGTGGCGATGCTGAGTGATGATGGACGCCATCAGCGACGGCAGCACCAGCATGTGCATGATGTTGTTGCGGTAATAGGTCATCAGCACGGCCTGCTCGCGCGGCAGAATGATGATGTCACCGATGGTGTCTTTTTCCACCTCAAACTTGTTCATCTGCAGCGCGTGGTCGATCAGCGCGTCAGCGGAAACCGTTGGTGCGGTGGCATCCGGAGAATACGGCACGTTACGCAGCAGGTTCAGGTAGCAGTCGAGCTGTTCGGTAAGCTGTTCACGGGTCAGTGAACGCTGGCGTGAAGCAAGCAGCGCGGTACAGCACAGGTTCATGGCGTTAGCGGCCCCTGCGTTGTTGATACGCACCATGATATCGGCAGCGATATCATTCACCGTTGGCGTCAGCCAGGCCGGGCGAATTGCTTCTATCGGATCGATAGAGTCTTTCCATTCCGGAACATGCTGGTTCAGGTAGGTCATCAGCGGCAGCGGTTCGCCGAAGTTAACGTAACCCTGGCCGAGGTTGCGCAGCTTACTCAGGCCGCGCACCATCTGCATGAAGCTCTCTTTTTCTTTGGTCGCACCGCGCAGCTCTTTCGCGTAAGTGCCCACTTCCATGACGTGCTCGTAACCGATGTAAATCGGCACCAGAGTGATCGGGCGAGTGCCGCCACGTAGCATGGCCTGAATGGTCATCGACAGCGTGCCGGTCTTAGGATCCAGCAAACGGCCGGTACGGGAGCGGCCACCCTCGACAAAGTATTCAACGGAATAGCCGCGGCTGAACAGTTCGCCCAGGTATTCGCGGAATACCGTGGAGTAAAGCTTGTTACCCTTGAAGGTACGGCGAATAAAGAACGCGCCCAGGCGGCGGAAAATCGGCCCGGCTGGCCAGAAGTTCAGGTTGATCCCGGCGGCAATGTGCGGCGGAACCAGCCCCTGGTGATAAAGCACGTAGGAAAGCAGCAGATAGTCCATGTGGCTGCGGTGGCAGGGCACATAGACGATTTCGTGGCCGTCATGGGCAAGCTGGCGTACGCGTTCGGCGTTATGCACGTTAATGCCCTGATAGAGGCGGTTCCAGGTTAACCCTAAAACGCGGTCCGTCAGACGTACGGCTTCGTAGGAGAAGTTCGCGGCAATCTCTTCCATCAGCGCGACGGCGTTTTGCTGCGCTTTTTCGTGGGAGATTTTCTTGCTGCGGGCTTCATCTTCTACCGCGCGGGCAATCGCCTTTGACGCCAGCAGCTTGTTGAAGAGATCCTGGCGGACCGGCAGGCGCGGGCCAACGGCGGCCAGGCGCTGGCGGGCAAAGTGAGTGCGCGCCACGCGAGCCAATTTTTGGGCAATAATCTTGTCCGTGCCGTGTTCGGTTGCCATGCGGCGAAGCGAAACCGGCGGCGAGAAACGCACGAAGCTATCGCGACCCAGCCAGGAAACCGCGAAAAATTTCTGGACGCCGTTCAGCGTGCGTAAAGGCGGGTTGATTTCCCCTTTTTCGCGCCCTGGCGAGCGGCCGAACATCACGGAAACCGGCACCATCTGTACATCGAGATCGGGATTGCTGCGGTGCAGATCCAGATAATCGTGGAACAGTTTTACCGACTCTTCTTTTGGCGTGTAATAGGTGAAGACGCGCGGCCCGCCGTGGATAAACACGTAGCGCGGCAGCAGTACGCCGTCAATTTCCAGAGGTTCCAGCGGGTCGGGCAGATCGTGATCCAGACATTGAGCACGCAGCGTCAGTAAGTCTGCCTTAGAATTGTAGGGCAGGACGTACATGATGGGGCGTGAAGGGTCCAGACCGAGTTCGGTTTGGGGATCCGCCGGGATAGACTTGCTCTTTACCAGAACGCTTAATGGTAAATTCAGTAATTTGTAGTAAATTCTTGGCCAGCCTGACATAAACGATGTAAAGCCTCAGGTTAATAATGCAAATGCGCCGCAAGGATATCAGAAACTCTGGGGAATTTCTGTGGCGCTGCGATTTAGACTCAGCGAGCATTGACGCTCAATATTTAAAAAGGTTTCCTTGAATGGCGAATAATACCACCGGCATCACCCGCATTATTAAGGCTGCAGGCTACTCGTGGAAGGGGCTGCGTGCGGCCTGGATCAACGAAGCCGCCTTTCGTCAGGAGGGCGTAGCGGCGGTTATCGCTATCATCATCGCCTGCTGGCTGGACGTGGACCCCATCACGCGTATTTTACTGATTGGCTCGGTTGTTTTGGTGATGATTGTCGAAATCCTCAACAGCGCCATTGAAGCGCTGGTTGACCGTGTCGGCACCGAGTACCACGAGCTTTCAGGGCGAGCCAAAGATATGGGTTCCGCCGCCGTATTGATAGCGATTATCCTTGCGGTTGCAACCTGGGCCACCTTGCTTTGGTCACATTTGCGATAGCCCTTCCAGAATAGTTTAAGTCGCTGGTTTTTTGCTTAATTTGTGGTTTCAAAATCGCCCGGGGCTGTATATACTCACAGCATAACTGTATAAACACCCAGGGGGCGGAATGAAAGCACTAACTACCAGGCAGCAAGAGGTGTTTGATCTCATTCGGGATCATATCAACCAGACCGGCATGCCACCTACGCGCGCCGAAATTGCACAACGTCTGGGGTTCCGTTCTCCAAACGCCGCGGAAGAGCATCTTAAAGCGCTGGCACGTAAAGGTGCCATCGAGATTGTTTCTGGTGCATCACGCGGCATTCGCCTGCTGGTTGAAGAAGAAAATGGCCTGCCGCTGGTGGGCCGTGTTGCCGCCGGTGAGCCGCTGCTGGCGCAACAGCACATCGAAGGCCACTACCAGGTTGACCCTTCTCTGTTCAAGCCGAATGCCGATTTCCTGCTGCGCGTCAGCGGCATGTCGATGAAAGATATCGGCATCATGGACGGTGATTTATTAGCCGTTCACAAAACCCAGGACGTGCGTAATGGCCAGGTCGTTGTCGCGCGTATTGACGATGAAGTGACCGTAAAACGCCTGAAAAAGCAGGGCAATACCGTGCACCTGCTGCCGGAAAATAGCGAATTCCAGCCTATTGTGGTCGATCTTCGCGAGCAGAGTTTTAGCATTGAAGGTCTGGCCGTCGGGGTGATCCGCAACGGTGAATGGCTGTAACACCTCTTCCGGTGGTGCGGTAACTCTGCCGTGCCACCTGCCTTAAACACCTCTCTTTTTTCCTCTGGATCATTCCCATGCGATTCTTTTCGTCAACGGATGGTGCGCTGTGGCGGCTTGCGCTGCCGATGATTTTTTCCAACATCACCGTTCCGTTACTGGGCCTGGTCGATACGGCGGTCATTGGCCATCTTGATAGCCCGACCTATCTCGGCGGGGTGGCTATCGGCGCCACGGCGACCAGTTTCCTCTTTATGCTGCTGCTTTTTCTGCGCATGAGCACCACCGGGTTAACGGCACAGGCGTTTGGTGCGAACGATCCACAGCGGCTGGCGCGCGCGCTGGTTCAACCCCTGATGCTGGCGATGATAGCCGGGCTGGCTATCGTGGTCCTGCGTTATCCACTGATCAACCTTGCGCTGCACGTTGTTGGCGGCAATGACGAGGTGTTATATCAGGCAAGACGGTTCCTGGAGATCCGCTGGCTTAGCGCTCCAGCATCACTGGCTAACCTTGTGCTGTTAGGCTGGTTGTTGGGCGTGCAGTATGCGCGGGCGCCGGTCATCCTGTTGGTCGTCGGCAACCTGATTAATATCGTGCTCGACCTCTGGCTGGTGATGGGGCTGCACATGAACGTGCAGGGGGCGGCCTTGGCCACGGCGGTGTCCGAATATGCCACGTTTATCATCGGCCTGGTGATGGTGCGGAAGGTACTGAAGCTGCGGGGCATCAGTTGGGCTCGTCTCAAAACGGCCTGGCAAGGGGACTTACGCAAGCTGCTGGCCCTCAATCGCGACATCATGCTGCGTTCGCTGCTTCTGCAAATTTGCTTTGCTTCAATCACCATTTTTGGTGCGCGTCTCGGCAGCGAAATTGTTGCCGTTAACGCCGTGCTGATGACGCTGTTGACCTTTACCGCCTATGCGCTGGACGGCTTTGCTTACGCCGTAGAAGCCCATTCAGGGCAGGCTTACGGGGCGCGTAACCGTGGGCAGTTGCTCGAAGTTTGGGGGGCTGCGTGCAGGCAGGCGGGGCTGGTTGCGATAGCATTTGCCGCTATTTATGCTTTTGCTGGGGGGCAAATTGTCGCGCTGCTTACCTCCCTGCCGGAGCTTCGTGTTCTCGCAAATCATTACCTTGCCTGGCAGGTTATTTTGCCGGTCGTGGGCGTTTGGTGTTACCTGCTTGACGGCATGTTTATCGGCGCGACGCGGGGTGCCGAAATGCGCAACAGCATGGCGGTTGCGGCGCTGGGCTTTGGCGTGACGATGCTTACGCTGCCTTTGTGGGGTAACCACGCCCTGTGGCTGTCTCTGGCGGTGTTTCTGGCCTTGCGTGGCCTGTCGCTTGGCGTCATCTGGCGGCGCCACTGGCGTAATAACACCTGGTTCGCTACATCGGGAGGCCATTGATCGAACTTCCCGGCCTTCGTTAACCCTGCTCCTGTCGTGCTGATTTCTCGTTTCTAAGACGAGGAATCAGCGTTCCATCGCTTTTAATAATGGTTAAAGATTCTGAGTTTTAAATGTAACTCGGAATCCTTGTCTACAATTACCTTTACATCCAGCAGACAGTGGATGTTTTCCAGAAAGTCAGCATCCTGCAGCCCGGATGCGAAAATCTAAACCGAACGATGAGGAGATGATGATGAATAAGGACGAAATCGGCGGTAACTGGAAGCAGTTCAAAGGTACGATCAAAGAGAAATGGGGTAAGCTGACCGATGACGATATGACCGTCATCGAAGGGAAGCGTGACCAGCTGGTGGGTAAAATCCAGGAACGCTATGGCTACGCCAAAGACCAGGCAGAGAAAGAAGTGAAGGACTGGGAGTCCGGGAGCAAATACCGCTGGTAATCTGGCGGACCCTCAAATGTGCTAATCAGTAAGACCAATCCTGCCCGGGTACAGGGATGTACCACTCCCTCTTAACGCTTTTTCTTCGGCTGCACTGAATGATCGTGATCGCAGGTGCCGTGGTGGCTACAAGCTTCAACTTCCGAACAATCAGCGCACAATCCGTGGGCTTCAATCACGTTATGGCGCAGGGCAAACCCCATTTTGGATGCCAGTTTCTGCATAATATCTTCCACACCCTGGGCGGCCTGCTCTTTCACGGCCCCACATCTGTCGCAGATAAACATGGCAGAAGAGTGGGTTGGATGATCGATAAAATTACACAGCACGTAACTGTTGTTGGATTCCACGCGGTGCACAAAACCCTGCTCCAGCAGAAAATCCAGCGCGCGATAAACCGTTGGAGGTTTAGCCTGTGGCTCGCTAACGCGCAGGAGATCCAGCAGATCATAAGCGCTGATGGCCCCGGTTTGCTCGGCCATCAGGCGCAAAACCTCGAGACGCTGTGGCGTCAGGCGTACATTGCGTTGCAGGCAGAGCTTTTCAGCCTGAGCTAACACGTTTTGCGAAGTTGTGGTGTCCATCAGCCTCTCCCGGTCATTGACGCAATACTTTACCATAATGCGGATAAAACGCCGAATCCTGGTACATACTGACCCTATCTACCCAGGAGGAAGTGATGCAAAAACCTGATTGTATTCGTCACTGGCGCGAGCTGGAAGGCGAGGATGACGCAACTTACCCGGACAGCGCGGAGCTGTTTTCTATTGGCGCTCCTCTGGCCCGTAATTTCGGTTTAACCCGCCTTGGGATTCACCATGAGCGTATTCCTCCGGGCCGCAGAACCTCTTATCCCCACGCGGAAAGCAGCGAAGAAGAGTTTGCCTATGTGCTCGAAGGGCACCCCGAAGTGTGGATCAACGGTCATCTTTGGGCGCTCGAGCCGGGCGATAGCGTGGGATTTCCTGCCGGAACCGGCATTTGCCATACCTTTATTAATAATACCGAACAGGATGTGCGGCTATTAGTCGTTGGCGAAGCGAATAAAGCCGAAAATAAAATTTATTACCCGCTAAATCAGTCTTATGCCGTGCAGCGGCAGGATCGCTGGATAGATCATCCGCCTCAATTCTTTGGCCCGCATAACGGTCTTCCTTCACGAAAGCCGAAGGGTAAACTATAAATTAATTAGCATGGAAACAATAAGACGTTAACCCTAAGGATATATCTGGGATCCTGATGGTTCAAATATCCATCTTTTTATCGCGCTATTCACAGCAATAGTCTGCCTCTGTTCAGTCATAACTGTCAGAGGCGAATTACTTCATCTGACAATCAGACAGGCGTGCTGTGAATGAATAAAATAAAATCTTCGGTGGCGACACTCGCCGCAACCTTCTTTATTGCCCATCAGGCCGGGGCGGCAGGGACCTGGTCCGAAGCGCGAAACGATGCGATGGGGGGCACCGGCGTGGCTTCGGCTAATTATGGCAGTGGCGTATTAATCAACCCGGCGCTATTAGCCCGGTCCAAACCAGACGACAATATTACCGTTATTTTACCGTCTGTCGGGGCGCAAATAACGGATAAAGACAACCTTCAGGATCGCATCGACGGTATCAGCGACAAAGTTGATAATTATAAACAATCTATTGGGTCGTTAACGCTGCGGGATATTCTTTTTAATCCGAACGGAACGTTAAATCAGTTTCGCAGCGCAGCAGGGGATTTAGCAGGGGAACTCGAAGATTTGCGGGGCGATACGGCAAAGGCCAAAGCCGCCGCGGGGATTGCGGTTAGCATCCCAAATGACACTCTCTCCGTGGCTTTCGTCACTAAAGCTTACGCCCGAGCGAAAGTCAGCTCTGATATCGATCAGAACGACATCAATTATCTGCGAAGTATCCAAAACTCCAGCGCGGTAGCGGGAGGCGTGGCGTTTGATGCGCTGCAAAATGGTTCCGGTCAGATTACCCGTAACCTGAATTCGACCGCTTCCGGCCGCGCGGCCATTGTTTCTGATTATGGGATTGCTCTTGCCCACAAGTTTGACGTTGGCGGCGTGCCGGTGTCAGTTGGCGTCACGCCTAAGCTGCAGAAGACCTGGCTGTATAACTACACCACGTCCATTTACGACTATCGCAGCGGCGACTGGAAGAACAGTCAGTACCGCAATGATGACACCGGATTCAACCTTGACGCAGGCGTGGCGGCCGATTTTGGCGAGAACTGGACAGTCGGCCTGAGCGGCCAGAACCTGGTGTCCCGCGATATCGACACGAAAGATATTCGCATCACTAACGGGCGTACCGGCGAAGTACGGAACTACAAAGATACCTGGCAAATCAGCCCGCTGGTGACCGCCGGGGTAGCCTGGCATAACGAGCTGGTGACCCTGAGCGCGGACGGCGATCTGACCGAAACCAAAGGCTTTAAAAGCGAAGCCAACTCTCAGTATGTGGGTGTCGGCGCTGAGGTGAGGCCGCTTTCCTGGCTGGCGCTGCGTGCCGGCTATCGTGCGGATGTGAAAAGCAATGACAGCAACGTCTTTACCGGCGGGGTAGGGTTCGCGGCAGGCAAACACGTCAATATCGATTTGATGGGCCTGTATGGCGAAGACCAAACCTGGGGCGCGGGGGCGCAGTTGAGCGTGGCTTTCTGATGCTGAATGCCGGGGCAGCCTGATGCCCCGGCGCTGCTTTATGCTATAGTAGCGACCCTTTTTTAATCGTAGCCTGCGTAAACGTATGTCCTCACAAAGCAACCAGACTCCTTTCCAGCCGCATCGTTTCTCCATTGCGCCGATGCTCGACTGGACCGATCGCCACTGCCGCTATTTCCTGCGTCAGCTGTCCCGCCACACGCTGCTGTACACCGAAATGGTGACCACCGGGGCGATCATCCACGGTAAAGGGGACTATCTGGCCTATAGCGAAGAAGAACATCCGATTGCGCTGCAGCTTGGCGGCAGCGATCCTCAGGCGCTGGCGCATTGTGCGAAACTCGCCGAAGCGCGCGGCTACGATGAAATTAACCTGAACGTGGGCTGCCCGTCTGACCGGGTGCAGAACGGGCGCTTTGGTGCTTGCCTGATGGGTGAAGCGCAGCTGGTTGCCGATTGTATTAAAGCGATGCGCGATGTGGTTTCTATTCCGGTGACGGTAAAAACCCGCATCGGCATTGATGATCAGGACAGCTACGAATTTCTCTGCGATTTCATTGGCACTGTGGCAGGCAAGGGCGAATGCGAGATGTTTATCATCCACGCGCGTAAAGCCTGGCTCTCTGGCCTGAGCCCAAAAGAAAACCGTGAAATTCCACCGCTGGATTACCCGCGCGTGTACCAGCTCAAGCGTGATTTCCCGCAGCTCACCATGGCGATTAACGGCGGGATTAAGACGTTGGAAGAAGCGAAAACCCACCTCGAGCATCTCGATGGCGTGATGGTCGGGCGCGAGGCTTACCAAAACCCAGGCTTGCTGACGACGGTTGACCGCGAAATTTTTGGGGCAGATGTTGCGGACAGCGATCCCGTTGCCGTGGTGCGAGCGATGTATCCATACATTGAACGCGAACTGGCAAACGGCACCTACCTGGGCCATGTAACTCGGCATATGCTTGGTTTATTCCAGGGAATACCGGGCGCGCGTCAGTGGCGCCGTTACTTAAGCGAAAACGCTCATAAAGCCGGGGCAGGCATTGAAGTGGTTGAACACGCGCTGTCTTTGGTTGCCGATAAGCGCCAGCTTTAGCCTTAAGGCCACCGGGAGAATTCAGGTATTGCGGAGCCGATCACAAGCCTGAACTTAATCCCGGTGGCGTCATTTCTTTTACTTATTAAATCTGCGACTATCCTTTCGCAGTAACAAGAATTCATCGCGCTGTACCCTACATACAGCACGAACAAAAAAGAAAGGGCTTCCTCAGGGAAGCCCTAATTCTTTCTGAGTTTTGAAAGTGTTACGGAATCAACAGGCTCGAGCCCTGCGTGGCACGGCTCTCCAGCGTCTGGTGTGCAAGCACCGCATCCTTCAGCGCAAATTTCTGGTTTTCCGCGACATCTACCTTAATCGCGCCGCTGGCGATCAGCGAAAACAACTCGTGGCAGGCTTCATCGAACTCGGCGCGGGTGGTGAGATAGCCGTTCAGAGAAGGGCGAGTCACGTACAGCGATCCCTTCTGGTTCAGAATGCCCAGGTTTACGCCGGTCACCGGCCCGGAAGAGTTACCAAAGCTCACCATCAGCCCACGGCGCTGCAGGCAATCCAGCGACGCTTCCCAGGTCTCTTTCCCGACGGAGTCATACACGACCGCCACTTTCTTGCCGCCGGTCAGCTCTTTGACGCGCTCAGAGATATTTTCGTGCTGATAGTTGATAGTTTGCCACGCCCCGGCCTGCAAAGCGCGATCGGCCTTTTGTGCTGAGCCGACGGTACCAATCAGTTTGGCGCCCAGCGCTTTCGCCCACTGGCAGGCAATTAAGCCCACGCCGCCCGCCGCCGCGTGGAACAGGAAGGTTTCATTGGCTTTAATTTCGTAGGTTTTACGCAGCAGGTAAAACACGGTCAGGCCTTTCAGGAAAGAAGCTGCTGCCTGTTCGAAAGAGATAGCATCCGGGATTTTAGCGACTTTATCGGCTGGCGCATTGTGAACGCTGCTGTATGCGCCCAGGCCAGACTGCGCGTAAACAACGCGATCGCCAACCTTCAGGTGAGTGACTTTGCTGCCGACCTTGCTGACAACGCCAGCCGCTTCGGTACCCAGCCCGCTCGGGAGCGCCGGTGGCGGATAGAGCCCGCTGCGGATATAGGTATCAATGTAGTTAATACCTATCGCTTTATTCTCAACCTGAACTTCGTTCTCCGCCGGATCTTTCGGCGTAAACTCAACGGCTTTCAATACTTCTGGCCCGCCGTGTTGGCTAAATTCGATGCGCGTTGCCATGGAAACTCCTTGTGTCGAAGAGTGACAAGAATGGTTATACTTCCCGGTCTCTCACTATGAATTTGGTAGCTCCCTCACTATGGCAGGAAATAAACCCTTCAACAAACCGAAAGAACCCCGCGACCGTCAGGTAGAAGGGCTGAAGATGCCGCCGCACTCGCTTGAGGCGGAGCAGTCGGTGTTGGGCGGTTTAATGCTGGATAACGAACGCTGGGACAACGTCGCCGAGCGCGTGGTCGCTAACGACTTCTTCAGCCGTCCGCACCGCATGATCTTTACCGAAATGCAGCGCCTGCTCGAAATGAGCAAACCCATCGACCTGATTACGCTTTCCGAATCTCTGGAACTCCAGGGGCAGCTCGAGAGCGTCGGTGGTTTTGCTTATCTCGCGGAACTCTCTAAAAACACGCCAAGTGCGGCGAACATCAGCGCTTACGCGGATATCGTGCGCGAACGTGCGGTTGTGCGCGAAATGATTGCGGTCGCCAATGAAATTGCCGATGCCGGCTACGACCCGCAGGGGCGTACCAGTGAGGATTTGCTGGATCTGGCAGAATCCCGCGTTTTCCAGATTGCCGAAAACCGCGCTAACAAAGATGAAGGCCCGAAAAGCATCGACCAGATTCTGGAAGCCACGGTTTCCCGAATTGAGTCCCTCTACCAGACGCCGCACGACGGCGTCACGGGGGTGGATACCGGCTACCAGGATCTGAACAAGAAAACAGCGGGCCTCCAGCGCTCTGACCTGATTATCGTGGCCGCTCGTCCGTCGATGGGTAAAACCACTTTTGCGATGAACCTGTGCGAAAACGCCGCCATGCTGCAGGACAAACCGGTACTGATTTTCAGCCTCGAAATGCCCGGCGAGCAGATCATGATGCGTATGCTGGCGTCGCTGTCGCGCGTGGACCAGACCCGAATCCGTACCGGCCAGCTGGACGATGAGGACTGGGCGCGTATCTCCAGCACCATGGGCATTTTGCTCGAGAAGCGCAACATGTACATCGATGACTCTTCTGGCCTGACGCCAACCGAAGTGCGCTCCCGTGCCCGCCGTATCTACCGTGAGCATGAAGGTTTAAGCATGATCATGATTGACTACCTGCAGCTGATGCGCGTGCCGTCGCTGTCCGACAACCGTACGCTGGAGATCGCCGAGATTTCCCGCTCGCTCAAGGCGCTGGCAAAAGAACTTCAGGTTCCGGTGGTGGCGCTGTCGCAGCTTAACCGCTCCCTGGAACAGCGCGCCGACAAACGCCCGGTCAACTCCGACCTGCGTGAATCTGGCTCCATCGAGCAGGATGCCGACTTGATCATGTTTATCTATCGCGACGAGGTTTACCACGAAAACAGCGATCTGAAAGGTATCGCGGAAATCATCATCGGTAAGCAGCGTAACGGCCCGATCGGTACCGTACGCCTGACCTTTAACGGCCAGTGGTCACGCTTCGATAACTATGCCGGGCCGCAGTACGACGAAGAATAAAAATCCTCGTCATCCTTCAAGCCACAGCGGCGTGGGCTGCACTCTCACCCGAACCACTTACTTTAGTAAGCTCATTGGGCTGAGTTATTTTGCCGCCTTGCTGTGACCTGAATGATTTAGAGGATGGGTAGCATTTAATCCAAACACTGAGCAAGGAACGAACATGCAAGCGGCAACCGTCGTCATTAACCGCCGCGCTCTGCGACACAACCTGCAACGCCTCCGCGAACTGGCTCCGAACAGTCGCCTGGTGGCAGTCGTGAAAGCAAACGCCTATGGGCATGGTCTGCTGGAGACCGCCCACACCTTAGAAAACGCCGATGCCTTCGGCGTGGCCCGCCTCGAAGAAGCCCTGCGCCTGCGGGAAGGTGGCATCACTAAACCCGTTCTGCTGCTGGAAGGGTTCTTCAATCCTGAAGACTTGCCGACGATTGCCGCCCAGAACTTCCAGACGGCGATCCACAGCATTCAACAGCTGGAAGCGCTAGAGCAGGCCGATCTCAGCCAGCCCATCACCGTCTGGATGAAGCTGGACACCGGGATGCACCGCCTCGGCGTGCGCCCGGAAGAGGCCGAAGCTTTCTATCAGCGCCTGGCCGCCTGCAAAAACGTCAGCCAGCCGGTAAACGTGGTGAGCCACTTTGCCCGTGCCGATGAGCCGGAGTCCGACGCCACCCCGCGCCAGCTCGATATCTTTAATTCTTTCACTGCAGGCAAGCCGGGGCAGCGCTCTATCGCCGCCTCGGGCGGCATTCTGCTGTGGCCCGACTCGCATATGGACTGGGTTCGCCCCGGCATCATCCTGTACGGCGTTTCGCCGCTGGAACAAAAGCCGTGGGGTGAAGACCTTGGTTTCCAGCCGGTGATGTCTTTAACCTCAAGCCTGATCGCGGTTCGCGGCCATAAAGCCGGGGAGCCGGTCGGCTACGGTGGGACCTGGACTGCCGAGCGCGACACCTGCCTTGGCGTGGTGGCTATGGGCTACGGTGACGGCTACCCGCGCAGCGCGCCGTCCGGCACGCCGGTGCTGATCAATGGTCGCGAAGTGCCCATTGTGGGGCGCGTTGCCATGGACATGATTTGCGTCGATTTAGGCCCGGATGCCGCCGATAAACCGGGCGATAGTGCAGTGCTGTGGGGTGAAGGTTTGCCGGTCGAACGCATCGCCGAATATTCGAATGTAAGTGCTTACGAACTTATCACTCGCCTGACTTCAAGGGTAACAATGAAGTATCTGGACTGAGTGTCCTCGCCTGGTTTACAGTGGAAATCCGCGAACTGTAAACCAGGAGAACCTCACCGTGTTTCAAAAAGTTGACGCCTATGCTGGCGACCCGATCCTTTCCCTCATGGAACGCTTTAAAGTCGATCCGCGCAGCGACAAGGTCAACCTCAGCATCGGCCTCTATTACAATGAAGACGGGGTGATCCCGCAGTTACAGGCCGTGGCAGAAGCAGAAGCTCGCCTGAACGCGCAGGCTCACGGCGCCTCTCTCTATTTACCGATGGAAGGCCTGAACAGCTATCGCAGCGCCATCGCGCCGCTGCTGTTTGGTGCTAACCACCCGGCGCTGGTGGAAGGTCGCATTGCCACCGTGCAAACGCTCGGGGGGTCCGGTGCCTTAAAAATTGGCGCTGACTTCCTGAAAACCTATTTCCCTGATTCACAGGTATGGGTCAGCGATCCAACCTGGGAAAACCACGTCGCCATCTTTGAAGGCGCGGGTTTCACCGTGAATACTTACCCGTGGTTCGATAGCGCAACCAACGGCGTGCGCTTTGAGGCGCTGCTGGAAAAACTGAATACGCTGCCTGAACTTAGCATCGTGCTGCTGCACCCTTGCTGCCACAACCCAACCGGCTCAGATCTCACCGACAGCCAGTGGGATTCCGTCACGGAAATTCTTAAAGCACGCAACCTGATCCCGTTCCTCGATATCGCCTATCAGGGCTTTGGCGCGGGTATGGAGCAGGATGCCTATGCCATCCGCGCCATCGCCTCCTCCGGGCAGCCGATGCTGGTCAGCAATTCCTTCTCTAAAATCTTCTCTCTCTATGGCGAACGCGTGGGCGGGCTTTCCGTAGTTTGCGAAGACAGCGATGCCGCAGGGCGAGTGCTGGGTCAGCTCAAAGCTACCGTGCGCCGCAACTACTCCAGCCCGCCGAACTTTGGGGCGCAGGTCGTGGCGACCGTTCTGAATGACGAGAAGCTGAAAGCGAGCTGGATTGCGGAAGTGGAAACCATGCGCGTGCGTATTCTGGAAATGCGCCAGGTGCTGGTGGAAGTGCTGACTAAAGCTGTGCCGGGGCGCAACTTTGACTACCTGGTGAAACAGCGCGGCATGTTTAGCTACACCGGGCTAAGCGCGGCTCAGGCCGACCGCCTGCGTGATGAGTTTGGCATTTACCTGCTCACCAGCGGTCGTATCTGCGTTGCCGGGCTTAATCACAGCAACGTTCAGCGCGTGGCGCAGGCGTTCGCTGCAGTGATGTAAGTGCTCGCTAACTTTATTTAGTTACCGCATGTTCTCTTTTTCCTCTCCCGTTTGGGAGAGGAAATTCCTGCTCCATTCTGTGACCCTGCCTATTTTCTCTGACATAAAACTGAAAAAAATCTTTGTCGATCGGTCCCCGGCAGGTATGGTCGGAAGGCTTTACGGCAAGGCTGCTCATTTTAACAACGATTAAAAACAGAAAATAAAAGGAAAACAATGCGTAAGATCGCCCTGGCACTCAGTGCCGTCTGCCTGCTGGCAGGCTTCAATCATGCCGCTTTGGCAACCGAATCCGCCCCCGCTCCGCTGAATCCTGGCGTCACCGTGGCGCAGCTGGCGCAGCAGGTGCCAATCCACTGGGTTTCTGTGGCACAAATTGAAAATAGCCTGCTTGGCCGCGCGCCTATCGCCGTCGGGTTTGATATCGACGATACCGTGCTGTTTTCCAGCCCGGGCTTTTATCGCGGGCAAAAAGAGTTCTCGCCGGGTAAGCAGGACTACCTGAAAAACCCGGCTTTTTGGGAAAAAATGAACAACGGCTGGGATGACTTCAGCATGCCTAAAGAGGTGGCAAAAAGCCTGATCACCATGCACCTCAAGCGCGGCGACAGCGTGTACTTTGTGACCGGGCGCAGCCAGACCAAAACCGAAACCGTCACCAAAACCCTGCAAAACGACTTCCTGATCCCGGAGCCGAGCGTCAATCCGGTGATCTTTGCCGGCGATAAAGAAGGCCAGAACACCAAAACGCAGTGGCTGAAAGAGAAGAAAATCAAAATCTTCTACGGCGATTCAGACAACGACATCACCGCGGCCCAGGACGTCGGTGCGCGCGGCATTCGTATCCTGCGAGCCTCCAACTCCAGCTACCAGCCGCTGCCGAAAGCAGGCTCGTTTGGCGAAGAGGTTATCGTCAACTCCGAGTACTGATCCCGGCCAGAAAAGCGGCAGCTAACATAAATCGTCTGCCGTTTTTTTAATCAATTCCCTCGTCTGTTATCCGCTTTTGGCGCACACTTAATGCTGCCGCGAATGCTTCCGGTAAACGTTCAGGACGAGGAAATGAAGATGACCCATTCGGATCTTTTAGAGTACTGCATGAAAAAACCCGGCGCAGAGCAGAGCGTGCACAGCGACTGGAAGGCCACGCAAATCAAAGTCGGCGATGTGCTGTTTGCCATGGTGCATGCGGAGAACCAGCGCCCGGCCGTCTCCCTCAAAGCCACGCCCGATCTGGCAGAGCTTCTGCGTCAGCAGCATCAGGACGTCTTCCCCAGCGCCCATTTGAATAAGGCGCACTGGAGCACGCTTTACCTGGACGGCTCGCTGCCCGGTTCGCAAATTTATTATCTGGTGGATGCTTCGTATCAGCAGGCGGTGGCATTGCTGCCTGAGCAGGTCAGGCAGCAATTGTCGGTTTGACTACTTCAGCAGTGGCTTGAGGAAACGCGCGGTATGAGATGCTTCGCAGGTGGCGACGGTTTCCGGTGTGCCGGAGACCAGGATCTCGCCGCCGCCGCTGCCGCCTTCCGGCCCTAAGTCCACAATCCAGTCTGCGGTTTTAATCACGTCGAGGTTGTGTTCAATCACCACAATGGTATTGCCCTGATCCCTGAGCTGATGCAGCACTTCCAGCAGCTGCTGAATATCCGCAAAGTGCAGGCCGGTGGTCGGCTCATCGAGGATATACAGCGTCTGGCCGGTGCCGCGCTTAGACAGCTCACGCGCCAGCTTAACGCGCTGTGCTTCACCACCTGACAGCGTGGTCGCCGACTGGCCAAGCCGAATGTAGGACAGGCCCACGTCGATCAGCGTTTGCAGCTTACGCGCCAGCGCCGGAACGGCGTCGAAGAATTCGCGGGCATCTTCAATGGTCATATCCAGCACTTCGTGAATGCTTTTGCCTTTGTACTTAATCTCCAGCGTTTCACGGTTATAGCGTTTGCCTTTGCACTGGTCGCACGGCACGTAGATATCCGGCAGGAAGTGCATTTCGACTTTGATTACGCCGTCGCCCTGGCAGGCTTCGCAGCGCCCGCCGCGAACGTTGAAGCTAAAGCGCCCCGGCGTATAGCCGCGCGAGCGCGCTTCCGGTACGCCAGCAAACAGCTCGCGCACGGGGGTGAACACGCCGGTGTAGGTCGCCGGGTTGGAACGAGGTGTGCGGCCAATCGGGCTTTGGTCAATGTCGATGACCTTATCGAAATGTTCCAGGCCCTGAACTTCACGGTACGGTGCAGGTTCGGCGATTGTCGCCCCGTTCAGCTGGCGCTGGGCAATCGGGAACAGCGTGTCGTTAATCAGCGTCGACTTGCCGGAGCCGGATACCCCGGTAATACAGGTAAACAGCCCCACCGGCAGCGTCAGCGTGACGTCCTTCAGGTTGTTCCCCTTCGCGCCGGAGAGCTTGAGCACTTTTGACGGATCGGCAGCAACGCGCTGTTTCGGCACCGCAATCTCGCGTTTGCCGCTGAGGAACTGCCCGGTCAGGGATTCCGGCACCGCAATAATATCCTTCATGGTGCCTTCCGCGACCACCTGGCCGCCGTGCACGCCCGCGCCTGGACCAATATCGATAATATGGTCGGCGGCGCGAATGGCGTCTTCGTCGTGCTCAACCACAATCACCGTGTTGCCGAGGTTACGCAGGTGAATCAGCGTTTCCAGCAGGCGCTCGTTATCGCGCTGGTGCAGGCCGATAGACGGCTCATCCAGCACGTACATCACGCCAACCAGCCCGGCGCCAATCTGGCTTGCCAGACGAATACGTTGGGCTTCACCACCGGACAGCGTTTCTGCCGAACGGGAGAGAGAAAGGTAGTTCAGGCCGACGTTCACCAGGAACTTCAGGCGATCGCCGATCTCTTTCAGTACTTTTTCCGCGATTTGCGCCCGCTGGCCGCTGAGCTTCATGTTCTGGAAGAATTCCATCGCATGGCCGATGCTCATGTCAGAAATCGTTGGCAGCGCGGTATTTTCTACAAATACATGGCGCGCTTCACGGCGCAGGCGCGTCCCTTCGCAGCTGGTGCAGGGGCGGTTGCTGATGAATTTCGCCAGCTCTTCGCGCACGGCGGAAGATTCGGTTTCTTTGTAGCGACGCTCCATGTTGTGCAGCACGCCTTCGAACGGATGGCGGCGCACGGAGGTGTCCCCGCGGTCGTTCATGTACTTGAATTCGATAGTTTCTTTGCCCGAGCCGTGCAGCACAACTTTCTTCACCGCGTCGCTCAGCTCGTTCCACGGGGCTTCCACGTCGAACTTATAGTGATCGGCCAGCGAGCGCAGCATGGTGAAGTAATAGAAGTTACGGCGATCCCAGCCACGGATAGCGCCACCGGCCAGCGACAGCTCGCCGTTTTGCACCACGCGATCGGGATCGAAATATTGCTGTACGCCCAGGCCGTCGCAGGTCGGGCAGGCACCGGCCGGGTTGTTAAAGGAGAACAGGCGCGGTTCCAGCTCGCGCATGCTGTAGCCGCAGACCGGGCAGGCAAAGTTGGCGGAGAACAGCAGCTCTTCCGCTTTTTCATCGTCCATGTCGGCGACAACCGCAGACCCGCCGGACAGCTCCAGCGCGGTTTCAAACGACTCGGCCAGGCGCTGGGCGATGTCTTCACGTACCTTAAAGCGGTCGACGACCACTTCAATGGTGTGCTTCTTCTGTAGCTCTAATTTTGGCGGATCGGACAGGTCGCAGACTTCGCCGTCGATACGCGCCCGGATATAGCCCTGGCTGGCCAGGTTTTCCAGCGTTTTGGCGTGTTCGCCTTTGCGATCTTTAATGATCGGGGCGAGCAGCATCAGGCGCTTGCCTTCCGGCTGCGCAAGCACGTTATCCACCATCTGGCTGACGGTTTGGGCCGCGAGCGGAATGTCGTGATCCGGGCAGCGCGGTTCGCCTACGCGGGCGTAAAGCAGACGCAGGTAGTCATGGATTTCCGTGATGGTGCCGACGGTGGAACGCGGGTTATGGGACGTGGATTTCTGTTCAATAGAAATCGCAGGAGACAACCCTTCGATATGGTCGACGTCCGGCTTCTCCATCAGCGACAGGAACTGACGCGCGTAAGCCGAAAGGGACTCGACGTAGCGACGCTGCCCTTCCGCGTACAGGGTGTCGAATGCCAGCGAGGATTTGCCTGAACCCGAAAGCCCGGTGACAACAATCAGTTTGTCGCGCGGGATGACGAGGTTGATATTTTTGAGATTGTGGGTGCGGGCGCCCCGAACTTCGATCTTATCCATTCACCTTTCCCGGAATAATGACTGCATGCGCCTGGTATGTATAGAGGTACAACCGACGGCCAGAAACGGCTAATTATGACACAATAAAACCTGAATGAATATCCAGTGTTTTAATGAAACGAGCTATACTTAGCCGACATTCTGGAATGTCCCTCGCAGCTATAAACATTGTGGGTGGCATAGTGTAGAATCCCCGGTTTAGACTATTTAAAAACGTTTCAGGAGACACGAACATGGCCAGCAGAGGCGTAAACAAGGTGATTCTCGTTGGGAATCTGGGTCAGGACCCGGAAGTACGCTATATGCCAAATGGGGGCGCTGTCGCCAACATTACACTGGCCACGTCAGAGTCCTGGCGTGATAAGCAAACCGGCGAAACCAAAGAAAAAACCGAGTGGCACCGCGTGGTGCTGTTCGGCAAACTGGCAGAAGTGGCCGGTGAATACCTGCGTAAAGGCTCTCAGGTTTACATCGAAGGCGCACTGCAAACCCGTAAATGGACCGACCAGGCTGGCGTAGAAAAATACACTACCGAAGTTGTGGTTAACGTGGGCGGCACCATGCAGATGCTCGGCGGCCGTCAGGGCGGCGGCGCTCCGGCGGGCGGCAACGGCGGCCAGCAGCAGGGCGGTTGGGGTCAGCCTCAGCAGCCACAGGGCGGCAACCAGTTCAGCGGCGGCGCGCAGTCTCGTCCGCAGCAGCAGAGCGCACCAGCGCCATCTAACGAACCGCCAATGGATTTCGACGACGATATCCCATTCTGATCCCCTCAGGGTGTAATCCTCTACGTGACGAACAAATAAAACCCTGCCTCGCAGGGTTTTTTTCTATTATGGCGGCATGAAATCTGCCGGACAGGCGGTCCTCGGATAAGGAAGATACCGTGGCATTATTAGGTTTTGTCAGTGAGAGAGCGTGTCGGCGTCAGGCGGACGCCACGCCATGGCTGCTTTCATTTAGCTTTTATGAAAAGCATCTCTCCCCGCCTATTGAAGGTTCGCCTGAAGCCATTATTCAGGCCGTTCTGGCGCTGAATATGGAAGACGATCCGGTTATCCGTCGGCTACTCCGTTTGCGCCAGCTCCCTCGCCGCCTGCGCCGGGCGTTGTTTAAGTCAGAGAGCGCGGAACCAGCCGATACCTTCGGGTTTGGCTCTTTCACTCTGCTGCATCAAAGCAGCCAGGAAGTCTCTTTTGGTTTGGCCGGGCGTTTCTGGCGACCGTTGCTTGACGTCGAGTCTCTGAAAGATGCCGAAGCCTTCCAGCATTTTGCCGACTCACGCGCGGCTAAGCTGGTCTTGCGCTTTGATGTCACGCCTGAGAACAACGGCTCGGCGGTATTACGTACCGAAACCTTTGTCTATTGCCCAACGCCGCGCGTGAAAGCCCTGTTCGCTCTCTATTGGATGCTCATTCGTCCGGCCAGTGGCTGGATCAGGCGGCGCACGCTACTCTCTATTCAGCGAAAGTTGGCGGCCGTTTTGCCAGGCAGCCAGCAGTAAGAACAACATCGCGGCCATTGTTGAGACTCCCACTATCAATAGCCAGGTGCTGAGATAGCCAAAGGTATCGATATAGGCACCCATCACGGCATACATGGGCATCAGGCCAAAACTACGCATGGTTGAAAGTACGCCACTGATTCGTCCTCGATGGCTGCTCGGCGAGTTGTTCGCCAGGTAAACAGATTCTTTCGTGATAAGCAGCACTTCGCCTGCTGTCAGGAAACTCCAGGCGATAAACTGCATTCCCACGGATTTGTCCGCCAGGACTAACAGGTAGCCCAGCGCAAACAGGGATCCGGCAAGCGCCAGGCTTTTCATATCATCCGTTCTGGCGGTCAGGCGGATGATTAATGGCGTGATGATTACCACCAAAATACTGGCGTAGGTCATCAACTGGCCATATAAAATGGGGCCTTGCTTGCCAAATATGTGGCTTAAATAAAGCGGAGTGGTCATGGTTAACTGTTGCAATGAAAGCCAGAGTAAGGTGCAAAGCACGCCGAACATAAGTAAATGAGGCCGTTGTCTGAATACTTGCCAGACGTTGCCATCCATCGCTTTCTCTCTGTCTGATAATTCATTTGGTACAATATTGTCCGGCGTGTTTTTATTTGCCACGAAGAACAATACGATTACTACACCGGCTAACCCAGCGAGACCATTTCCCCAAAATATCCAGTCCGTATAATTCCAGAATAAATAACCGGCCAGTATCGGGCCAATACCTGAACCCAAATTGTAGGTGAGGTAGCTTAAAGACATAACCGCATTTCTGTTGGCCGGGGTTGAAAGATCGGCCACCAGGGCATTACTGGCGGGAAGGGCAATGCCGAAAAACAGATAACTGATAAAGAGCATGATAGGGACAGCGATGTGCCAGTCGGCAAAAAAACCGCTAATTATCAGGATCAATGCCCCGAGCGACTCCCCCCAAAGCATGACCTTTTTATGCCCGTACGTATCAGAGAGTTTACCGCCGACAAGGTTCCCCAGCAGGTAAAGTCCGGTGACGCCCATTGCCAGACTTCCGGCAACCGTAGTGGAATAGCCCAGTTTTTGCGTTAACAGCAAGATCATAAAAGGAATAATAAAATTGCCTAAACCCAGCACAAATTTAGATAAGGCAATAAAATAAACGTCTTTGGGTAAACCACGGTATATCGCGAGTGGAGAGGTGATTTTCATCTAACGTAATGGCACTCCTTATAATTATTATTGCGCGCCATTATGTTTCGTTTTTTAGTAAAAGTATCCCGCTAATATTAGCGGGTGTGTGAATGAGAAATTGTGCCGAGCACTGCCTTGCTCCAGTCATGAAACGCCCTTACAGACGGGGAAACATGTCGGCTTTGCGGGTAAACCAGAAACAGCGGCATATCGACGGCGTACTCATCCAGGCAGGCAATTAATGTGCCAGTGGATAGATAGGCATTCACCAGGTAGCTGGCCACTCGAATTAAACCGATTCCCTGAAGGCCAGCCTGGATATAGGCGTCGGTATCATCAACAACCAGCGTCTCCTTCATTCTTACGGATACGTCACGGCCTTGCTGGTCAAAATGCCATTCGGTTGTGCGTCCTGTGGCGTGGGAGAGGTAGCCCACGGCGTGGTGATGTTGCAGATCCTCAATGGTCTGCGGCGTTCCGTATTGAGAAACGTATTGTGCGGAAGCCAGCACCGACCACCTGAAGAGCGCGATCTGTCGGGCGACAAGCGTGGTGGAGTCTTCTACCGTGCCTGTCCGAATAACACAGTCAAATCCCTCCTGCACTAAATCCGTAACTCGATCGCTTGAGCAAAGCACCAGATCCAGTTCAGGGTAGCGCACCATAAATCTCTGTATTTCCGGCAAAATACAATGCCGGGCTAGCGACTGCGGCATACCAATCTTAAAGCGCCCACGCGGCTGCCCGGCTTTTCCGGGGAAGGAGGATTCCAGGGCGGCAATATCACTGAGGATTTTTTTACATTCGGCGTAATAGTTCTGGCCGTCGGCTGTGACGCTTAATTTTCTCGTCGTACGCTGAAGAAGCTGTACCGCCAGAGAGTTTTCCAGATCTTTAATCATCCGGGAGACGGTTGATCTCGGCAGTCCAAGTAGCTCCGAGGCTCGGGCGAAACTTTGTGTTTCAACCACGTGGCGGTAGACCCGCATGGCTTCCAGTTTATCCATTGAATCCTCCCTCTGTTTGCCGAGATTATGCCAATTTTTCGAATAGTCTAACCCAGTCAGGATGGCTTATTGCTCGCGAATCACTTCGGTAGACTCTGCAATAATGTAGCAATTCAGCTGCAAGTAAAGAGTCTGGAGAGTGATATGACAAGCAATGCTGAGAAGACAGGTGAAAAGATATTGGTGCTTGGCGTGGGACAGTTGGGTACGGCAATTCTGGATTCGCTACAGCCAGCCGTCTCGGGATTGGGCAGGACTATAACTGCCAGCGTGTCGCCGGGATCTCTCAATGAGCACGGGCGGCCGGTTGCTCCACGTCATCAAAAGTATGCCGAAGCCGGGATAGATTTTATCGCTCTGGATATCGTCGCCAGCGACATTTCATCTTTGGTGCCGCTGTTCCAGCAATTCGATACCGTCATCAACTGCATGGGGTTTGTTGCAGGCGAAGGTACACAGCTTAAAATTACCCGAGCAGTGATTCAGGCTGGCGTCAGCCGTTATTTCCCGTGGCAGTTTGGCGTCGATTACGATGTGGTGGGCAAAGGCAGTGGGCAGCCGGTTTGGGATGAGCAATATGACGTCAGAACCTTGCTCCGGAGCCAGTTTTCTACCGACTGGGTGATTGTCTCTACCGGGATGTTTACCAGCTTCCTGTTTGAGCCCGCGTTTGACGTGGTGAACCTTGAGGCGAGAACGATAAATGCCCTGGGAAGTTGGGAAACGCAGGTTACGGTCACTTCACCCGAGGATATTGGGCGTTTAACCACCGCCATTTATCTTGCGCAGCCGGCGATCAAAAATAAGGTGGTGTATGTGGCCGGAGACACGCTGAGCTACGGCCGGCTTGCGGATATCGTGGAAGCCGTTGAGGGGCATGCGTTCGCCCGTAGAGTCCTGACGCTAACTGCGCTACAGCATGAGCTGGAACATAACGCAGATGACCAGATGCTGCGCTACCGCAAGGCTTTTGCGCTTGGGAAAGGTGTCTGGTGGCACGTGGAGCAAACCTATAACGCTGTGTGGAAAATACCGGTGCAGAACGTCGAGCAGTGGCTGAGGGCGCGGTAGCGGGATTTCAACACAGAAAAAAGCCGGAGGCGGAGCTTCGCGACCGGCTTTACGCTGCTATTTCTAAATAGAGAGGCTTGTGAATAGCGGCTATTCATCCTCTGGAAAGACATAAGCGTTCAGGACGTGATCTTGCCATTTACCATTAATTTTTAAATAAGAACGAGCAAAACCTTCCTGTACAAACCCCAGTTTAGCTAACGTGTTCTTGCTACGCTGATTATCCGCCAGGTGATTGGCCATAATGCGATGCAACCCGTACTGGCGACGTACGTAATCCATGGCAGAGGATAGTGCCTCATACATGAATCCTTTCCCTTCATATTCCTGGTCCAAAGAAAATCCCAGATGACCGGCCTGAAATACGCCGTAAATAAAATTAGTAAAGTTAATGCTGCCAATAATTTCTGCAGAATCCTTTAAGGTGAATACAAGGAGTAAGCTTTTTCTTGCCTCATGGTCAAGGTCTGACAGGGTAATACGCTGTCTAATACCGGCTTCAGAAAAATAGTCTTCGGCGCGTAAAGGTTCGAACGGGGTAAAATTTTCCCTGTTTCTCTTCAGAAATATCTCCATTGCTGGGGAAAAATGCTCCGTCAGGCGGTAAACATCCGTTCTTTCTGTTGAAAATAGTTTTGTGGCCTGGGGGGGTATCATGCTAATCCTTTTGAGACGACGCGTCAGTTGTAGGGCGGCATCTCAATTTTATTAAGAATTACAACCTGAATACAACGTTACTGCCCCCCCTTATTCTGGTTATTGCGATTTTGACAGGAAGGTTAAAGCGGCAATAAAAAAGCCGGAGGCGATAGTTCGCTCCCGGCTTTTATTCATTACGCTAACATTACGCGTTAAGCAGCGGCTCTGCGGTTTTCTCCACCAGCGCCAGCAGGACTTTGACATCCTCCAGGGTGACGGTTGGGTTCAGCAGGGTCAGCTTCAGGCAGGTCACGCCGTTATGCTCGGTCACGCCAACGTTCGCGCGGCCAGACTCCAACAGCGCATCACCGATTTTCTGGTTCAGCAGCGCGATTTCAGCAATGCTGCGGCCAGCCAGGCTTGCCGGGCGGAAGCGGAACAGCACGCTCGCCAGCTGAGGCTGCATCACCAGCTCCAGAGCTGCGTGGTCAGCCACATAGGCCGCCACATTCTTCGCCATGGTCACACCATGATCGATGATTTCAGCGTACTGTTTCTGGCCCAGCGCTTCGAGGCCCATCCACAGCTTCAGAGCGTCAAAGCGGCGGGTGGTCTGCAGCGACTTGGACACCAGGTTCGGTACGCCTTGCTCTTCGTCAAACTCGGAGTTCAGGTATGCCGCCTGGTAGCGCATCAGCTCGTAGTGGCGAGCATCTTTCAGCAGGAACGCGCCGCAGCTGATGGTCTGGAAGAACTGCTTGTGGAAGTCCAGGGTAACGGAATCCACCAGCTCCAGGCCGTTCAGGTAATCACGATACTTCTCGGACAGCAGCAGTGCGCCGCCCCAGGCTGCATCAACGTGTACCCAAATCTGGTGCTCTGCGGCCAGCTTCGCGATGTCGCTCAGCGGGTCGATAGCGCCTGCATCGGTCGTACCGGCAGTGGCGACGATAGCCATGATCTGCTCGCCGTTCGCTTGCGCCTGGGCGATTTTAGCCGCCAGGTCGGTAACGTCCATGCGGGCAAACTCATCGGTTTTCACCAGCGTGACTGACTGGTAGCCCATGCCCATCAGCGCCATGTTTTTCTGCACGGAGAAGTGGGCATTCTCAGAGCACAGCACTCTGATTTTGCGGATATCACCGGTCAGACCATCCTGCTGGACAGAGTGGCCCTGGCGCGCAAAGTAAGCGTCACGCGCCAGCATCAGGCCCATCAGGTTGCTCTGGGTCCCGCCGCTGGTGAACACGCCCGCGTCGCCAGGCTGATAACCGACCTGCGCGCGCAGCCATTCGATCAGCTTCATCTCAATGATGGTCGCCGACGGGCTTTGGTCCCAGGAGTCCATGCTCTGATTGGTGGCGTTGATCAGCACTTCTGCGGCCTGGCTAACCACCAGGCTTGGGCAGTGCAGGTGCGCCACGCACTGCGGGTGATGCACCAGCAGGCTGTCTTTTAAGAAATACTCAATTGCGCGTTCAATCGCGACCTGGTTTCCCAGGCCCTGAGGATTGAAGTCGAGCTGAATACGTTCTTTCAGCTCGGCGACGGTTTTGCCCTGGTACATCTGGGGCTGCTGCAGCCACTCCACTACGGCCTGGCTGGTCTGGGCGATCGCCTGCTGGTATTCCTCAATGCTCTGGGCAGAGGAGGCCAGAATCGGGTTAGATCGGGACATATTTATTACTCCAGTCAGACAGCTTTTGCGCCAGCGGCTAACAAGGCTTTTTCAAATTTACTCAGGAAGATTTCCAGCTCGTCGTCGCTGATCAGCAGGGACGGCAGCAGGCGCAGCACGCAGCCGTTACGGCCACCGCGCTCCAGAATCAGGCCCGCTTCGAAGCATTTTTTCTGAATCAGAGCAGACAGCGCGCCGTCAGCCGGGTAGCAACCCATGTGATCCTGTGCTTCTTCTGGCTTCACGATCTCAATGCCGAGCATCAGGCCCAGGCCGCGAACGTGGCCGATAGCCGGGTAGCGTTTCTGCAGATCGTACAGTTTGCCTTTCAGCCATTCGCCCTGAGCGGCAACTTTGTCTGCGACTTTGTTGTCTTTCAGGTACTTCAGGGTAGTCAGGCCGGTGGCCATCGCCAGCTGGTTGCCGCGGAAGGTGCCGGTGTGGTGGCCAGGTTCCCAGGCATCGATCTCTTTTCTCAGGCCCAATACGGCCAGCGGCAGACCGCCGCCAACGGCTTTGGACATCACGATGATGTCTGGCTCAATGCCAGCGTGTTCGTAGGCGAACAGCTTGCCGGTACGGGCAAAGCCAGCCTGAACTTCATCGATGATCAGCACGATGCCGTGCTCTTTGGTCACTTTGCGGATGCGCTGCAGCCACTCGGCAGGAGCCGGGTTCACGCCGCCTTCGCCCTGAACCGCTTCGAGGATCACGGCCGCAGGTTTGCGCACGCCGCTTTCAACGTCGTTGATCAGGTTGTCGAAGTAATAGGTCAGCGCTTTCACGCCCGCGTCGCCGCCAATGCCCAGCGGGCAGCGGTATTCGTGCGGGTATGGCAGGAACTGTACTTCCGGCATCAGGCCGTTGATGGCCGCTTTCGGAGACAGGTTGCCGGTCACGGACAGCGCGCCGTGGGTCATCCCGTGGTAGCCGCCGGAGAAGCTGATTACGCCGCTGCGGCCAGTGTGTTTCTTCGCCAGCTTGATAGCGGCTTCTACTGCGTCCGCGCCGGATGGGCCGCAGAACTGCAGGCAGTACTCTTTACCCTGGCTCGGCAGTAAAGAGAGCAGGTATTCTGAGAACTCGTCTTTTAACGGCGTAGTCAGATCCAAAGTATGTAACGGCAAGCCGCTGGTAATGACGTTTTGGATGCTTTGCAGGATGTCAGGATGGTTGTGGCCAAGCGCCAACGTGCCCGCACCGGCCAGACAGTCAAGGTAGCGGTTACCTTCCACGTCGATGATCCAGGCGCCCTGGGCTTTGGCTATAGCGAACGGTAATTTGCGCGGGTAACTTCTGACATTCGATTCGAATTCAGCCTGTCGTGCCAAATAGGTTTCGTTGGTAGCGTTTGCAGATTTTGCATCTAAAGTATCAATACGGACTTTATCCGTCATCATATCTCTCCTACAACCGTCGGCATGAGCGCAGCGGCTGAATTAAGTAAACAATACTCGTCATGCTTCAAGTTGAAACTCGAATTATCCAGAGTATAGGTATCGGTCAGGGTGCATAAAACGCCGCCAATATATGGCTTTTTACCCCCCCCGCTCAATCATTTATTTTTTTCGATTTTTTTAATTTAAAATCAATGGATTGAAGAATCTTTTGACGGGTATCCAGACATCCGATCTCTCAACTATTGGCAATGGCAGGAAAAAAAGCCCCCTGAAAGGCCTAATTTTGCGTATTAAAACGGTCTGGACAGACCAGGTTTTGCTGGATAGAAATAATTAACAACAAAAAATTACCCCGGGACATTGATTGGCAACTGGGGTTGCACTTTTTACCCGTAAATCTGGCGCTGGTTCAGCTTCAACGGCAAAAAACGCCCACCTGTTTTTCAATAATGTCTGCCAGGCAATCCCGAATCGGGTTAGGTTCAGATGAGGCTCTTGGTAGACAAATGCCTAATGAAGGGAGAGCGGGAAGCGTCTGGATCATCGGGAGATCGGCTGGTTTTCCTACCTGCGTTCTTGGCGTCACGCCTAATCCGGCTCGCGCCGCTGCCCATAGGCCGTTCAGACTGCTGCTGGTAAAGGCTATCCGCCAGGGGATCCCTGCACAATCCAGTGCCTCAATGGCGTGACGGCGTAAAATACAGGGAGCATCAAAAACCACTAAAGGTAGCGGCTGACCATTGGCGAGGCATGCCTCTACCTGCTCGGGGATGCCCATCCAGTGCAGCGGAATTTTACCGATCTCATTCTCTGCGGAGGCCGATGGCGTTTGCCAGAGTAAGTCCAAATCCAGCTGCGAATGGTTGAGGGCGGACTCCAGCTCTGCGTTTCGTGCGATACGTGCCTCAAGAATGACGGCAGGGTGGGCGCGACTAAATGACCCAAGAACGTCGGTTAACAAGCCCTCACCAAAATCCTCCTGAAATCCTACCCGTAAGAGCCCACTCAGCTGTGTGTCGCCCACCGCAGCCATTGCGGCATCATTCAGCTCCAGCAGGCGTTTCGCATAACTCAACACAATTTCGCCGGTTGGCGTCAGCGTCAGGCCCCGGCCTGATTTTTTGACGACCGGCGTTCCGACCTGATCTTCCAGTTTCTTCAACTGGGCGCTGACCGCTGAGGTTGATCGCCCCAGCCGGTCCGCTGCCCGGGCAAAGCTGCCGAGTGCCATGCCCGTCACAAAGGTGCGGAGAACGTCTAGATCTAAATTCGTCATAGTTATTGTCCTGAAAATCAGGATTATTGGTTAAAAAATATCTGATTTTTAGAATGATACTCAATGAGTATGCTCAGGTTGTCAACAACAGCCGGGAGGCTTCATGGGCGAAACATCACACGACATTCAACGGGTTTTGAGCCGGGCGCCAAAACTTGCCAGTCTTAGCAACGACTTGTTATTCATGGATATCTGGGAAAGACCGGAACTGAATAAACGCGATCGCAGCCTGATCACCGTGGCGGCGCTGCTGGCGCTGTACCGGCTTGAACAGCTGCCTGTTCATCTCGATTTAGCGCGCAAAAATGGCGTCAGCGATGAGGAGTTAAGCGAGCTGATTACCCATCTGGCATTTTATGCGGGCTGGCCTGCAGCCCACAGCGCGCTAAAGGTACTGGATAAGCTGATCGTCGGATGCCGTCGGGAGGAGCAATAAATGCCGGTACTTCATGTCACCTTATTAAAAGGAAAAACGGAGGCTTGGCTGGCGGCGGTTTCATCCAGCATACAGCGGGCGCTGGTGGAGGCATTTGATGTGCCGGGGGCAGATCTGTTTCAGGTTTTTCATGAGCAAGATAAATCAGCGCTGCGGTTTGATCGCCACTATATGGCGGGGCCGCGCAGCGATGACTGGCTTCTGATTGAGATAACGGCCGGTAAGCCACGGAGTATTGAGATGAAGCAGCGTTTTTACCGGGTCATTACCGAGCAACTTGCCGAGTCACCGGGCATTCAGCCCAACGACGTTATGGTCGTCATTCGCCATAACAAGGCTGAGGACTGGTCGTTTGGGGATGGGAAGGCGAGTTTGCTCCCGGAGTAACCTCTACCCCTTAAAAGCGCTGGGCGCGGGGGAATCATCGCTGTATATTTTCATACACAACGATCATAAGGACTCTCGCCGTGAACCGATTTACCCGCCGCCTGACGCTGGGCGCATTATTAGTACTTTCCCCGCTCGCCGCGCTGGCGAACCGCACGCTCACCGACCAGCTTGGCCGCCAGGTCACGATCCCCGACGAGGTTAACCGCGTCGTGGTGCTTCAGCACCAAACGCTCAACCTGCTGGTGCAAATGAACGCCACCGACAAAGTGGTTGGCATTCTGGCGAACTGGAAGCAGCAGCTTGGCAGCGGCTACGCGCGCCTGGCGCCGGAGCTTGAGCATAAGGCCCAGTTAGGGGATTTAACCAGCGTGGACACCGAAAAGCTGGTGGCGCTGCATCCTCAGGTGGTGTTCGTCACCAACTATGCACCGCAGGAGATGATCGACAGCATTAGCAAACTCGGCATCCCGGTGATTGCGATTTCTCTGCGCCACGATACACCGGGCGAGCAGGGCAAACTGAACCCGTCGATGCAGGACGAAGAGCAAGCCTATAATCTCGGCCTGAAAGAAGGCATCGAGCTGATTGGTGAAGTGGTTAATAAAGAGAAACAGGCCAAAGCGCTGATCGACGCCACTTTTGCCGAGCGCAAGCTGGTCAGCGAGCGCCTGAAAGACATCCCGGCAGACCAGCGGGTTCGGGCTTATATGGCCAACCCTGACCTGACCACCTACGGCTCCGGGAAATATACCGGCCTGATGATGGCCCACGCGGGGGCATTGAACGTGGCGGCGTCCACCGTGAAAGGCTTCAAGCAGGTGTCGATGGAGCAGGTGATCGCCTGGGATCCGCAGGTGATCTTCGTGCAGGATCGTTACCCCAAAGTGGTGGATGAGATCGTCAGCAAGCCCGAGTGGCAGCCGATCGACGCGGTGAAAAGCCATCAGGTCTGGCTGATGCCAGAATACGCCAAAGCCTGGGGCTACCCGATGCCGGAAGCGATGGCGATCGGCGAGCTGTGGATGGCGAAAAAACTGTATCCCGCCAGATTCAAAGACATCGACATGAAGAAAGTGGCCGACAGCTGGTATCAGCGTTTTTACCGCACCCACTATGAAGGCGTTGAGTAATGACGCTGCAAATTCTGGCGGCGGGAAGCCTGCGGTGGGTCTGGCAGCCACTTATGGCCCAGTTTGAGCAGGAAACTAGCTTGCCGACAGAGACGCATTTTGGGCCTGCGGGCCTGCTAAGAGCCCGTATAGAAGCCGGTGAAAACTGTTCGCTGTTTGCGTCGGCAAACATGGCGCACCCGCACACGCTGCTGGAGCGGGGCAAAGCTCGGGCGGTTCACCGGTTTGCCGGGAACGCCCTATGCCTGACGGCGGCGGCGCACTGCGTTGATGAGCAGAGTACCTGGCTAACGCTATTGAGTAATCCGGCCTTACGCATTGGCACGTCCACGCCGGGCAGCGATCCGTCCGGGGATTATACCTGGCAGTTCTTTGGCAGATTTGAAGCTGAATTTGGCATCGCCCTGCAGCCGCGAGCCTTAGCTCTGGTTGGCGGACCGGACACGCAGGCCGTGCCCGACGGCAGGCTTGCGGCGCAGTGGCTTATTGCCAGCGGGCAGGCCGATCTGATGATTGGTTACCGAAGCTATGCCGCAGCGCTGCAAGCCCATCGTGAACTGCGGGTGTTCGAGATCCCGGCGTCCTATAATATTCAGGCCGATTATGGGCTGGCGGTATGCGACGAACGGGCGGAGCCGCTGCGGGCGTTCCTGGTCTCGGACGCTGCGCGGCAAATACTGCGCGCTTACGGCTTTGTCGTCTGAAAGTAAAAAACCGCCGATGAAGGCGGTTTTTTTAATGCTTCTCAGCCTGTTAAGGCATCATTGTCGGCCATTCGGGCGGCATTCTGGCGATGATCTCGACCAGCCCCGTTTTAAACGACGCCCAGATAATCGGGAAGTCGCCGAGCGTCAGGCCCAATAAACCCATGGCAAACCAGCAGGATGCGGCAATCCCCAGCCCGCTGCTGATTATGGCTAAAGCCCGGTAATCCGAGCGGCGAAACTGAATATTCAGGCTGCTTGCCAAAAACATCAAAACCGCACTAAGCAGCGGCCAGCGTATGAGCATCACGCCGGTGGTGATTGTTGCCATGGACCTTGTTCCTCAAAAAGCTGCAATTTATTTTTCTGTTGCACTGATAATGTGAAGTATATCACCTTTGTGTGTTTAATCATCAGCGCTGTGATGGTTTTTTGCGCGGTTTTGAGGCCGAGTCGGCGGGGGTTTTTAGGAAAACCAGGACGTGGAAGGCGTGAACATTTTGTTTATCTGACGTTTACCACAGTTTCGTTTAAATAATCATTCCCTGCTGCTTTAACCCCAGAAAAAATCATATTAACGCGGTGGGTTAAATCTTAAGCTAAACAGCATCCCGGTTCCTCTTATCTCTTTGTTGCGCAAATTAATTTCCGCAGAGTTAACGGCTGAAGGCTATTGCTAAAGCAGGCTTTATGATGCAACGTAATCGGCGGTCATCAGGTTGTTCTAATAAAGTATAAAAACAGGCGCATAAAAGCAGAGACGTGTGAGCATCATGGTGAAACGGATTTATCTTAAGGCGTTGCGTACCTCAGGTTTTGTCCTGATCGTTTGCCTGCCGATAATGCTGGCAATTTATTTTGCCCATGTTCGCGCCACCAGTGACACCCAGCAGCATCTGCACTCTTTTGGCAAACTGGTGATGGAAAAAACGGAAATCGTCATCAGCCATGTTAATGAGGCGCGTAGCGAGGCGGAACGTTTCTCCGGGGAAATATGCAGTCCCCGGCATATGGCAAATATGCTGGATATTGTGCGCGGTAAACTTTTTGTCGCCGATTTAATTTACGTCAGCGGCGATAAGCTGCTGTGCTCGACCAGCTATAAGCCGTTAAAAGCGCTGCCAGCGCCGCTCCCTTCTTATACCCGTAAACCAGACGTCGCGATTTATTATTATCTGGATACGCCGTTTTATGCCGGGCATAAAATGACCTACATGCAGCGTGGGCATTATATGGCGGTCATTAATCCGCTCACCTGGTCAGAAGTTTTGTCCGAAGATGGCTCGCTGATTTATGGCGTGTACGACACCGTCACCCGCAGCTTTTTCTCTTTAAGCCCGGGGGCCGACAGCGACCTGCTGCACAGTTTTATTCTGCGTAAAGAGAAAGCGTTTACCGAGGATAATCGTTTTTACACCGTCGACCAGTCGGCTAAAAGACCGATTGCGGTGATTGTTTCCACGTCAGAAACCTTGTTTAACCGCCAGTGGTATCACCAGCTGACGCTGACGCTTCCGTTAGGCGTTATTTGCAGCCTGCTGATATTAATTATGTGGTCCCGAACCCGTCAGCAATTAAATTCCCCGCGGCGGATGCTTTTAAGAGCGCTGGCCAGAAAACAGCTCAAACTTCACTACCAGCCCATTATTGATATTCAAAATGGCTATTGCGTGGGGGCAGAGGCGCTGCTGCGGTGGGTGAATTTTAATGGACAAACCATCAGCCCCGGGACGTTTATTCCGCTGGCAGAATCTGAAGGCCTGATTCACAAAATATCGGACTATGTGGTCGATGCCGTATTTAAAGATTTTGGTGAATTTCTTGCCGACCATCCCGGCCTCTATATTTCGATTAATCTTTCAGCATCTGATTTTCACTCTTCACGCTTAATCACCGTACTTTCAGAGCGGATTAAAACCTACAACATTCGTCCGGGGCAGATAAAAATCGAAGTGACCGAGCGAGGGTTTATTGACGTTGAAAAAACCAGGCCGTTTATCCAGGAGTTTCGCAACGCGGGCTTTAAAGTCGCCATTGATGACTTTGGCACCGGGTATTCGAATCTGCACAATCTGCAGTACCTGAACGTCGATATTTTAAAAATCGACAAAAGCTTTATTGATTCCCTCGCCAGCGAGCGGGCCAGCCACTTGCTGGTGGAACACATCATTGAAATTGCCCACAGCCTGAAGTTAACGACGATTGCCGAAGGGGTTGAAACCGAAGCGCAGGTGGCGTGGCTGGTGGATCACGGCGTGGAGTATTGCCAGGGCTGGTATTTTGCGAAGGCACTGCCTCCGCAAGAGTTTATCGCCTGGCTCTATACGCCAGGCGGGATCCCCGTACGCAAGGCCTCAGTGGCTCGCGAGCCACTGCTTTAAAGGAACAACCCATTCTGGGTTAGGGCGGAAAAATGCCCCGTGCTGCTGGCCGGTAGAGATTTTTATCTCTTTATAATGAACGATCCCCGGACTGTGGTTCACAATCGTCTGGCAGGAACCCACTTCATCCGAGGCTTCATAAATGGAGAGCACGTTCCCGTACAGGCGATTGCGGGCGTCATCCTGAATGGAATGAGTACATCCCGCCAGAATGACAACGTTGAGTGCCTTATTCTGCAGTTTGCTTGCCGCCAGAATGGTAATTTCGCCGCCGCGTGAGAAGCCGACAAGCGTAATATTCTTAGCCGGAACGCCTTTTGCAATCAGCGTGTTCACATCCTGCTTTAGCTTCTCGGCATACTGGTCTGGCTGAGTATCTTTGGCTCTGTGATAAGCAATCAGGTTGTAGCCATCATCGCTGAGCTTCTCTTTCACCGCCGGGAAATCGTAAACGCCCCACTGCGGTTTATTTGGATTACTCGGCCGGTCAATATTTCCCTCTAACACTTTCCCGTGCGTATAAAAAACGTATTTCTGTTTCGGATTAACGCTGTCAGGGAACGCGGTATAAATGGTTGCCGCCTGAGCGGCCATTGAGGCAAGTCCGATGGCCAAAATGGCAAAACTTAACTTTTTCACTCCAACTCCTGTTGGTTTTCTTAGGCCTGATGGCGGTAATCCGTTGGGGTACGGTCAAACTCACGGCGGAACACGCGGGAGAAGGTTTGCTGCGAGACATACCCGTAGTCCATCGCGATATCAAAAATAGGGCGCTGGGTAGTGCGTAGCGCGGTGGCAGCCATCAACAGGCGGCGCTGGCGGATGTACTCACCCAGCGTCTGGTGCATGACGGTGCGGAACATTCGCTGCAAGTACCATTTTGAATAACCTGATTTTTTCGCCACCACGTCGATGTTCAGCGGCTGGTCAATATGTTCATCAATCCATTCAGTCAACGTATAAATGATGTCCTGGTGAGCCATGAGTCGTCCTCATTTCCGGGTTAGCTAGTTTCATTGCCAGGGAGTATAATTCCTCAAGTTAACTTGAGGTAAAGAGCATTATGGAAAAGAAATTGCCCCGAATAAAAACGCTGTTAACGCCCGGTGAAGTGGCGAAGCGCAGCGGCGTGGCCGTCTCCGCGCTTCACTTTTACGAAAGCAAAGGTCTGATTAAAAGTACGAGAAATGCAGGCAATCAGCGGCGTTATCAGCGTGATGTGCTGCGAACGGTGGCGATAATAAAAATTGCGCAGCGCATTGGCATTCCGTTGAGCACCGTCGGGGATGCGTTTGGTGTGCTGCCCGACGGCCATTCGATCAACAAAAACGACTGGAAGAAGCTGTCATCGCAATGGCGCGAAGAGCTGAACCACCGCATTGCCACGCTGACCGCGCTGCGTGACGAACTGAATGGCTGCATTGGCTGTGGCTGTTTATCCGGGGCAGAGTGCCCGCTGCGTAATCCTGGAGACAAGCTGGGCGAGCAGGGTACCGGCGCAAGGCTGTTGGAAGATTGAAAATTATCTTTCAAACATAAAACTAAAGCGCCACAAGGGTGCTCAAGACGGCTAACAAAGAGGGAAAAAGCGTGGTTTTTCCCTCTTTGTTGTTATTAGCCGAAAATCAATGAATTGATTTGCCCGGTTTATTAATGGCGTCTTCAGTAGCTGCATTGCTTAACAGAGATCGTCCGTTGCCATATAAAACTAAAGCGCCACAAGGGCGCTTTAGTTGTTTTCCGGTCTTTGTCTTTCGCTCTATCCCGTTCTGACAGGAGGGTTTCCCCCGACGTCGGCACCCCTCGATAACGCTTACACATACCTACGTACACACTTCACTGACTTTGGAGGTTCCGGTCTGCACCGACAATTTAAGTGTAGGTCTGTCCCTTCACTTTGCAAGGTCAATTGTTCTTTTTTTGTTCATTTTTTTGACATGTGATGCGTGAAGGCTTTCCTATAATTATTCCATCTGGCTAAACAGAGGGTTACCTCATGCTCACGGTGCATCACCTCAATAACTCCCGTTCCCAGCGCGTACTCTGGATGCTGGAAGAACTGGCGCAGCCCTACCAGATCGTGCGTTATCAGCGGGAAGCCACCATGCTTGCCCCGGAAGCGCTAAAAAAAATCCATCCGCTGGGCAAATCCCCGGTGGTGGAAGATAGCGGCCACATCCTGGCGGAATCAGGTGCCATTCTTGAGTACCTGCAGGAAACCTACGACAGCGAAAACCACCTGAAGCCGCAGGACATTAACGACAAAATCCAGTACCGCTTTTGGCTGCATTACGCCGAAGGGTCGCTGATGCCGCTGCTGTTAATGAAGCTGGTGTTCGGCAGCCTCGGCAAAGCCCCGGTGCCCTGGCCACTGCGCCCGGTGGGCAAAGCGTTGGGGCAGGGCGTGCAGAAAGCCTGGCTGAATAAGCAACTCACCACCCATGCCCGTTTTATCGAGGATCACCTGAGCCAGCACCCGTGGTTCGCCGGGCAACAGTTCAGCGCGGCAGATATTCAGATGAGTTTCCCGGTGGCCGCGCTGCTGGAGAGAGGCGAAGTCAACGACATGCCGTACACCCAGGCGTGGATGAAAAATGTGCAAACGCGCCCCGCCTGGCAGCGGGCGTTACATCAAGGCGGCCCTTTTAAGATCCCTGGAACGTGATCGCCGCAGAAGCGAAGCGAGGGAAAATCAGCCCAACTCTTTTGCGTTTTTGTTGCGAAATTGCGCATTGACGATAACGTTTGCGCATCGCAAGGCGATTAATTCATCAGCTGAGCATATTTTCCGCGAAAATCGCAAAAGTTAAGTTGAAAATCCCGTCAGGAAGGCAGGATAATCGTTTGCCTTAATTCTGTAACACCGATTTGTCCGTGTGGAGTTAAACGATTGCTTTTTTGTGACACCCCTTTGTCACAATCGTAGCGCAGGGAGACAACGTTTAACTGGCAGCGGGTTGTCCACCACCCGGGCAAACGTCATTCTAAAAATCTCAGGGGATTTTTCACTATGTCTACACCTTCTCCGCGCGCCGGCGGTTCGCTCGACGCCTGGTTCAAAATCTCTGCACGCGGCAGCACCGTGCGTCAGGAAGTTGTCGCCGGTCTGACAACCTTCCTTGCTATGGTTTACTCGGTGATCGTTGTGCCGGGAATGCTCGGCAAAGCCGGGTTCCCACCGGCGGCGGTCTTTGTGGCTACCTGCCTGGTGGCGGGCGTGGGTTCCATCGTGATGGGCCTGTGGGCGAACCTGCCGCTGGCAATCGGCTGCGCTATCTCGCTGACCGCCTTCACCGCCTTTAGCCTGGTGCTCGGCCAGCACATCAGCGTGCCGGTCGCCCTTGGCGCGGTATTCCTGATGGGCGTTCTGTTCACCATTATCTCTGCCACCGGCATTCGTAGCTGGATTTTGCGCAATTTGCCGATGGGCGTGGCGCACGGCACCGGGATCGGTATCGGCCTGTTCCTGCTGCTGATTGCCGCGAACGGCGTCGGCCTGGTGATTAAAAACCCGCTGGACGGGCTGCCGGTTGCGCTGGGGCATTTCGCCAGCTTCCCGGTGATCATGTCGCTGATTGGCCTGGCGGTGATCATTGGTCTGGAAAAACTGAAGGTGCCGGGCGGCATTCTGCTGACCATTATCGGCGTGTCCATTGTCGGCCTGATCTTCGACCCGAACGTGCATTTCTCCGGAGTTTTCGCCATGCCGTCGCTGAGCGATGACAAAGGCAACTCGCTGATTGGCAGCCTGGATATCATGGGCGCGCTGAACCCGATCATCCTGCCGAGCGTGCTGGCGCTGGTGATGACAGCCGTGTTTGACGCCACCGGCACTATCCGCGCGGTAGCCGGTCAGGCAAACCTGCTGGATAAAGACGGCCAGATCATTGACGGCGGCAAAGCGCTGACTACCGACTCCCTGAGCAGCGTGTTCTCCGGCCTGGTGGGCGCAGCCCCGGCGGCGGTTTACATCGAATCTGCAGCGGGTACCGCGGCAGGCGGCAAAACCGGCCTGACGGCCATCACCGTTGGCGTGCTGTTCCTGCTGATCCTGTTCCTGTCGCCGCTCTCTTACCTGGTACCGGCATATGCCACGGCACCTGCGCTGATGTATGTTGGCCTGCTGATGCTGAGCAACGTCGCCAAAATTGACTTTGCGGACTTCGTGGATGCGATGGCCGGGCTGATTACCGCGGTATTCATTGTGCTGACCTGCAACATCGTAACCGGGATAATGATCGGCTTTGCTTCTCTGGTGATTGGCCGCGTAGTATCCGGTGAATGGCGCAAGCTGAACATCGGCACCGTCGTTATTGCCGTTGCGCTGGTGGCGTTCTACGCTGGCGGCTGGGCTATCTGATTTTCAATTCGTGCGGGTTGCGCTCTGTAACCCGCCGCTTTCACCCACTTCGGGCATTTCCGGTTCCAATGTGATGCAAAAAGTTGTTTTATTATAAAAACAACCGCTAAGAGTGACGCTTCAAATCACACATCACGTTCAGGGAAAACATGGAAATTTTCTTCACAATCTTGATTATGACCCTCGTGGTCTCCCTCTCTGGGGTGGTAACACGTATGTTGCCGTTTCAGATCCCACTGCCGTTAATGCAAATCGCCATCGGGGCGCTGCTTGCCTGGCCGCACTTTGGCTTACACGTTGAATTCGACCCTGAGCTGTTCCTGGTCCTGTTCATTCCGCCGCTGCTGTTTGCCGACGGCTGGAAAACGCCCACTCATGAATTTCTCCATCATGGCCGCGAAATTATTGGCCTGGCGCTGGTGCTGGTGCTGGTCACCGTGGTTGGCATCGGCTTCCTGATTTACTTCCTGGTGCCGGGCATTCCGCTGGTGCCTGCTTTTGCGCTGGCCGCCGTGCTGTCACCGACGGACGCCGTGGCGCTGTCCGGGATTGTCGGCGAAGGGCGGATTCCGAAGAAGATCATGGGAATATTGCAGGGCGAAGCATTGATGAACGACGCCTCTGGCCTGGTTTCTCTGAAGCTTGCGGTGGCGGTCGCCGTGGGAGCGATGGCCTTTAGCGTTGGCGGGGCTTCGCTTGAGTTCTTCAAGGTTGCCATTGGCGGCCTGCTGGCGGGGATTGCGGTCAGCTGGCTGTACGGCAAATCGCTGCGCCTGATGAGCCGCTGGAGCGGGGACGAACCCGCCACCCAAATCCTGCTGCTGCTTCTGCTGCCGTTCGCCTCTTACCTGATTGCTGAACACATCGGCGTTTCCGGCATTCTGGCGGCGGTAGCCGCAGGGATGACCATTACCCGTTCCGGCGTGCTGCGTAGCGCCCCGCTGACCATGCGCCTGCGCGCGAACAGCGTCTGGGCGATGCTGGAGTTTGTGTTCAACGGCATGGTCTTCCTGCTGCTGGGCCTGCAGCTGCCGGGCATTCTCGAAACATCAGTTGCGGCGGCTAATGCCGATCCGAATGTTGAGCTGTGGATGCTGTTCCTCGACGTGGCGATGATCTATTTCGCCCTGATTGCGGTGCGTTTCCTGTGGCTGTGGTCGATGAAGCGCCTCAGCCTGCGCTTTTTGAAAAAGCGCCCGCTGGAGTTTGGCTCTTTCACCACCCGCGAGCTGGGTATTGCCTCTTTTGCCGGCGTGCGCGGGGCCATCACCCTGGCCGGTGTGCTTTCTATTCCGCTGTTGCTGAACGACGGCACGCCTTTTCCGGCGCGCTATGAGCTGATTTTCCTCTCCGCAGGCGTGATCCTGTTCTCGCTGTTTGCCGGGGTCATCATGCTGCCGATTCTGCTGCGAAACGTTGAGGTTGGGGATAAATCTCTGTCGCGCAAAGAGGAGCGGCTGGCCCGGTCCGCCACGGCCGAAGTGGCGATTGTCGCTATCCAGAAAATGGAGGAGCGCCTCGCCGCGGACAGCGAAGAGAACATCGATGACCAGCTACTGAAAGAGGTGAGTTCGCGGGTTATCGGGAATTTACGCCGCCGCGCAGACGGACGTAATGACGTAGAAAGCAGCGAGCTTGAAGAGAACCTTGAGCGCCGCTTCCGCCTGACGGCGCTGCGTTCAGAGCGCGCTGAGCTTTACCATCTGCGCGCCACCCAGCAAATCAGCAATGAGACCCTGCAAAAACTCCTGCACGATCTCGACCTGCTGGAAGCGCTGCTGATCGAAAAAGAGTAATCCCGCTAGTTCTGGCCGGTTTCCACTGCCGGCCAGAACTCTCTGCAGCAATCAATCCACGCCTGCGCGCTCTGCGAAATATACACCCCTTCACGCCAAATCATCCCTAACTGCCAGCTCAGGTTGCTGTTCAGCGGCAGCCACATCAGCGTGGTGTGGTCGAGCTTGCGGCAAATCGGCTCCGGCAGCACGGCAATCCCCACGCCGCCCTGTACCATCGCCGCCAGGAAATCCCACTGCCCGCTGCGCACCGCAATGCGCGGGGTAAAACCGTGGTCGGCAAACAGCTGCATCAGCTGGCGGCTAAGGGAGAAATCTTCGTTGTAGATAAGCAGCGGGTGCTCGGCGAGCTCCGCCGGATCAACGCTGGTGCGGCCAATCCACGGGCCGGAGCGGGGCACCAGCACGCAGAGCGGATGGCGGAACAGCGGCATAACCGTCAGCGCGTCTTCATCTTCTACGGGCATGGCCGTTACCGCCAAATCCAGATCGCCGTTAAGCACCGCCTGCTGCACCGTCAGCCCGCCGAATTCGGAAATCTTGAACTCCACGCCGGGGTAGCGGTGCTGATACACGCCTATCGGGCCGGTCATCAGCGTGCCGACCATTGGCGGAATGCCGAGGCGCAGCACGCCGTTGGTGAGCTGCTTGATATCACCCAGCTCGGCTTCGAGCTGGCGAAACTCAGCGAGGATAGCCAGCCCGCGCTGGAATACTACCTGGCCGGTGTCGGTCAGCAGCAGGCGGCGGCCGTCGCGGATCAGCAGCGTGCAGTTCAGCTCATCCTCGAGGTTGCGCAGCATTTTGCTGATGGTGGGCTGCGTGACGAACATCTTCTCCGCCGCCCGGGTGAAGCTCTGCTGGCGGACGACTTCAACGAAATAACGCAGCGTTCTGATGTCCATAACTATTCCCATTAACTATACCTGCAATGATTTTAATTCATTTCAGTAGCGATGAACCGCTCTCTATAATCGGGGCTGGTATTTTTTCTGGAGCACCGATCATGGCTTTGGCGTTAGGCCGTTTTACGCCTGCTGTAATGCATAGCCTGCGTGTCCCCGTACAGGTTGCGCTGTACGCCGGACTTTTTGTTTTTGCCGAACAGTTGGTGACGTGGGGGCATTTGCCGCTGCCCGCGAACCTGGTGGGGATGTTGCTCCTGCTGGCGCTGATTGTGTGCCGTATTGTGCCGCTGAAATGGGTCAGGGAAGGGTCGAAATGGCTGCTGGCCGAGATGCTGCTGTTCTTCGTCCCGGCGGTTGTGGCCGTGGTGAACTACTCGCAGCTGCTGATGGTGGAGGGCTGGCGTATTTTTGCCGTGATAGCGGTCAGCACCGTGCTGGTGCTCGGCAGCACGGCCTTTGTGGTGGAAAAAGTCTACCGCTTTGAACTGGCTCGCGAAGCTCGCAGGCAGTCCCGCAATGACTAACTTCCAGCTCAGCGTGCTGTGCCTTGTGGTCACGCTGGTTTTCTACTTCGCCAATAAACGCCTGTATCGCCGTTTTCGCAAACTGCCGCTGATGCCGCTGGTTTTTACGCCGGTGCTGCTGGTGGGGATGCTCGTCTTCGGCCATATCTCCTATAGCAACTACATGGGAGAGGCGCACTGGCTGCTGTGGCTGCTTGGGCCTGCCACCATCGCTTTTGCGGTGCCGGTGTATGACAACCTTCGGGTGATAAAACGTCACTGGATGTCGCTTTCTGCTGGCGTGCTGACGGCGATGGTGGTGGCGGTAACCAGCTCGATTTGGCTGGCCCGCTTATTTACCCTGCCGGACGGCATTCAGCGCAGCCTGGCCGTGCGCTCAATTACCACGCCTTTTGCCCTGGCGGCCGCGAAGCCCATCGGCGGTGAGCCTGAACTGGTGGCGCTGTTTGTGGTGATCACCGGCGTGTTCGGCATGGCGGTGGGGGACGTGCTGTTTCTGCGCCTGTCGATCAGGGAAGGGATAGCCAAAGGCGCGGGGTTCGGCGCGGCTTCTCACGGCGCGGGTACCGCTCGCTCTTATGAGCTGGGGCCGCAGGAAGGGGTGATTGCCAGCCTGGTGATGATGCTGTCCGGCGTGGTGACGGTTTTGGTCGCACCGCTGGTCAGCTGGCTGATGTTTTAACCTACCGGGGCAGATATAGCCCCGGTAAGTACTTACTAACTAGTGAGCTCGCCCCTGATCGATGCCGATACCGGTTTGAGAGCGAATAAACTGCGCGCGGAACTTCTCCCGCTCCAGCTTACCTTCCGGCGTATTATCGGTAATCGAGAACAGCCAGATGCCGACAAACGCAATCAGAATGGAGAACAGCGCCGGGTACTCGTACGGGAAGACCGCTTTTTCATGGCCGAGGATCTGCACCCAGATAGTCGGGCCCAGAATCATCAGCACCACCGCCGTCAGCAGGCCGAGCCAGCCGCCAATCATTGCGCCGCGCGTGGTCAGCTTCGACCAGTACATCGACAGCAGGATAATCGGGAAGTTACAGCTCGCGGCAATGGAGAATGCCAGCCCCACCATGAAAGCAATGTTCTGTTTTTCAAACAGAATACCCAGCAGGATAGCCACCACGCCCAGCACCAGAACGGTGATTTTCGACACTTTCAGCTCATCGCGTTCGGACGCGCCTTTGCGGAAGACGTTGGCGTAAAGATCGTGAGATACCGCCGAAGCGCCCGCCAGCGTTAACCCGGCCACAACCGCGAGGATGGTGGCGAAGGCAACCGCAGAGATAAAGCCGAGGAACAGGTTCCCGCCCACCGCGTCGGCAAGGTGAACCGCCGCCATATTGTTGCCGCCAATCAGCGCGCCCGCCGCGTCTTTAAACGCTGGGTTAGCACCTACTAACATAATGGCGCCAAAACCGATGATAAAGGTCAGAATGTAGAAGTAACCCATGAAGCCGGTGGCGTAAAACACGCTTTTACGCGCTTCGCGGGCGTCGCTCACGGTGAAGAAGCGCATCAGAATATGCGGCAGGCCAGCGGTGCCAAACATCAGGCCGAGGCCCAGAGACAGCGCAGAAATAGGGTCTTTCACCAGCCCGCCAGGGCTCATGATCGCCGCGCCTTTAGGGTGAACCGCCATTGCCTCATTGAACAGGTTGTTGAAGCTGAAGCCGACGTGCTTCATCACCATAAACGCCATGAAGCTTGCGCCGAACAGCAGCAGCACGGCCTTGATGATTTGCACCCATGTCGTCGCCAGCATGCCGCCAAACAGCACGTACATCACCATCAGCACGCCCACCAGCACCACGGCGACGTGGTAGTTCAGGCCGAACAGCAGCTCGATGAGCTTACCGGCGCCAACCATCTGGGCAATCAGATAAAGGGCGACCACCACCAGCGACCCGCAGGCCGACAGCGTGCGGATTGGCCCCTGCTTGAGGCGATACGACGCCACATCGGCAAAGGTATAGCGGCCCAGGTTACGCAGGCGCTCGGCAATCAGGAACAGGATAATCGGCCAGCCGACCAGGAAACCCAGGGAGTAAATCAGGCCGTCGTAGCCGGAGGTGTACACCAGCGCGGAAATTCCGAGGAACGAGGCCGCCGACATGAAGTCACCGGCAATCGCAAGGCCATTCTGGAAACCGGTAATGTTGCCGCCCGCGGTGTAATAGTCGCTGCGGGAGCGAACGCGCTTGGACGCCCAGTAAGTGATATACATCGTCAGCGCGACGAAAATCAGGAACATGATGATCGCCTGCCAGTTGGTTGGCTGGCGCTGCACGTCGCCGGTTATGGCATCGGCGGCAAAGGCACCGGCCGGCAGCAGAGCGGCAAAGACCGTAAGAAAACGCTTCATTTAACCCCCACTTCACGCAGCACTTCGTTATTCAGGCGGTCAAATTCGCCGTTAGCACGCCAGACATAAATCCCGGTGAGCAGGAAGGAAATAACGATCACGCCGATGCCGATAGGGATGCCCCGCGTGACGCTGGTGCCGTCATGCAGCGGGGTGCCAAGCCACGCGGGTGCGAAGGCAATCAGCAAAATAAAACCAACGTAAATCACTAACATAATCAGTGACAGAAGGGCGGCAAACCGTTGCCTTTTGGAAACCAACTCCCTGAAATGCGCACTGCTTTCTATCCGCTGATAAATGGTGTCATTCATCACAGAATCTCCAGAGGTTTTTGTAGGTTTTTTTATTCCCTCTCCCCTGTGGGGAGCGGGTTAGGGTGAGGGGAAAGGTACGGTCAGATGTCCTCACCCCGACCCTCTCCCTGAACGGGAGAGGGGTAGAACAAGGCTACGAAGGTATGGATAAAGCCTGTTTTTCTTCCAGCAGTTTTTCTACTACGCCCGGGTCGGCGAGGGTGGAGGTATCGCCCAGGTTGCTGGTGTCGCCGGAGGCAATCTTGCGCAAAATACGGCGCATGATCTTGCCGGAGCGGGTTTTCGGCAGCGAATCTGTCCAGTGCAGCACGTCCGGCGTGGCAAGCGGGCCAATCTCTTTCCGCACCCAATTGCGCACCTCGGCGTACAGCTCCGGCGTCGGCTCTTCGCCGTGGTTCAGCGTCACGTAGGCGTAAATCGCCTGGCCTTTAATGTTGTGCGGAATCCCCACCACCGCGGCTTCGGCAATCTTCGGATGCGACACCAGCGCTGATTCAATCTCGGCGGTACCCAGGCGATGGCCGGACACGTTCAGCACGTCATCCACGCGGCCGGTGATCCAGTAATAACCGTCTTCGTCACGGCGCGCGCCGTCGCCGCTGAAGTACATGTTTTTGAAAGTGGAGAAGTAGGTCTGCTCGAAGCGCTCGTGGTCCCCGAACAGCGTGCGTGCCTGGCCTGGCCAGGAATCGGTAATGGTCAGGTTGCCTTCGGTAGCACCCAGCTGCGGATTGCCTTCGTTATCCACCAATGCGGGCTGAACGCCAAAGAACGGCTGGGTCGCGGAGCCCGCTTTCAGCTCGGTCGCGCCCGGCAGCGGGGTGATCATAAAGCCACCGGTTTCCGTCTGCCACCAGGTGTCCATCACCGGGCATTTCTCATTGCCGATGTGCTTCCAGTACCACTCCCAGGCTTCCGGGTTGATGGGCTCGCCCACGGAACCAAGAATACGCAGCGAAGAGCGGTCAGTGCCTTCGGTGGCTTTATCCCCTTCGGCCATCAGCGCACGAATGGCGGTTGGCGCGGTGTAGAGAATATTCACCTTATGTTTGTCGACCACCTGCGCCATGCGGTTTGGCTTCGGCCAGTTAGGCACGCCCTCAAACATCAGCGTGATCGCGCCGCAGGCCAGCGGGCCGTAAAGCAGGTAGCTGTGCCCGGTCACCCAGCCCACGTCGGCGGTACACCAGTAGACATCGCCCGGATGGTAGTCGAAGACATATTTAAAGGTGGTCGCGGCATACACCAGATAGCCGCCGGTGGTGTGCAGCACGCCTTTTGGCTTGCCGGTGGAGCCGGAGGTATAGAGGATGAACAGCGGATCTTCAGCGTTCATTTCCACCGGCTGGTGCTGGTCGCTGGCTTTCTCTGTCAGCTCGTGCCACCACAGGTCGCGGTTCTGGTGCCAGTCGATTTTGCCGCCGGTGCGCTTCAGGACAATAACGTGCTCAACGGTTTTCACATTTGGGTTTTTAAGCGCGTCATCCACGTTCTTTTTCAGCGGAATTGAGCGCCCGGCGCGCACGCCTTCATCGGCGGTGATCACCAGGCGAGAGCTGGAGTCGATGATGCGTCCGGCTACGGCTTCCGGCGAGAAACCGCCAAAGATCACGGAATGCACGGCGCCAATGCGCGCGCAGGCCAGCATGGCAACGGCGGCTTCCGGCACCATTGGCATATAAATCGCGACAACATCGCCTTTCTTAATGCCCAGTTCAACCAAAGTGTTGGCAAAACGGCAGACATCGCGATGCAGCTCGCGATAAGTGATGTTTTTGCTCTGGGTCGCGTCATCCCCTTCCCAGATAATGGCGGTTTGATCGCCCCGTTCTTTCAGGTGCCGGTCGAGGCAGTTTGCGGCTAAATTAAGCGTGCCGTCCTCATACCACTTGATAGAGATGTTTCCCGGCGCAAAAGAGGTGTTTTTCACCTTTTTGTACGGTTTGATCCAGTCGAGAATTTTCCCTTGTTCGCCCCAAAACGCATCCGGGTCCTGTATCGACTGTTGATACATGGCCTGGTACTGCTCCGGGTTTATCAGGCAACGGTCCGCAATGTTTGCGGGAATAGCGTGTTTGTGTACTTGGCTCATGGCTTTTTTTCTCCTTTAGGATGTTAATAATATGTCACACAAACGTTAATAGTAGGGGTATTGGCAGCTTTGTTTACTTTTTGGGCGGCAGATCACGCATTAAAATAATTGCGCAAAAATTGTTCAAACAGATGAATCATAAGAAATAATTACCTTTGGTACTTATTTCCAAAAACAAATAATGAATTTTTTTCCATAACAATAAGTTATATTCATATTCCTCCGCAAAATCCTGTTTATCTATGCAATGTAAGTGCATAACCCTAAAAATGAAGGGTTGCGCAGCAGGCTATCGGGATGGTACTGATACGTTGCTTTAAAAAACCCCGCTTAACACCTGATGTTTGTCATACCCCCTTTCAGTTTGTGACCTTCTCCTGAGTCAACAGCATGGGAATGGCGTTTTTTTGAGGAACTGTCGTCGTTATGAAAAACTTTAAAATGAGCCTGGCCTGGCAAATCTTGCTGGCGCTGGTGCTGGGCATTATCCTGGGAAGTTTTCTGCATTATCAAAGTGATAGCCGTGAATGGCTGGTCGCTAACCTGCTGTCACCGGCGGGCGATATCTTTATCCACCTGATAAAAATGATCGTCGTGCCGATTGTTATCTCCACCCTGGTGGTTGGGATTGCGGGCGTCGGCGACGCCAAACAGCTTGGCCGCATTGGCGCTAAAACCATCATTTATTTCGAAGTGATCACGACGGTTGCCATCATTCTGGGCATTACGCTCGCGAATGTTTTCCAGCCGGGCCACGGCATAGATATGTCACAGCTTGCTACCGTGGATATTTCGAAATACCAGCACACGGCGCAGGACGTACAAAGCCATGCTCACGGCCTGATGGGTACTATTCTTTCGCTCGTGCCAACCAACATTGTGTCATCAATGGCGAAGGGCGAGATGCTGCCGATCATCTTCTTCTCGGTGCTGTTTGGCCTGGGGCTGTCGTCGCTGCCCGCGACTCACCGAGAGCCGCTGGTGACCGTCTTCCGCTCCATCTCTGAAACCATGTTCAAAGTGACGCACATGGTGATGCGCTATGCGCCAGTGGGCGTTTTCGCGCTGATTTCCGTGACCGTGGCTAACTTCGGTTTTGCGTCGCTCTGGCCGCTGCTGAAGCTGGTGGTACTGGTGTACGTGGCGATTGCCTTCTTTGCGCTGGTGGTGCTGGGCGCGGTGGCACGCCTGTGCGGGCTGAAAATCACTATTCTGATGCGCATCCTGAAAGATGAACTGATTCTCGCGTTTTCTACCGCCAGCTCAGAGAGCGTGCTGCCGCGCATCATCGAGAAGATGGAAGCCTATGGCGCTCCGGCGTCTATTACCAGCTTTGTGGTGCCGACCGGCTACTCGTTTAACCTGGATGGTTCCACGCTTTATCAGAGCATCGCGGCGATCTTTATCGCTCAGCTGTACGGTATTGAGCTGTCGCTGTGGCAGGAAATCATTCTGGTGCTGACGCTGATGGTGACCTCAAAGGGGATTGCCGGCGTGCCGGGTGTCTCCTTCGTGGTGCTGCTGGCCACGCTTGGCAGCGTCGGTATTCCGCTGGAAGGCCTGGCGTTTATTGCCGGGGTCGACCGTATTCTGGATATGGCGCGTACCGCGCTGAACGTGGTCGGCAACGCGCTGGCGGTGCTGGTTATCGCCAAATGGGAGCATAAATTCGACCATAAAAAAGCCCAGGCCTATGAGCGTGAGCTTTTTGGGAAGTTTGACAGTAAGGCGAGCAGTTAAGTAAAGCCCCTAACTCCGGCCCTCTCCCCAAAGGGGGGAGGGAAACTTCATTTTCCCCGAGTTGCGAGAGTTCTTTATCCCCTCTCCCCTTTGGGGAGAGGGTTAGGGTGAGGGGATGTTTTACCCCATCGCGCTTTCGCGCAGCCGGGCCTTCAGCTTATTGTACTCATCAATCACATACTGCTCGGCGGCCTGCTGGTCGACGATCGGCTCGACGCGCACGGCGCAGTACTTGTACTCCGGCGTTTTGGTTATCGGGCTCAGGTTCTCGGTCACCAGCTCATTACAGGCACCAATCCACCACTGATAGGTCATGTACACTGCGCCTTTATTCGGACGCTCGCTGACCGCTGCCCGGGTAATAACCCGGCCTTTGCGCGAATTCACCCAAATCAGCGCCTCATCTTCAATGCCCAGCCGGGCGGCATCTTCGACGTGGATCTGCGCATAACCCGGCTCATCGGCCAGCGCGGCCAGTGCCGCGCAGTTCCCGGTCATTGAACGGCAGGAGTAGTGGCCCACTTCACGCACTGTCGAAAGCACCATTGGGTACTCGTCGGTGATGCGATCGATAGGCGGTGCCCAGTCGCAGGTGAAGAACTGTCCCCGGCCGTTAGGGCGCTCGAACTTGCTCTCATACAGGTAAGAGGTGCCCTGATCCGCGTCGGATGTGTCCCGGCAAGGCCACTGGATATAGCCCAGCTCGCCCATCTTCTCGTAGGTTGCCCCGTAGAAGTCCGGACACAGGTGGCGCAGCTCGTCCCAGATTTCCTGGGTGTTGCGGTAGTGCATCGGGTAGCCCATGCGGGTGGCGATTTCGCTGATAATCTGCCAGTCCGTTTTGAGATCCCACTTCGGCTCAACCGCTTTAAAGAAGCGCTGGAAACCGCGGTCGGCGGCGGTGAAGACGCCTTCATGCTCGCCCCATGAGGTGGACGGTAAAATAACGTCGGCCTCGGCGGCGGTTTTAGTCATGAAGATATCCTGCACAATCACCAGCTCAAGTCCGGCAAACGCTTTGCGCACGGCGGAAAGCTCGGCGTCGGTCTGGAGCGGATCTTCCCCCATAATATAGGCCGCGCGAACCTCCCCGTGCTCAACCCGGTGAGGCAGTTCGCTGATGCGGTAGCCGTTAGCTTCCGGCAGCGCGTCAACGCCCCAGGCTGCAGCAAATTTGCTGCGGGTTTCCGCGTCACGAACATACTGGTTGCCGGGGAACATGTCCGGCAGCGCGCCCATATCGCAGGCACCCTGCACGTTGTTCTGGCCGCGAACCGGGTTCACGCCCACGTTAGGCTTGCCGAGGTTGCCGGTCATCAGCGCCAGGCTGGTGAGCGAGCGCACGGTTTCCACGCCCTGATAGAACTGGGTCACGCCCATGCCCCACAGGATGGTGGCCGTTTTGGCTTTGGCGTACATGCGCGCCGCCGCACGGATTTCCCCGGCGCTGACGCCAGTGATTTCCTCAACGGATTCCGGCGTGTAGCCTTCAACAATTTTGCGATACTCCTCGAAGCCCTCGGTACGAGAAGCGACGAAAGCGTGGTCGTAAAGATTCTCTTCAATAATGACGTGGCCAATCGCATTCAGCAGCGCGATGTTTGAGCCGTTGCGTAACCTTAAATGCATATCGGCAATGCGCGCGGTTTCAATTTTGCGCGGATCGACAACGATAATCTGAGCCCCTTTCTGCTTCGCCTTAATCACGCGATTAGCCACGATAGGGTGTGAATCTGCCGGGTTGTACCCGAACACAAAGACTAAATCAGTATCCTCAATCTCGACGATAGAGTTACTCATCGCGCCATTACCGACCGACTGGTGCAGACCTGCAACCGATGGGCCGTGTCAGACACGTGCGCAGCAATCGACGTTATTGGTTCCAATAACGGCGCGCGCAAATTTTTGCATTACATAGTTGGTTTCGTTGCCTGTTCCGCGTGAAGAGCCGGTGGTTTGAATGGCGTTCGGGCCATACTTGGCTTTGATCTCGCTCAGGCGTGAGCTGACGTAATCCAGCGCTTCGTCCCAGGATACGGCTTCCAGCTTGCCGCCGCGCTCGCGGCGAATCATCGGGGTTTTCAAGCGCGGGGTAAGGATTTTGGTGTCGGTGATAAAATCCCAACCGTAATACCCCTTCAGGCACAGGTCGCCCTGGTTGGTTTTACCCTGTGCGCCTTCCGCCTTGACGATTTTGCCGTTATCCACCACCAGGTTTATCTTGCAACCCGAGGCGCAATAGGGGCAAACCGTGACGACTTTTTTCATCATGTTGCTCCAGTCAATGCTGTCATTTAAGTGCGGCGATAAAAGCAAACCGCCTTGCTGAGCCACTCAATGCATTATCTATGCCACATAGAATGCATGGGTAATGACGCAGGGTTCTGGGGGATCCGACGGGAGCACTGACGAGAGAAGCAGGATTTCGTCATAAATGACGTGTCGAACTGACGGCCATTTGTGACAGTGATAGAAAATTCTACATGGATCTGTGTTCTTTCTGCGGCGCGCAATCAACAATCGCTCACACTAAAAAGAACCTCCTCCCCTCCGGAGAAAATAATGAAACCTGCAATCCTGGTGGTGGATGACGACAAGGCCATTTGCGACGTACTGCGCGACGTGCTCAGTGAACACGTTTTTGACGTACTGGTATGTCATAGCGGTAATGAAGCGCTGCAGATTGTGGCGGCAGAGCCTTCTGTTGCGCTGATTTTGCTGGATATGATGCTGCCGGATACCAACGGCCTGCTGGTGCTTCAGCAGGTGCAGAAACTGCGTCCCGCTTTGCCGGTGGTGATGCTGACCGGCATGGGCAGCGAGTCCGACGTCGTCGTGGGCCTGGAAATGGGCGCCGATGACTACATCGCCAAACCGTTCAATGGGCGCGTGGTGGTGGCGCGGGTGAAAGCGGTACTAAGGCGCAGCGGGGCGCTGGCCGTAGAAAGCAGTCCGACCAAAACCAACGGGCTGCAGTTTAACGGCTGGCGGCTGGACACCGACCGCTGCCAGTTGATGAATGCTCAGCAACAGCAGGTTGATCTCACTCAGGGCGAATATGGCCTGCTGCTTTCCCTGGTGCAGAACGCCAGGAAAGTGCTGTCGCGGGAAAAGCTGCTCGAGCTTACCCACAGCGAAAGCCTGGAAGTGTTTGACCGCACTATCGACGTATTAATCATGCGGCTGCGGCGTAAAATTGAGGTCAACCCGCACCAGCCCACGCTGATTCGCACCATCCGCGGCGTGGGCTACGTTTTTGCCGCCGATATCACTCACGGCGAGAAAAATGCGGTTTAGCATCTATTTCCCGTTCGAAAAGTAGCGGGCCGGTGAAGTGCCAAAGGCATTTTTGAACATATGGATAAAATTGCCCGGAGAGGCGTAGCCCAGTAATTCTGAAACCTCCGAAACCGACATGCCTTGTGCCAGCTTATCCAGCCCGTGGGTCAGCCGGGCCTGCCTCCGCCATTGGGCAAAATTTAGGCCGGTTTCTGCCACAAAAAGGCGACGCAGAGTGCGGGGCGAAAGCGCGCCGAATGCCGCCCACGCTTCAAAAGTCCGCTCATCGCCGGGGTTAGCGAGCAGTGCAGAAGCCACTTTTTTCAGCCGATGATCTGTCGGCATTGGCAAATGCAGCGCCTCGTGCGGGGCGCGGCAAATCTCATCGTAAATAACGGCGGCCATACGCTGATGTTCCGGCTCGGGTGTTGCCTGCTTATCCCATTCGCAGGCGCGACGGGCGAGCGCGTGAAGCACCTCCGAAACGGCAATCACGCAGGGTTTTTCCGGCAACCCCGAGCAGCTTTCAGGCGTAATCAGCAGCGTCCAGCCTTTTACGGCTCCGCTGATGCTGACCTTGTGGATTACGCCCGGCGGCAGCCAGCTGGCGCGATGGGGAGGCAAAAACCAGGCTCCGTCAGCGGTGTGAACGTGCAGTAAACCAGACTCCACGCAAAAAACCTGGCCGCGCAGGTGCTGGTGCCAGGCCACTTCCCGCGTGCCGAGCAGATATTCACTTTCAGGAGCGACGCTGCCTTCAAGGGCAATCAGCGGCGGGCCGCTAAGCCATTCGCTGTAATCGGGGGCTGGTGGCTGAGGAGGATGTTTTATCATGGCCGATTTTCACTATTTGTCGTCCGTATAACGTTATCCTTGCGCCGGTGAGTCATGCAACTCTTTTGTGGAACCAGGACAAACCACAGAGGAAACCTCATGAGTACTTCAGGCGTTGCAATTATTGGTGCGGGACTGGGCGGGCTGGCGCTTGCTCAGGGCCTGAAAAGTCGCGGAATTAGCGTCACCGTTTACGAGGCGGATCCGGCACCCGACAGCCGTATTCAGGGCTACCGGATTCGGATCGATGCGCAAGGGCAGCGGGCGCTGGCGGAGGTGCTGCCTCCTGCGCTTTATCAGCTTTTCTGGCAAACGGCCTCGGTAGCCAGCACGGAAGGGCGTTTTCTGGATCGCGCCGGGTATGAGGTCAATGGCCGTCAGCCTGAAGGCTGGCATCAGGCCGGGCAAAACGCCGATCTCGAGCCAGATTTAAGCATTCATCGCCAGACGCTGCGGGAAATCCTGCTTTGCGGCCTCGAAGGGACTCTGCGCTACGGCCACGCCTTTGAGGATTACCATCAGGCAAGTGAAGGCCGGGTAGGGCTAAGGTTTGCTCATACGGCTGACGCAAGCTGCCAGCTGCTGGTCGGCGCGGACGGCGTCAATTCACGGGTCAGGGCACAGCTTGCCCCTGATGCCGTGCCGGCGGATTCGGGCTATCTCTGCCTGTATGGCAAAAGCGCTTTAACGGCGGAGAAGGCGTTGTACGAAGGCACTAACGTACTGTTTTGCGAAGGATTCAGCGCCATTATTGATGAAATGCGCTTTCGGCAGGATTTTACAGCGCTCGCGGCAAAGGCGGGTTTTAACGGCAGCCTCACGCAGACTGAGGATTATCTTTACTGGGCGCTGATCGGCCCTGGCTCGCGGTTAGCTGTTCCCTTAGACAGTTTGTCTCTTCCTCCGATGCTGCAAAAGCTTATACAACGGACTTTGCCAGAACATATTGCGACGCTGCCGGTCCGCTACGGCAATCCGAATATTGTCTGGCAGCCCGGAAACGTCACCCTGCTGGGCGATGCCGTCCACGCCATGAGTCCGGCCGGTGGCATAGGGGCTAATACTGCGTTGAGAGATGCCGCCGATCTTGCCACCGCGCTTCACGGCAAGGGCCTGTCCGGTTTAGCTGAATACGAACGCCTGATGCTTGCCAGAGGCAAAGCGGCCGTGGCAGATTCCGCCGTGGCGGCCGCAAAGCTTTCCTGCTAGATAAACTGCCGGTACTCATGGCACAAAAGCAGCGCCGGAGCGGTATCCTCGGTAAGGGTACTGAAGCGCTCAAGCGGTTTTAAAAAGCGATTGTCGTGGTCGTCATCGTTGACCATCGACACTTCGCCGACCAGCACGTCGCCGTAGCCCGGCTCACCCCAAAAGCTGTGGTACATCTCCGGCACCAGACTGATGCTTTCTCCGGGCGATAAACGCAGCTGGCTGCCCGCCGCGTGCGTCTGGCGGCAGCCGTCAATCACCACCGTGATGTCTGTTTCGTCAGGCTGTTCGAAGGGATCTGACTGCCACAGTTCGACAATCAAGTTCCCGCCGCCGCGGTTGATGATGTCTTCCTGTTTGCTCCAGTGAAAATGCATTGGCGTCATCTGGTTATCACGCACGTGCATAACTTTCTCTGCGTAGGATTTGGCGTAGGGCGCGCCTTCCGGAGAGCCATTGCGCAGGGTAAACAGCGTCAGGCCCATGGTCAGGAAGTCGCCGCCGCCGAAGTCGGTGATGTCCCACCCGAGTTTCAGATCGAATACCTCCTGCCAGCTGCGGGGGTTAACCTGCAGCCATTTTTGCGGCGAGAAGCTGGCGAACGGGGGCAGTTGCACCCCGTGGCGGGCAAAAAACTGCCGGGTTTCATTCAGGTACTGATTGACCTCGGAGCGTTTCATCTGGCCTTCCTTTGATGTGGACCCTCACCCTAACCCTGGAAGGGAGAGAGAACTAACGATTTTCTCCCTCTCCCCTTTGGGGAGAGGGCCGGGGTGAGAGGCAAATTACTTCACCGTCCACCCTTTGTAGCTGCCGATATTGCTCTTATCGATCATCGTGACCGGGATCAGCACCGGGCCTTTTGGCGCGGGTTTACCCTGCAAAATGTCATAGCCAATCTCAACCGCTTTCGCCGCCATTACCTGCGGATCCTGGGCCGGGGTCGCCACAAACAGCGAGCTGCCACCGCGCTTCAGGGCTTCTTCACCGTCCGGGCTGCCGTCCACGCCGACAATAAAGAACTCGCTACGTTGAGCCTGTTTTGCCGCCAGATCGGCCCCGATCGCCGTCGGATCGTTTATAGCAAACACGCCGTCGATCTTCGGATTTGCCGCCAGCAGCGAGGTCATCACTTCCAGGCCACCTTCGCGGCTGCCCTTAGCATTCTGGTTAGACGAAAGGATCTTAATGTCCGGGTGTTTTTTGAATTCGGTTTCGCAGCCCTCAACGCGGTTCTGCACGGCGGAAACCGGCGGCCCATTAATGATCACCACATTGCCTTTGTCTTTCAGGCGATCCGAAATGTATTTACAGGCCATTTGCCCGGCCTGAGTGTTATCGGAAGTGATCGTGGCATCGGCGCCGTCTGCCGCAACGTCCACCGCCACAACGACGATCCCGGCGTCTTTCGCGCGTTTTACCGCCGGGCCGATCCCTTTGGAATCCGCGGCGTTAAGGATGATCATATCCACCTTCGCGGCGATGAAGTTGTCGATCTGCGCCACCTGCTGACCGAGATCGTAGCCGCTGGAGACCAGCGTCACTTTCACGTTATCACCGGCGAGCTTGCGGGCTTCCAGTTCGGCACCTTTGGTGATCTGCACGAAGAACGGGTTGGCGAGGTCGCCCACCGTCACGCCGATCGACTTTAACTCTTTCGCCTGGGCAAACGGCGCGCCTGCGATCATTGCACCAGCCAGTAACGCAGTAACTATAGGTTTCAAACGCATGCTGTTTTCCTCACTCGTAGGGTAGGGTTTTGTTGTTATGCACTTTGATTGTGACGGGTACGGTATTTGTCGATCAGCACCGCTATGATGATCACCGCCCCTTTGATCACCAATTGCCAGAAATAGGAGACGCCCATCAGCGTCATGCCGTTGTTGAGCGTGGCGATAATCAGCGCCCCTACCAGCGTGCCGGTGATGGTGCCAATCCCGCCCACGAAGCTGGTTCCGCCGAGGATAACGGCGGCGATGGCGTCCAGCTCGTAGCCCACGCCGAGGTTACCGTTGGCGCTGTATAGCCGTGACGCACTCATGATGCCGCCCAGGCCGGAAAGCAGCCCGCTCATGCCGTACACGAACAGCAGCACCATCCACACTTTGATGCCGGTCAGGCGTGCCGCCTGCATGTTGCCACCCACCGCGTAGATATGAACGCCCAGCGTGGTGCGGCGCAGAATGAACCAGCACACCGCAATCACCAGCAGGGCGATAACCACCAGCCACGGCACCGGGCCAAGATAGGCGTTGCCAATCCACTCGAAATTGATGTTGGAGTTAATCACCGTCGTGCCGTCGGCCAGCAGATACGCCGCGCCGCGCAGCGCGGTATAGGTGCCGAGCGTGACGATAAAAGGCGGTAGCCCGGCCCAGGCGACCAGCATGCCGTTAAACAGCCCCAGCCCGGTGCCCATCAACAGCGCCGCCGGAATCGACAGGCCTTCCCAGCCAGGCATTAGCGACACTACCATCGCCGTGACGGCGGTGGTGCCGAGGATGGAACCGACGGACAGGTCAATGCCGCCGGTCAGAATGATGAAGGTCATCCCTGCCGCCAGCACGATGTTAATGGACGACTGGCGAGCGATATTGAGCAGGTTAGATTCGGTGAAGAAGTTGGGGGCGACAAAGCCAAAGACGGCAATGATGAGCACCAGAATCGGCAAAATACCGACGGTTTGCATCAAATCGCCGAACAGGGCTTTTTTGAGCGAGGCGGATTTTGCCACCGGTTGCGTGCCTGAGTTAGTCATGGTGCACCTCTTTCTTATGGGCCTCGGTCACGCCGGTAGCCAGGGTCATAATATTTTCTTGTGTAATGTCGTGGCGCAGCAGCTCGCCGGCAATGCTGCCTTCGCGCATGACGTACACCCGGTCGCTCATGCCCACCACTTCGGGCAGCTCGCTGGAAATCATTAAAATGGCCACGCCCTGGCGGGCCAGCTGGTTCATGATGCGGTAAATTTCGCTTTTAGCCCCCACATCCACGCCGCGCGTTGGCTCGTCGAGGATCAGGATGCGTGGGCCAATGGCAACCCAGCGGGAAATCAGCAGTTTTTGCTGGTTGCCGCCGGAAAGACCCCCGGCACGAACCTGCGCGTGAGGGACGCGAATATTCAGCAGGCTGATGGCGTCGTCTGAAATGGTCTGGGCTTTTTTGCGGTCGAGCATGCCGAAGTGGGCGTCACGCTCAAGCGTGGCCATGGTGATGTTGTCCTGCGCGGCCAGCTCAAGGAACAGCCCCTGTTCTTTGCGGTTTTCGGTCAGGAAGCCAATGCCGTGCTGAATCGCCTCGCGGGGGGAATGCAGCGTCACAGGCTGGCCGTCGATCTCAATCGATCCGCCCGCGGGTTTGCGCACGCCGAAGATCAACTGCGCCAGCTCTGAACGTCCCGCGCCAACCAGCCCGGCCAGGCCGACTATTTCCCCGGAGCGAACGTGCAGGCTGACGGGCTGCACTTTGCCGTTGTCCGTCAGGTGATGAACATTCAGGCGAGGGCTGCCCAGCGGGATATCACGCTCTTTGTTAAACAGGTCGCTAAGGGGCCGACCCACCATCATTTTCACCAGCTCGCTGGCGTTCAGGTTTTCGCGCGTCAGGCTGCCGACATACTGTCCGTCGCGCAGCACGCTGACCCGGTCAGACAGCTCATAAATTTCCGCCATGCGGTGGCTGATGTAGATAATCGCCATGCCTTCATCGCGCAGGCGGAAAATCAGCTCAAACAGGCGATGCGTTTCGCGAGAGGAGAGGGCGGCGGTGGGTTCATCCATCACCAGAATACGGCTGTTGCGCTGGAGCGCGCGGGCAATCTCAACCTGCTGCTGCTCGGCAATGGTGAGCTTCATCACGAGGTCGGTGGCTTTGAACTGCGCCCCGAGGCGGTCAATCACCGCCTGCGCCTGCTGTACCATCTCTTTGCGCTGCACCAGGCCGCCGCGCGCCAGTTCGCTGCCGAGGAAAATGTTTTCCGCCACGGTGAGATTTGGCGCGAGCTGCATCTCCTGGTAGATCAGCGTGATGCCCGCGTTGAGGGCATCTTTGGGGCCTTTGATGGCGTAGGGCTCACCGTCAATAAGCACTTCGCCGCTGGTGGCGATGTAAGCCCCGGCGAGGATCTTCATCAGGGTACTTTTGCCCGCGCCGTTCTCGCCCATTAGTGCATGGATTTCACCGGGAAAGACCGTTAAATCGACGCCTTTTAGCGCATAAAATTTGCCAAACGACTTGGCAATATTGCGCATTTCCAGAATGGGGACTCTGCTCATGGTGCGGCGCCTGTGGTGGTTATTTATAAGGCCAGTCAACCACGCGCCGGTAAATGCAAAATGTCAGCGGCCGTTCATATTTGTCATAGAGTTGAATAGTTAACCTGGATCACATTCCCGGTGTGGAAATACTTATCAAAATTCGTGCAATGCTTAACTGGAGTGAATGTGTGACCCTCACCCCGGCCCTCTCCCTGAAAGGGAGAGGGGGAAAGGCGGTGTGCAATGCTTAACTGGAGTGAATGTGTGACCCTCACCCCGGCCCTCTCCCTGAAAGGGAGAGGGGGAAAGGCGGTGTGCAATGCTTAACTGGAGTGAATGTGTGACCCTCACCCCGGCTCTCTCCCTGCAAGGGAGAGTGGGAAAGGCGGTGTGCGATGCTTAACTGGAGTGAATGTGTGACCCTCGCCCCGGCTCTCTCCCTGCAAGGGAGAGTGGGAAAGGCGGGGCGCAATGCTTTGGCCTCAGTCCGTATTTGGGGAGAGGCTGCCCCCTTATTCCCTGTGCCATTCGGGGAGAGGCTGCCCCCTTTTTCCCTGTGCCACTTGGGGAGAGGCTGCCCCCTTTTTCCCTGTGCCACTTGGGGAGATGTTACCCCCTTTTTTCCCTCTCCCCTCTGGGGAGAGGGTCAGGGTGAGGGGGAAAAAAACAACCACGGAGCCCCTATGACCCAGCCTCGTCCATCCTTCTTCGCCAGCGCCCGTGGCCGCCTGCTGTTTTTCAACCTGCTGGTAGTGGCGGTCACGCTGATGGTCTGCGGCGTGGCGGTGCTCGGCTTTCAACACGCCAGCCGCCTCCAGGAACAGGTGCAGGGGCAAACGCTGCTCGACATGTCCGGCAGCATGGAACTAGCGCGTGATACCTCCAACGTGGCGACGGCGGCGGTCAGGCTTTCTCAGGTCGTTGGCGCGCTGGAATACCAGAGCGAAGCGGAAAGCCTGAAACAGACCCAGCTTTCGCTGCAAAACTCGCTTTCTCATCTGGCTACCGCGCCGCTGGCCCGGCGTGAACCGCAGCTGGTCGGCCGGATCATCGCCCGCAGCAACGAGCTGGAAAGCAGCGTCACCAACATGCTGGTGATGGGGCACCGCCGCCACTTGCAGCGCAACCTGCTGCTCAGCGCCCTGTACCAGAACCAGAGCTATCTTGAGCACTTGCAGGAGGTTAACGCGCGCGAAGGGCTGAACGTGCCGGATGCCGCGCTGCTGAAAGAGATGGATCGCCTGATGCTGGTGGCGATTCAGTCTTCCTCGCCGAGGCCGGCGGTACGCCAGCTTAGCGAAGTGATGCAGCTTCTGCCCGAACGAGCGCCGTCGCCGCTGGCGGACAGTATTTTGCAGCAGTTCAGAAGCGGCCTGCAGCAGCTGCCACCGCTCTCCGCCCAGCTTGAGGAGAGTGACCTGGGCATCGCCTGGCACATGTATCACATCAAAGCGCTGGTGGCTTTTCTGAATCAGGACATCAACCTGTATGTGCAAAAAGTCGGGGGAGAATCCCGGCAGCGCAGCCAGCAAAGCCACCGGGATTTGCAGTCCATTATCGCCTTTATCGGCCTGTTCGCCCTGCTGGCACTGGTGATCACTGGCTTCGCCGGGCTGTATATCTACCGCAACCTCGGCTCTAACTTAACGGCCATTTCCCAGGCGATGACGCGGCTGGCGAAGGGCGAAAAAGAGGTCAGCGTGCCCGCGCAGCAGCGGCGCGATGAGCTGGGTGAACTGGCCAGGGCGTTTAACGTCTTTGCCCGCAATACGGCGTCGCTGGAGCACACTTCGCGCCTGCTGAAAGAGAAAAGTACCCTGCTGGAAACCACCTTCCACGCCATGCGCGATGGCTTTGCGCTGTTCGACAGCGACGGTTTCCTGGTGGTGTGGAACCAGCAGTACCCGCTGCTGCTGGGGCTGGATCCGCAGCGCCTGCAGCGCGGCCAGCACTACCTCGGGCTGCTCAAACAGGTCACGCCGCTTCAGGAACACATGCTCGGCAATCTCTCCCGACCTCTGCCAAAGCCGCAGGAACTGAGGCTGGCGGACGGGCGTACCATCGAGCTGCGCTTTAGCCCGGTGCCGGGGCGGGGCATGGTGAACGTGGTGCTGGAGCGCAGCGAGCGCAAGGCGCTGGAGGAGGCGCTGGTGCACAGTCAAAAAATGAAGGCGGTGGGGCAGCTCACCGGCGGCCTGGCGCACGACTTCAACAACCTGCTGGCGGTGATCATCGGCAGCCTGGAGCTGACCGCGACAGACTCACCGGACGCCGTGCGCATTCAGCGCGCGCTGAAGGCCGCCGAACGTGGCGCGCAGCTTACCCAGCGGCTGCTTGCCTTTTCCCGTAAGCAATCGCTGCACCCGCGTGCGGTGGCGATGAAAAGCCTGCTGGAAAACCTCGACCCGCTGATGCGCCACTCTTTGCCCGCCCACCTCACGCTTGCTGTTGAAGCCCAGCAGCCCGCCTGGCCCGCGTGGATCGACGTCAACCAGTTGGAGAACGCGATCATCAACCTGGTGATGAACGCCAGGGATGCGATGGAAGGCCGCAGCGGGGAAATTAAGATCCGTACCTGGAACCAGCGCGTGGTGCGTGGCGAAGGGCGCAAACAGGATATGGTGGTGATTGAAGTGGCCGACACTGGCCACGGCATGACGGACGAAGTGAAAGCGCAGGTGTTTGAGCCGTTCTTTACCACCAAACAGACCGGGAGCGGCAGCGGGCTGGGGCTGTCGATGGTGTATGGCTTTGTGCGCCAGTCCGGCGGACGCGTGCAGATTGAAAGCGAGCCCGGCAAAGGGACTCGGGTCATACTGCAACTGCCTCGTGCGTCTGCGGAGGTGCAGCCGGAAGCCTTGCCGCTGGCCGGTGAACAGGCTGATATCGCCGACCAGCTTGTGCTGGTGCTCGAAGACGAGCCGGACGTGCGCCAGACGCTGTGCGAACAGCTGCACGAGCTGGGTTACCTGACGCTGGAAGCCAGCGACAGCCAGCAGGCGCTGGAGTTAATGGCTGAGGTACCGGACATCGGCCTCGTGATCAGCGACCTGATGCTGCCCGGCGAGCTAAGCGGCGCGGATGTGCTGCAGCAGGCTCGCCGCCACCATCCTCACCTGGATTTGCTGCTGATCAGCGGGCAGGACCTTCGCCGCAGCGAACAGCACCTGCCCGATGTGGAGCTGCTGCGTAAGCCGTTTACCCGAGCGCAGCTTGCTGAGGCGCTACGTAAAGCGCGGGCAGGAAGCAGGCGCGGGCAAGCGTAGCCGCACCCTGAGCGCCATTGAAGGCCGAGGAAGATGCGTCGATAAAGCGCACGGCATCATGCGGCAACGGGCGGCGCAGATAGCGTTTTGTCTGTGCCACCAGCGCCTCACGCGGGAAATCGACCATGTCCATCACTCCGCCGCCGAGGATCACCGCATCCGGGTCGAAAAGGTTGATGCTGGTAGCGATGGCGCGCGCCGCGTGGTCGAGCAGGGCAGCGACAAACGGCTCCTGCGCGGCAAAGGTAAACAGCTCGCCAATTTCATACGTTTTCGGGCTGGCGTCGTACCAGCGTTTCAGGGCTATCCCCGAGCACACCGTCTCCAGGCAGCCTGCATTGCCGCAGCCGCAGGTCAGGTGCATATCGCCCTGCGGAATATGGCCCAGTTCCCCGGCAACGCCGTGGGCGCCGGTCCAGGGGGCGCCGTTCAGCCAGATGGCAAAGCCCATGCCGGTGCCGAGATAAGCCCCCAGCACCTGCTGATGCTGCAGGCCGTTTTGCGCGACATCGAAAGAGAGCTGTAGGTTTACATCCCGAGAAAACTCGACCGGGCAGCCGAGAGCATCCTCCAGCTTACCTGCCAGCTCCTTCAGTTCCAGCGCGGAAAGCGGCAAATTTGGGGTGGAGATGATCGTCCGCTTGTCTTTGCCCACCAGCGCCGGGAACCCCATCACCATGCCGCGGCAGCGGGCGTGAAGACTGCCTAGCCGCTCGTTCAGCAGATGGGCGATCCCGCAGACCACGCCCCCTGCGATAATGTCTGCCGTGCGCTGTTTTTCACAATGCAGCACCGTGCCGGACTCGTCCTGCAAACACAGGCGGATATGGGTGGCACCCATATCCACTCCGGCCACCACGTTAAGCGGTTTTGGCATGGGGCATAACCTCGTCTTTGGCCGCCAGGATCTGCTCGCTCATCACCTGCCAGGCCTCGTCGATATCCCGGGCGTGGTTAAACAGCCCGGAAGTGCCGACGATAAACACATCTGCCCCGGCGGCCATGAGTCGTTCATAGGTTGCCGCGTTGCAGGAACCGTCAATTTCAATCTCGTAGCTTAGCCCTTCGCGCTCGCGCCAGGCTTTCAGCTCGGCCACTTTGTCCAGCATTTCCGGGATAAACGGCTGGCCGGCAAACCCTGGGTCAACGGTCATCACCGTCACCTTGTCTGCCTTATGAATGTAGTACTTCATCGCCTCAACCGGCGTTTCCGGGTTCAAAATCAGGCCAACTTTCATGCCGTGGCGGCGAATCTCTTCGATGAGGCGGAAGGCCTGGCCGTTAATGGTTTCCGGGTGCAGGGTGATAATGTCCGCCCCGGCCTCCGCCAGTGGGACGATGTAATCCTGCGGACGGGTGACCATTAAGTGGCAGTCCAGCGGCTTACTGGCAAGCTTCCTGACCTGGCCGACGAAGAACGGGGACAGCGTCAGGTTCGGCACAAAGTGACCGTCCATAATGTCGATATGAAAGTAGTCTGCGTGCAGGTCGATAAACGCAATCTGTTCCTGGAATTTTGCCAGATCCATGCACATCAACGAGGGGGAAATTTTCATTACAAGCTCCTGTAAATCTATGGATTTCTGACAGCGGGTGCGGCCAACGCATCTGCCGTTCTTATTTACTGATTAACCGATCCAGGGCCACCGCGGCGATGATAAGCCCGCCCATCACCACCAGTTGGTAATAGGTTTGTACCTGGAGAATATTGAGCCCGTTGTTGATGGTGCCGATGATCAGGCCGCCAATCACCACCGAGAAAATCCGGCCCTTGCCGCCGAAGAAGCTGGTGCCGCCGATGATGGCGCTGGCGATGGCGTAGGTTTCAAACCCCATGCCTGCCAGCGGCTCTGCCGCACCAAGACGTGCGGTTGAGACCACGCCCGCCAGCCCGGCGCAGATGCCGGAGATGATGAACACCACCAGCATGTGAAACTTCACGTCGATGCCGGAGTAGAACGCCGAGTTCTTATTGCCGCCGAGGGCGTAAATATTGCGGCCCAGCCGCGTGCGGGTGGTCAGGAACCACAGTATCCCGGCGACAATCAGCGAGAAGATCACCGGCACCGGGATGCCGAGCGGCGTGGCGGCGAAGAAGTTCACAAAATCGAACGAGAAGCCGTACACCGAGTTGGCATCAGAGATAACCAGCGTGATGCCGCGGAAAATGGCGTTGGTGCCGAGGGTGATGATGAACGGATGCAGCCCCGTCCAGTTCACCAGGCAGCCATTAATCGCCCCGAGCAGCCCGCCGACAATCACGCCGCCAATCAGCGCCGCAAGGAACGGATCGACGCCCGCCAGCATCAGTTTGGCGGTGACCATGCCGGAAAGCGCCAGAATCGCACCCACCGACAGGTCGATCCCCGCCACCAGAATGGCGAAAAACTCCCCCATGCCGATAAGCACCGTCACCGAGCTTTGCACAAAGATGGCGCTGATGTTGCTGGCCGTCAGGAAGTACTCAGCGGAGAGCGTGCCGAAGATGGCGACGATAATCGCGAGGATGAAGAAGGTGCCGTATTTGTCCCAAAACTGGGCGAAATTGAACGGTTTTTTCTCGCTTTCTTCGCGTTTCATTCTTGTGGTAATGCCCATGCCATAATCTCCTCTTCGCTGATATCGTCGCGATTGGTCAGGATTTGCGTCAGTCGCCCTTCGCAGAACACGGCAATGCGGTCGCAGACGGCGATAATTTCGGGAAGCTCAGACGACACCATCAGGATGACTTTTCCGTCATCCGCCAGCTGGCGCATCACTTTGTAGATTTCGGCCTTCGCGCCGACGTCGATGCCGCGGGTAGGCTCATCGAAAATGATCACTTCCGGATCGCAGCACAGCCATTTAGAAATCAGCACCTTCTGCTGATTGCCGCCGGAAAGTTCGGTAATGTTCTGGTCGACGCTGTGGCACTTCAGCGCCAGCAGCTGGCGCTGGGCTTCGGCAGTCTGGCGCTCCTCAGCCTCGTTAAACAGGCCCATCGCGCCTTTGTAACCGCCGCGCTTGAGGCTCTGGCTGACGGCCATGTTCTGGGCGATGGAGAAGTTGGCGAAGAAGCCGTTATCGCGGCGGCTTTCGGTGATGTAGCCCATGCCTTTTTTCAGCGCGTCCATCGGCGAGCTGGGCGAGATGTTTTTCCCGTTAAGCAGAATGTCCCCGGCTGATCGTTTGTCCACGCCAAACAGGCAGTCCATCAGCTCGGTACGTCCTGAGCCGACGAGGCCGGAAAAGCCCAGGATCTCGCCCCGGTTCACGCTGAACGAAATGTCTTTCACTTTTTTGCGGTCGCGGCTGCTGACGTTCTTCACCTCAAACACCACGTCAGGCTCGACGTTCCCGGCGCTCTCTTTCATTGCGCTAAAGCGGTTTTGCAGCTCGCGACCGACCATCAGGCGCACAATGTCGTCGTTGGAGACGTCGCTGACCAGGCCGCTGCAGACGCTGCTGCCGTCCTTCATGACCGTGTAGCGGTCGCAGATGCGGCGGATTTCGGCGAGCTTGTGGGAGATGTACACCATCGCCGTGCCTTCTTTCCGCAGCTGATTCATGATGAGAAAAAGATAATCCACTTCTTTATTGGTTAAAGAAGAGGTGGGTTCATCCATAATAATGACTTTGGCGTCCAGCATTAATGTTTTGGCAATTTCTAACATTTGCTTGTGACTGATGGATAAATTGCCCACCTTTTCATCGAGATCCACTTTTAAGCCGACACGCAAAAGCATCATCGCGGCGCGAATACGCATCTCTTTCCAGTCAACAATATTAATCCCGAAGACTTTTTTAGTGGTATGACGGCCAATATAGAGATTTTCTAAAACCGTTAATTCATCAATGACGCTGAGTTCTTGATAAATAATCCCAATGCCGAGCTGTGCCGCTAATTTATGATCAAGCTTTTCATAATTAACGTTATTAATCGTAATGGTGCCTTTGGTCGGTTCGTGAATACCCGACAGGACTTTCATCAGGGTTGATTTACCTGCACCATTTTCCCCGAGCAGCGCATGAATTTCGCCGGGAAATATTGTTAAATCAACCGATTTTAATGCGTGAACCGGACCAAAGGATTTGCCGATCCCCGCCATTGCAATGTATGGCGTGACCATGACGAGCCTCAATCATTTTTAGCGAAGGTTTCCCCTCACCCTAACCCTCTCCCCACAGGGGAGAGGGGACGGTACCGAGCTGATGTTGGTTTTCTCTCTCATCCCGAAAGGGAGAGGGAATAACTGCTGCCACTGCTTTTCTTTTAGTACTCTTTTCGCCCCTTTGCCCGTGGGAGAGAGCTACCCTTTTTTCACGTTCTCCCTGCGGGAGAGAGCTACCCCTTTTTTCACTTTCTTCCTATGGGAGAGGGCCACTCATTCTTTCTCCCTCTCCCCTTTGGGGAGAGGGCTGGGGTGAGGGGATAAAGCCACTCAAACCTTAACTATTTCGTCACCAGTACCGAATCCACCAGGCTAAACTGCGGGGCCTTATCCAGCGCAATCACCTTGCCGGTTTTCGCCGCATCTACCAGTAGCTTCAGGCCTGTCGCACCGATATCCGCCGGGTTCTGCGCCACGGTGGCGGTCATCTGCCCGTCAGCCACCATCTTACGGGCCTCCGGGATACCGTCGGTGCCAACCACCAGAATTTTCCCGGTCTTCCCGGCGTTAGCCACCGCCTGAGCGGCACCCATCGCCATGGTGTCGTTCGCGCAGTAGAAGGCTTTCAGGTTCGGGTTACGCTGCAGCACGTTGGTGGCCACATCGAGTGCCTTGATGCGGTCCCAGTCGGCGGGCTGGCTGGCAACCAGTTTAATCTGGCTGGCTTTCTTAAAGGCATCGCTGGCGCCTACGCGGCGGGCTTCGCCGGAGGCGTTACCTGCTTTACCTTCTATGATGGCCACGTCGCCGCCTGCGGCACCGAGCTTATCGATGATGAAGCCTGCGCCTTTCGCGCCGACCGCCACGTTATCGGTGGTAACAAAGGCTTCGACGTTGCCGCCGGCTTTTTTCAGGTTATCCATATCGATTTTTTCATCGAGGTTGACCAGGTAAATGCCTTTTTTCCAGGCATTCGCGACCGGCACCACGAGGTTGACCGAGGAGAGCGGAGCAAAAGCGATGCCTTTGTATTTCTTATTGGTTAAATCTTCAAAAAGCTGTAATTGCGACTGGAAATCCCCCTCCGAAGGCGAAGCAAAAATATCTACGCTAACGCCCAGCGTTTTAGCTTCATCTTCAATACCTTTTTTCATATCCACCCAATAAGGGTTGGATAATGTTTTTAATACCACCGCATAATCGGCAGCCGCAAAAGCGCTGGTGGATAACATCAGGCCCATAGCAGCGCCGCTGAATATTTTCAGATATTTATTCATAATAATATTCTCAGTGTAGGGTACAGTCAGATCCCGCTGAGGCGGGATCTCTTTTTTACTTCAGCGCACCAGGGGAAAAGAAATCCACAATTGCGCCGGTTTTTTGCATATTTAATGTTGCCTGTTCAATATTTTGCTGTGCGACTGAAACAAAAAATGCATCGAGTAACGTTAATTGTAATATACGCGCCGAAGCGTTACGGCCCAATAAAGGCGTCTCGGGCGCCGGTGAACAAATAATAAAATCAGCGAGCCGGGCAATCGGCGAATGATAGCTATGGGTAATACAAATTATTTTTGCGCCGTTCTTTTTCGCCAGCTCCACCGCGGCTTTTAAATCACCGGTGCGCCCCGAATGGGATACCACCAGTACTACATCGCCTTCTTTTAGTAGCGAGGCCGACATCATCATGATGTGGGCATCCTGGTATGCCTGGCAGCGCACGCCGATGCGTAAAAACTTATGCTGGATGTCGTTACAAATAGCGTTTGAGCCGCCAACGCCGTACAAATCCCGCTGTTTTGCCTTCGCGAAGTAGCGCGCCGCACGGTGGATTTCGTCCACGTTGACGATCGACTGCCCTTCCATAATGGTGCGCAGGGTGATGTTAAACACCTTGTTGACCACATCCTGCGGCGCTTCGTCGAAGGCAAGCTCGGTGGGCAGCACCTGCTCTGACTCGGAAAAGTAGGTGACCAGCGCGCTGCGCAGGTTACGGAAGCCGCTGAACCCCAGCAGCTTCGAGACTTTAACGATCATCGCTTCCGACACCGCAAGGGCTTCGGCAACGTCTTTAATGGCCGGGGCATCGCTCAGATTGCCGGGCTTCAACAACCAGTCGACGATGCGGCTTTCGTTGTCCGTCATCCCCTCCTGCTTCATGCGCAGCCAGGGGGCAAGGCCGATGCCGAACGGCGGCTGTGAATCAATATCTGACTGACTCATCCTGTTCTCTCGTGTCCGTAGAGTGAAGACGCCACTATAACACCACAGCATGTGCAGAAAATATGCTGCATACTTCACAAAAATAATTAATTCATAAAGTTTTACTTTTTGTGAAGTGGGCTGAATGCGTAAATTCATTTATTTGTATGAAAAATAATGAATTAATTTAATTTTTCTCGTTAGTGGAAGTCGTTTTATGACGCCGGGGTGACAAGTTGATGCATTGTGTTGTGAAGAGAATCGGTGTAGAAATGGCCACGAACCCGGCAACTTTGCCGATTAATTGGGCAGTGAACCGGTCTTAAATCACGAAAGCTGTCGGGTTCGTAAAGTAACGGCAACGGTGAGGATAAAATGAAAAAAATTGCATTTGGCTGTGACCATGTAGGCTTCCTGCTGAAGGCGGAGATTGTGGCGCATCTTCAGGAGAAAGGGATTGAGGTGCTGGATAAGGGGACCTGGTCCGGTGAGCGCACCGATTACCCGCTCTACGCCAGCGCGGTGGCAGAAGCCGTGGTGAATGGCGAAGTCGAGGGTGGCATTTTAATTTGCGGCACCGGCGTGGGGATCTCGATCACCGCCAATAAATTTCCCGGTATCCGGGCGGTGGTCTGCAGCGAACCTTATTCCGCGCTGCTTTCCCGCCAGCACAACAATACCAACGTGCTGGCTTTCGGCTCCCGCGTGGTGGGGCTGGATTTAGCTAAAATGATCGTCGATGCATGGCTAAGCGGGGAGTTTGAAGGCGGGCGGCATCAGGCGCGAGTCGAGGCCATTGGCGCGCTGGAATCGCCGAGAATTTGAGATTCCTCCGCTACTGCATATGAGGCCGCCTGATTACGCTGAGGCCAGTCCATCCTGGAGACTGACCGATGAAAACTTATGCCGCCGCGCTGCTGCTCGGCACGCTGTACCTGGCCTCGCCGTTCGCGCAGGCCGACGTGATTGATGACGCGATTGGCAATATCCAGCAGGCGTTTAGCGATGCCTACAAGCCGGGCAGCGACCGCGTTTATCATGATGACAGTGATGATTCGGCAGATCAGCGTCGGCTCAGCCGACAGGACGAAGCCCGCTATCGCCAGCTGGAGGACAGACGCCGCAGCCTTGATGAACGGCAGAATCAGCTCGACCGCGAGCGCCAGCAGTTGGATGACGAAGAGGGCCGCCTGCAGGACGACGACGATCGCTAGTCCAGCACGATCTCCATGCCGTCAAAACCGGCCTCAAACCCTGCAGGCAATACGTTGTGCATCAGCCATGCATCAAACTGGTGGCTGATGTGGGTCAGCACGACTCGCGGGCTGCCAATCTGCTCGTTCAGCGCGATCACTGTGGTTAGGTCGCAATGGTTTTTGGGAGTGTCAGGCCGGGGTTCGCGGCTGCAATCTATCACCACTACTTCCGGGCGGTTGGCGGCCAGAAACTTCAGGGTTTTGTCCGGCAGCCCCGCCGTATCGCTCAGCCAGGCCAGTCGGCTGTAGGCCGTTTCAAACAGATAGCCAAACGTCAGCTTTGAGTGCAGCAGCGGCAGCGGCGTGACCCGCAGCGCCTGCAAAGTAAAGGCGACAAACGGCTCGACGGTATAGCTAAAGTCCAGCAGGCCGGGGTGCTTGAACAGATCGTCGCAGCCCTGTTCATCCGGCGGACCGTAAACCGGGATTTTTTCGCCTACGCCCCAGCGCAGCGGGAACAGCCCCTGGACATGATCCATATGGTAATGGGTGAGCAAAAACTGCTGAAAATCACCCGGCTGCCAGCTGTCCATCAGGTCGGGCAGCCCCGCGTCTATCAGTGTAATCGCATCGTTATACTTGAGTACCGCGCTGCACGGGCGGCGGCGGTGGGCCGGATTGGTTCTGGCTCGTGAACAGGCGGCGCAGCGGCAGCCCCAGGCCGGGACAAGCTGCGCCCCGCCGGTGCCGCTAAGCGTTAGCGTGAGCGTCATCAGGTGTCTCCACCGGTTTGGTAAAGCGGATATGGGTGGCGCGGTAGCCTTCACGCTCGTAAAAACGATGGGCATCTTTGCGGCTGGTGCTGGTCGAAAGCTCCGTCAGCTCCGCATCGGCTTTGCGTGCTTTTGCTTCTGCCCAGGCAAGCAGCTGTTTGCCTACGCCGTGGCCGCGGGCTTCTTCCAGCACCACCAGCTCCTGGATCTCGCCGATGCGGCGGGCGTGATGCAGATGGTATTGCAGGTGCAGGCTAATCATCCCCACGGCTTTATTCCCCAGCCATGCCAGCTGATAAAAGATATTCGGATCGCGCAGGTTCTCCGTGAAGCAGGCGTTAAAGCCGGGGCGGTCGGCCTGAGCCTGTTTCAGCTCGCAAATCATGCGGTAAACGGTGTCGCTGTCTTCGATAGCGGCGGCTTTCAATTTAACAACATCAGACATGGCGGGGCTCCTTGCGGTGAAGAGGGATAACGTTCGAGCGGTGCTGGGCTAACAGCCGCATAAACAATGCGGCAGACTGTAGCAGACTCCCGTCGTTGTTGAGTATCAGGCAATCGCCTCCCTCTGGCGAATAAAGCGCGGCCCGCTGTAGCCGCTGCTCGATTTGCTCTGCGTTTTCCCGCCCGCGCTGTTCCAGCCGCTGGCGCAATACGTCTCCGGAAACCTGCAGGCAGATGGGCACCAGCCCATCGCCATAGCGTTCCCGCGCCTGTTTCAGGTGCTGGCGCGAGCCGTTCACCACCACGTCAAATCCGGCTTCGAGCCATATATCCATTTCCACGCCGACCCCGTAGGAGTGCTCATGCGCCTGCCAGCTCAGAGCAAACAGCCCCAGCTGCTGGCGCTGCTCAAACTCGTTTGCGCTTAGCGCAATGTGGTTCTCGCAGCCTGCGTCGGCGGCGCGGGTAATGTACCGGTGCGCCACCAGCAGCCTGGCGTGCTCCTGCTGGCGCAGGGCGCTCAGCAGGCTGTCTTTGCCGGAGCCGGACGGGCCCATCAGCCAGATTAGTTTACTCATCAGAACACCCGAATTCCCTGGCGCCAGACGTGATCGACATGGATATGGTCGCCGTGCATGTGCGCCAGCACCAAATCCGCTCGTTTCCCTTCCGCCAGCGTGCCCCGGTCGGCCAGGTTCAGCGCCCGTGCCGGGTTGCGAGTCACCAGGTGAATCGCCTGCGCCAGCGTGAAGCTGTTGCTGTCGTCGTGCGCCACGCGGAAGGCCGCATCCAGCAGGCTTGCGGGGTAGTAATCCGAGGAAAGGATATCCAGCAGCCCGGCCTGAGCAAGATGGCTGGCCGCCACGTTGCCGGAGTGAGAGCCGCCGCGCACGATGTTTGGCGCGCCCATCAGCACGCTCATGCCGTGGCGACGAGAGGCTTCGGCGGCTTCTTCCGTGGTCGGGAATTCGGCGATCACGCTGCCGATTTCGTGGGACTCCACCACGTGGGCGGTCGTCGCATCGTCATGGCTGGCGAGGGCGATATTGCGGTCGCGGCAGCGGGCGGCGATGGCCTGGCGGTTTGGCTGCGACCAGCGGGCCGCCAGCGTCAGCTGTTCTTCTTCAAAGCGATCCATCTGCTCGTTGGTGAGATGGTATTTGCCCTGATAGTAGTCGCGGTATTTGGACAGCTCCGCGTACTGGCGCTGGCCCGGCGAGTGGTCCATCAGCGAAACGAGGGAAACCAGTTCGCGGTCAACCAGCTTGTCGAACAGCGGCAGCGTGGTGTGGTGCGGCAGTTCGCAGCGCAAATGCAGGCGATGTTCGGCGCGGTTGAGGCCGCGCTTTTGCGTATCCTCCACGGCGTTGATCATTTTTTCGAGGTTTTCCAGGCGGTCGCCACCGTCGCGCACGTCTCCGATGGCAACGGCGTCCAGCACGGTGGTGATGCCGCTCGCCACCATCAGCGCGTCGTGGCTACTCATGGCGGAGTGCGCCGGCCAGTCAACCTTTGGCCGTGGGGTAAAGAATTTATCCAGGTTGTCGGTGTGCAGTTCAATCAGCCCCGGCAGCAGCCAGCCGCCGCCGCCGTCGTGCGCGCCCGGCAGCTGGCTTTGGGTCTCGGCAAAGTTGCGAATCACACCGTCGGCCACTTCCAGTGAGCCACTGACCACTTCTTCTTCCAGCACCAGGCGAACATTATTGATAATCATGTTGGGGCTCCATCGCGGACATCGTATGCAGGCGGTCGGCCACCTGTTCACGTACAGCTTCATCGTGGAAGATGCCGACAATGGCCGCTCCACGCGCTTTTGCTTCCTGAATCAAAGCCACCACGGCGGCGCTGTTTTTGGCGTCCAGCGAGGCGGTAGGCTCATCAAGCAGTAAAATGGGGTAATCAACAATAAAGCCACGGGCGATGTTCACGCGCTGCTGCTCGCCGCCGGAGAAGGTCGACGGGGCAAGGTGCCACAGACGCTCAGGTACATTGAGCCGGGTCAGCAGGCTGGCGGCTTTTTCCTCGCACTCTTCGCGCGACACGCCCAAATCCAGCAGCGGCTGCATGACGACTTCGAGCGCCGAAATACGCGGGATAACGCGCAGAAACTGGCTCACCCAGCCGATGGTCTGGCGACGTACCGCCAGCACTTCGCGCGCCGGGGCCTGCACGATGTCGATCCATTCGTCGTTGTGCTTAACCCAGATGTGTCCTTCATCCGGCAAATAGTTGGCGTAGAGCGAGCGCAGCAGGGTGGATTTCCCGCTGCCGGAGTGGCCGTGCAGCACCACGCATTCACCGCCTTCGACTTCCAGCGAGGCGTTGGCCAGCACCGGCAGGCGAATGCCGTGCTGATGGTGCAGGACAAAGGTTTTGCTCAGGTTTTCAACCCGTATTCTGGTCATAGCGAGTACCTAATTCTGAAGGACGGAGGACACCAAAAGCTGGGTATACGGGTGATGCGGGTCGTCCAGCACGCGGTCGGTCAGCCCACTCTCCACCACTTTGCCCTGTTTCATCACCAGCAGGCGGTCAGCCAGCAGGCGAGCCACGCCCAGATCGTGGGTGACTATCACCACGGCCAGGTTCAGCTCCACCACCAAACCACGCAGCAGGTCGAGCAGGCGCGCCTGCACGGAAACATCCAGCCCGCCGGTCGGTTCATCCATGAATACCAGCTTCGGATGGGTGACCAGGTTGCGGGCGATCTGCAGGCGCTGCTGCATCCCGCCGGAAAACGTGGTCGGCAGGTCGTCGATACGGGCCGACGGAATCTCAACTTCTTCCAGCCAACGCTGGGCGGTGGCGCGAATGTCACCGTAGTGGCGCGCCCCGGTGGCCATCAGCCGTTCGCCGATGTTGCCCCCGGCGGAAACGTGGCGGCGCAGGCCGTCCATCGGATGCTGGTGAACCACGCCCCATTCAGTGCGCAGCAGGCGGCGGCGTTCGCCTTCCGACATGTCATACAGCGAACGGTCGAGGTAAATCACTTCCCCTTCCTGCGGCGCAAGGCGGGCGGAAATGGCTTTCAGCAGCGTCGTTTTGCCGGAGCCGGACTCGCCCACAATGCCCAGCACTTCTCCGGGCCAGAGGTCAAACGACACGTCCATGAAGCCTTTACCGGGCGCATAGAGGTGGGTGAGGTTATTCACCGAAAGTAACGGGCTGGTCATGACTGAGAGGCCTCACTGTTCTGGCGGCAGTAGTCGGTATCGGAGCAGACGAACATGCGGTTGCCCGCGTCGTCGAGCACCACTTCATCAAGGTAGCTGTGGCGTGACCCACAAATCGCGCACGGCTCTTCCCATTCCTGCACCTGGAAGGGATGGTCGTCGAAGTCGAGGCTCTCTACGCGGGTAAACGGCGGCACGGCGTAAATGCGTTTTTCGCGTCCGGCACCGAACAGCTGCAGCGCAGGGGACATGTGCATTTTCGGGTTATCGAATTTCGGGATCGGTGACGGGTCCATCACGTAGCGGTCGTTCACCTTCACCGGGTAGGCGTAGGTGGTAGAGATATGGCCGAAGCGGGCGATATCTTCGTACAGTTTCACCTGCATCACGCCGTACTCTTCCAGCGCGTGCATGGTGCGGGTTTCCGTTTCGCGTGGTTCGATAAAGCGCAGCGGTTCAGGGATCGGCACCTGATAAATCAGGATCTGATCTTCCACCAGCGGCGTTTCCGGGATGCGGTGGCGGGTCTGCACCAGCGTCGCGTCTTCGGTGCGTTCGGTGGTGTTCACGCCGGTCACCCGCTTGAAGAAGTTGCGGATTGAGACGGCGTTGGTGGTGTCGTCCGCGCCCTGGTCAATCACTTTCAGCACGTCAGACTCGCCAATCAGGCTGGCGGTCAACTGAATGCCGCCGGTGCCCCAGCCGTAAGGCATTGGCATTTCGCGGCCGCCAAACGGCACCTGGTAACCTGGAATCGCTACCGCTTTCAGCATTGCGCGGCGGATCATGCGTTTGGTTTGCTCGTCCAGATAGGCAAAGTTATAGCCGCTCAGGTTAGCCATTGGCTCGCTCCTTTATCAGGCGGTTAAGCAGCTCCAGTTCGGCCTGGAAATCCACGTAATGAGGCAGTTTGAGGTGGGACACAAAGCCTGCCGCTTCCACGTTATCCGCGTGGGATAACACGAACTCTTCGTCCTGCGCCGGACCGGCGATGTTTTCGTCGTAATCCGGGGCCTGAAGCGCGCGGTCAACCAGCGCCATCGCCATGGTTTTTCGCTCGCTCATGCCAAACGCCAGGCCATAGCCGCGCGTGAAGTGCGGCGGTTCGTCCGCCGGAGCAACAAAGCCGTTCACCATTTCGCATTCGGTCATCAGCAGTTCGCCGATATTCACCGCAAAACCCAGCTCTTCCGGCACAATTTCGATGTCCACGTAGCCGCTGCGGATCTCGGCGGCAAACGGGTGGTTACGCCCGTAGCCGCGCTGGGTGGAATAGGCGAGAGCCAGCAGGTAGCCTTCGTCGCCGCGCACCAGCTGTTGCAGACGCGAAGAGCGTGAGCACGGGTAGACCGGCGGGTTGCGGGTGATGTCGTCCGGCTGCGCGCCATCGTCTTCTTCGACTTTGGCCAGACCCTGTTTCGCCAGCATACTGAACACATGCGGGGCAGGGGCGCTTTGCTCGTCGGCCTGTTCGGCGTCAGGGACTTCACCGTTAGCCAGCAGCGTGAAGTCCAGCAGGCGGTGCGTGTAGTCGTAGGTTGGGCCCAGCAGCTGGCCGCCAGGGACGTCTTTATAAACGGCGGAGATACGGCGCTCGAGGCGCATTTCGGCGGTGTTCAGCGGCTCGCTGACGGCAAGACGAGGCAGCGTGGTGCGGTAAGCACGCAGCAGGAAAATCGCCTCAATCATGTCGCCGCTGGCTTGCTTGATGGCCAGTGCGGCGAGTTCCCGGTCGGCTATGCCGCCTTCCGTCATCACGCGGTCCACGGCCAGGCCAAGCTGCTGCTCAATCTGCGCGACGCTAAGCTCTTTTAGCGTTTCATCGCCGCGTCGGTTGCGCTCCTGCAGGGCGTGGGCGGCGGAGATTGCCTTCTCGCCCCCTTTGACGGCAACGTACATCAGCACACCTCCACGTGGGTGGTCCGTGGGATAGCCAGCAGGCGATCGCCACAGGTCAAAATCAGGTCAATGCCCAGCGGGAACGGGTGCGGGCGTTCGGTCAGTTCGTGCAGGACGCATTCCGGCAGCTGTGGGGCAATCATGCGCTCTTCGTTGATGCCCGCGCCGGTCAGGCGAAGCATGCGCCCGCCGCTCAGGCTGGACACCTGCAGAATCAGCGTCGCGCTGGTATCGGGGGCGATGTCGCAGCCCTGAGCCAGCAGGTTCAACTGTGCTGAAGAGATTGCGTCGCTGGCCACGGCGAACTGCGCGTGGTCAGGCTGTTCGCACAGCGGCGCATTGGTATGAAAACGAATGTTCTGCGCGGCAATATCGTTGCCCAATGTGTCGTCTATCCACACCGGCGTATCGTTATCGGCCAGCGTCAGGAGCACGCTGGTGGTCGCCACATTCAGCGGCAGCCAGCCCTGCTGCAGCGAAGTCAGCGCGACAATCACGCCCGGCTCGCTCATCGCTTTGAGCAGGCGACGAAAACTCTGCTGGGCATCCTGCACCGGAAGGGTAAAAGCGGTCATTAAAGTCATGCGTTGTCTCCGCGTACCAGCGTGAAGAAGTCCACGCGGCTGCTGTTAACTTCTGCACGGCGAGCGGCAAGCCGTTGTTCACGGTTAGCCGCCAGCGGCGCAATTAAGGTCTCTTGTAGCGTTTGAAAATGCGTGGCTTCCTGCATCAGAGCGTCGATCACCGCGCAACATTCGGCGTGCTGTTTGTCGCGGCCAAGCAGGTAGCTGTAGCCGTAGATGCCGCTCGCCAGCTTGACCACCGAGCGGGTCAGCGTGGCGTCGCCGGTGAAAAAGCGTTGGCCGGTGCCGCCCATGCGGGCCTGCACCTGAACCAGGCCGATTTCCGGTGCGCGAATAAGCGTGTAATCCGCCTGGATGTTCAAGCTGTTCCAGCGCTCAAGAAGCTCCTGCGGCTGGCTGTGGGACAGCACCGCCATCCACTCGCGGCGCTGTTCGGGGTTGAAATGGCTGGTGTCCATTTAGTGCTCCATGGTGAATTCAATCATGTCGGCGCGGGTCAGGCTGACGGAGTATTCCGTCGCTTTGGCCTCGCCTTCACGGTGGTTAAGAGTGCGAACACAGAGCAGCGGCGCCATGTTGGGGATTTCCAGCAGGCGGCTCTCTTTGGCCTGGGAACGACGAGCGCTGATGCGGGTTTGGGCGCGAGTCAGGGCAATGCCTAACTCGGCCTGGAGGAAATCGTGCAGCGATCCGTTACTGAAGGTTTGCAGCGCGGGCCACCAGGCCTGCTCGGCGAAGTAGTGGTCAATGATGCACACCGCGATACCGTTCACCCGGCGCAGGGTGCGCAGGTGAATAACGTTGTCTCCTTCGGCCAGCCCCAGCGCATCTGCCACGTCCTGAGAGGCCGGGCGAATCACCGCCAGCAGGCGTTCGCTGGTGGGATGGCTGCCCTGATCCAGCAGGTTCTGGCTAAAGCGCGCCTGAGCGTTCAGCGGGTAGTCAAACGGACGCATCAATACCAGGACGCCCACGCCCTGGCGGCGCTGCACCCAGCCTTTGTTGACCAGTTCGTCAATGGCGCGGCGGAGCGTGTGGCGGTTGACCTCGTAGTAGGCGGCCAGCTGAGTTTCGGCGGGCAGATAGTCGCCGCAGCGGTAGTTGTTGCGCAGCTCCTGCTCGAGCCGGGCGGCTATCTCCTGATAGCGGGTTGGATAACTGGTCGGATGTCTGGACAAGTGCATAGCAGTCAAAGCCTCTCAAATCAGATAAAGCGAATCCGCACGCGCGGCTGCTGGGCTGTGCATGGGTTTTGCTTGATGAGGTGAAGAGTCGTTTGCATCGCGGGCCTCCTTCAAAAGTTGCCTCATGGTGCCGGGGGAAAGTGACGGTTTTGTTAATGATTGGTTTCTGTACGATGAAGAGTTGAAGTTTGCGGCCAACAGACAGCCCTGTTTTTCGTGGAATCAGGGAGTTGCCTTGTTAAGGCGAAAAAAACCGGTAGATGGCGGGGAAAGGTTAAGTCAAAGCGATCGTCAGCAAACAATGTTTACGCGCGCGCTTGCAATTGATTTTTGAATATATTCTATATCCTGGTGATAACTCTCTTTAAATATATTGTCTTATTCCTGAAATAATATGCTTAGACTCGGAATGATTAATTTACCGGTTATACCGATTGCGCGCTGGCATGTTGGCTCTTTTTGTCAGGAATAAATTCTTTAAAAAGGAATAATGAAATGGCATCAAAAAAATGAATATATAAGCTGCTTTGATTTTCTTGAATTTTTAACCGCGGGTAAAAATAAAGGGCCCGGATTAGCGGACCCAAAAAGAATAAAAGAATATGTCTCTTTATCTTTCGACGTTGACCATCCACGGAATGCCGAACTTATCCGTCAGTGAGCCATAGCCTTTTGCCCAAAAAGTTTCGCTCCAGGGCATGCTGACGGTGCCGCCAGCGGAGAGGGCGTCAAACCAGCGTTTACCCTCTGCCGGATCCTGGCTGGCAAGGCAGAGTGAAAAGCCGCTGTGCTGTGGTTTTTCCCCGCTCATGCTGGCGTCGGTCATCATCAAATCGTTACCGGCTACCCGCAAATTTGCGTGCATAACGCTGTCGTCAGAATAGACGCCCGCGCCGCTACAGCCCTCAGCATTGGTTGCTTCTTTGGGCATTTCACCGAAGGTAATTTTGAACGTCAGTTCGGCGCCCAAAGCCTGCTGGTAAAAGGCGATGGCCTCCGCGCAGCGACCGTTTAATGAGATGTAGGGTCCTAAAGGCATAACCGAATCCTCTGTAAGGAGAGTGCAGAAGAAGTGTAGGTTGTGCGGGGCAGGTAAGCCAGGCGGGGCAGGTGGCAAGACCACCTGCCGGGGGAGATTAGTTCTTTTTCACAAACTCGGACTTCAGCTTCATCGGGCCAAAACCGTCGATTTTACAGTCGATATTGTGGTCGCCCTCTACCAGGCGAATATTCTTCACTTTGGTGCCGATCTTCAGCATCGAAGAGCTGCCTTTGACCTTCAGATCTTTCACGACGGTAACGCTGTCGCCGTCGGCCAGCAGGTTGCCGTTGGCATCTTTTACAACCAGCGCGGCGTCTTCTTCGCTCGCCGCGGCCGGGTTCCATTCATGAGCGCACTCCGGGCAAATCAGCATGCCGTTGTCTTCGTAGGTGTATTCGGAATTGCACTTCGGGCAATGAGGGAGTTGCATTATCTGATCCTCAAGGTGAGATAAAGTAATGAAAAATAGCGATTTGGCCGTAAAAATATGCTGAATCGCGAAAAAGTGCTGAGATTATACATCAAATCCCTACATTTGCAGGGATTATTGCCGTAAACCTATGCCCGGCGGGCTTTCTGGCCGCCATAAAGTGCAAAAAACCTTTCATTCAAAGAAATAAGCACCAAATTTAACTTAAAGTTCAGGCTTTAATTGCCGTTAAATAAGGCTAATTTAACTTAGTTTCACTTTGCTTCGAGCAAGTCTGCCAGCAGGGGCTGCTGCGCTATACCTGTTTGAAAAAATAAAAAAAAGCGTATTGCGCTGACACCTCCTGTCACTTGACAGGGGTATGGTTGGGCCTATGGATGTACCGATACAGAGGCAGGAACCGATGAGAATGAAAGGCGCGAAAGTAAAAGTTGCAGATCGACTGGCCGAAATCGTCTTAAGTCTTTATCAGGGGGAAACCCTTTCCGCTGATATTATCCGCCAGCGTTTTGATGTAGATATGCGAACTGCGTATCGTGATTTGAACCGGCTTGGTGCTATTCTGGAGGACGTCGGCGAGGGGAAAAAGCGTCTCTCTTCGCATTTAAAAGGACAGTTTAACGTAAACGACCTGTTACGCATTACTAAACGCGTAGGGCTTGCTGCGTTTTATCCGTGGTACGACATAAAGAGCCATAATCAATATATTACGCTGCGCGCTATTCCAGATTTATTGGTTGTAGGGTATGAATATGAAAATAGCCCACAGCGTAAAGCTATTTTTTATCCATTATTTGACGATCGGGATGATCCTGGTGGGGAAAGGGTAAAAACGGAAGTGCTGTTACAGGTTTCGGCGCAGGCGGCTGAACATTTTAAACAGCGCAAGCTATTACCTTTTCAAAAAACCGTCAGAGAGCTTGATAACGGAGAGTTACTTCTGGCGAGTCATATTGCTTCGCCAGAACAATTGTTTCCGCTGGTGCAGTATTGGATACCGCATCTCACCATTATTTCTCCGCAGGTCTGGCAGAGCGACTTAAAAGCCAGGATCGCGGCATGGTGTAATGTTAATTAATAAATTATTTCCCTCACGTAATTATAAAAACCGGTATTGCCATGATTACAACTAAACGATGGCGGTGATAAAGCCGGGTAATTTGAGTTAAGGAAAGATTTTTTATGCACACACAAACTATTTTTGAATTGAGTCAGGAAGCCGAGCGGCTTTTGCAATTAGCGTTGCAAAACCTTAGCGCTTTAAAAGTCGCTCCGCTGGCTTTGCAAAATGAACAAAATAGCGCTTTAACGAACCCTGTGGCGACGGTACATCCATTGAAATTTAGCCCACGCGGAATCGAACTGCAGAAAGATATGCTGCAAAACGAAAGGCGTAAAATAACCCAACATGAAATGGTTCTGGCGATTGTCGGCACCATGAAGGCGGGGAAGTCGACCACCATTAATGCCATCGTGGGCACGGAGGTTCTACCTAACCGCAACCGGCCCATGACGGCGCTGCCAACGCTAATCCGCCATACGCCGGGCCAGCGCGAGCCGGTGCTGCATTTTCCCTATGTGCAGCCGATAGAGAGCCTGATGGGGGAATTGCAGGAGAAACTGCTGATCACCAGCCGGGAAGCGCTGGCGCGCAAGCTGGAAGTGGACCGGGATATGGAGGCGCTTATCGCCCGGATCGCCAACGGAAAAGGTTTTGAGCGCCATTATCTCGGCGCACAGCCTATTTTCCACTGCCTGAAGAGCCTGAACGATCTGGTGCGCCTGTGCCGGGTGCTGGATGTGGCTTTCCCCTTCAAAGCCTACGCCGCTATTGAGCATGTGCCGGTGATTGAGGTGGAGTTTGTGCATCTGGCCGGCCTCAAAAACGGCCACGGCCAGCTGACGCTGCTGGATACGCCTGGGCCGAACGAAGCGGGGCAGCCGCACCTGCAAAAAATGCTTAGAGAGCAGCTGGCGCAGGCTTCCGCCGTGCTGGCGGTGATGGACTATACGCAGCTTAAGTCCATCTCCGACGAAGAAGTCCGCGAGGCGGTGCTCGGCGTCAGCAAATCGGTACCGCTGTATGCGCTGGTGAACAAGTTCGATCAGAAGGACCGCAACGGCGACGATGCCGCTCAGGTGAAGGCGATGATCGCCGGGACGCTGATGAAGGACAGCATTGCGCCGGAAAACGTGTTCCCGGTATCGAGCATGTGGGGCTACCTTGCCAACCGCGCCCGCTATGAGCTGGCCACGCATGGCCGTTTGCCCGACCCCGAAGAGCAGCGCTGGGTGCAGGACTTTGCGGAAGCGGCATTAGGCCGGCGCTGGCGCAGCGCGGATTTGGCGGATATCGAGCATCTGCGCCATGCGGCGGACTTGCTGTGGGAAGACTCGATGTTTGAGTCACCCATTGGGACAATCCTGCATACCGCGCACGCCAATGCTTCTCTCTACACGCTGCGCGCGGCGTGCCACAAGCTGCTGGACTATGCCGAGGGCGCTGAACGCTACCTGAGTTTCCGCTGTCAGGGGTTGCAGGTGGCTAACGACAGCCTGCAGGAGAATATTCGGCAACTGGAGCAGGATATTCAACTGCTGCTGCAGACTCAGCAGTCGGTGAGTGCGGTGATTCAGCGGCAGGTCAGCGATGCCCTCGCCGGCATAGGCGATTTTGTGCAGCGCTTTGAAACGCAGATTCATAGCGACCTGAAAACTTATTTCCGGGAAGGGCGGCTGGGCGCTGAGAAGCTGCATCCGTTATACCCGCATACCTTAACGCGAAACGTGGATTTTTCGCCGGGCAGCGACAAGCTGATGGGCGAAGATGAAGCGACGGCCCGCACCCTGCTGCACAAGGTTCGCGCGTCCAGTGAAAGCATTTTATTTGCCGCCCAGCAGACGCTAAGCGGGGAGCTTGGGGCGCTGCTCAGCAACCTTGAGGCGAGCCTGGGCTATACGCTGCAGTCGGCGTTGAAACCGATTGAACAGCGGGTAAGCGACGGCCTGAAAGTAGCCGGGTTCCGCGCCCAAATCAGCCTGCCTGCGTTCCAGGCCAGCCAGCTTAATTTTAATACCCACTCGGCGTTCACCAACGTTATCGAAAACCAGGAAGTGGCGATGTCGGAAATGCAGCCGCAAAACGGGATGCGGGGCGTGCTGGCGCGCTGGCTGAACGGCGTGGACTGGGGCTGGGAAGATTACGCAGCCACCCATAGTCGCTACGTGATTGATCTGGATAAGTTACAGCAAAAGCTGCATGACCATGTGTCGACTTTCCTGGGCCAGATAAATCAGGCCATTACCGCGCAGGTGGATATTTCCGTCACGGCCGGGATGGCGACGTTTTTCGCCGATTTTGCCGGCGCACTGGACGCTATTCACAGCAATTTACGCCAGAGTCTTTCCGCGAAGCAGCAGAACGACAGCGTGCTGTTTTCTCTCCAGAGCAAGCTGGAACAGAGTGTCAGAACGGCACGTTACATTCACGAGGATACCCGCCTGTTGCGCGATGATATCCAGACGCTTTTCTCAGCGGAGCAATGATGAGCAGTGTATTAATGGAAGGGCCAATAAGAACCCTCAGCTGTCTTAGCGAAAAATTTGTCGTCGATTTTGCCATGGGAATTGATGTTGCCCGCCAGCCGTGGAGCAGCCCACAGAGCCAGGCGTTTTATGAGCAGCTTCTGGCGCTGTTCGTCGTCGTGGCCCGGCGGCAGGCCGGGATGGCTGGAACACCGCCGCAGGACGAGCTTGACGCGTCGCTGATAAGCCTTGGCCAGCTGTCGGCAGATCTGGCAAAAAGCTACTTGGCCAACAGCCAGATAAGCGAGAGAATTGCTCAGCTGGAGCCGGTTTCCGCCCGCACGGCACACCATTCGGCAGCGGCTCGCGAGCGGCTTCAGGCCCTGCGCGAGCACTTTTCTCAGCGGCTTAGCCGGCTGGAAGAAGAGTTTCAGCACAGCGATCTTGTTCGTCAGGGCATGGTCCACAGCGAGCAGATTTTTTCCCGCTGGCGCAGCGGGCACTACTTTTCATTTTCTCCGGCGGCGCGTTGCTACGTCGCGCTGGAAGAGCTGCGCTGGGGCACCTTTGGTGATGCTGTTCGTCTGGGGACGCCCGAGCAGGCGGAGGCGTTGATTGAGCATGTGCGCAGCCTCGCCATCAGCCGTCTGGCGGAAGAAGTGAATGCTTCCCCCCGCACCCGCCACTATTTCCATGACTGGCTGGCGACGCCAACGTCTCCGGGGTTGCTGGAGCATAAAGATGCTTTAACCTGGCTCGGCGCCGGCTGCGACATTGAACGCCAGCCGATCTGTTACTCGGTGACCCAGAGCTGGCAGGGCGTGGCGCTGGGGATGCCGCGTATTTGTTCGGCCATGCGCCTCGGCAGCGCGCTGGTCGATGAAGTTTTTGGCTAACTGATTTAGCGTTCTCAGGGAAGAGACAGTTCCATCTCACCGGCATTCTCCCTCATCCATTCGGCGAGTGAATCCAGCGTTGGGCGCAGAGATTTACCGAGCGCGGTGATCTGATATTCCACTCGCGGCGGGACTTCCGCAAAAACTTGCCTCACCACCAGGCCGCGAGCTTCAAATTGACGAAGCTGGCGGGTGAGCTCTTTCTGCGTAATGGGGCTGACCGCCCGCTGCAGGTCGCTAAACCGCACCGGATCGTTGAGCAGGATCAGGCGGTACAGAATCGGAATGGCCCATTTACCTGAAATGAGGTTCACAAAATTCACCATCGGGCAGTCGCTGCCCGCCGGTGGCAGGGCTGAAAAATTTTTTGTCATGCTGGCTCCCGGCACACGCTAATGCGCCCCTTGTGGTTCCTTAGTATCCATTTGGTGCCTACTATCTAAAGGATACTATAGCGGAAATAATGCCCTCACCAACCCTTTATAAGGACACGACGATGGGCAGACTTAATGGCAAATACGCCTTAATTACCGGCGGTACCAGCGGAATAGGGCTTGAAACGGCGCGGCAGTTTATTGCCGAGGGCGCAACGGTGGCGATCACCGGGCGAAGCGAACAGGGGCTACAGGCAGCCAAAGAGGTTTTGGGCAATGTGCACCTGATGAAAAGCGATGCGGGCGATATCGCCGGGCAGCGTACGGTGGCGGCAGAGTTGAAGCAGCTCTGGCCGCGGCTGGATGTGCTCTACATTAATGCGGGGGATGTGACGCACCATTCTCTGGAAGACTGGGACGAACAGGCGTATGACCGGCTGATGAATATCAATCTCAAAGGCCCGTTCTTCCTGATTCAGGCGCTGTTGCCGCTGCTGGCTAACCCGTCTTCGGTGATTGTGTGCGGTTCGGTCAGCGCTCGTATCGGCCTGCCGCAGACTAACGCCTATGCGGCGAGTAAAGCAGGGATCCTTTCTCTGGCTCGTACGCTTTCCGGGGAGCTGCATCCGCGTGGCATCCGGGTGAACGGCCTGAGCCCTGGCCCGACGGAAACCCCGGCGCTGGGCAAACTGGGCAATGGCGTAGCCGCCGACACGCTGCGGGAAGCTATCCGCGATCTTGTGCCGATTGGGCGTCTTGGCACCGCGCTGGAGCTGGCAAAAGCCGCTGTGTTCCTGGCGTCTGACGAATCAGCCTTCGTGGTCGGCACCGATCTGTTGGTTGACGGTGGCGTGGGGAGTTTGTAGCTCTTTACCCTCACCCTAACCCTCTCCCTGGAAGGGAGAGGGGATAAACAAAGCTGCTGTTCCCATTTGGCTGTGGAGAGGGAATAAACCTTGTTCTCTGGTACTTCTTTTCCCCCTCTCCCTCTGGGAGAGGGCCGGGGTGAGGGGATGGCGCAAGATTAAGATGAATGTCTGCCTGTGACCGCCCCACCATTCTCGTGAATAAAACCGCGCTAAAAGACGAACGCCACCAGAAAAGTAACATTCTTATCCGTCTGTTTATTATTACTTTTAATGTAAGTTCTGGCGTTCATTCGCCAAAAGTACCAGCCGCTAAAAGCAAATCTGTGCCCACCCTCACTTGTGGCTTTTTTCACCGCTACCCAGAATATATTTGGCCGCATATCGCGGACACTGCATTGATTCTCTGAGGGAAAAGCGATGAAAAAAATCTTCTTATGCTGTGCTGCGGGGATGTCCACCAGCATGTTAGTGGAAAGAATGAAGCAGTCCGCGCAAAGCCGTGATGTGGCGGTGGAAATCACCGCCGTGCCGGTGTCCGATTTCGACCAAATTATTAAGGAGGCTGATGTCATCCTCCTCGGGCCGCAGGTGAAATTCCAACTGCAAAACCTGAGCGCGGCGGCGGCGGCCCACGGCGTGCCGGTAGCGGCCATCGACATGATGCATTACGGCTCGATGCAGGGTGACAAGGTGCTGGATCACGCACTGTCGCTGCTGAAAACTGCTGACCAGGGGGGCGTATGAAATACCGCTTTCCTGAAAAATTTTGGTGGGGTACGGCGACCAGCGCCACGCAGTCAGAGGGGCGAGTTGAGGGCGATGGTAAGGGGGATAATATCTGGGATTTCGCCTCGCATGAGTTTAACGCCCGTTTTTATGACGGCGTCACCTCCGACGAGACTTCCACGTTTTATCAGCGCTGGCGGGAAGATATTCAGCTGGCGAAAAACATTGGCCTGAATGCTTTCCGTACGTCGATTTCCTGGTCTCGCCTGATCCCCGACGGCGACGGGGAAGTTAATCCTCTTGCCGTGCAGTTCTACAACGATGTGATTGATGAGCTGATTCGCCAGGGCATTGAGCCTTTTATCAATCTCTACCATTTTGATATGCCGCTGGCGCTGCAGGCCAAGGGCGGGTTTGAGAACCGGGAAGTGGTGGACGCTTTCGCTCGCTACGCGGGGATTTGCTACCGCCTGTTCGGCGACCGGGTGCGCTATTGGTTTACCTTCAACGAGCCGCTTATTCCCGCCGAAGCGGGCTATCTGCATCCTCGCCATTACCCTTACGTGACGGATTTCCGCCGTGCGGCTCAGGTGCTGCACCACATTGTTATCGCCCACTGCAAAGCGGTCGCCGCCTGGCGCGAGCTGAATCTTGAGGGGCAGATTGGCATCATCATGGATGTCATTCCCGTGTACCCGCGCAGCGACAGCCCGGAAGATCGGCGGGCGGCGGAGATGGCCGACCTGTTCTATACGCGCAGCATTAACGAGCCGATGCTGCTTGGGCGCTACCCTGCCGAGCTGGTGGCGTTGCTGAAAGAATACGATGTGCTGCCGAAGACGGCGCCAGGGGATTGCGAGCTGATTGCCGCGACCCGCATCGATTTGCTGGGCATCAACTATTATCGCCCGCGCCGGGTTAAAGCGCGTGAGACGCTGCTTGAAGAACCCCACGGTTTTGTGCCGGAGCGCTTTTTTGAAGAGTACGTGATGCCGGGGCGGCGGATGAATACCTCGCGCGGGATCGAGATTTACCCGCCTGCGCTGTACGACATCGCTATGCTGGTGAAAGAGCGTTACGGCAACCTGCCGTGGTTCGTCTCCGAGAACGGCATCGGCATTATGGACGAAGAGCAGTTCATGGTGGACGGCGAAGTGCAGGACGATTACCGCATTGAGTTTCTTCAGGAACATTTGGCCTGGCTGCACAAAGCGATGGCGGAGGGCAGTCAATGCCTGGGCTACCAGATGTGGACCTTCATCGACTGCTGGTCGTGGCAGAACGCCTATAAAAACCGCTACGGCTTCTACCGGCTGGATTTAGCCACCCAACAGCGTTCGCTGAAAAAGTCCGGGCGCTGGTTCCGGGCCGTGATTGAGCACAACGGGTTTGAGGGGGCAGATCATGTCGGGCTTCGATAAGTTAGCTGAAAAGCTGATGCCGGTGGCGAACGCTATTGGCAACCAGCGGCATATGCAGGCGATTCGCAACGGGCTTATATCGATTCTGCCGTTGACCATCGTCGGCTCTTTCTTCGTGATTTTGCTGAACATCCCGATTAAGGGCTACATGGATTTTATTGCGCCGTGGCGCGATATGCTGGACGTGCCGTTCCGCTTTACCGTCGGACTGATGTCGCTGTATGCCGCGTTTACCATCGGTTCGTTCCTCGGCAAAAGCTACAAGTTGAATGACATCACCAGCGGCCTGCTGGCGATGCTGGCGACGCTGCTGATGATTGTGCCGGTGAACATTAAGCAGGGCGTGACCGTGGCGGGTGAAGCGGTGGCGGGGCGCTATATCCCCATCACTTCGCTGAGTTCTCAGGGGCTGTTTGGGGCGATTATCTCTTCGCTGATTGCCATTGAGATCTACCGGTTTATCAAAGTTCGCAATATTGAAATTAAAATGCCCGCGGGCGTGCCGCCGGTGGTCGCCAGCTCGTTTTCGGCGCTGTTCCCGACCCTGGCCGTGGTGCTGGTGTTCTGGATCCCTCGTCATTTTCTGAACATCGATATCAACGCCATCATCATCTACATCATTATGCCGCTGAAGGGCTTTATGACCGGCACCAACCTGTTTGGCGGGATTGTGACCCAGTTCTTTATCGACGTGTTCTGGGTGCTGGGGATCCACGGCCATGCGGTGATGGGGCCGCTGATCCGCCCGCTGTGGGATCAGGCGATTGTGCAGAATATGGAGCTGTTCCAGTCCGGCGTGAGCGCCTATGAGCTGCCGAACATTTTCACCGAGCAGTTCTTCCAGTGGTATGCGCAGATGGGTGGCACCGGCTCAACGCTTGCGCTGGTGGTGCTGTTTATTCGCTCGCGGGTTATCTACCTGAAGCAGCTGGGTAAACTGTCGTTTATTCCGGGGCTGTTTAACATCAATGAGCCGATGATTTTCGGCGCGCCGATCGTAATGAATCCGATCCTCGCGATCCCGTTTATTCTGGCGCCGATGGTGAATACCGTGGTGGTGTATCTGTTCACCATTAGCGGGCTGATCCCACGGATGATGGTGAAGCCACCGTTTACCGTTCCGGCTCCGCTAGGGGCGCTGATCACCACCAACTGGAACCTGATTGCCTGTGGGCTGGTGTTTATCTGCTTCTTTATTTCGCTCGCGATCTATTACCCGTTCTTTAAGGTGTATGAGAAGAAGATGCTGGAAACTGAGCTTCAGCAGAAGGAAGAAGAGGAGAGGACTAAGGCGCTGGCCGAGGCTAAGTAAATTTTCTGTGGCCCCTCACCCCGGCCCTCTCCCCAAAGGGGAGAGGGGGAATTCAGAACTGAGTGGTTAGTTATCTCCTTTTCCCAGAGGGGAGAGGGGGAATTCAGAACTGAGTAGTTTGTTATCCTTTTTTCCCAGAAGGGCGGGGGGAAGCAGGCAACTGAGAACCTTGTTTATCCCCTCTCCCTTCCAGGGAGAGGGTTAGGGTGAGGGTGACAACCTAGAACGCCGTCTCTAACTCATCCAGCACGTTATATTCGTCATCCACCAGCAGCAGCGCCTTCCACTTATCAAACGTCAGGCACGGGTGAGAAGTGCTGAACACCAGAATATCCCCAACCTGCGCATCCGCGCCCGGCTTGAGTTTCAACATGGCATGCTGATCCATAATCCCGGTGGCTTCGATGGTTTTCGACGGCGAAGCCAGCGGCTTGCCCTGGCGATAGTGGGCTATCGGCTGCGGCAGACCGGCATCAAACGCGCTGTCGCGCTTGCCAAAATTCACAATCGCCCGATCGCTTTCCGGTACCGACTGCACCATTGCCACCAGCTCCAGCGCGGAAACCAGATCGCCACCGAGATCGCAGGCGATCCGATCTCGCGCCATCAGCTGATCCTGGGCTTCCTGATAAATTCCGCCATCGTGGGTAATGTAACAGCCCGGGCGGATCGCAATGCGGCAGTTGGCCGGTTTTTCTGCGGCGAGCCAGATATTGCACACTACGTCGTACCAGACTGAACCCGCGCCGGTGAGCAGGAACTCGCCGTCAACATAGCGTTCCATCTGACAGGCTAACGCGGCCGCCTCTTGCAGCAGCGCTTCTATTTTTGGCTGCGGATTGTCGCCGTGCAGCACGCCTTCGTACAGCTCCAGGCCGCGTAAATTCAGGCCGGGTAATTCTGCCACCCGCTTTGCCAGCGCCAGCGCTTGTTCCGGGCTACGACAGCCGCAGCGTCCACCCGGCACACCAAGCTCAATCAGCACGTCGAGGGTTTGCCCCTGTTGGCTAAAAAAGTCTGACAGGGTACGGGCGTTTGCTTCGCTGTCCACGCAGCAAATGTAGTCGACGGCGGTATGTTTATGCTTTAGCTGCGACACCAGCGTGATGTTCGCTTTGCCCACCAGTTGGTTAACCATCAGCACTCGCTCGATGCCCGCCGACATCGCGATGCTCGCCTGCCATGCGCTGCCTACGCCGATGGCCCACGCGCCCGCTTTTTGCTGCTGCTGGAAAATCCACGGCGTCATGGTGGTTTTCCCGTGTGGCGCCAGCGAAACGCCGCGCGCATCGGCGTAGGCCTGCATCCACCGGATGTTGTTCTTCAAAGCAGATTTTTTGATCAGCGCTGCGGGTAAACAGACGTCTTCGTTGAGGACATTGGCAGGGGAATGCATGAGGGCGGACTTATGGGGTACGAGGTTAATTTCCTGGTATTTCATAACGTATTTCCTCCGGGGTTATTCTTTCTTTCAGATTAAGTATCAATTTTAACTTGATGTTATTTATATTAATTATCCAATGATCTTGAATTAAATGAATAAAAGTATCATTGATTTGCAAGGATTTTGTTTAGTTTTTCACTGTTTTTATGGCTTGTAAATGGTTAACTTGCACGCAGATTATGACTGGCGTGAGGCGCAGATGAAGTTCGATTATCTCTTCAGGAATGTCACCGTGATTGACGGCTCCGGCGGTGCGGAATACCTGGCCGATGTGGCGGTGCAGGGTGACCGAATAGCCGATATTGCGCCGGGAATTTCCGGCGAGGCCGTGCATGAGATCGACGGCAGCGGGCGGGTATTAGCGCCGGGGTTTATTGATGTTCACACCCATGACGACATTAACGTGATCCGTTTTCCTGAATATCTGCCGAAAATTAGCCAGGGCATTACTACGGCGATCGTCGGCAACTGCGGCATCAGTGCGGCGGGGGCGACCATCAATGCGCTGGTGCCCGACCCGATGAATTTGCTGGGTGAGGCGCACCAGTTTGTTTATCCCACCGTCGAAGCGTACGCCCATGCCGTGGAGCAGGCTCGCCCGGCCATTAACGTGGGTACGCTGATTGGTCATACCGCGCTGCGTAACAACCAGATGGATGATTTGTTCCGACCGGCGACGGAAGCGGAGATTCTCGCCATGCGTGGCCAGCTAAAACAAGCGCTGCAGCAGGGGGCGCTTGGGCTGAGCACCGGCCTGGCCTATGCCAGCGCGTTCCAGTCCACCACCGAAGAGGTGATGGCGCTGGTGGAGGAATTAGCGGCGGAGAAGGGGATTTACACCACCCATTTGCGCTCTGAGTTTGAGCCGATTCTTGAGGCGCTGGATGAGGCTTTCCGCATTGGCCGCCACGGGAAAGTGCCGGTTGTGGTGTCGCACCACAAATGCGCCGGGGCGAAAAACTGGGGCCGCACGGTTGAAACGCTGAAGTTGTTCGACAAAGTACGCGAGCAGCAGGATGTCTCTTGCGACTGCTATCCGTATTCCGCCAGCTCTTCAACGCTGGACATGAAACAGATCACCGACGAGTTCGAGATCGTGATTACCTGGTCTGAACCGCACCCGGAGGTCGCCGGGCGGTCGCTGAAGCAAATTGCTGATGACTGGTCGATGTCACTTCACGAAGCGGGAAAATTACTGATGCCCGCAGGGGCGATTTACTACAACATGGACGAGCAGGACGTGCGGCGTGTGCTGCGCTACCCGGCGACAATGGTCGGGTCAGACGGGCTGCCGAACGATCCGATGCCGCATCCCCGCCTGTGGGGCGCATTCCCCCGCGTGCTGGGGCACTACAGCCGCGACGAGAAGCTTTTCCCGCTGACGCAGGCGGTGCATAAGATGACGGGAATGTCGGCGGCGCGGTTCCAGTTGCCCGAACGGGGCCTGGTGAAGCGCGGTTATTATGCTGACCTGGTGTTGTTCGACCCGCTGACCGTGCGCGACGTCGCGAGCTTCAATAACCCGAAGCAGCCTGCGGCGGGTATTGAGGCGGTGATGGTGAACGGCGTGATGAGCTATGGGTTCGAGCAGAAGGTGACTGGCCGGGCCGGGCGGTTCTTGCGTCGGCAGAAGTGAGTATAAATTTAGCCCCTCACCCCGGCCCTCTCCCCAGAGGGGAGAGGGGGAAAGAGTTCCCGGGCTGGACGGTTGTCTCCTCTCCCCAGAGGGGAGAGGGGGAAAGAGTTCCCGGACTGGACGTTTGTCTCCTCTCCCCAGAGGGGAGATCGGGTTCTGGACTGGACGTTTGTCCCCTCTCCCTTCCAGGGAGAGGGTTAGGGTGAGGGTAAACCGATCAACAAGGAGCAATGATGAGCATTAAACGTTATGGCGTGGGCGGCAGTACCGGCACCGGCGGGCAGCCGCTACCTTTTGCCAAAGCCGTTGAAGCGGCCGGGTGGCTGTATGTGTCCGGCCAGACGCCGATGAAAGACGGCGAAGTGGTTGAAGGCGGGATTGTCGACCAGTCGCGGCTGGCGATTCAAAACTGCGTGGATATCATGACCGAAGCGGGCTACTCCCTCGCTGACGTGGTCCACGTGAAGGTCTACCTGACTGACGCCCGCTACTTCCAGTCCTTCAATAAAGTGTTCCGGGAGTTCTTCGGTGACCACCCGCCGGCCCGCGTGTGCTGCGTGGCGGACCTGGTGGTGGACTGTAAAGTTGAAGTGGATGTGACCTGCTACCGCGCCGACCGGGGTTAATCGCCTAGCGGCTGCCTGTCTGCCCCGCCGCGATGGCTGTCCAGCGCCAGCTTGATGCGGCGCAGCCGGTCCTTCGCCTGGCTTTTGTTGGCCATCGCCAGTTCGGTGGCCAACACATCAATCATCGCCAGCATGGCGTAACGCGAAGTGCTCGGCTTAAAAATGTAGTCGTTTTCGCGAATAATCAGCGGCAGCACGATGTCCGCCTGTTCAGCCAGCGGTGTTCCCTGCGGGGTAATGGCGATGATCTTTGCGCCGTACTGGCGGGCAATCGCCGCGCTCTCCACCACTTCCGGCGTGTAGCCTCCCAGTGATAGCGCCACCACCACATCGTTGGAGGCCACCGACGCCGCCATCATTCTCGCCAGCAGGCCATCGCTTTGGCTCACCACCGGCAGGCCCAGACGAAAGAGACGAAACTGTAACTCCTGCGCGCAAATGGTTGATCCGCCGCCCATGCCCAGCGCCAGGATTTGCCGCGCGTTGCTCAGCCAGGTCACGGCCTTGTTGAGTGACTCTGGGTTTAGCGCGCGGCGGTTGATATCCAGCACGTTGATGATGGTTTCGTAGATCCCCTGCACGCCTTCGAGGTCCGGCACGTCGAGAATAAAGCGCTGCCCCACCGCCAGCGACTGGGCTAGTTTGACCTTCAGTTCGCGCACGTCCTTGCAGCCGATGGCGCGGGCAAAGCGGGTTATCGACGCCTGGCTGGTTTGCGTCTGGCGCGCCATTTCCGAAATGGGCAGCGCCGCGGCGGTTTGCACGTCGTCCAGAATAAACTGCGCAATGCGCTTTTCGGTGGCGGTCAGCTCAACGAAACGGTCGGTGATGCAGGAGATAATATCGATGGTGTAGCTCATGGCGCGACCCTGGTACTTGTGCAAAAAAGAGAAGGTACTTTGTACCATAAAACCGTTGCCAGGGTCGCTTCACGCGGATTCAGAATGGCTCACTAATCGCTTCCATACGTCGTTGCTTGATCGTGGCCCGAATAAACGCGGCGATGAAGACCAGGGCAGAAAGCACAACGATGGTCGGCGCGGGGGCGCTGTCAATAAAGAAGGAAAGGTAGACGCCAAGAAACGACGTGACGATAGCCTGCCCAAGCGCGACCAGCATCATGCCTTTAAAGGTACGGGTCAGCAGCGAAGCGATAGCGCCTGGCGCGATAAGCAGGGAAATCGCGAGGATAATCCCCACCGCCTTCAGCGCCGCGACGATGGTCAGCGAAACCAGGCAGAGCAGGCCGTAGTTCAGCAGCTTCACGTTCAGGCCGGAGACCTGGGCCTGAATCGGGTCGAACGCATGCAGCAGCAAGTCCCGCCATTTTAGCCCTACAACAATTACCGTTAGCAGCACGATAGCGCCCGTTTGCAGAATATCGCTGCCGCTGACGCCCAGCATGTCGCCGAACAGAATATGGTCTAGATGGATATCTGGCTTCAGGTAGACGTAGAGCACGAGGCCAGCGCCAAACATGCCGGAGAAAACGATGCCCATCACCGTGTCGCGCTTGATGCGGCTGTTGTCCTGCAGGTAACCGGTGGCGAAGGCACAAAACAGCCCGGCTATGAACGCGCCGAGGCCCAGCGGCAGGCCGACCATCCAGGCGATCACCACGCCGGGGAAGACCGCATGGCTCATGGCATCGCCCATCAGCGCCCAGCCTTTTAGCACCAGGAAGCAGGAGAGCAGCGCACACGGAATGGCGACCAGCGTGGTCATGGTCAGAGCGTTGATCATAAAGCCAAACTGGAAGGGCGAAAGCAGCGTGTCTAACAGGCTCATGGCGTTTGCTCCAGGCTCAGGCGCGCGCGCCGACGGTTAGCCAGCAGGCCGTGTTTGGGGGCAAACACGAAGGTCAGCAGGAAAATAAGCGTTTGCAGCACCACGATAATGCCGCCGGTGGCGCCGTCGAGGAAGTAGCTTATCCAGGTGCCGAAGGCGCTGGTAAAGGTGCCTAACGTGACGGAAATGATCAGCAGTTTTGGGAAACGGTCGGTCAATAGATAAGCCGTTGCGCCCGGCGTGACCACCATGCAAATCACCAGAAACGCGCCAACGGTTTGCAGCGCCGCCACGGTGGTGGCCGACAGTAGGGTGAAGAATAATCCTTTGAGCCACAAAGGATTAAGGCCAATGGAGCGCGCGTGATTTTCGTCGAAGAAGGTCACCATCAGGTCTTTCCATTTCAGCAGCAGAATCGCCAGTGAGACAAAGCCGATGATCGCCAACTGCACGATATCCGACGGGGCGATGGCGAGAATATTGCCGAGCACGATGGTCTGGATGTTTACCGACGTCGGATTGAGCGACACCATAAACAGCCCGAGGCCAAAGAATGACGAAAAAATAAGGCCAATAATGGTGTCTTCGCGCAGGCGTGTACGCTGGTTTAAAAACAGCATGGTGCCTGCGGCGAGGCCACCGGAGAAAAACGCGCCGATGGAAAACGGCAGGCCGAGCATATAGGCGCCGGCTACGCCAGGCACGATGGAGTGGGAAAGGGCGTCGCCGATCAGCGACCAGCCTTTCAGCATCAGGTAGCAGGAAAGAAAGGCGCACACGCCGCCGACCAGCGCTGATACCCAGATGGCGTTAAACATGTAGCCATAGCTAAACGGTTCGAGCAGGACGGACATTACGGCTCCCCTTTTAACGGCGCGCCGTGGATAAACGGCCTCTCGTCGTCGGTGAGGACGCTGGTTTCTTTCCCGGTTAAGGTGACGTGGCGCAGTACGCCGCTGAACGCCAGTTCCAGGTTTTCTTGCGTAAAAGTGATATTGGTCGGGCCGCAGGCCAGCACGGTGCCTTTCACCAGCACGGTATAGTCGCAATAGTCGGTGACGGCGCCCAGGTTGTGGGTTGAAACCAGCATCGTGCGGCCTTCGTCCCGCAGCTCGCGCAGCAGGGCGATGATCAGCTCTTCCGTTTTCACGTCCACGCCGGTGAACGGTTCGTCCAGCAGAATCACCTGGCCGTCCTGGGCAATTGCCCGGGCGAGGAACACGCGCTTTTTCTGACCGCCGGACAGTTCGCCAATTTGGCGATTGCGGAACTCACTCATGCCGACGCGGGCGAGGGCGTTATCTACCGCCTGTTTGTCGGCCTTGCCGGGAATGCGCAGCATCCCCATGTGGCCAAATCGGCCCATCATCACCACGTCTTCCACCAGCACCGGGAACGTCCAGTCCACATCTTCGGACTGCGGCACATAGGCCACCAGGTTGTGGCGCAGTGCTTTTTTCGTGGGCATATCCAGAATCGAGATGCTACCGCTGGCCAGGCGCACAAAGCCCATGATCGCTTTAAACAGCGTGGATTTCCCGGAACCGTTGACGCCGACCAGCGCCGCAATGGTGCCGGTCGGGATTTCAAAGCTGGCCGCCCGCAGCGCGGTGTGGCCATTGCGATAGGTGACGCTGGCGTCCTGAACGACGATGCCGGGACGACGACTCATTTTTTCAGCCCTGCATTGATGCCGTTCACGATGGTGCTGGTGGTGACGCGCAGCAGATCAAGATAGGTGGGTACCGGGCCGTCTGCGGCACTTAAAGAATCGACATAAAGCACGCCGCCATAGTGTGCGCCAGACTCCCGCGCCGCCTGGCGAGCAGGTTTGTCGGAGATGGTGCTTTCGCTGAAGATCGTGGGGATCTGGTATTGGCGAATGCTGTCGATCACTTTGCGCACCTGCTGCGGGGTGCCCTGCTGATCGGCATTGATCGGCCACAGATAGAGTTCTTTCAGGCCAAAGTCGTTGGCGAGGTAGGAAAAAGCGCCTTCGCTGGTGACCAGCCAGCGCTTATCCGCCGGAATTTTTGCCAGTTCGTTGCGCAGCGGCTCGATGGTCTGCTGAATTTTCTGTTTGTAGGCTTCGGCGTTGCGGGTATAGGTCGCCGCGTTGCCTGGATCGTATTTGACGAACGCATCCCGGATGTTATCGACGTAGATCAGCGCATTTTGCGGGGACATCCATGCGTGAGGGTTAGGTTTTCCGTTATAAGGGCCTTCGGTGATGCCCGTGGGCTGAATGCCGGTGGTGACGACGACTTCGGGCACGCCTTTCAGATGTTGATAAAACTTCGCGAACCAGAGTTCCAGATTCAGCCCGTTGGTCAGGATCAGCTGCGCGCCCTGCGCCCGGCGAATGTCTCCCGGCGTCGGCTGGTATTCGTGAATTTCCGCTCCGGGCTTGGTGATAGACTCCACGTCTGCCGCGTCACCGGCTATGTTCTGCGCCATATCGGCGATGATAGTAAAGGTGGTGATCGCCTTAAATTTTGCCTGCGCCTGAGCGGCACCCAGCAACATCGCCAGCGCGGCGGCCGCAGCGACAATACTTTGCGTTAACTTCAGTTTCCCGGGCATCGTCTTCCCTCACGAGTGATTATAGATTCAGCATTTATAGCAAGTGCTATAAAACATAGCTGTTGCTATAACTAAATGCAAACTATTATCATTTGTGTGATTTAAAAGAGGGGCAACTCTGGGGATATTAATGACAAAACTCTTCTGTCTATGTTGGATTGGCTAAGGTTCCGTTCACCTCTTGGCCGATTTCCCCTGCACGTTCAGATCACGGTGAACGTGTCAGGGGGATTACGCCAGTTAGGTCATAGCCGGGGGCGATGAGAGCCGGGGACACATCTTCCCCTCACCCCAGCCCTCTCCCCAAAGGGGAGAGGGAGAAAACAAAAGCTGCGGGAAACATTGTTTATTCCCTCTCCCTTCCAGGGAGAGGGTTAGGGTGAGGGTAAAAAACCAACAGCGATGTTGCGGTTTAAACCAGTGCTGAACATAAAGAGAGGCACGGTTCCGGCTTAAATCGCCTCCGTTTTCTCTCAGGCGACCCAGGACTGGGAGATAAAACGGAGGTCTGCCGCTTCAGCGGTCGATTTATTTCGCCGGGAGTCCGGGTTCTCAGGGGAGTGACGGTGACTCCCCTGAGACGTTCACCGGTGCGGGGGCTGCATATAAAACAGGACTGAAAATGAACGGAACCTTAGCCGACCCTCCATAATCGTGGGTATTTGTGGCTAAGGAACAGCTTTCAACTTGAAAGGCCTACAACCCTAATGCATCAAAATCTGAAGCATTGTGGCGCTCGGCCAGCTGCACATCGCCCCAGGTGCGGTTCACGATGCGGCCACGCTTCACCGCCGGGCGGTTAGCCACTTCATCGGCCCAGCGGCCAAAGTGTTTGTAGGAGGCTATGTCGAGGAACTCGGCAGATTCGTACAGGCCACCTTTCGCCAGCGCGCCGTACCAGGTAAAGATAGCAATGTCGGCGATAGTGTATTCATCTCCGGCGATAAAGCGGTTTTTCTCCAGTTGTTTATCGAGCACGTCCAGCTGACGCTTGGTTTCCATCGCGAAGCGGTTGATGGCGTACTCGATTTTGACCGGGGCATAGTGGTAGAAGTGGCCGAAGCCGCCGCCCAGGTAAGGGGCGGAACCCTGCAGCCAGAACAGCCAGTTCAGCGCCTCGGTGCGCCCGGCGATGTCCTTCGGCAGGAAGTGGCCGAATTTTTCCGCGAGATAAAGCAGGATGTTGCCGGACTCAAACACGCGCAGCGGCGGCGTGACGGAGTGGTCAAACAGCGCCGGAATTTTAGAGTTTGGGTTTACTTCTACAAACCCGCTGGAGAACTGATCGCCCTCGCCGATGCGAATCAGGTGCGCATCGTACTCAGCCCCGCTGATGCCCAGCGCCAGCAGCTCTTCCAGCAGAATAGTGACTTTCTGCCCGTTTGGCGTGCCGAGGGAGTAAAGCTGCAGCGGATGTTTGCCGACAGGCAGCGTTTTTTCATGAGTCGGGCCGGAAATTGGGCGGTTGATGCTGGAGAACTGACCGGCTTCAGTTTTGTTCCAGGTCCAGACTTTTGGGGGCTGGTAGTTGTGTTCGGACATCGCGTGATCTGCCTTCTTATCAGGTTAGTTATCTGATGAAACTATCTTGAAGTGTAGCAAGAGGGAAGAGCCTGCCGGGCTATACCGCCAGAAAAGCGAAAGCCCGGCGTGGCATCAGGCTGGTTTCAGCCCCGGTTCAACGAGGCCGTAAACCTGGTGATTCAGGTGGGAGGATTTTGCCAGTTCTGCGACGTGCGCGGCGACATCGGCCCGCATGACCATTCCGTGAATTTCGGGTGTCTGGCTCAGCACAGCTTTGCCGGTGGGTTCGCCGTGAAGCAGGCCGCCCGGGCGTACAATAGCAAAATCCAGCGTACTGGTTTGCAGCCAGCTTTCGGCGAGGGATTTTTCCCGTACCGCCTGACCAAAGGCCGCTTTTGCCCGATCGGATAAATAAGCCCAGCTTTCTCCGCAGCCTAAAGAGGTAACTAGTATCATGCGTGAGAGCCCGGCTTTTTCGGCGCAGTCGATAACCGTGCGGTGCGCCTGGTAATCATGTGAACCGCCCATCGTTGAAATGACGGTGGCGTCCTTGCCCGCCAGGCGGCAGGCTTCTGCGACAGCGTCTGCGTCGCAGGCGTCGCCGGTAATAACCTGAGCACCTGCCTCACGCAGTTTTGCGGCGGCCTCTTCGTTACGCACCAGTGCAACAACGGGGCGATTTTCTGCCAAAGCCAGCTTCGCGGTTAGCGCGCCTACGCCCTTGCCCCCGGCCCCAAAAATTAACCATGGCATCATGCAATATTTCCCTTAAGTGTCTCTGCCAGCGCACGAAAAGCTGCCAGCTGGTCTGCCAGTAACTGGCGGTGATCGTCGCGCCCGATGAAGATTTTCAGCATCGCGCTGCCCGCCTGATTGAAGAACAGAATCGAGGCGGTGTCCATCCCCATAAACTTGCGCTCCACCAACGCGATGTGGGTGCAGTTGGCCGCTTTGATATGCCCCGTCATGCCTTTTTTGCCGCGCAGGTTAAAATAGCCGTGGCGGTGGAAGCCGGAGGGAAGTTCCCCGGAAAATTCAATAATCACATCGGCGGTGTGGACCAGGGTAGTGACGCTGCCCCATTCGACAACGGTGTCCCAGACGGTGTCGAACAGCCCGCCGCTAACCAGCGCCTGAGCAGGGAGCTGGGAAACAACATCCAGCAGGGTGACATTATATTGTGCAGCAATAGATTCCAGCGTGCCGTCCGGCTGGGTTTTTAAGTAATCGGCGAGGGAAACGGAAGTCATAGCGTTGCTCCTTGTGTTTTTTTGTCCGTGGTTAATGGGGTATTGAGAGCGGCAACCAGCGTCTGCAGAGACTGGAAGATATTGCTGGCCCAGAAGCGGCCTTCGTCGGTCAGACGCAGGCAGGTTGAGTCATCCCGGGTCAGGCCGGAGTCGTGCCATTGGGTCAGCAGCGGCTGGAGCAGATGCGCATCGGCGGTCAGCTCGTCGAGAGGCACGCGGGCGGTTTCAATGCCAGCCTGGAGGCGATGCCGCCAGCGGTAGCCTGGGTCAGTGGTGCGGGCCATCATCATCAGCGGTTTTTTTCCGGCGGCGACGGCGGCGTGCCAGGTCTCCAGGTTGCGTTCAACCATCCAGGAGTAGCCGTTAACCGAGCCGCCCGCGCCGGAGCCAAAGGCCAGGCAGTCTGCCCCCTGTTTAATCAGCAGGTTGTAAAGGTTGCGTTCCCGCGTGGTGCGCGCCCAGTGGCTGTTGCTGATGCAGCGCCAGCCTGCGCTGTCCATGAAGTCGCAGCCCTGCAGGTACAAATCCCTGCGTTCGGCCGGGGAAGGCAGCGTGATGCGTCCGTTTTCCACGGCTTTACCCAACGGCGTTTGCGGCAGCAGATTCAGGGCATAAAGATCAACCCCGTCGAGGCCGATGTCCCGCGCGATAGTCAGGTCTTCGGCCCACAGCTTTTGATCCTGCCCCGGAAGGCCAAACAGCAGATCGCAGACCACGGCGGCACGATCGCGTTTGCAGAGGTTTTCCATAAAGCGCCTGGCAGTAGGGCCGTCGGAGGTGCGCGCCATTTTTTTGCGGATTTTGCTGTTAAACGACTGGATACCGATGGAGAAGCGGTTGGCTCCTGCGTCGAGGCAGGCGTCGATACGCTCATCGTCAAAATTTAGCACCCGGCCTTCAATGGTGATTTCGCAGTCCGGGGCCAGCGGCAGGCTGCGGCGCAGGGCGGTAATGATCCGTGCTAAATCTTTGGCTGACAGCGCCGAAGGCGTGCCGCCGCCAAAGTAGATGGCGTGAATGGGGGCCGACTGGTGCAGCGGGCTGCTGGCCTCCAGCTCGATTTCCCTGAGCAGCGCGTCGGTGTAGCGTTCGCAGTGGTCTGCTTCATAACGATTCTGGTAAAAACCGCAGAAGGTACAGTGCGTTGCGCAGAAGGGAATATGGAGGTAAACCAGCCTTTTGCCGGGAGGCGTTGGGCCGGTAATCACCTGTTGCCAGGTGTGCTCCAGCTGTTCTTTGGCGATGGGCATTGCGCCGCGCCACGGCATGGTGGCGTGACGATCTTTAAAGGGTTGCCCGCCGGGGAGCGCAAAGTGCGCCTGGAGATCCAGTGTCATGTCGCTTACTCATAAATGAAAATGATTGTGATTATCGTTATCTTGTTTGAGGTAAGTGAAGCGCAAAGTGAGCTTTGAGGGAGAAAAGCGAGCGGCTTTTGATTTAGGTCAACCCCGGTCAGAAGCCGCACGCTTTTCCTCCCCGGCCTGATAAATACAGGGCTAAGTATCTGGCGGGAAAGAGCCTCCGGGCAGAGACCGTCTGATTGACCTGGCGGGCAGGAAGCCCGCCAGGCTTAGCGCGGGGATCGGCCTGGGTTAGCTGAGGGGCCGATCCCGGAAGGGACGGAACGCCTGCCACAGCTCGCGGGCAAAGATTTCCGGCTGTTCGAAGGCGGCGAAATGGCCGCCCTTTTCAACTTTATTCCAGTAGAACAACTGGCTCCATGCCGCTTCGGCCCAGGCACGCGGCGGCGTGAAAGTTTCAGCCGGAAAAAGACTGGCGCCCATAGGGATGCTGATTTTTTCTATGCCAGAACGCGCGGCAGAGAAAAAGTCCGCGCCGCGGATTGTGCTGCCCACGCCTTCCCAGTAAAGCCGCGCGCTGGACACGCCGGTGCCGGTAAACCAGTACAGGGAGATGTCATCCAGCATTTTTTCCCGGCTGAGCGCATCTTCGGGCTGACCGCGGTTGTCGGTCCACTCCTGGAATTTTTCGTACATCCAGACGGCAAGCGCGACGGGGGAATCACTCAGCGCATAGCCGATGGTTTGTGGCCGGGTATTCATCAGGTTGGCATAGCCTGCTTTATTCGACACGTACAATTCAATGGCCGCCAGCGCCTGGCTCTCCTCTTCCGTCGGCTGTTCCGGCAGGGTGGCAGGCACGACCATCGGCAGGTTCACGTGGGCCGCCAGCAGCCCTGCCGGAGCCTGAGCGGCCAGCGCGGTGGTGATGGCTGCACCCCAGTCTCCGCCCTGTGCGACCCAGGATTTATACCCCAGCCGCTCGGTCATCAGCGTGGTCCATGCTCGCGCAATGCGGGCCGGGTTCCACCCCTTTTCCGTCGGCTTGTCTGAAAAGCCGTAGCCTGGAATCGCCGGGATCACAACGTGGAAAGCGTCCTCCGCCGTGCCGCCAAAGCGGGTTGGGTCGGTAAGCCGGTCGATGACGTCCAGAAACTCAATAACCGAACCCGGCCAGCCGTGCGTGAGCAGGATCGGCGTGGCGTTTGCGTGTGCGGAACGCGCATGAATGAAGTAGATCCCCACGCCGTCGATTTTTGTGCGGAACTGTGGGTAGCTGTTTAACCGGGCTTCAAGCTTGCGCCAGTCATAGTGATGCAACCAGTCGTAAATCAAGGATTTTGCGGCGCTAAGCGGCACACCTTGCGACCAGTCTTCCACTGTTTCCTGCTCAGGCCAGCGCACGCCGCCGAGGCGCTGGTGCAGATCCTCAATAGCGCTTTCCGGGATATGCAGGTGAAAGGGGGTGACGGCTTCCGTCGCCGCCGGCAGGGTAAATGGCTCGGCAGAATGGATGATGCGGGACATTATTAGCTCCAGAATGAACCCGCCATTTGCGGCGGGGAGGTAAAAGGTAAACGCTATTTGTAGCGACCGATACAAAATATCCTGAGTTGGCTGTGGGCGTCAATAAAGTTGTAGCAATTGCTACAATTGCTATACTGCGGCCTATGACGAGAAAAATTAACTTTGACTACGAGCAGGCGCTGGACCGTGCGACGGCGCTTTTTTGGCAGCGAGGCTACGCTGAGACTGGCCTGCGCGATCTCCTGAAAGCGATGGAGATTGGCGAAGGGTCGTTTTACAACACGCTCAAAAGCAAAAAGAACCTCTACCTGTTATGCCTCGATCGCTACGAAGCGCAGATTGTGCAGCGCCGGATGGTAGCGCTTCGGCATGCCCCCACGGCCGCTGAGGGCGTTCGGGCATTCTTCACCGAAGTGTTAAACACGCTGGACGATCCGCAAACGTCTTCCCGGCTTTGTATGGTCGCGGCGATGGTCAGCGAGGAGGTGTTGTCTCAGCCTGAGCTGGCCGCGCGGGCAAAAAGCGGATTAGAGAAGGTACAGGACACACTTTTTCTGCGTCTCAGCGAAGACAAGGCCGCCGGAACTCTGCCTGAGACACTAGAACCGCAGGAAACGGCTGCCATTATCACGACCTGGCTACAGGGGCTGTGGCGTATGGCGCTGATTGAATATCAGCGCCCCGTCTTTGAGCGACGGATCGCCACTTTTCTGGGGGCGCTGGGTTTATAGCCCTTCGGCTTTCATTGCCGCCTGCACGTGCGGGCGGCGCGCAATGCGCGAATACCACGCCTGCAAATGGGAAAGCTCGCTGAGATCCAGCCGGGCATGCGACGCCCACCCTACCGTTGTAAACAAGTAGGCATCCGCGACCGAGAATGTTTCGCCCATGACATAAAGGCTATTTTTTAGCTGCTCATCCACCCACTGGTAGCGCCTGTGCAGCTGCTGCCGGGCGACGGGTTTGTACACCTCCGGCGTGGCTGGCGTAAAAAGTGGCGCAAAACCTTTGTGTATTTCGGTCGCTATGAAATTCAGCCATGCCTGGGCCTGATAGCGCGCAAAGGTGCCTGCCGCTGGCATCAGCATTTTGTCAGGTGCCAGATCCGCCAGATACTGAATAATCGCCACGCCTTCACGCAATGTCTGCCCGTTATCCAGCGCCAGCAAAGGCACGTATCCCAGGGGATTAATGCTGTAGAAGTCGTCGCCGCTTTGTGTCGTGTGGCTTTTAAGATCCACCCTTATCATTTCGCAGGCGAGGCCTGACTCAAGGGCCACAATATGCGGAGAAAGCGAGCAATCTCCCGGGCTGTAGTAAAGCTTCATCAATGTTATTCCTGATAGCGGAGAAGGCGGGCGCTCTATGGCGCCCGCACGGTTAGGCGTGGGTGATGGAGATAGCGCGAATATTGAGGTATGCCTCCACGGCTTCCGGGCCGCCTTCTGTGCCATACCCTGAGTCTTTTACTCCGCCAAACGGCAGCTCTGCGGATGGCGTCATCGGCTGGTTAACCCACAGCATGCCGGTTTCGATACGCTGTGAAAGCTGGTGGATGGTTTTGGCCGAGCGCGAGAAGGCGTAGGCGGCCAGGCCGTAATCCAGACGGTTTGCTTCGCCGATAGCTTCTTCCAGGTCAGTAAAGCCCCGAATTAAAGCGACTGGGCCAAAAGGCTCCTCGTTAAAAATACGCGCGTCGAGGGGAACATCGTCCAGCACCGTGGGCGCATAGAAGTTGCCTTGCTGGCCGAGGCGCTTGCCGCCCGTTAGCAGTTTTGCACCTTTGGCAATCGCCTCTTCAATCAGAGTTTCGACGGCAGTTACGCGGCGCGCATTCGCGAGAGGGCCAATCTGGGTGGTTTCATCGAGGCCATTGCCCGGCCGCAAACCCTCGGCCCAGCGAACCAGCCCGGCAGTAAAAGCTGCCCGGACTTTTTCATGAACCAGGAAGCGGGTCGGGGAGATGCAGGTTTGCCCGGCATTGCGGAATTTCGCCGTGCCCAGCGCCCGGATCGCCAGTTCAACATCCGCATCTTCGGCGATAATCACCGGGGCATGGCCGCCCAGCTCCATGGTGACGCGTTTCATATGCTGCCCCGCAAGGCCGGCCAGCTGTTTGCCTACCGGAGTCGACCCCGTAAATGTGACTTTACGTACGGCCGGATGCGGGATGAGGTAGCCGGAGATTTCTGCCGGATTGCCGTAAACCAGATTGGCGACGCCGGCAGGTAAGCCTGCGTCCGCAAGCGCCCGGAACAATTCTGCCGGGCTGGCCGGGGTCTCTTCCGGCGCTTTGACGATGATCGAGCAGCCTGCGGCCAGGGCTGCCGCAAGCTTCAGAACGACCTGGTTGAGTGGGAAATTCCATGGCGTAAAGGCGGCCACAACGCCCACCGGATCTTTAACGACGAGCTGCTGAACGGCGGCATCCCGGGAAGGAACAATGCGGCCATAGACGCGTACGCCCTCATCGGCAAACCATTCGATGATCTCTGCCGCAGCGTTAGCTTCAAAGCGTGACTCGGGCAGGGGTTTACCCTGTTCCTGAGTAATAAGTGACGCAATTGATTCGGCCCGCTCGCGAATCAGCTGGGCGGCACGACGCAGAATGACGGCTCGCTCAACGGCCGGAATAGTACGCCAGGTATCAAAGCCTTGCTGAGCTGATGCCAGCGCATCGTCCAGATCCTGCCGGGTGGCGTACGCCAGGTGGCCTATCTGCTGGCCGTTTGCCGGATTAAGCACGGGCAGCGTTTTGGCGTCGGCGCCGTCGCGCCACTGGCCATGAATAAACAACCGGGTAGTGGTAGGGTATTGCATGTGGTTTTCCTCGTTTTTAAGAGCTAAACGGCTAGCCCGATGGCGAGAATTACAGCACCGCAGGTAAGAGGCAGGTAGACAGGGGCAGGGAATAGCGCTTATTCCCCGAAGGAATAGGACTGATGCTTATGAGCGATTTTCAGGCGGCCGGCCGAATACGCGTTCCTCAATGAAAGAGATAAAAGCTTTGGACTTGGCGCTGGTTGCGCGGCCCGAGGGGGAAACGGCCCAAAGATCGATCGGCGGCAGCGCCCAGTCGGTTAACACCGCCTGAATTTCACCGGATGCAAGCTCACGGCGGAACATCCATTCTGACATGATAGACAGCCCGATGCCGGAGAGTACTGCTTCCCGGACGGCTTCCATACCTGTTGTGCGTAACCTGCCCTGAACCGTAACGGCGGCCCGCTGTTTGCCCTGGCGGAACTCCCAGCTTGAACCTCCTCCCCGCAGATCGTAAATAACGGCCTGATGATTAAGCAAATCCTGCGGCATTTGCGGATGGCCGTTGCGGGAAAAGTATTCCGGAGTGCCCATCACCAGGCGAGGATTTTGCCCCAGTCGCCTTGCGGTGAGCGATGAGTCAGCCTGTGTGCCCATACGGAGCGCGACATCGATGCCGCCTTCGACCAAATCGATGTTGCGATCCTCAAGGAACATATCGACATCCAGTGCCGGATGCGCGGCCAGGAAATCGGCGAGATGCGGCATGACATGCAGCCGCACAAATGTTACCGGACCGCTGATCCTGAGCCGGCCAGTCAGCATTGCGCTTAGCCCGCGTGTGGAAGTCACGGCCACATCGGCCGCGTCGAGCGTGCGCCTCGCATGTTCGTAAAAATTACTTCCTGCTTCCGTCGGGGTTAGCCCATGCGTTGATCGCAACAAAAGCCGCACGCCAAGCTGCTGTTCGAGCTGAGCAATGGTTTTTGAGACTGCGGGCTGGCCAATGCGCAGGCGCCTGGCTGCAGCAGAAAAAGAGCCGGTATCAACGACCTGAACGTAGGTTTCCATAGCTGAAAGCAGATGCATGACTATTCCCCGGAAGAATGACCAGCGGTAGCTTACTCTCGATGGTGGACGCCTGACTACGATTTCTTCAGGCGCGTGAGGGGAGCTCCGCAGGCCTCTTAACGGCCTGGTTTACAAGGCTCAGCCGGGCAGGCCTTCCACAATAGTGATCATTGCTTCTGCGACGCTGGCTCTTTCCTGGCGAGCGCGCTGGTATTCCGGCGAGTGGTAGCAGGCCAGCGCCGTTTCCATGTTGGCAAACTCAATGACGACATGCCGGGTGAAAGCCGCATCACCCTCTACAACTTCCGCTTTGCCGCCTCTCGCCAAAAAGCGAGCGTTGTAGCGCGTAAAGGCCGCCGGGGATAAATCGATATAGTTTTGATACTGCTTAGGGTCGTGAACGGTGACGTGGGCAATCCAGTATGCGGCCATGCTTTGCTCCTGTAGGGGAAGTCTGTTGGTCAGCCAATCTAGCATAGCGGTGAAAGGCCGTATTGCCGGAAAGAGGCGGCATGATGCGATCGATAATCTCCCAATTTGACTTTGTACATTTCATTACACGCCGATACCAATCACTCACTGAAGAGTTTGTTTCACACGCCTATAGTTCATTTCAACGGCCCCGCAGTGGGGTAAACACGAAAACAAATTCGAGGATGTCGAAATGAAAAAAGTATTAGCTCTGGTTGTTGCCGCTGCTATGGGCCTGTCTTCCGCCGCTTTCGCTGCTGACACTACCGCTACCGCACCAGCTGCTGCGCCGGCAACCACCGCCGCTGCACCTGCTGCTAAAGCTCCAGCTGCAAAAGTAACGCATCATAAGAAACACAAAAAAGCTGCCACTCAGAAAGCTCAGGCCGCTAAAAAGAAACACAAAAAAGCCGCTAAGCCAGCTACCGAGCAGAAAGCTCAGGCTGCTAAAAAGCACCACAAAAAAGCAGTAAAACCAGCTGCACAGAAAGCTCAGGCTGCTAAAAAGCATCACAAAAAAGCAGTAAAACCAGCCGCACAGAAGGCTCAGGCTGCTAAAAAGCATCACAAAAAAGCAGTAAAACCTGTTGCCCAGAAAGCGCAGGCTGCTAAGAAACACGTGAAAAAACATCACAAAGCTGCTGCAAAACCAGCCGTTAAGCCAGCTGCATAAGTTCAACGGGGCTACCCGTTAGCTTGAAGCGTTAACACAAACACCCGGCTTGCCGGGTGTTTCTTTCTGGAGTTCAGATAATGTTGCGACGCTACAGTTTCGAATTAATCCTCACCGCGCTGCTGACCTGCGGCCTAATCACGCTGAATTTTTGGCTTCAGTAGATTCTGTTCTTCCTGGGTTCTAAAAAACCACCAGCCCCTGCTTTACTCAGAAATACAGGCCAGCGCCTGGTTGAGATACTAGTGCAGATTAGCGCTGTAGTTTTTATTTGGCTCTGGAAAAGTGGTTGGAAGAGGGCGATGTTGATGCAGTTGAATAATCGTTCAATTCGATGAAGAGTTCACTTCTCCAAAAGCAAAAAACCAGCCCGTAGGCTGGTTCTTCTAAATAGTGGTGCCCGGACTCGGACAAAAACGTCGGGAACGTTTTTGAACAGCGCTTGCGCTGGCCCCGCAGGGGTGAGTCTCAGGGATGAGACGAATAATCGACTTTCAGTTCGATGCAGAGTTCGTATCGCCAAAAGCAAAAAACCCGCCATAGACGGGTTCTTCTAAATAGTGGTGCCCGGACTCGGACAAAAACGTCGGTAACGTTTTTGAACAGCGCTTGCGCTGGCCCCGCAGGGGTGAGTCTCAGGGATGAGACGAATAATCGAATTTGTTCGATGGAGAGTCCATATCCCTGAAAGCAAAAAACCAGCCCGTAGGCTGGTTCTTCTAAATAGTGGTGCCCGGACTCGGAATCGAACCAAGGACACGGGGATTTTCAATCCCCTGCTCTACCGACTGAGCTATCCGGGCAACGGGCCGCATTAAACCGTAAAGGCCGCCAGGCGTCAACGGCTTTGTCATAAAAATTACCTAAAACTATGCTGATTGCCTGCTTTTCAGTCAAAGACAGTAAATTCAGGTTAATGCCCCGCCGGTGCGGCACAGCGCAAAGCGTAGAATATCTTCCGCAAGGGTTCTGGCCGTGTCGATATCAGCCTGGCTACGCTTCACCAATAGCTTGCTCAGGCAGCCTTCCAGCACCAATTCCATTTGGTGCGCGACCATGGTTGGGTCGTCCACTTCCATTTGTGTGAGCAGCTCGTGCGTGTATTCCCAGGCCGCTTTTTTCTGCTGGTCCGCCAGTTGATGAATCGGGTGCGCGGCATCAGGGTAGAAGGTGCAGGCGGCAATAAACAGGCAGCCGGGATAACGCTGGTTGCTCACGCATTCGGTCAGGGCGTGGTAACGCTTAAGCAGCTTTTGCTCCGGGGTTAATTCTTCGTCCAGCATCAGCTGACGCCGCCAGACATCCACCTGCGAACTTAAGTAGCGCAGGGCGTCGTACAGCAGGGCTTCGCTGTCGGGCCAGAACTGGCGAATCTCAGCGAGCGGATAATCGGCTTCTTTCGCCACCATCTCCAGCGTCGTGCTGGCAATGCCTTCACGTTCAAGGACATGCAGGGCGTGCTCTAAAACTTCTTCGCGTTGCACGGTTTTCTCCTTACGTTTCCCAACGGATCAAGTGTTGTTTACTGGCTGCGATTGCGCAAATGCTCGCTGAACGCGGAGGCGTCCATAAAGCCTGTTACGCGGTCTGCAGGTTGTTCAACGCCGTTAGCATCGAAGAATAAAATGGTTGGCAGGCCAAGCACCTGTAAATGCTTCAGCAGGGCTTTGTCGTCGGCGTTATTTGCCGTGACATCGGCCTGGAGTAAAACGGTGCCAGACAGCGCTTTTTGCACCTGCGGATCGCTAAAGGTGTATTTCTCAAACTCTTTACACGCCACGCACCAGTCGGCGTACAAATCTAACATCACCGGTTTGCCTTTCGCCCCGGCTAGCGCGGCGTCGAGCTGCTCAACGTTGGCTATTTTGTTAAAGCTGAGGTGAGGGACGGACTGAACGGATGCCGGAGAGCCAAAAGCCCAGTCCTGCAGCGGACGAGCGGACACCAGCGCGGCACCCAGAAGAATAATTTGCAGCACGCGTAGCCAGGACTTCTTTGCTCCAAGGCTGGTGATAAATGCCCAGCCGAAGAAGGCGACGCCCAGCAGGCCCCACAGCCTCAGCCCCCAGATATCGCCCAGCACGCGCTCCAGCAGGAAGACCGGCAGCGCCAGAATCACAAAACCAAAGGCGGTTTTGACGCTTTCCATCCACGGCCCGCTTTTCGGCAGCAGGCGATTACCGAAGACGGTAATCAGGATTAGCGGCAGGCCCATGCCCAGCGCGTAAAGGTAAAGCGTGCCGCCGCCGAGCCACATATTTCCGCTTTGCGCGATGTACAGCAGGATGGCGCTAAGCGGCGCGGTGGTGCACGGCGAGCAGATAAGCCCGGCCAGCGCGCCCATAGCAAAGACGCCGCCCGCCGAGCCGCCCTGCTGGCGGTTGCTCATCAGCGCCAGGCGCGTTTGCAGCGACGAGGGCAGCTGCAGCGTGAACAGGCCGAACATCGAGGCGGCGAGCAGGATAAAGAGCGCTGACAGGCCAATCAGCACGTATGGGTGCTGGAGTGCCGCCTGGAACTGGAGTCCTGCGGCGGCAACGACAAGACCGAGTGCGGTGTAGGTCAGCGCCATGCCCTGAACGTAAACAAAGGCCAGCAGCAATGCCCGGGCGGTGGACAGGCGTTGTTTACCGCCCAGCACGATGCCGGAAATGAGCGGGTACATCGGCAGCACGCAGGGCGTGAAGGCGATGCCGATGCCGATCAGGAAGGCCCACAGCGCGGAGAAGGGGAGCGATGCGGGGGCGGAGCTGTCTGTTCCCCTCACCCCGGCCCTCTCCCCAGAAGGGGAGAGGGAGGAAGACACATTGGCCTCGTCTCTTGATGGAGAGTGGGAGGAAGACACATTGGCATCATTAGCCGACGCAGCAATAGCACTCAACGGCACAACGCGTGTTTCCGGCGGATAGCAGAACCCGGCTTCGGCGCAGCCCTGGTAGGTGACGCTGACGGACGAACCTTTATGGGCAGTATTTACCGTAATGGGCAGAGTTAGCTGCCGGGTGAAGATCTCCGTTTTGCCGTAGAACTCATCTTCGTGCCAGGTGCCTTTAGGCATAGCCAGGGGCGTAATGTCCGCGCTGGTGGGCACCACTTTGATCTGCTGGCGGTAGAGATAATAGCCTGGTTTTATCTGCCAGCTGAGCGTCAGCTTGTGCTCCGCCTGCTGAAAGTCAAAGGCAAAAGCCTGGTCGACCGGGACAAACTGCGTTTTATTTTGGGCGTCAAACAGCCCGGCGAAGGCCTGCGAACTGCATAACAGCAGGACTAGCGTAATGATGCGTAAAGCCATGAGAGATATTCACTGTTTCCGTGTGCAACTGGCAGAACCAGTAGTTCTGGCGTTTGATAAGGGTGATGGGTTTTCAGGCAGGCAAGCAGTGCCTCCTGGTGTTCCACGTCGCTCTTGAGCAGCATTTGGACTTCGTACTCCTGCTCCAGCTTTCCTTCCCAGTAATAGAGCGAAGTTGCGCCCGGCAGCAGCGTCACGCAGGCGGCAAGTTTTTCCGCCAGCACTTTCGCGGCCAGATCCTGCGCGGTGGCTTCATCCGGGGCGGTACAGAGTACAACGACAGCCTGGGTCATCGACATCGCAAACCTTATTGTGGGAGGAAACGGCATCGACTATAGCATGAGGAGGAGAGGACGGGCCGAATAACGACCCGTTTTTGAAGAGATTTACAGCAGCACGCTGCCGAACACGAAGCCGAAGCAGACGGCCAGGACTACGCCCATTGTGCCGGGAATGAAGAACGGATGGTTAAAGACGAATTTGCCGATGCGCGTTGTGCCGGTGTTGTCCATCTGCACCGCGGCGACCAGAGTCGGGTAGGTTGGCAGAATAAACAGGCCAGAAACGGCGGCGAAAGAAGCCACGGCGGTTAGCGGTGAGACATTGAGCGCCAGCGCCATCGGCATCAGTGCCTTGGCCGTAGCGGCCTGAGAATAAAGCAGCGCCGAGGCAAAGAAGAAAATCACCGCCAGCAGCCACGGATGGCCCTGAATCACGCTCCCTGCGGTTTCTTTGATCCAGTCAATATTGGCAGACACGAAGGTATCGCCTAGCCAGGCCACGCCCAGGATACAAATACAGGCGCTCATGCCAGCTTTGAAAGTGCTGGAACTCAGAATACTTTCGGTTTCCACTCCGCAAATCACGGTGGTCAGGGTGGCGACTGACAGCATGATAATCAGTATCGCGTTGGTGGTATTCATCAACGGCGCAGCGACGAGGCCGAGACTTGGGCTATTGATGATGGCATAGATGACTACGCCAACCACACCGAGCAGGAAGAGATATACGGAAGTCTTCGCGCGCGGTTTAATCTCGATTTGCTTGTCGCCACGCAGCTCAATCAGCCCCTCTTCCAGACGCTTGAGGTAAACCGGATCGTTGGACAGCTTTGAGTCGAACAGGACAGAGACCAGGAACGACATCACCAGCACTGCCAGCAACGTTGAGGGGATAACGACTGACAGCAGCTGAATATAGCTTATACCGTGGCCTTCCATCACCGAAGACATGTAAACCACGGCGGCGGAAATTGGCGAAGCGGTAATGGCTATCTGAGCTGAAACCACCGCGGTCGAGAGTGGACGGCAGGGTTTGATACCCTGCTCCTTAGCGACTTCGGCGATTACCGGCAGTGTGGCCAGAGAGATGTTGCCGGTGCCGGCGAAAATGGTCAGAAACCAGGTCACAATGGGCGCAAGAATAGTGATGTATTTAGGGTTCTTACGTAACAGTTTTTCGGTTTGGTTGACGAGATAATCCAGGCCCCCGGCGATTTGCATTGCTGAGATAGCCGCAATGACCGCCATGATGATGGAAATAACGTCGAAGGGGATGCTGCCGGGTTTTACGCCTATTGCCGCGAGAACCAAAACCCCCAGTCCTCCCGCGTAGCCAATCCCTATCCCGCCCAGCCTTGCCCCCAGAAAAATCGCTGCTAACACGATGATGAGCTCGATGACTATCATGGTCGCTTCCTTGTTGTTTTAATGAGATGAAAATGAAATGTTGTGTTTTCGTATACCGTTAAAATGAAAAAGGCACGTCCGACTGGACGTGCCTTTTGGCGTTTATGTGGATGAGTTATTGTTCGCTTTCATCGGTATAGCGCTTAGCTTTGTAGACCGGGTGCATCAGGTTGTGGACGGAGAAGATATCGTCCAGCTCGGCTTCGGTCAGCAGGCCGCGCTCTAGCACGACCTCGCGCACGCTCTTGCCGGTTTCTGCGCAGATCTTGCCGACGATGTCGCCGTTGTGGTGGCCAATGAACGGGTTCAGGTAGGTCACGATACCGATGGAGTTGTACACGTAGCTCTCACACACTTCTTTATTCGCGGTGATGCCGTTAATGCATTTTTCCAGCAGGTTGTAGCAGGCGTTGGTCAGGATATGAATGGATTCGAACATTGCCTGGCCAATCACCGGCTCCATCACGTTCAGCTGCAGCTGACCTGCTTCGGATGCCATGGTCACCGTGGTGTCGTTGCCGATGACTTTGAAGCAAACCTGATTCACCACTTCCGGGACAACCGGGTTCACTTTGGCCGGCATGATAGAAGAACCCGCCTGCAGTTCCGGCAGGTTGATTTCGTTCAGACCAGCGCGCGGGCCGGAAGAGAGCAGGCGCAGGTCGTTACAGATTTTGGACATTTTCACGGCCAGGCGCTTCAGGGAGCTGTGCACCATCACGTATGCGCCGCAGTCGGAAGTGGCTTCAATCAGGTCTTCTGCTGGTACGCAGGCCAGTCCGCTGACTTCTGCCAGTTTCTGTACGGCCAGCTGCTGGTAGCCATCTGGCGTGTTGAGGCGGGTACCGATGGCGGTTGCGCCAAGGTTCACTTCCAGCAGCAGTTCAGCGGTGCGCAGCAGGTTTTTAGTCTCTTCAGTCAGCAGCACGTTGAACGCGTGGAACTCCTGACCGAGGGTCATTGGAACAGCGTCCTGAAGCTGGGTGCGGCCCATTTTCAGGATCTCAGAAAACTCAACCGCTTTACGCTGGAAGCCTTCGCCCAGCTGATTAATGGCATCGATCAGTTTCACGATGGAAGCGTAAACTGCGATGCGGAAGCCGGTTGGGTAGGCGTCGTTAGTGGACTGGCATTTGTTGACGTGGTCGTTCGGGTTCAGGAACTGGTATTCACCTTTCTGGTGGCCCATCAGTTCCAGACCGATGTTGGCGAGGACTTCGTTGGTGTTCATGTTGACGGAAGTACCGGCGCCGCCCTGGTAGACATCTACCGGGAACTGATCCATGCATTTGCCGTTGTTCAGGACTTCATCACAGGCCTGAATGATGGTGTTCGCGATGCTCTTAGGAATGGTTTGCAGTTCCTTGTTCGCCATTGCCGCCGCTTTTTTTACCATCACCATACCGCGTACAAACTCCGGTATGTCGCTGATTTTACTGTTGCTAATGTAGAAGTTTTCAATCGCTCTCAGAGTATGAACGCCGTAGTAGGCATCCGCTGGCACTTCCCTGGTACCCAACAAATCTTCTTCGATACGAATGTTATTTAACATGTGAACCTTCTTAGTAAAGCTGCAGATAAATGCACTGTTTTATTCACACACACGAAATGTGGTTGTGAGCTTAATAGGCCGACGATTATGTCCATATTCGACCGCGTTAACGTGATGATATGCTGATGATAGCGAAAAGCAGTAACCTGGATCACTTATTAAAAGCCGCCACGCATAACAATTATTAATATGTGATATAGGTCAACAGTTGAAAATTTCCAGAAAAAATTCACGCAAGAAACATTGATCTTTGTCTACAGCGTCGCCATCTCCCTCCTACGCGTAATTGCTAATCTATTTTTCGCGAGACCATTAACGGGCTCGCCCGATGACAGGAGCGTATAGTGCGCTGGATCCCGTTTATTGCCGTTTTCCTTTATGTTTACATCGAAATTTCGCTGTTCATACAGGTGGCACACGTTTTGGGGGTCTTTATGACCCTGATTCTGGTCATTTTCACTTCGGTGATTGGCCTTTCTCTGGTGCGTAACCAGGGCTTTAAAAACCTGATGCTGATGCAGCAGAAGATGGCGGCAGGCGAAAGCCCTGCGGCGGAAATGATCAAAAGCGTCTCGCTGATCATGGCCGGTATTTTGCTGCTGTTGCCGGGCTTTTTTACCGACTTCCTCGGTCTGTTGCTGCTGCTGCCGCCGGTGCAAAAGCACCTCACGCTCAAGCTGATGCCGCATTTGCGCTTCTCCCGCATGCCTGGCGGCGGTTTTAGCGCCGGTGGTGAAGGGGGCAATACATTCGACGGTGAGTTCCAGCGTAAAGACGACGCGCCAAAGCGCCTCGACGACCAGCACCGGGATGATCGTTAAATTTTAGTTTTTTTTGTTTTCCCCCCTTGAAGGGGGGAAAGCGCATCCCCATTAATCAGGTCACCAGCCGATTACCCCTGTGGGACGGCGTTACCTAACTATCTGATACTGACTTTCTCAAAGGAGAGCTATCAATGAGCATTCGTCCATTACATGATCGTGTCATCGTCAAGCGTAAAGAAGTTGAGTCCAAATCTGCGGGCGGCATCGTTCTGACTGGCTCCGCAGCAGGCAAATCAACTCGTGGCGAGATCATCGCTGTCGGTAAAGGCCGCATCCTGGAAAACGGTAGCGTGCAGCCGCTGGACGTGAAAGTGGGTGACATCGTTATCTTCAACGATGGCTACGGCGTGAAGTCCGAGAAAATCGACAACGAAGAAGTGCTGATCATGTCCGAAAGCGACATCCTGGCAATTGTTGAAGCGTAATTTGACGCACGAACCTGAACGAATTTGAGGAATAGAAGAAATGGCAGCTAAAGACGTAAAATTCGGTAACGACGCTCGTGTAAAAATGCTGCGCGGCGTTAACGTACTGGCAGATGCAGTGAAAGTTACCCTCGGTCCTAAAGGCCGTAACGTGGTTCTGGATAAATCTTTCGGTGCACCGACCATCACCAAAGATGGCGTTTCCGTAGCGCGTGAGATCGAGCTGGAAGACAAGTTCGAAAACATGGGCGCACAGATGGTGAAAGAAGTTGCCTCTAAAGCGAACGACGCTGCAGGCGACGGTACCACCACCGCAACCGTACTGGCTCAGGCTATCATCACCGAAGGTCTGAAAGCCGTTGCTGCGGGCATGAACCCAATGGACCTGAAACGCGGTATCGACAAAGCCGTTGTTGCTGCTGTTGAAGAGCTGAAAGCGCTGTCCGTGCCGTGCTCTGACTCTAAAGCGATTGCTCAGGTTGGTACTATCTCCGCTAACTCCGATGAAACCGTAGGTAAACTGATCGCTGAAGCGATGGATAAAGTCGGTAAAGAAGGCGTGATCACCGTTGAAGACGGTACCGGTCTGGAAGACGAACTGGACGTGGTTGAAGGTATGCAGTTCGACCGCGGCTACCTGTCCCCATACTTCATCAACAAGCCAGAAACTGGCGCTGTTGAGCTGGAAAGCCCGTTCATCCTGCTGGCTGACAAAAAAATCTCCAACATCCGTGAAATGCTGCCAGTGCTGGAAGCCGTTGCGAAAGCAGGCAAACCGCTGGTTATCATCGCTGAAGATGTTGAAGGCGAAGCGCTGGCTACCCTGGTGGTTAACACCATGCGTGGCATCGTGAAAGTGGCTGCGGTTAAAGCACCTGGCTTCGGTGACCGCCGTAAAGCTATGCTGCAGGACATCGCTACCCTGACCGGCGGTACCGTTATCTCTGAAGAGATCGGTATGGAGCTGGAAAAAGCGACCCTGGAAGACCTCGGCCAGGCTAAACGCGTTGTGATCAACAAAGACACCACCACCATCATCGATGGCGTGGGTGAAGAAGCCGCTATTCAGGGCCGCGTTGGTCAGATCCGTAAGCAGATCGAAGAAGCAACTTCTGACTATGACCGCGAAAAACTGCAGGAGCGCGTAGCGAAACTGGCAGGCGGCGTAGCGGTAATCAAAGTCGGTGCTGCTACCGAAGTTGAAATGAAAGAGAAAAAAGCTCGCGTCGACGATGCCCTGCACGCTACCCGTGCTGCGGTTGAAGAAGGCGTGGTTGCTGGTGGTGGTGTAGCGCTGGTTCGCGTTGCCGCTAAACTGGCTGGCCTGACCGCTCAGAACGAAGACCAGAACGTGGGTATCAAAGTTGCGCTGCGCGCGATGGAAGCTCCTCTGCGTCAGATCGTTTCTAACGCCGGTGAAGAGCCATCCGTTGTCACCAACGCGGTGAAAGCGGGCGAAGGTAACTACGGTTACAACGCCGCGACCGAAGAATACGGCAACATGATCGATTTCGGTATCCTGGACCCAACCAAAGTTACCCGTTCTGCTCTGCAGTACGCGGCTTCCGTTGCGGGCCTGATGATCACTACCGAGTGCATGGTCACCGACCTGCCTAAAGGCGATGCTCCTGACTTAGGCGCTGCTGGTGGTATGGGCGGCATGGGTGGCATGGGCGGCATGATGTAATTCGCCTTAGCACCTTGTGTTAAAGAAACCCTCAGTCAGAAATGTCTGGGGGTTTTTTCTTTTGTTCACACTCTGGTATAAGTGCTTACCGGGCAATAACGGCTCAATACCTTGATTACGGGGAATAACATGCGCATGAAAGTCTCATCAGGAGTGGTTGTGGCAGCGCTGCTGCTGGCAGGATGTAGCACGGGCAATCAGCTTAGCTCCAGCGGCCAGAGCGTTCGTTTTGTTGAAGACAAACCAGGAAGCGAATGCCGTCTATTAGGCACCGCGACCGGGGAACAGAGCAACTGGCTGTCTGGCCAGCACGGCGATGAAGGCGGGTCTATGCGCGGCGCGGCAAACGCACTGCGTAACAATGCGGCCGAAATGGGCGGCAACGTGCTGTACGGCGTGAGCAGCCCAACCCAGACGCTGCTCTCGAGCTTTGCGCCAACGGCCAGCCAAATGACGGGTCAGGTTTATAAGTGCCCGAACTGATTCGGTAAGTATTACCTTCACCCCGGCCCTCTCCTTCAGGGAGAGGGAGAAAAACGGACGTGCTTTTGCTGATAGAGCTCGAGGAAGGACTTGCGGTTCCCTGTCACTGGTAAGGGATAAAGTCGTGGGGCTTTTTCTACAGTCGAAGGCAGCACTAAGCGGTTCCCTCTCCCGGGGGAGAGGGTTAAGGTGAGGGCGCTAAGCTCTCACTTTTGCCGTAGCTGCAAATCCAGCGGCGTCTTACTTGGCTCTCCGCCTATTTCTCTCGCCAGCTTCGGCACCATATAGCCAGAAACCAGCGTCAGCAGCTCACGCATAATCGCCCGGGCCTCTTCGTCTTCTACCATAAAGTGCGCCGCACCTTGCACTCTGTCGAGCACGTGCAGGTAATACGGCATCACGCCCGCATTAAACAACGCATTGCTAAGGTCGGCCAGGGTTTGTGCGTTGTCGTTCACGCCGCGCAGTAACACGCTTTGATTCAGCAGCGTGACGCCCGCCAGCCGTAGCTTTGCCATCGCCGAGCGGAAATCGTCGCCAATTTCCTGGGCGTGGTTAATATGATTAACCAGCAGCACCTGAAGCGATGAGCGGGCGATTCTTGCTGCCAGCCCATCGGTAATACGCGCCGGGATGACAATCGGCAGGCGGCTGTGAATGCGCAGGCGTTTGATATGAGGAATGGCCTCCAGCTCGCTCATCAGCCAGTCCAGTTCATGATCTTTGGCCATCAGCGGATCGCCGCCGGAGAAAATAATTTCGTCCAGCTCAGGATGTTCGCTTATATACGCCAGCGCCGTTTGCCAGTTGCGTTTGTTGCCCTGGTTGTCGGCATACGGGAAGTGGCGGCGGAAACAGTAGCGGCAGTTTACGGCGCAGCCACCTTTCACCAGCAGCAAGGCGCGGTTGCGGTACTTATGCAGCAGCCCTGGGACAACGCTGTGTTGCTCTTCCAGCGGATCGGTGGTGAAACCGGGCGCGGCAACGAACTCCTGTTTTGCCGTCAAAACCTGACGCAGTAGCGGGTCGTTGGGGTTACCTTTTTCCATGCGCGCGACGAAAGCGCGAGGGACGCGCAGGGCAAAAAGACGCCTTGCTTCACGCCCGGCAAGCAGTTCTTCATCGTCAGCTACATTTAAAATGTGCAGCAGTTCATCAGGATCGGTTATAACATCGGCAAGTTGCGTTAACCAATCTTCTCTGTGAGGGGGATTTAGGGTTACAATGTGTGCCATTTTTTTGGCTAAGCTACCAGTTAACAAATTCAGAGGGCCTTATGGCGACTTATTCTAGCAACGATTTCCGTGCCGGTCTTAAAATCATGATGGATGGCGAACCGTACGCGGTTGAAGCCAGCGAATTCGTAAAACCGGGCAAGGGCCAGGCATTCGCGCGCGTTAAGCTGCGTCGTCTGCTGACCGGTACCCGCGTTGAGAAAACCTTCAAGTCTACTGACTCTGCAGAAGGCGCTGACGTTGTCGATATGAACCTGACTTACCTGTACAACGACGGTGAGTTCTATCACTTCATGAACAACCAAACCTTCGAGCAGCTGGCTGCAGACGAAAAAGCCGTTGGCGAAAACGCTAAATGGCTGCTGGACCAGGCTGAGTGCATCGTGACCCTGTGGAACGGCCAGCCAATCTCCGTTACCCCACCGAACTTTGTTGAGCTGGAAATCGTTGAAACCGATCCAGGTCTGAAAGGTGACACTGCAGGGACCGGCGGCAAGCCAGCAACCCTGAGCACCGGCGCTGTGGTTAAAGTTCCGCTGTTCGTTCAGATCGGCGAAGTCATCAAAGTTGACACCCGCTCTGGTGAATACGTTTCTCGCGTGAAGTAATTCTCGTGAAGGTTCGCGGCGCGGTGCCTCAGGCTCGCGCCGCCGCTTTGTCAGGGCAGGGAAGATGAACCGTTTGTTGAAACAGATTCTTTTTATCTCGCTGCTGGCCGCTGCGCTGTCGGGTTGTAATACCACGCGTGGGTTTGGCGAAGACTTGCAACATCTCGGCGGCGCCATTGAGCGCGTAGCCAATAAATAGTCCCTGCCAGTTATCCGAAATCGCCTCGCTTTTCCTTCATTGTTCATTTTTTTAGCTATGCTTAACAAGCTATACACAAACAACATAGTTATAAGGAAAAGCTCATGATTAAGAAAACCATTGCTGCGTTTTTCTCTCTCGTCGTTCTTTCATCCTTGTTGACCGCCTGTAACACCACCCGCGGCGTGGGCGAGGATATTCAAAGCGGCGGTAAGGCTATTTCTGGTGCGGCAACAAAAGCGCAGGAATAATACTGTTCGGTACGGTGCTAGTGCCGTACCGTTATTCTAAAACAGCTTCCGGAATATTTAAAAAAAGCGATAATCTATTGTCGGCTCCCAGCTTTAATCGAATGTTTCGCTTATAGGTGTAAACCGTTTTTACGCTTATTTCCATCACTCTGGCAATATATTCGTTATTCGCCTCTTCCTTCCAGAGTTTTAATATTCTCTCTTCGCGTAAGGTCAGTAATGGCGTAATATGTCGTTTCACTTCACGAAATGGCGGGCGGGTCGCAATAGTCTGCTGAATCAATGCCGTTAATGCCGACAATGATACTGACTTATCCCAAATATCGTTAGTGCCTTGCGCCGCGCAGTACTCGGCAATGGTGGGGTGTTGCCCGCTTTGCAGCAGCAGCAGGCGCGTCGTATCGCCACAGGCAGAATAAATAGTCGAAAGCTGTTGGATATTATGCAATGCGGTTGAGAAACTGTTGAAGTCGGCGATCACCATATTCGGCTGCCATTTAATAATTTTTTCCCGGGCGAGAAGTAAACTGTCTGTCTCTGAAATACTCACTGCCGTAGCCAGATTATTTTTCTGATTGAGCAAGTGCGTCAGTCCCTGACGGCTGAAGTAACACCTATCAACCAATAATATTTTATACATTTTCACGCTTCACGTTAATCATTACTGCGGCGTTTGCAGGCTGGCAAACCACGTTTTATCATATGAATAAATTTGCCAAAATGAATCACGGAAATACGCGCGAATTCGCTGTCAATTCCAGGCTTAGCAAGGCCCGGCGAGTGAAACGATTATTTCATTGCGTAGCATTTGGATACGGATTTTCAGGCAGCCGTTTGAGTGCTAAAATCAGCTTCTCACCTAAGCCTTACGGGACGACCCGCAAGCGCATCTCACACCGGGGACGGCCCCATCTCTACTGGAGCTGTTATGGCCTGGATCGTATTGTTAATTGCCGGATTACTGGAAGTTGTTTGGGCGGTAGGACTGAAATATACCCACGGCTTTAGCCGCCTGTTGCCTAGCGTTATCACCATCGTTGCGATGGTTGTCAGCATGGCTTTGCTCGCCTGGGCGATGAAAACCCTGCCCACCGGCACGGCCTACGCGGTGTGGACCGGGATCGGTGCCGTCGGCGCGGCGATTACCGGCATTCTGCTGCTGGGAGAGTCGGCTAACCCGATGCGTCTGGCTAGCCTGGCTCTGATTGTGGTCGGGATCATTGGCTTGAAACTTTCCACGCATTAACTGCCTGGTTGTTTCACCCAAATCAATTTATCCACCGCAAAGCCCTGGCGAGCGGCGATAGCCAATAGCTGTTGCTTGAGGTCGTGGCTGATGGTTGGTGTGCGGGACAGGATCCAGAGATAGCTGAGGTCAGGCCCGCATACCAGCGCATGGCGATAGTCTTTATCCAGCGCAATCACGTTATAGCCGCCGTAAAACGGGCCAAAAAAGGAGACTTTCAGCGCAGCGACGCTCGGGTCTCCGGTGAAATAAGCCTTCCCTTCTGCCTGCTGCCACATCTGCCTGTCCGGGTTGAATCCCCGGTTTATCACGCGCAGGCCGCCGTCATCCATAAAACTGTAGGTGGCCGTGACCTGATTCAGGCCGCTTTCAAAGCTGTGGTCCATTCGCGCAATTTCATACCAGGTGCCGATAAAGCGTTTTGCCTCGAAGTTTTGCACGACCGTGACGCTGGGGGGAGGAGTTGGTGAGCTACAGGAGACAACGAATAATGCGACCGCAAGCGCGGTGACAGCGGGCCAAATGCGCATAGCAGATTCCTTCCGAGGTTTTTTTAGCTAAGTGTAGATGGCGACAGGAAATAAAGTGTGAGCGAAGCCGGAAATAATACGGCCTGTGTTCAACAGGCCGTGGTCATTTTTATTGCAGTGCTTCAAGAATGGCGTAAGCGGCTTTTACTCGCTCGGTGTTCGGGTAGCTTTTGTTGGCCAGCATCACGATACCCAGCTGTTTTTCTGGGATAAAGGCCACGTAGCTACCAAAGCCGCCGGTCGACCCGGTTTTATGTACCCATGAGGCTTTCACCGCAGGTGCTGGAGGCTCAATCAGCGTTGCCGGGTGCGGCGCAAGGGCGATCTTGTTGTCACTGCCATCAATAATCGTTTTCCCCTTCACCGGCCAGTTCAGCATTTCCCAGCCAAGCCCCTGATACATGCTACCCACGCGCCAGTAACGTGACTGCGCGAGCTGCATACCCTGAGCTAACATTTTGTCTCCCAGACGATCGGGGGCCATGTTCGCCTGCACCCAATGGGCCATATCTTCGATGCTGGATTTCACGCCGTAGGCTTCTGCATCCAGCATGCCCGGCGAGACGCGCACGGCTTTGCCGTCCCGGTAGCCCCAGGCGTAGTGGCTGTCTTCCGTCGCCGGCACGTTAATCCAGGTGTGTTGAAGATTCAGTGGCTCAAAGACGCGTTTTAACATCGCCTGTTCAAAGCTCATGCCTGACGGTTTCACCATCAAGGCTCCGAATAGTCCAATACTTGCGTTGGCGTAGAGGCGCTGCGTGCCAGGTGCCCACTTCGGCTGCCAGTTCTGGTAAAACTTCAGCAGGGCATCGCTGTTGGTCACCTCGTCCGGCACCTGCAGCGGCAGGCCACCGGCGGTATAGGTGGCAAGCTGCAGCAGGGTGATCCCTTTCCACTGGTTACCGTTCAGCTCAGGCCAGTATTTTTGCGCCGGATCGCTAAGGCTAACTTCGCCGCGAGCCAAAGCATCACCACCCAGCACGCCGGTAAAGGTTTTACTGACCGAGCCCAGTTCAAATAACGTTTGCTGCGTTACCGGTACGTTGCGCTGCACATCGGCTTTTCCCCAGGTGAAATACAGCGGGTAGCCTTTGTAGATAACGGCCACCGCCATGCCGGGGATCGCCTGCTCTTTCATTAGCGGGGCAACGGTGCGGTTCACCAGCTTTTCAATCTGCGGTGCAGTCAGTTCTTTTTGTGCCGCAAAGCTGGAGCATGAGGCGGCAAGCAGCAGCGTCAGGCAAAGGGTTTTTTTCATAATGGATAACCTTCCTTAGAGAGATGATAGCAGTCCGGGCCCGTCAGACGAGGCAAGTTTGTTGGATTTGACACCCGATGACAAACGATTAAATTTGGCATTAGGTTTAAGATTTTCTAACAGGTAATGTCATGACCCGCAGCTATATCCCGCTAAACTCCCTGCGCGCTTTTGAAGCCGCAGCCAGGCATCTTAGCTTTACCCATGCTGCCATCGAGCTGAATGTCACTCATTCTGCCATCAGCCAGCAGGTGAAAGCCCTGGAAGAACATCTGCGTTGCCAGCTGTTTGTGCGCGTTTCTCGTGGATTGATGTTGACCACGGAAGGTGAAAATCTGTTACCTGTGCTAAACGATTCCTTTGACCGCATTGCCGGGGTACTGGATCGGTTTTCCGGCGCGCAAGCGAGAGAAAAACTTAAGCTAGGTGTGGTGGGCACTTTTGCAACAGGCTTTCTGCTGCCGCGGCTTGAGGCGTTTCGGCGTCGCTATCCGCATATCGATCTTCAGCTTTCGACGCACAACAACCGGGTGGACCCGGCGGCGGAGGGGTTGGACTATACGGTGCGATTTGGTAGCGGAGCCTGGCACGGAACAGACGCGATTTATCTGTGTGATGCCCCGCTGTCACCGCTTTGTTCTCCTGCGCTGGCTGCTGAACTCCAGCGCCCGCAGGACGTGCTGAATCATACGCTTCTGCGTTCCTACCGGCGTGACGAATGGGCGGCATGGCTGCAGGCGGTGGGCGAGGCGCCACCGTCGCCAACGCATCTGGTGATGGTTTTTGATTCTTCGGTAACTATGCTTGAAGCCGCACAGGCTGGCGCGGGTGTTGCCCTTGCCCCGGTGAATATGTTTACCCACTTGCTGAACAGCGAGCGGATTGTTCGCCCGTTTGAGGCTGAAATCAGTCTGGGCAGCTATTGGCTGACAAAGCTCCAGTCCAGGACGGAAACGCCCGCCATGCGAGACTTCTCCGGCTGGTTAGCCGGAGAGTGTGAGAAAGCGTAGGGCCTGATTGCGAGAACCTGGACGGGTTATTTTACCAGCGCAAACAGGTCATTAAGCGCTTCGCTCATGGTAGGGTGCGTGAAAACTTGGTCGCGTAGCGTGGTGTAGGGCAGCCCGGCATCCATGACGGTTTTAATCAGGTTAATGATCTCATGGGAGTCAGGGCACAGCAGCGATGCGCCGAGGATCTCCTGCGTTGAGGTATCCACGATAGCTTTGAGCAAGCCGCGAGTGTCGCCCATGACTCGAGCCCTTGGAATTGCCGCCACGGGAAGCGTAACGATCTGAATGGGTTTACCGCTGGCCTGGGCTTGTTCTTCAGTCATGCCAATGCGAGACAGCGGGGGGGTCATAAACACGGAATAAGGCACATTTTTTCTGTCCCCGGTATGGCGTTTACCTTCGCCCAACAGGCTGTCACGCACGATACGGAAGTCATCGAGCGAGATATAGGTAAACTGTAGCCCGCCGGTTACATCCCCCATTGCCCAGATGTTGTCTGCAGAGGTACGCAGGTATTTATTCACCACGATGGCCCCACGAGCATCGACATCAACCCCGGCGTTTTTCAGGTTCAGGGTATCTGTAGCGGGTTTTCGCCCTGAGGCAACAAGCAGCGCGTCAACCGTGTAGACGCTATCGTTCGTCTGCAAATGCACCCTGTTGTCATGGGATTCAACGTGCTGAACTTTAGCGTTTAGGATCAGCTCCACGCCCTGCTGCTGAAGTAAGTTGGCGACCGCTGCGGCTACGTCACGGTCCTCACGCGGCAAAAAATCAGCGGCGGCTTCGAAAATGGTGACCTTGCTGCCGAAACCGATAAACATTGAGGCAAACTCAACCCCGATGTAGCCGCCGCCCAAAATACCGAGGTGCGTTGGGAGCGTGTTCAGATTAAGCAGCCCGGTGCTGTCATATACCCCAGGCGTAGCCGTCAGCCCGTCAATCGGCGGCAAAACGGACTGCGCACCGGTGTTGATAAAGATTTTCTCCCCCTGCAGTTCAATAGTTTCACCGTTCTGCATCACGCGAACAGTATGCCGGTCGATAAACTCTGCGTGGCCGTTGATAACGTCCACATTATTCAGGTCGGCCAGCAAGTGGTAATTCTTGTCCCGCAGGAAACTGACAATTGAAGACTTACGTGCGATGGCTGTCGTAAAGTCCTGATGCTGTTCTGCATCGTGGACCAGCGCTTTGGTGGGAATGCAGCCAATGTTAATGCAGGTACCGCCGTACATTTCGGCGGATTGCTCGATAATGGCGACTTTCCAGTTTTGTTTTGCCAGGGTTGCCGCCAGGGTTTTACCTGCTTTACCAAAACCAATAATGATTGCCTGATAGGTCTGCATGGAGGTTCTCCGTCAGTGAGCCAGCCGTTAAGTTAATGGCAATCATTGTGTATGCATGGCGTCAATGTGATGTCTTCAGGTATCTTTAAATCCTGTCTTATCGTCTGATTTTTTGGAGTGAGCGATGGATCCTCTCAGCCAGTTGATGGCGTTCAGCGCCCCGCAGGGTTCGATTGATAAAAATTGCCTGCTCAGTTCGGGCTGGAGCCTGCCCCATGCGGCGGGATCGCTGGCGACCATTCGCTGGCACACCGTTACGCAAGGGGCCGCATGGCTGGAGCTGCCTGCCGGCGAAAAGCTGACGCTACAGCCTGGGCAGGTGGTTGTGCTGACGCAAAACTCTGCGCACCGACTGCGGCAGAAGGGGCAGGAAGAGACCTGGATCGTTTGTGGGAGCCTGCATTTATCTTCGGCTTCCCGTCATTTTTTGACGGCGCTACCGGAGGCCCTGCTGATGGTGCCCGAACAAGACAGCCCCGAACATACATGGCTGCTGGCGGCCGTTGCGCTGCTGCAACAGGAAGCGGAAGTGCCACAGCCTGGTATGGCGGCGGTATGTAGCCAGCAATGTGCCACGATGATTGCCCTGGGCTTGCGGCAGTGGCTACGGGTGAATATTCAGGATAAAAGTCAGTTGAACCTGCTGCTGCATCCACGACTGGGCGTGGCAATCCAAAGTATGCTGAACGCACCGCATACGCCGTGGACCGTCGCCTCGCTGGCTGAACAAGTGCATATGTCTCGCGCCAGTTTTGCGTTGCTGTTCCGCGAGGTGAGCGGCACCACCCCGCTGGCAGTGCTGACCCGCATCAGGCTGCAAATTGCCGCACAGCAACTCTCGCGTGAAGCAAGTTCGATTATCACTATCGCTGATGCCGTGGGCTACGCCAGCGAATCGTCATTCCATAAGGCTTTTATGCGGGAGTTTGGCTGTTCGCCTGGGGAATACAGAAAGCGGGTGAAGGCGCTGGCCATGGAATAAAAAAAGGCCCGCGCGATGGCGAGCCTTGGTGTGTGCTGAGTACTTAGAGCGTCAGCAGGCCAATAATGGTCACCACCGTCAGAATAGCGGCCAGGCCGTAGAACACCCATTTTCCGGCCGGAACGTGGATCTTCAGGTCGTGCATTGCATGGTGGATACGGTGCAGGCCACACCACAGCGGCAGCACAATCATCAGCAGCAGGAACAGGCGGCCAATCCAGCTGTGGGCGAAGGCATAAACGCGGTCAAAGCTCAGCGCATCGCCGGGGAACAGGCCGAGCGGCAGCATAATACCAACCAGCAGCACGATAACCGGCGCGAAAATCGCCCCCCACATGCCACCTGCGCCAAACAGGCCCCAGAATACCGGCTCGTCGGAACGTTTTGGATTTTGGTTAATCACCTCAGCCTCCTTACCAGAACAGTGCTACAAGCAGCACAACGACAGTCACCAGTGCAGTGACAACCCACAATCCCTTGATGACCGGCTCCGGCCCCATTTTCTCGCCCTTAACGATGACGTTAGCGGCCTTTGGTGCCAGCTCAAACCAGGTTTTGGTGTGCAGCACGGCGGCGGCAAGCGTAATGAGGTTGAGGATGACAACCACCGGGTTTTGCAGGAAACCGACAAAGCCCGCCCAGCCCTCTACGCCGTGTTTCAGCGAGAAGAGGCCATAAATCAGCACGATGCTGAACCAGACTGTCGGAACCGAGGTGCCTTCACGCAGCATATAAAAACGGTAGAAGCCCAGCTGCCGCCACCAGGTTGGCGCCATGGGACGGACATAAGGCTTACGTTTCGTGGTCATGGTGCACTCCTTAGCGTGGTTTCAGGGTGGCAATCAAAAAGTCTTTCGAACTTTCGACTTTGCCCTGCTGGATGGCCGCGGCCGGATCGACGTGTTTTGGACAAACTTCGGAGCAGTAGCCAACAAAGGTGCAGCTCCACACGCCGTTTTGCCCGTTGAGCTGCGGCATACGCTGTTTCTTGCCGTGGTCACGGCTGTCCAGGTTGTAACGATGGGCGAGGGTAATCGCCGCCGGGCCGATAAACTCAGGGTTCAGGCCAAACTGCGGGCAGGCGGCATAGCACAGCCCACAGTTGATGCAGCCGGAGAACTGATGGTATTTCGCCATCTGCGCGGGCGTCTGCGTGTTTGGCCCCTGATCCGGCGTGCGCGGGTTGCCGATGATATAAGGCTTAATCGACTCCAGGCTTTCGATAAAGTGGGTCATGTCGACCACCAAATCGCGCTCAATCGGGAAGTTTGCCAGCGCTTCGATCTTGATGCCGTTGGTGTATTCGCGCAGGAACGTTTTACAGGCCAGCTTCGGCACTTTGTTGACCATCATGCCGCAGGAGCCACAAATCGCCATGCGGCATGACCAGCGGTAGCTGAGGTCCGGTGCGAGGTTATCTTTGATATAACCTAGCCCGTCCAGCAGCGAGGTTTGCTCGTCAAACGGCACCTCGTAGATTGCGCTATGCGGCTGGCTGTCCGTTTCCGGGTTGTAGCGCACAATCTCAATCTTCAGGGTTTGCATCTCAGCCATTTGCCTTCTCCTTTTTCTTCTCAGCATCTTCCGCTTCAGCGCCGTATACGCGTTTTGCTGGCGGCAGCGTGGTGATCTTCACATCGCTGTAGTCGAGGCGAGTTGTGCCGTCGGCGTCGCGGAAGGCCAGAGTGTGCTTCAGGAAGTTGACGTCATCGCGTTCGGTGCAGCCTTCATCCAGACGCTGGTGGGCGCCGCGGGATTCTTTACGTGCAAGGGCGGAGTGCGCCATACATTCGGCAACGTTCAGGCCGTGGCCCAGCTCAATGGTGTACAGCAGGTCGGTATTGAAGACGCTGGAGGTATCGGTGATGCGCACGCGCTTGAAGCGCTCCTGTAGCTCTGCCAGCTTGTCTACGGTTTTCTGCATCAATTCCGGGGTACGGTAAATCCCGCAGCCTTCCTCCATAGAAAGCCCCATTTCGTCGCGGATTTTTGACCAGTTTTCGTTGCCTTCCTGGTTGACTAGCTGCTTCAGGCGGCCTTCAGCATCGGCGGCCTGGGCGTTCAGTGCAGCATCGTTCGCCGGTTGCGCTTGTGCGGCGCGCTCCATTGCCTGCTCGCCCGCCAGGCGGCCAAAGACCACCAGTTCTGCCAGCGAGTTAGAGCCCAGACGGTTGGCACCGTGCAGGCCAACGGAGGAACATTCGCCCACTGCGAACAGCCCTTTGATGCGGGTTTCGCATTGGGTATCGGTCTCGATGCCGCCCATGGTGTAGTGCGCCGTTGGGCGAACCGGGATCGGCTCTTTGACCGGGTCAACGCCCACGTAGGCTTTGGCCAGTTCGCAGATGAACGGCAGGCGCTCGAGCAGTTTTTTCTCGCCGAGGTGGCGCAGGTCGAGGTACACCACGTCGCCGCGTGGGGTGGAGATCGTGTTGCCTTTGCGCCATTCGTGCCAGAAGGCCTGAGACACTTTGTCGCGCGGGCCGAGTTCCATGTATTTGTTCTTCGGCTCGCCGAGCGGGGTTTCCGGCCCCATGCCGTAATTCTGCAGGTAGCGATAGCCGTTTTTGTTCACCAGAATGCCGCCTTCACCGCGGCAGCCTTCGGTCATCAGGATGCCGGAACCCGGCAGCCCGGTTGGATGGTATTGCACAAACTCCATGTCGCGCAGCGGCACGCCGTGGCTCAGCGCCATGCCCATGCCGTCCCCGGTGACGATGCCGCCGTTGGTATTGTAGCGATAGACGCGCCCTGCGCCGCCGGTGGCCATCACCACCGCATTGGCGCGGATCTGCACCAGCTCGCCTTCCATCATATTCATAGCGACGACGCCGCGCGCCTGGCCGTCATCAACCAGAATATCGAGCACGAAATGTTCATCGAAGCGTTGAATTTGCGGGAACTGAAGGGAGGTCTGGAAGAGTGTGTGGAGCATATGGAAGCCGGTTTTGTCGGCGGCGAACCAGGTCCGTTCGATCTTCATCCCGCCGAAGCGCCTGACGTTGACGCTGCCGTCCGGGCGGCGGCTCCACGGGCAGCCCCACTGCTCAAGCTGGGTCATTTCGGTAGGGCAATGGTGAACGAAGTAGTCAACCACATCCTGCTCACACAGCCAGTCGCCTCCGGCAACGGTGTCGTGAAAATGGTAGTCGAAGCTGTCGTGATCCTGCGCGACGGCTGCGGAACCCCCTTCGGCAGCAACCGTGTGGCTGCGCATCGGGTAGACTTTGGAAATCAGAGCGATTTTTGCCTGTGGATTAGCCTGGGCCGCCGCAATGGCTGCTCGTAGGCCTGCTCCGCCGGCGCCTATAATGGCGAGATCGGCTTGAAAGGTTTGCACGACATTCCTCCAGATTTTAGTAATTCGCAAAGCTATACGACCAAAGGGTATTCACTGCCTGAAAGGCGGTGGCTGCGAAAGGTGTATCCCTGCTCCTTTTTAGGTAGGGAAAGTATAACCGGAGGGATTTTAGGGAAATTTGATTTGTTCGATTTTTTTGCTGTTCTACAGGTCGATTAATTACCGCTCTTAATGAATTGCGTCACAAAAATGAATGTTTAAATGGTGTAATGCGAACAAAAAGCGGCGAAAAATAGTCGTCTGTTTTTCGGTTGTTGCCTCCCCGGCTGGAGCTCAGAATCTTTTACATTCTATAAAAGCAGGGGATAAAAATGAGCTTCAGTCAGATGCATTATCAGAGCACGCCATTGCTGCTGGCTAACGTTTGGGATGTCAGCAGCGCTCAGGCGGCACAGGACGCGGGTTATCAGGCGCTGGGCACCTCAAGCGCGGCAATCGCCGATATGTTGGGCTACAAGGATGGCGAAGCGCTGCCATTTTCTGTACTTCTTGCTCTGGTGGCCCGCATACGTGAGCGCGTCAGCTTGCCGCTTTCCGTCGATATGGAAGCCGGGTATGGGGCAGACACCGAAACGGTTGTGAGCCAGGCCAGTCAGCTGGCACAGCTGGGCGTTGTCGGCATTAACCTTGAAGACAGCAAAGTTGAACAGGGAGCGCGTCGTTTACTGGATGCCAGACACTTTGCAGCCCGCCTGAGCGCGATCAAAGCAGGGCTGGATGCCGCGAAAACGCCGCTCTTTATCAATGCCAGAACCGATGGCTTCTTGCTTGGTGAGTTGGATGCGCTGAATCAAACGATCGCCCGCGGCAGGCTATATCAACAGGCGGGGGCTGACGGCTTCTTTGTGCCCTGCGTGACCTCACCTGAAGATATTCAGGCGATTGCCGGCGCAGTTGATCTGCCGCTGAATGTGATGTGCATGCCGGGTCTGCCCGATTTTGAACAACTGGCGACGCTGGGGGTGAAACGTATTTCAATGGGGAATTTCGTGCACGCCGCGCTGAACCGTAAGTTACAGCATCTGTTGTTTAGCCTCCGCCAACGGGGCGCATTTGACGAGATCTTTGCCAATGAAAATCCTTGATATCGAGCAGTGCAATACCTGGTACGAGGCGCTGGTGGCGCGCTCTTCCGAGCATGTCGGCGTTTTTTTCGTGGGCGTGAAAACCACCGGCGTGTTCTGCATTTCCAACTGTCGCGCCCGTAAGCCTAAGCGGGGTAACGTTGAGTTTTATGACGACTTCAAATCCGCGCTTCACGCGGGCTTTCGTCCCTGCAAGATCTGCCGCCCCACTGAAAACGCCTTCTCTGCGCCGCCCATAGTCGAGCAGGCGATTGCCCTTTTCAGGGCGAGCAGTGAGAACCGGGTCAGCGATGGTGAGCTGCGTGAGCACAACATCAGCCCTGAACGTCTCCGGCGCTGGTTTGTGCAACACCACGGGATGACTTTTCAGGCCTGGCAGAGAATGCTGCGTGTGAATGTGGCGTTGCAGGAGCTCAGGCGTGGGAAAAGTGCGACGGATGCGGCGTTTAGCAGCGGCTACGACTCGCTGAGTGGGTTTGGCTATACCTGCAAAAAGCTCACTGGCGATGCCCCCAGTCGGGCGGCAGATATCATCGTTATTCACCGTTTTACCACACCCATCGGGCCGATGTTTGTGTGCGCCACCGAGATGGGCGTCTGCCTGCTGGAATTTGTTGACCGACGTGCGCTGGAGCGGGAATTTGACGATCTGCAGTCGCGGCTCAATGCCCGTATCATCGCCGGGGAAAATGATCATACGCGGCAGGCGGAAAAAGAGATCGGGGAATACTTTGCTGGAAAAAGGCAGCAGTTCACTCTTGCACTGCATACACCGGGCAGCGCGTTTCAGCAAAAAGTCTGGCAGCAGCTCGATACCGTACCTTATGGGGCAACCTCTCACTATCAGGCGCTGGCGATAAAAATGGAGAATCCAGATGCCGTGCGTGCGGTGGCCGGAGCCAACGGCGCGAACCGGGTTGCCATCGTCATTCCGTGCCACAGAATCATCGGTAAAAACGGGACTATGACGGGATACGGTGGCGGCATTGCACGGAAAAAATGGCTGCTTGAGCACGAGAAAAAGTTTGCGTAACGCGGGCCATAAAACGCTCAGAACAAAATTCTCTGCACAAAATTTGTCTCCTTTCTGTGATGCGGGTAGACTTCTCGGCCTTGCATAAATACGGAGACTTTCTCATGAGCGAAACGGCCACCTGGCAGCCGAGCGCATCCATCCCCAATTTGTTAAAACGCGCCGCCATTATGGCGGAGATTCGGCGCTTCTTCGCCGACCGAGGCGTTCTGGAGGTGGAAACACCCTGCATGAGCCAGGCGACGGTAACCGATATTCATCTGGTGCCGTTTGAAACCCGTTTCGTCGGCCCTGGCCACTCTCAGGGCATGAATTTGTACCTGATGACCAGCCCGGAATACCACATGAAACGCCTGCTGGCGGCGGGCTGTGGCCCGGTGTTCCAGCTGTGTCGCAGTTTCCGTAATGAAGAGATGGGGCGCCACCACAACCCGGAATTCACCATGCTGGAGTGGTATCGCCCGCATTACGACATGTACCGCCTGATGAATGAGGTGGACGATCTCCTGCAGCAGGTGCTGGAATGCGGCGCCGCAGAAAGTTTGTCTTACCAGCAGGCCTTCCAGCGCCATCTGGATATCGACCCGCTGTCAGCGGACAAAGCGCAGCTGCGTGAAGCGGCGGCGAAGCTCGACCTAAGCAACATCGCCGACAAAGAAGAAGACCGGGACACGCTGTTGCAGCTGTTGTTCGCGATGGGCGTCGAGCCACAGATTGGTAAAGACAAACCGACCTTCGTGTATCACTTCCCGGCAAGCCAGGCCTCTCTGGCGCAGATCAGCACCGAAGATCACCGCGTGGCGGAGCGCTTTGAGGTTTACTTCAAAGGTATCGAGCTGGCGAATGGCTTCCATGAGCTGACCGACGCCCGCGAACAGCAGCAGCGTTTCGAGCAGGATAACCGCAAACGCGCGGCGCTTGGCCTGCCGCAGCAGCCGGTGGACATGAACCTGCTGGCGGCGCTGGAAGCCGGCATGCCGGACAGCTCCGGCGTAGCGCTGGGCGTTGACCGCCTGATTATGCTGGCGCTGGGGGCTGAAAGCCTCGCCGAGGTCTTAGCCTTTACGGTGGACCGCGCTTAACGCCCGAAGAAAAATGGCCCCTATGCGGGGCCATTTTTTTATCTGCTGGCGAACGGTTAGCGGCTCGCTTTAGCCATCAGTTGGTGGAACAAGTTTAAAACGGTCTCGTTGCCTATCGGCAGCATGTTGTCGCCTACATACCATTCCGTTTTACACCAGCCCGGTACTTCGGCCTCTTCCAGCGCATTGAACAGCCAGTATCCCTCCTGCCTGGCTATTTCATCCCTGGCGCTGAGTAATGTTTCTTTATCCGCATCGAAATAAACATGCAGCATGTTGACCTGAGGTCTGCGGGGCAGGATACGAATGCCCGGCACGGCCTCCAGGCTGGCGGCGAGACTGAGGGTGCGCTGATAGCAGCTCTCAAGGATGGCCAGCCGTTTTTCTAAGCGCATTGCCGTGGAAACCACCGCGGGACTTTGCGTCACCACGTTACCGCCTAATCGTCTGAGCCAGACGCGAGCCTGGCGGATAAAGTCTTCATCGCCAGCGAGTAACGAACCTGAAATACCCCCGAGGCCCTTGTAGACGGAAACATAGACTGAAGAAAAACCCTCAGCAATTTCAGCCCAGGTGCGCTGGTAATACGCCCGGCTCTCCCAGAGGCGAGCCCCGTCCATATGCAGCGGCGTGCCAGCTTCTGCGGCTGCGGCTTTCAGGGCTTCCAGCTCGTCCCACTCTGGGAGTTGCCCGCCAATCTCACGCGCGGGAAGTTCAACTACAAGGCAGCTTAAAGGCTCCGCTATGGCGGTAAAATCACTGGCAAGGATAGGCCGTAGTTTATGACCTACGACGACACCATGCATCTTCACCAGGGCCTGAAAAGTTTGCTGTTCATGAATCAGCAGGTGCGATGTCGCGTGCGCGCCAAAGCGAGGCAGGCGGTTACGTTCGCTCCAGATAATGACCGCTATCAGCTGCGCCATCACTCCGGTAGGAATAAATATTGCCGCTGGTTTACCCAGTAGCTGAGCGATTTTGCTCTCAAAACCCGCGATAAAATCCCCCACGCCGTAGCTGTCATGGGCGACTTCATTTTCCCTGGCCCAGTCGGCCATCTCCTGGAATTGCTCCGCAGGTGTCATTTCTTTAAATCCTCTCAGCTCGGTTTTACAGGCAAGCTTAAGAGCGCGTCGTTGGGCATCGATATCTGGCATCAAAGCAGAGAACCTCTATCTGGACGGGTTAAGTCAAAGGGGAACGTAGGGCATTAGCGCAATGTGAATAAGCTACCCGAAATGGCGTTCGTAAAGTGTATACATTTGATAAACTGCACTCATGCTAACGATAAAACGAATTACCGACCGCAGCTCCCCGTATTTTGAATGCGTGGACGAGCTGTATGAAAGCGCCTTTCCGCGGCATGAGAAACGCCAGCCTGCCGCAAAAATTAGCGCACTTTCTCACCCGAATTACAGCCTGCAGGCCTGGTTCGACGGCGAGCAGTTTGTCGGCATGATCGGCGCGTGGGATTTTGGTGATTATGCCTATATTGAGCACCTCGCCGTGAACGGCCAGCTGCGTGCGCAGGGCTACGGCAAGCGAATGCTGAGCCAGTTTTTGCGGCTTTACCCGCAAACTATCCTCGAAATCGATCCGCTGACCACCGAGATCGCCCATAAGCGGCTGCGTTTTTACCAAAGCCTCGGCTTCTGCGAAAACGACTATGTGCATCACCATCCGACTTACCATGCGGACATCCCCGATCATCAGCTGATAGTGTTGAGTTATCCGCAGCCCATCGATGACGCTCAGTATGGCCGCTTTTTTGACGATCTTTGCCGCGTCGTGATGGAACGCCCGTTTTAATCTAAACGTTTTAAAAGTACCCGGCAGGCAGTAGCCGCCGGGCGCTAATCTATTTTTTTACCAGGACTGAATAGATGGATATCACCACGCTGTTTCTTTACGTCATCGCCGTTAGCGCGGTCATGGTGACGCCAGGCCCGTCGATGCTTTTAGCGCTCAATAACGGAGCCACCTACGGGATGCGCATTGCGGGCTACGGCTTTCTCGGTGCGGTGCTGGCGGACCTGCTGCTGATTGGCGCGGTGGGCTGCGGCCTGGGCGCGTTGTTGCAGGCTTCTGAACAGCTGTTTGCAGTGGTGAAATGGGGCGGCGCGCTTTACCTGGTCTATCTGGCTTACGTGCTGTGGCGCGCACCTGCTAAGGCGCTAAGCGTGAGCGCTTCGGCTGCGGTGGCCACGGGCAAAACGGCGTTTCTGCGATCGCTGATGGTCGGCTTATCCAACCCCAAAGGGCTGCTGTTCTTCTCGGCATTTTTACCGCAGTTCATCCGCCCGCAGGAGCCGGTGGCGATGCAGTACATGATTCTGGCGCTGGTCAGCGCGATTATTGACTGCATCATGATGACGATTTACGCCTGGGGTGGCCGCCACGCGATGCGCAAATTCTCCGCCAACGTGATGCGCTGGGTGAACCGCAGCTGTGCGGGTATGCTCGCCGTGCTGGCGGTGGGCGTGGCGCTGTATCGACGCAGTAATTTGACCTGAGAAAGGTCAGAGGAAATTGGGCGCTGGCCGGGGAGAAAACAGGCCAGCGCTAACGTCTTAGCTTTCCTGCTCTTCGGCGAGTTCGCGAAGGTAAGAGAAGATCTGACGGTAGGACTTAGGCGGCTTATTGGCCGCTTTTTCTTTTTGCGCGTTACGGATCAACACGCGCAGCTGCTGGCGGTCCGCCTGCGGATAAAGTCTCAGGACTTCGCTCATCGCGTCATCGCCTTCTTCAACCAGACGGTCGCGCAGGGCTTCCAGCTTGTGGAACAGCGAAACCTGCTGGTTGTGGCGGTTCTTCAGCTTGTCGAGCGCCTGACGGATTGGATCCATGTCGCGGGAACGCATCATCTTGCCGATCAGCTGCACCTGGCGGCGGCGGCCTTCTTTCTTGATGCGCTGCGCCAGCTCAATAGCGGCACGTAAATCATCGTCGAGCGGGATTTTTTCCAGGGCATTTTTGCCCAGTTCCATCAGCTCAACGCCCAGGCGTTTTAGCTCTTCGGCGTCGCGCTTAATCTCACTTTTACTGACCCAGATAATTTCATCATCTTCGTCTTCATTTTCATCATCGGGCACGTCGTCGAGCCAGTCTTCGGGCTGCTTGGTCATATTAGGCTCCTTAAAAAGTTGACGCGGATATTACCAGCAATGGGCCTGCACTGCGAAATTGTTCTGATCCTGTTAGACTTGAACGACTCACCTTACATTATGGCAGTAGCGATGAAAGTAAACACGCAAGTAGCACAACAACGTCAGGTTCTGGAGCAGGCGGTTTCACAGGCGCTGGAGCTGGCAAAGGGCAAGTCAGACGGCGCGGAAGTGGCGGTCAGTAAAACCACCGGTATCAGCGTCAGCACCCGCTACGGTGAGGTGGAGAACGTCGAATTCAACAGCGATGGTGCGCTGGGCATCACCGTTTATCACCAAAACCGCAAAGGCAGCGCTTCGTCCACGGATCTGAGCCCGGACGCCATTGCCCGTACCGTACAGGCCGCGCTGGACATCGCTCGCTATACCTCGCCTGACCCTTATGCTGGCGTGGCGGATAAAGAACTGCTGGCCTTTGATGCACCCGATCTGGATCTCTTCCACCCAACTGAAATTGACCCGGAGCGTGCCATTGAGCTTGCCGCGCGAGCGGAAAACGCGTCCCTGAACGTGGATAAACGTATCACCAATACCGAAGGCGGCAGCTTTAACAGCCATTACGGCATCAAAGTATTCGGCAACAGCCACGGTATGCTGCAGAGCTACTGTTCCACCCGCCATTCCCTTTCGAGCTGCGTCATTGCCGAAGAAAACGGTGATATGGAGCGCGATTACGCCTACACCATCGGTCGCGCGATGGAAGACCTGAAATCACCCGAGTGGGTAGGAGCCGACTGCGCGCGCCGTACGCTGTCTCGCCTGTCTCCGCGTAAACTCTCTACGATGAAAGCACCGGTGATTTTCGCTAATGAAGTGGCGACCGGGCTGTTTGGTCACCTGGTTGGCGCGATTGCGGGCGGTGCGGTATACCGCAAATCAACTTTCCTGCTGGATTCCCTCGGCAAGCAAATTTTGCCGGACTGGATGACCATTGAAGAGCATCCGCACCTGCTGAAAGGCCTGGCTTCCACGCCGTTTGACAGCGAAGGTGTGCGCACTGAACGCCGCGATATCATCAAGGACGGCGTGCTGCAGCAGTGGCTGCTGACCAACTATTCCGCACGTAAGCTGGGGCTGAAAAGCACCGGTCACGCGGGCGGGATCCACAACTGGCGCATTGCTGGCCAGGGCCTGGGCTTTGAGGAAATGCTGAAACAGATGGGCACCGGGCTGGTGGTCACCGAGCTGATGGGGCAGGGCGTGAGCGGCATTACCGGCGACTATTCTCGCGGTGCGGCGGGCTTCTGGGTTGAAAATGGCGAGATCCAGTATCCGGTGAGCGAAATCACCATCGCCGGCAACCTGAAAGACATGTGGCGCGAGATAGTTACTATTGGCAACGATATAGAAACACGTAGCAACATTCAGTGTGGTTCAGTCTTACTTCCGGAGATGAAGATAGCCGGTCAGTAAAGCAATGTGGCGCGTCCTGCCGCGCCCGTTTCTCATATAAAAAAGATAAGGTGAGTAAATGCGTAAGCAACTGATTGCAATGTTAGCCGTATCATCCGTGTTACTGTCCGGCGCTGCGTTTGCCAAAGATGTCGGTGACGACATGGACATTATCGCGAAAAACTACAAGACCGTGCTGAGCACCAAAGATGCCGCCGAGCTGAAAACCTCACTGGGCAACATGCGTGAAGCGGCTCTGGATGCGCAGAAAGGCACCCCGCCTAAGCTGGAAAATGAGGCTGCCGACAGCGCCAACATGAAAGAGTACCGCCACGGGTTTGATATTCTCGTGGGCCAGATTGACGGTGCCCTGAAGCTGGCCAACGAAGGCAAAGTGACAGAAGCTCAGGCTGCTGCCGCAGACTTCAAAACCACTCGCGATACCTACCACAAGAAGTTTCGCTAAGATTTAACAACGGGCGGGTTATTCCCGCCCGCTTTCTTTACCGCAGTGATCCCACCGCTTGCTCCAGCGCAGCAATATTGTTATTGCTCAACAGGGGCCGAATAGCCTGAAAATGCTCGTCGCTTAGCTGGTAAATGTGCAGCTTCAGCAGCCGCTCAATCACCTCGGGTTCGAAACGCAGGGCGATTGGTTTGGCCGGGTTACCGCCGACGACGCTGTAAGGCGCGACGTCTTTTGTCACCACGCTGCCAGCGGCAATAATTGCGCCTTCACCGATGGTCACGCCGGGCATGATGATTGCCCTCATGCCTATCCAGCATCCGTCTCCGAGCGTGGTATCGCCTTTGGCGCGGTAGGCGTCTTTGATGGTTTCGATAAAGGGATAAAGAGAGAACCAGTCGCCTCGGTGCGTGTGGTTGCCGCCCATCAGGATCACCGCCTCGGCGGCGATACAGACGTAATCACCTATCCACAGCTGGTCAAGCTCGCCAATGGGTTCCCACTCCCGGCTCACCGCGTCACCCTGCAGGTAGCGCACCACGCTTCGCTCAAAACCGCTATCCCAGCAGTCGCTGTAATAACTGTGCTGGCCTTTGATATGAATATTGGGGTTGGTCACCGTTTCGTGCAGGTACTCGACCTGAGACCAGTGCTTTTCAGTCTTTGACATGTTTTTTCTCACAACAAAAGTGTGCCAACGGAACAAGGTTCCGTTTCAAATTGCAGACGGGAATGTGTGAGCGCGCTAAGCGATGCGCGGCTGTTTTAGCAGAGGATTGTTGAGTACGGCGACGAGCAGCATGACGTTAAAACCTGTATTTAAGACTCGACAACCTTAACATCGGGGGCAGCGGAGTACACCTTTTTCCTCCTTCATCCGTGTAGCGCACCCTGGTCATCTTCGCCTTCTACCCGGATCACAAAACGATAAACCCATTATTACTCTAAGGCTAATGATTAACGCCTGAGCTTAATTGATAGCCAACCCCGCGTGGCGCACACTTTTAACCAGACTAAAGCTAATCAAAATGATGCGCTGAATCAGGAGGTTAATAATGAGTGCTAGCCAAACGCCTGCCCGCGTCTGGAACACGCGTCGCACCGAGAAGCAGCGACGTATGGCGTCCAGTAACGTACAGGGCAAGGTGATCCCGACCGGGGACCTCGTCGAAGTGATGGAAAAGCTGATTGCACCGGGCGACCGGGTAGTGCTGGAAGGAAATAACCAAAAACAGGCCGATTTTCTCTCCCGCATGCTGGCAGAGGTCAGCCCGCAAAAAGTACACGATCTGCATATGATTATGCCGAGCGTCGGCCGCAGTGAACACCTTGATATTTTTGAAAAAGGTATCGCCCGCAAGCTTGACTTCTCTTTCTCCGGCACCCAAAGCCTGCGTATTTCTCAACTGCTGGAAGACGGGCTGTTAGAAATTGGCTCGATTCACACCTACATCGAGCTTTATGCGCGCTTGTACGTCGATCTTGCGCCTAACGTCGCGCTCATCGCCGGTTATAAAGCCGACCGCAAAGGAAACCTGTACACCGGGCCGAGCACTGAAGATACGCCTGCATTGGTTGAAGCTGCCGCCTTCCATGACGGGATTGTTATCGCCCAGGTTAATGAACTGGTGGACGATGACTGCGATTTGCCGCGCGTGGACATTCCCGGATCCTGGATTGACTACGTGGTGGTTGCCGACAAACCCTTCTTTATCGAACCGCTGTTTACCCGTGACCCGCGCCTGATCAAGCAGGAACACATCCTGATGGCGATGATGGCCATCAAAGGCATTTACGCCGAACACCAGGTTCAGTCGCTGAACCATGGGATTGGCTTTAACACCGCCGCCATTGAGCTGCTGCTGCCGACTTACGGCGAACAGCTCGGTCTGAAAGGTAAAATCTGCAAACACTGGACCCTGAACCCGCACCCGACGCTGATCCCGGCGATTGAAAGCGGCTGGGTCGAGAGCGTGCACTGCTTCGGCGGCGAGCTGGGCATGGAAGAGTACATTCGCGCTCGCCCGGATATCTTCTTTACCGGTGCCGACGGCTCTATGCGCTCCAACCGAGCCATGTGCCAACTGGCCGGGCAATACGCTGTGGATATGTTTATTGGTTCCACCCTGCAGGTTGATGGCCTGGCTAACTCTTCAACCGTGACGCGTGGCCGCTTATCGGGCTTCGGCGGCGCGCCAAATATGGGGCACGATCCGCACGGTCGTCGCCACGCCACGCCGGCGTGGCTGAACATGATCACCGAGCCCGATCCGATGCAGCGCGGTAAAAAGCTGGTGGTGCAGATGGTCGAAACCTTCCAGGCGGGCGTGAAGCCCACCTTCGTGGAAACCCTGGATGCCGTAGAGGTGGCCAAAACCTCCGGCATGCCGCTGGCCCCGGTAATGATTTACGGCGACGACGTCACCCACGTGCTCACCGAGGAAGGCATTGCGTATCTCTACCGTGCGGAGAGTCTGGAAGAACGCCGTGCGATGGTAGCGGCGGTCGCCGGTATCACCGACATCGGCCTGGGCGTGGACGCTAAACGTGTCGCCGCACTTCGCCAGAGCGGCAAAGTGGCTTACCCGGAAGATATGGGGATCCGCCGCAGCGAGGCGACCCGTTCTCTCCTGGCGGCAAGCAGCGTGGCCGATCTCGTCGAATGGTCCGGCGGTCTTTACAACCCGCCAGCGAAATTCCGGAGCTGGTAATGAAATTACATCCACAGAAAGGCGTCGAGGCCGAAGCGGGCTGGCTGGCAAGGGCTGCGACCCAAAGCCTGATCGAGGAAGCCCGCCTGAGCCCGAAACCCGGTCTGGTGGACAGCCGGGGGAATGGCGCCCATCACGACCTCAGCCTGGCGCTGATGGAGCGATCGGCCCTCAGCCTGACCCCGACATTTCATGCTCTGGCATTACAAAGCTGGGAACGTCCGGCAGACATCGCGCTGCGCCAGATGGTAGGGCGCCTGGGGCGCGAAGGTGAGCAACAGATGATGGCGGCAACCGGGGGAGTGAATACCCACCGGGGAGCCATCTGGGCGCTCGGCCTGCTGATTTCCGCCGCCGCTATGCACGGGATGAATGGCAGCAGCGTGGAGATCGCCGCTACGGCAGCGCGACTTGCAGCACTTCCTGATGAAGCCGCGCCAAAAAGCTTCAGTAAAGGGTTAAGAGCCACAAGACGCTATCGCGTGCCGGGTGCACGAGAAGAGGCCCAGCAGGGTTTCCCTCACGTGATGTGCCTTGCGCTGCCCCAGCTTCGCCGTAGCCGCCAGTCCGGGGCAACGGAAGGCGAGGCCAGGATTGACGCTTTGATGGCGATTATGACTTCACTTTCAGATACTTGTGTGCTTTCTCGTGCCGGTTTACCTGGTCTGGAAACCATGCAGAACGGTGCCCGCAGCGTGCTGATGAACGGGGGGATTTCGCGCAAAGAAGGCCGTGATGCGCTGGATTTGCTCGACCGCAATATGCTGGCGCTGAATGCCTCTCCGGGCGGCGCGGCTGATTTGCTCGCCGCCACGCTCCTGCTGGACCGCATCGATAACGATGCCACTCCGCTTCACTCACTTAATTAACGAGGGCGTTATGGAACACATTACGTTGTCATTTCCGGCAACCCGCACGGCCACAGGCAAAGCTCTGACTGGCGTGGTGGGCTCCGGCGATATGGAAGTCCTGTTTACTGCCGCACAGGGGCAGATTCTGACCATCGACATTACCACCTCCGTCGATAACAGCGAAAAACGCTGGAAAGCGCTTTTCGAGCGCCTGGCCGCGCTGAGTCACCTGCCTGCCGGGCAAATGCACATTCATGATTTTGGCGCGACGCCGGGCGTGGCGCGTATCCGCATTGAACAGGTTTTTGAGGAGGTGGCTCATGCGTGACGACAGCAGTTTTATTGAATTAAGAGCCCGCGAGCGTGCCCGTCTGCTGCTTGATGAAGGCAGCTACCGCGAACTGCTCGATCCTTTTGAGGGCATTATTTCGCCATGGCTGGGGCCTCAGGGCATTGTGCCTCAGTCCGACGACGGTATGGTCGTGGCCAAAGGTACGATCAACGGTGGTCCGGCAGTGGTGATTGCCATCGAAGGCGCATTCCAGGGCGGCAGTATGGGTGAAGTCTCCGGGGCGAAAATGGCCGCCGCGCTTGAGCTGGCGGCGGAAGACAACCGCAACGGTATTCCGACGCAGGCGGTGCTTTGCCTGGAAACCGGCGGCGTGCGCCTGCAGGAGGCTAACCTCGGCCTGGCGGCGATTGCCGATATTCACGCGGCGATTGTCGATCTGCGTCGCTATACCCCGGTGATTGGCGTTGTCGCTGGAACCGTGGGTTGCTTTGGGGGGATGTCGATTGCCGCTGCACTTTGCAGCTATCTGATTGTAACTCGCGAAGCGCGCCTGGGCCTCAATGGTCCTCAGGTTATCGAGCAAGAAGCGGGCATTGAGGAATACGATTCCCGGGATCGGCCGTTTATCTGGAGCATGACCGGTGGCGAAGTTCGCTACCAGAGCGGGCTGGTGGACGCGCTGGTTGGCGACGGCGTTCACGCAGTCAAGCAGGCTGTCAACGAAGCCATCGCCAAAGGCGTTCCGGTACGGCATCGCACCGATAACTACGCGTGGTATCTGGATCGCCTGACCCATTTCGACACCAGTCAACAGGCTGATGCCGAACAAATCAAACAGCTTTTTGGGGAGAAACGCTCATGAGCCAGAAACTGAATCGTGCCGCTGTTTGGCTGGACACTCTGGTCCCGGATGCACCACGTATGGCGGGGCTGTGCGCCTCCGTGCAGGTCGCCGACGGTAACGTTGACGGAAAACCTGCACGCTTTATCGCTGTGGTGCCCGATGCCAATAACCATTACCCCCGGGCTGCTGGCGGCGAAGTCGGGCTGTTAGAAGGCTGGACGCTGGCAAAAGTGGTCAGCGAAACCATCGCTGAAGATGCCGACAAAGCTGAAAAGCGAGCCATCATCGCCGTTATTGATGTCCCTAGTCAGGCCTATGGTCGCCGCGAAGAGGCATTCGGTATTCACCAGGCGCTGGCAGGTGCCGCAGGCGCTTACGCCAACGCTCGTCTGGCCGGGCACCCTGTTGTGGGCCTGATTGTCGGCAAGGCGATGTCCGGGGCCTTTCTCGCTCACGGCTACCAGGCTAACCGACTGATCGCTTTTAACGACCAGGGCGTAATGATTCACGCGATGGGGAAAGAGTCCGCCGCGCGGATCACCTTACGCACCGTCGAGGCGCTGGAAAAACTGGCCGCGACCATTCCTCCAATGGCCTATGACATCAGCAATTACGAAACCCTGGGTCTGCTCTCGACGCTGCTGGATATCCATAATCCGGATGAGCCGAAGAGTGACGATGTGACGAAAGTACAGGCTGCCCTGAGTACGGCAGTGAAAGAGGCGCGGAGCGATACTTCGCTGAAATGTCGTCTGTTGGCGAAAAATCGCCACAGTTCGGCGCTGGTTCGTGAACGTATGCGCGCCAGCTGGTAAGAAAAAAGACAGACCTGCCGGATGCTATAACCAGACACGGTGCGCCGTGTCTGAATAAAAAGACGTCCGAAAAAAATAATAAATATCGCGACCGTGCTAACTCTCTTTATTGACTCAAGGTGAAGTTATGACTTACGTGATCGTTCATGCTCTGGCCCCTATTTTTGTCATCATGCTGCTGGGATTTTTCGCCGGCAAAGCGAAAATGGTCGATAACAAAAATGTCTCGCTGCTTAATATTTTTGTCATGGACTTTGCTCTACCCGCCGCGCTGTTTAGCGCGACAGTACAAACGCCGTGGCTTGGCATTGTTCAGCAGTCACCGCTAATCGTGGTACTGGTGCTTTCGATGTGGATTACCTATGCGGCGATTTACTTCCTGGCGACCAGCGTATTTAAAAAGTCGCCGCAGGATGCCGCCGTGTTGACGCTTACCGTGGCGCTGCCTAACTATGCCGCGCTTGGCCTGCCGATTTTAGGCAGCGTGCTCGGGGAAGGCTCCTCGACTTCGCTTTCCGTCGCGGTGTCGATTGCCTGCGGCTCCGTCCTGATGACGCCGTTCTGCCTGCTGATTCTTGAACGTGAAAAAGCACGTGCGGCAGGGGAAAACACTGGTTCAACGCTGACAATGTTGCCTGTACTGATGTGGCGCTCGGTGAAAAAACCTATCGTGTGGGGACCGTTGCTGGGGGTTGTACTGTCGGCTGTCGGTGTCCGGATGCCTGACTTGCTGCTGGCTTCTATTAAACCGCTGGGCCTGGCCGCTACCGCAGCCGCATTGTTCCTGACCGGCGTGATCCTGTCTGCGCGTAAGCTGCAGATCAACACTATGGTTATCACCGCGACCGTTACCAAACTGCTTATCCAGCCGTTTATCGCCTGGGGCATCGTGCTGGCGCTCGGCCTGACTGGGCCGGTGGCCATTACCTCCATTCTGATGATTGCCCTGGCCGCCGGCTTCTTTGGCGTAGTTTTTGGCAACCGGTTTGGTGTGCAATCGCCGGATGCGGAAGCCGTGTTGTTGCTGAGCTCGGTACTCTCTATCCTGTCGCTACCGCTGTTTATTACGCTGACTTCAGGAATTTAACCTATGCCGACATTACGCCCCCACGATCTCCTTTGGCTCACCGACCGCGAAGCGCTGGAGGGGGTTAGCGAGGAGTGGATAGCCAGCCAGTGGCGTCCTGCGCTACCGGTAGTGGTACGGCGTGATGTCGAACGTGACGGACGTGTGCCTGTAGGCGTGCGGGGGATGCGACGCGACCAGCGAGCGGCGGGCTGGGTAAGTACGGCGAGCGTTAAACGCGTTGTTAGCCCTGAAGCGTTATCCAGCCGTGAACTGCTACTCAATTCCCCGTTTGTTTCCATGCCGCCGGTGCAGGGCGCTATTCAGCTGGCGAGCCGCCCGTGGGCATGGTGCTGGGGTATTACCGGGAGCGTAGGTTACGCGCTGGCAACAGAAGTGCCTGTGATGCATGCCGCGAGCGATCTGGATGTGCTTATTCGCAGCCCACAGCCGATATCAAAAGAGGCGCTGACAGAGTGGCAGAGCCTGACCGGGCGACTGCTGTGCAGGGTTGATACGCAAGTCGAAACGCCTTACGGCGCTTTTGCGCTGGCGGAATGGCTAAGAGAAAAACGCGTGTTGCTGAAAACGAATCAGGGGCCGCTGCTTGTGACCGACCCCTGGTTGCCGGAGAAAAACGGATGAAAATACTTTTTACTTTTCCCGGGCAGGGAACCCAGCGTGTGGGCATGCTACAGGATCTACCCGAGCGCGACGCCATCCTGACGCAGGTCAGGGCGGTCTTAGGGGACGAAGCAGGCCAGTTAGATAGTGCTGCTGCGCTGAGGCATACTCGTGCCGTACAGCTTTGCCTGCTAATCGCAGGTGTCGCCTGGGCGCAGGAGCTTGAGCGTAGCGGCGTAAAACCAGACATGGTCAGCGGACTGTCTATCGGCGCGTTTCCGGCAGCCGTAGTCGCCGGCGTTATTCCCTTTTCAGATGCGCTGCGGCTGGTGGCGCTTCGCGGCGATCTGATGGAGCAGGCTTATCCTGAAGGCTACGGCTTAACGGCTATCGTCGGGCTGCGTCTGGAACAGGTGGAACTCCTGGTGACGGGCAGCGGCACTTACATCGCGAATATTAATGCTGAACAGCAAATCGTCATCGCCGGTAGCGAGGAGGCTATGGCGAAGGTTGCGGGTAGGGCGCTTGAGCAGGGGGCTCAAAAAGCCCGGCAGCTGGCGGTTAGCGTGCCCTCTCACTGTGCCTTGCTGAATGCGCCTGCGCAGAAGTTAAAACAAGCATTTGCTGATGTGGCGCTAATTCGTCCCAACTGCGCTTATCTCAGCGGCAGCACGGGCCGGGTACTTTGGCAACCAGAGCTAATTGCGGAAGATCTGGCGCTGAATATGGCCCGCACGGTGCGGTGGCGAGAGGCGATGATTGCCGCCAACGAGCGCGACGTGCGGCTGGCGATTGAAATGCCGCCGGGTAGCGTGCTTTCAGGTCTGACGCGGCAGGCGTTTCGTGAGGGGATCACCGTTTGTCGCGAACAAAACAGCGTGGCGGCCATTCTCCACCTTGTGGAAAAAACTAGGGCGGCGCGTTAGGCGTATCGATGAACGTGCGGGCGTACATTCGCCCCTCGGCGGCCAGCGCCAGTAGGTTCGGGTCATGTTCACGGTTGCGGGCAAAGACGATAGCGATGGTTTGTTTCATCTGATATTGCTCGGCCAGCCTCAGCAGCTGCACTGAATTTTCATACACCTTCTTCATTCTTCCGGGCATCAAGGTTAGCCCTACACCCGCCTGTACCAGGCTGACCATTGAGAAAATGTCGTTTACCCGAGTAACGATTTCCGGCTCGAAACCGGCGACGTTAAAGGCTTCCTGAAATCCTGCATAGGTGGCAAAGCCTTCCGCCAGAGAAACGAATTTCTCGGCGTGGAACTCGCGCAGATCTGCCGGGTGTGAGGTGTCCAGCGGGAAGCTGGCCGGTGCTGCCAGGAAAATATCGTCTCTAAACATGGGCAGGACTTCCAGCCTCGAGCGATCCACTTCACCTTCAGAAATGGAAATCAAAATAGCGTCCAGTACGCCGTCTTCCAGCATATTTAGCAGCACCTGGTTTGAGCCCATGGTGAGATCCATTTCCAGCTCCGGCCGCCTGAGCTTCATGCCCATGATAAGTTTCGGAACGGTTTCGAGCGTCAGGGAATAGAGGGTGCCGATACGCAGTCGCCCCTGACCTACGCCTGCCGCCTGGCGGGTTTCATCGATGCCGCGCGCCATCAGCGCAACCACTTCTTTGCTGTGCTCCAGCAGGGTAAATGCCGATTCGAGCGGTACCAGGTTGCGCCCTTTATGAATAAACAGCGGGCAGCGCACACCTTCCTCCAGGGTATGCAACGCGCGGTGCACGCTAACCCCGCTAATACCCAGCGCTTCGGCGGTGCGCGCAATGTTCCCTTTCTCCATAAACTCCATGAATATCTCAAGCTTGCGGAAAGTGATTTCAGCGTCGATTTTCATTACCCGGCGATAACCCCAGTCGGAAAAATTATGCCATTAAGGTATAGCAAACGAGACCAGACGGCACTGATGAGCCGCAATAAGCAGCAGGATTTACCGTTGCGCCACGAACGTATCCATCATAAGCAACGCCAATGATGGCGCTAAAACGGTCCTTTCATCACACTTTCAAACAAAAAGCGCCGCTGGAAAAACGGCCTTTTATCACCCGGTTATGTGAGCCAATTCACGGTAAGCCAGCGGAAAAGCGCTATTCCGGCTCTTTATGTGGAACAGATCACTATTGCCGCCGCGATTTCCACTTCGAAGTGGAAAACAACTCGCTACAAACCTTTCCCCCCGCCAGGTAGCTTAAAAAACAGATTAGTTAACGAGGTACCCAGGGTGAATAACGGAGCGGTAATGGTTAATGAAGCCGAGGAGTTAACGGCGCGCATTCAGGGTTTTATTGACGCGCTGTTCAAAAGTAAGCACATCACGCCTAACGGGGTACAGGAACAAATGCTGGCCTCTCACGTGAAGGCGATGATTCATCGCTCTCTGACCGGAGAGCCGTTACCAGAAGTGGAAGAGAGCTTGTTCGAGGAGATCTCCGCGGAGTCGATGGAAATGGCGCAGGCGGTGGTCGATCAGTTCGGAAATCTGCCGGTAGAAGAAGCGTGGTTGCTGTCAGTGCATTTCGAAGTGGCGAAAGACAATCTTTGAATAATCAGGAGAAAACAATGGAACAAATTACCGTAGTCATTGGTGACCGTCTGGGCAAAGGCCAGAAAGTTGCAGCAGGGATCGAAAAAGCGGGCGGTCGCGCCGTGGTTATTCCAGGCGTCGCCGCCGACATGAAGCTGGGCGACGTGATGAAAGCGGAGAATGCCACCTTTGGTATCTCCTTCTGCGGCAGCGGCGGCGCAGGTGCTATCACCGCACAAACCAAACACGGCTACAAAGCTAAGTACGGCATGCGCTCCGTTGATGAAGGCGTGACGGCGATTAACGAAGGCAACAACGTGCTTGGCTTTGGCTTTATGGACAAAGAAGAGCTGGGTGAGCGCCTGGTACAGGCGTGGAACAAGAAGTACGGCAGTTAAGTATGAAAGAAAAATTCGCTACCACGGTGCGAGTTAGCGGGCGCGGCGATACCAAAGCCAAAGCCTTTTCCGACGCCCTGAATCACGTTCAGGGCACGGTGCTTAAATCCACCAACCACATTCTTCTGCGCATCGAGCCACAGGACGTGCAGGTTGTTCAGGCGCAGGTCAGGGTGCGCAAAGAAGCTTTTCTGTTCTTCTTCCTGCGCCGGGAAAGGCGGAGCTACAGCGTGGAGCTGGATGTTTCCGTCAACGTGACGGCTCTTAACCTCGATGAGGTGGATTTCGTCTCTAATTAATTCAAACATTTATACCCAATTAGCTGGTGTTGTAGCAAGGCAGCAAGGGAAGGTGGTCCGATGAGCTTACTTGGGTAAGTGATTCGGGTGACTGAGCGCAGCTCACGCGGCTACAGCGACAGATAAGCAGGGTAGAAAAGGGCAGATACATGTTCTTAATCATATTATTCAAATCACTCATTATCGGCGGCCTCGTCGGTGTGGGCGTTGGTGCCGGGGCCGCGCGTATGTTCCATGCGCCGACCTCCCAGGGCATGGGCGCATTTCGTACACTCGGCGAGCTGAACTCCTGTGAAGGGGACCCGGCTTCTCACTTCTCCTTTGGGCTTGGCTTCTTCTTTAACGCCTGGGCATCTTCCGTCGCGGCGGGGGCATTCACCCAGGACGTTGACCACCGCATCATCCCTAACTGGGGCGCGGCTGCTCTGATGGTGAAGAACCGTAACGTGGCGGAAACCCTCCACGACCCGAAAAAAATGGCTATCGCCTGCGGCATCATCGGCATGATCGTGGTGGCGTTCCTGAACTCTACGGCCTCTGCGGTGCCGGCGGCACTTCAGGTCACGGCAGTCAAAGTGCTGGTGCCTGCGGCTAACCTGCTGGTGAACACCGTGATGCCGGTTATTTTCTGGCTGGCGGCTATCGACGCGGGCAAAAAATCCGGCTTCTGGGCAACCATTTTCGGCGGCGCAGCGCAGCTGATCATGGGCAACGCCGTGCCGGGACTGGTGCTGGGTATCCTGATCGGTAAAGGCGTTGAAGAAAGCGGCTGGCACCGCGTCACCAAAGTGATGATGACGGCTATCGTGGCCCTGTTTGTGCTGAGCGCCTTCTTCCGCGGGTTCGACATGAAGATGATTGAGTCTTTCCACATGACCGTGCCGAACTGGCTGGATCTGCTGCATAACTCGCTGAGCGGCAAATAAGGGGATAACGCATGGAACAGAATAAAGGCTTTTGGTACGCGGACTGGTCATTCCCGATCTTTGTCGGCCTGCTCTCCTCCGGCGTGTTTGCCGGGACACACATGTACTACCTGTACGGCATCGGCGCGTTTAACGAAGTCGCCTTCGTGGCGATGCTGAAGTCCGGGATTGATACCGGCGTTTACGGCGCGGTGGCGGCGTTTGGCGCCAGCTTCCTGTTTGCCCGCATCATCGAAGGCTCTCTGGTCGGGATCCTGGATATCGGTGGGGCGATTCAAACCGGCGTAGGCCTCGGTGTTCCGGCGCTGCTGCTGGGCGCGGGCTTTGTCTTCCCGGTGGCAAACTTTGCCGCATCGCTGGTGACTGGCCTGGTGATTGGTCTCGCCATTGGCTACATCATCATCCTGGCACGTAAGTTCACCATCAATCAGAGCGACTCGACCTACGGGGCGGACGTCATGATGGGCGCGGGTAACGCCTCCGGCCGCTTCCTTGGGCCGTTGATTATCCTCAGCGCCATGACGGCTTCGATTCCCATCGGCATCGGCTCGTTGATCGGCTCTCTGCTGTTTTACCTCTGGGGCAAACCGATTACCGGCGGGGCAATCCTGGGCGCAATGATTTTAGGTTCCATTTTCCCGGTAGCGTTGTAAGCAGCATTTCCAGGGCGGACGGGCTGTGGCTCGCCCGCCAGTTAAGGAGAAAGATATGTTTGACCTGATCCTGCGCCAGGCGCGGCTGGTGGACGATACCGTGATCGATATCGCCCTGAAGGACGGCAAAATTGCCGCCTTAGGCAAAATAACCGGCGAGGCAACTGAAGAGCGCCAGCTGAGCGGCGAATACTACGTCAGCGCCGGCTGGATTGACTCCCACGTTCACTGTTACCCCAAGTCCCCTATTTACCACGACGAACCTGACAGCGTAGGGATTCATACCGGCGTGACAACCGTCGTTGATGCCGGAAGCACCGGGGCCGATGACGTCGACGATTTCTATCAAATCACCCGCAGCGCAGCGACCGAAGTTTATGCGCTGCTGAACATCTCCCGCGTGGGCCTGATTGCCCAAAACGAACTGTCCAATATGGCGAATATTGACGCTGACGCCGTGCGCGGCGCGGTGAAGCGCCACCCGGACTTTATCGTGGGCTTAAAAGCGCGCATGAGCAGCAGCGTGGTAGGTGACAACGGCATTACGCCGCTGGTGCGCGCCAAGGCTATCCAGAAAGAAAACGGTGATTTGCCGCTGATGGTGCACATCGGCAACAACCCGCCGGACCTCGATGAAGTGGCCGAGTTGCTGACCAGCGGCGATATCATCACCCACTGCTACAACGGCAAGCCGAACCGCATTCTCAATCCGGCCGGGCAACTGCGAGCCTCCGTGGCGCAGGCTATCCAGCGCGGCGTGCGTCTGGATGTTGGGCACGGCACCGCCAGCTTTAGTTTTGACGTGGCGCGTGTCGCTATCCAGCAGGGCATTCTGCCGCACAGCATCAGTTCGGACATTTACTGCCGCAACCGCATCAGCGGTCCGGTGCATTCACTCGGCGCAGTGATGTCGAAATTCCTCTCCATCGGCCTGTCATTGCCTCAGGTGATCGACTGTGTGACCGCGCACGCTGCGGATGGATTACGTCTGAAAAATAAAGGCCGCCTGGCCGTGGGGCTGGATGGCGATCTGACCGTCTTTGAACTGCGCCGCCAGCCAACGGTATTTACCGACGCAGAGCAGCAAACGCTGACGGGTGACCAGGCGCTGGTGGCGCTGGCCGCAGTGCGCGCCGGGAAATGGTTTGACTGCGAACAAGGGAAAGCTGAACATGTCTTCGATCTATGAAAAATACAATTTAAAACAGGTGATTAACGCATCTGGCCGCATGACCGCTCTCGGTGTGTCTACGCCTCGCCCGGAAGTGGTGGATGCGGTCACCACCGGCATGAATCACTACTTCGAAATGAAGGATCTGGTCAACAAGACCGGCGCCTACATTGCCGGGCTGCTCGATGTTGAAGCGGCGACCGTGGTGTCCTGCGCTTCTGCCGGTATTGCCCAGTCCGTAGCTGCGGTGCTGGTTAAAGACAATCAATGGCTGATCGAGAACCTACACGCGGCCCCATTGGAGAACAACGAGATCGTGCTGCCGAAGGGCCACAACGTTAACTTCGGCGCGCCGGTCGGCACGATGGTGAACCTGGGCGGCGGCAAAATCGTTGAAGCGGGCTACGCCAACGAATGTTCGGCGGACCAGCTGGCCGCAGCTATTTCTCCGCGCACGGCGGCCATTCTGTACATCAAATCCCACCATTCGGTACAAAAAAGCATGCTCAGCGTTGAGCAGGCCGTTGTCGTGGCGCGTAAGCACAATCTGCCGCTGATTGTTGACGCTGCGGCGGAAGAAGATTTGCAGTGCTACTACCGCGCCGGGGCAGACCTGGTGATTTACAGCGGGGCGAAAGCTATTGAAGGCCCAACCAGCGGGCTGGTGATCGGCAAAGAGCAGTACGTCGAGTGGGTTAAGCTGCAAACTGGCGGTATCGGCCGCGCGATGAAAGTCGGCAAAGAAGGCATTCTCGGTCTGACCTGCGCGATTGAACATTACCTGAGCGCGGCCAAAGAGAGTGGGGCCGAAATGGTCGCCAAAATGACACCGTTTATCGACAGCCTGAACACGCTGAATGGCGTTACCGCGCGCGTGGTGTGGGATGCCGCTGGCCGCGATATCGCCCGCAGCGAAATCAAGTTCGATGAAGCGACCGTCGGCATCAGCACCGGCGAGCTGGTCGGTAAGCTGAAGCAGGGCGAATACGCCATCTACTTCCGTGGCTACAAGGCCAACGAAGGCATTATTGAAGCGGATGTGCGCAGCGTAAGCGCGGCACAGCTGGAGATTATTTACCGCTGCATCAAAGCGCTGGTAAGCAAGGAGAAATAAGCATGAAACTGACCCCGAATTTTTACCGCGATCGCGTGTGCCTGAACGTCCTGGCTGGCTCCAAAGAAAACGCCAAAGAGATTTACCAGGCGGCGGAAGGCCACGTGCTGGTCGGCGTGTTATCCAAAAACTACCCGGATGTAGCAAGTGCGGTCGCCGACATGCGTGATTACGCGGCGCTGATCGACAACGCGCTGTCCGTTGGCCTTGGCGCAGGCGATCCCAATCAATCTGCCATGGTGAGCGAAATCTCCGGCCAGATTCAGCCCCAGCACGTCAATCAGGTGTTTACCGGTGTGGGCACCAGCCGCGCGCTGCTGGGCCAGACTGACAGCGTAGTTAACGGCCTGGTTTCGCCGACCGGCACCGTCGGGAGGGTAAAAATCTCCACCGGCCCGTTAAGCTCTGGCGCGCCGGACGGCATTGTACCCGTCGAAACAGCGATTGCGCTGCTGAAGGATATGGGCGGCAGCTCAATCAAATATTTCCCGATGGGCGGGCTGGACTGCCGCGAAGAGTACGAGGCGGTAGCGGAAGCCTGTGCGAAGCATGATTTCTGGCTGGAGCCGACCGGCGGCATCGATCTTGATAACTACGAGGAGATCCTGAAGATTGCGCTGGATGCCGGTGTCAGCAAAGTGATCCCGCATATTTACAGCTCAATTATCGACAAGGCCAGCGGCAATACGCGCCCGGCGGATGTTGCCACTCTGTTGGCGATGACGAAGAAGCTGGTGGGGTAAAGTGCTCGCTGTTTCCCCTCACCCCGGCCCTCTCCCCAAAGGGGAGAGGGGGAAAAGAAAGGCCGGTTCTCCTTCGAGGGAGAGATTGATGCGAAAAAGAAAAGTCCCCTCTCCCTTCGAGGGAGAAAGATTGATGCGAAAAAGAAAAGTCCCCTCTCCCTTCGAGGGAGAAAGACTGATGTGAAAAAGAAAGATCCCCTCTCCCTTTTAGGGAGAGGGTTAGGGTGAGGGTATAATCCTCATCAACCACTCTTCGAGGACAAACGCATGTCTGCACGCACTCTGCTTGTTGCTTCATTTGCCTTACTTGCCGCCGGCAACAGCGCGGCGCAAAGCCACTATGCCTGGGTTGGCACCTACAACCCCAACGGCGAAGGGCTTTACCGCTTCCAGGTTGACGCCAAAACCGGCGCGCTTAGCGAGAAAACGCTGGTCAGCTCGCTGCCGAATGCCGCACAGCTCACCGCGTCGCCGGATGGAAAAACGCTATACGTAGCCAGCGAAGCCGAGAAAGGCGTGGTAGCGGCATTGCGTGTGGGTGATAACGGAAGTGTGACCGAACTGAATCAGGTCTCTTCCGGGGGCGCTGGCCCGGTCTATCTGTCCCTGACGCCACAGGGTAAGCACCTGCTGGTGGCTAACTATGTGAGCGGTTCAATTACCGTATTGCCGATTAATGCAGACGGTAGCCTGCAGGAAGCCAGCGACAAGCATCAGGACAGCGGTGAGCCGGGCGCGGCAAAACCAGAAGCTGCGGTAGAAGGTAGCTTTGCCGCCAGCGATCATAACGGCCCGCATGCCCATATGATTGCCGCCGATCCGAGCGGCAAGTTTGTCTTCTCCACCGATCTTGGCCTGGATCGGATCTACCAGTATCGCTTCGATCAAAGCAAAGGCGTACTGGAGCCAAACGATCCGCCGTTTATCGCCGCCTCTTCAAAAGGCGCGGGGCCACGCCATTTTGTCTTTGCCGCAGACGGCGCGAGCCTGTGGTTGATTAACGAAGAAGCTTCTACGCTTACCCATTACAAGCTCGACCGTGAGAAAGGCACGCTGACAGAAGGAAAGACGATTTCTTCCCTGCCAAAAGGCTATAAGGGCACAAGCTTTGCCGCTGGCCTGGTACTCAGCCACGACGGTAAGCAACTGTATGTGGCCAACCGCCTGCATAACAGCATTGCGCATTTCAGCGTGGGCGCTAACGGCGAGCTTACGCATCAGGACGATATCTGGACCAGAGGCGACTATCCGCGAGGCCTGACGCTGGATAATACCGGCAAACATCTTTATGCCCTGAACCAGCGCAGCGACAACATTACTCGTTTTAGCGTGGCCCCGGGCAGCGGTAAATTAACTTTTATCGAGGATTATACGGCGGTGGGAAGCCCGTCACAGATGGTCTTCACCCCGTTTAAGTAAAGCAGGACGGGGCGCTTAAATGCCCCGATAACCAAAGGAAGCGGTAGTGAGATTCCCCAATCAAAGGCTGGCTCAGCTTTTTGAGATGCTGCAAAACGAAACGCTGCCCCAGGATGAACTGGCGCGGCGTTTGTCCGTTTCTACTCGTACGGTTCGGGCCGATATCACGGCGCTTAATGCGCTGATGTCAGGCTTCGGGGCTCAGTTTACGCTTACCCGCGGTGCGGGATATCAACTGAATATCGAGGATACTGAGCGTTACGGCGAGCTGGTGCAGCATCGTCCGCGTCAGCTTCGTATTCCTCGTACTTCGCCAGAACGCGTGCATTACCTTGTGGTGCGTTTTTTGACGGCGGCGTTTTCACTGAAGCTGGAAGATCTGGCCGAAGAGTGGTTTGTCAGCAGGGCCACGCTGCAAAGCGATATGGCCGAAGTACGGGAGTGGTTTAACCGCTATCATCTGACCATTGAGACACGCCCGCGCTACGGCATGAAGCTGTTCGGCAGCGAAACGGCTATACGCGCCTGCCTGACTGACCTGCTGTGGCAGTTAACCTTAGAGGACAGCGAAAATCCGTTATTGACGGAAGAAGCGCTGAACGCGGGTGTCCCGGAGTTGCTCGCCGGTTCGCTGCACGATTGTTTTACCCGCTGCCACATCCGCCTGACCGATGAAGGCGAGCAGTTTATTCGCCTCTATTGCTCGGTGGCGGTTCGTCGCATCAGCGAAGGCTATCCGCTACCGGAATTTACGGCCGATAGCGTTGATGTCCAGGTGAAAGAGGCAGCCAGACAGATTGCCGCTCTTCTTCAGCAACTGGCGGGGAAGCCGCTTTCCGAAGCTGAAGAGCAGTGGCTGCAGGTTCACATCGCCTCGCGGCAGGTGCAGGAAGTGGCGCCGAGCGCGATCAGCGCCGACGATGATGAGGCGCTGGTTAACTACATTCTGCGCTACATCAACACCCACTATAACTACAATCTTCTCAGCGACGAGCAGCTGCACGCCGACCTGCTGACCCATATCAAGACAATGATCACCCGGGTGCGCTACCAGATAAACATCCCGAATCCACTGCTGGCTAACATCAAACAGCATTACCCGCTGGCTTACGACATGACGCTGGCGGCGGTCTCAAGCTGGGGAAAATATACCCCTTACGCTATCAGCGAAAACGAAATTGGTTTTCTGGTGTTGCACATCGGTGTGGGTCTGGAGCGTCATTACAACATTGGCTACCAGCGCCATCCTCGCGTGCTGCTGGTTTGCGATACAGGGAATTCGACGGTGCGTATGCTGCAGGCCATGCTGCTGCGTAAATATCCGCAGGTGGAAGTGACCAACATTATCTCTCTGCGCGATTATGAGCAGCTTGAAACCGTGGATGAGGACTTTGTAATCAGCACGGCGCGCATAAATGAGAAAGAAAAGCCGGTGGTGGTGATGGCGCCGTTCCCGACGGATTATCAGCTCGAGCAGCTTGGTAAGCTGGTGCTGGTGGACAGAACAAGGCCTTACATGCTGGAGAAATTTTTCGATGCCAGCCATTTCCGCATTATCGACCAGCCTATGACTCAGCAGCAGCTGTTCCTGACGCTCTGCGAGCAGCTGGAGCGGGAAGGCGTGGTTGATGCAGACTTTCACCCGTCGGTGGTGGAGCGCGAGGCCATTGTCAGCACCATGCTGGGCGAAGGCATTGCGCTGCCGCACTCGCTGGGCCTGCTGGCGAAAAAAACGGTGGTTTACACCGTGCTGGCGCCGCACGGTATTAGCTGGGGGGATGAAACGGCGCACGTGATCTTCTTGCTGGCGATTAGCAAAAGCGAATACGAAGAGGCGATGGCGATTTACGACCTGTTTGTGACCTTCCTGCGTGAGCGAGCGATGGTTCGGCTGCGCGAGAGTAAGGATTTTGACAGTTTTAAAGCCGTGGCGATGGAGTGCCTGAGTAAGCTGTAATCACAGTTGACCCTCATCCAGGAAGGGAGAGGGGGAATTCTGTGGGCAACGTTTACTTCGCCAGAATGAAAACTGGCGGAAATTCAATCGACTGGCTGGTATTATCCCCTCTCCCTTGTGGGGAGAGGGTTAGGGTGAGGGGCCGTTATTTCAGGATCGTGAACGCGGTGGTGACGTGCTTCACGCCGCTAACCCGGCTGGCAATATCCGCCGCGGCTTTACCTTCACGTTCGGTTACCAGGCCGAGTAGGAATACCTCGCCATTCTCGGTGGTGACTTTCACGTTAGACGATTTTACCTGGTCGCTGGTGAGCAACTGAGAGCGAACTTTTGTGGTGATCCACGTATCGCTCGACGCTACGCCCAGGCCGACCGGAGCCATAATTCGAATCTCGTTATAGACTTCGGTTGCGCCGTCTACGCCCAACGCAATTTGCTTCGCACGAGAGGCGAGGTCTGGGTTAGGAGACTGACCAGCCAGCAGCACTTTGCCCTGGTAAGCCGTCACGTTAATACGCGCTTCTTTCTTGATCTGCTCATCCTTGTTGAGCGCGCTGTTCACGCGTAATTCAAGCGTGCCGTCATCAACCTGTGTCCCGACGGTGCGTGGGTCTGTCGCAGTTTTTGTCGCCACGGCGGCGCTTCCCACAACAACGGCACCGACGCAGCCCTGCAGCAACAGCGCGGAAATAAGAACTGCGACTGGCGTAATGGCCTTCATGTTCATTCCTTCTCCTTTCTCAAAATTAGCTATTAGCCATCCTGGTGGGGAAATAGCGTATTGTCGATCAGATCGCATAAACAGTTCACCGTCAGCATATGCATCTCCTGGATGCGGGCGCTGCGATGAGAAGGGATTCGGATTTCAACATCCTGTGGCCCCAACAGTCCTGCCAGTTCGCCGCCGTCATAGCCCGTCAGCGCGACGATGGTCATGTCGCGGGTGACAGCGGCCTCAACCGCTTTGACAATATCACGGCTATTGCCTCGGGTGGAAATCGCCAGCAAAACGTCCCCGGCGTGGCCCAGCGCACGAACCTGTTTGGCATAAACTTCTTCATGCAGACGGTCGTTAGCGATCGCGGTTAAGACCACATTATCTGCATTAAGTGCAATGGCCGGTAAACTAGGGCGCTCTGTTTCAAAACGGTTGATCATGCTGGCAGCAAAATGCTGTGCGTTGGCGGCGGAGGTGCCGTTGCCACAACAGAGGATTTTGTTGCCGTTCAGTAAAGACTGAACCAGCGTCATCGCTGCACGGGAGATGGCGTCCGGCAGGGCTTCCGCTGCGGCAATCTGAGTTTGAATACTTTCCGTGAAGCAGACTTTGATTCTTTCGAGCACGTTGATTCTACCTGGAGTTTTTTAGATATCGGCGGCAAACGCGTTGGTCAGCCACGCTATTTCATTGCCGGTGAAAGCTAACACATCGAAACGGCAATCTACAGTATCAAAACTTTGTCCTTTGCCGCTAAGCCAAACCTGAGCGGCATGCAGCAGGCGCAGCTGCTTGTTGCGCGTCACGCTGGCGGCGGCTCCGCCGAACTTATCGTTACGCCGAAAACGCACTTCCACAAAAACGATAACCTGCTGCTGTTGCATAATAAGGTCGATTTCGCCGCCGCGAACATGCACGTTCGCGGCCACAAAGCGCATTCCCTCGCGCTCAAGATAGCGACGCGCCTGCTGTTCATAGCGCGCGCCGCGTTGCTTGCGGTTCAGGAGACCGGAACGATCTGGCCCTGACTGAATTGCAGCCAATTTAACTTCCTGTTAATGACGCAGTCCTGGCTGGCGGTCAGCTGCCCGGTGTTGCCGTTTACCTGATAACCCGGCACCTGGCGTATCTGCGAGAAGTGGCTTGCCAGCGTCCAGGCATCAACGCCCATGGCATACAGACGCGCCAGCGAGTAGTCATTATTGACGCTGCTTAACGCCTGCTGCATCAGCTGTGGATTACCGCCGGAAAGCATCGGGATTTCGCTAAACTGCAGGCCTTCCATTTCCAGTCGGTAGTCCGGGCCGTTCACGCCCTGCGAGCTGCGCGAGCTGGCATACAGCTGAGCGCTGCCGCGGCTGCCGGTGCGCATCGCAATCATTGGTTTGATCAGCGCCACTTCTTCGGAGGTCGCAATAATGTAGACCGCGTCTACGTTGCCGCTGCTGCCTGCGGTAATTTGCGCATCCGTAGGTGCTGCCGGAATAGTCAGTCCGCCAATGGTGACGCCTGGCGGCGTATTGGACGGCGTACTTACCGGGGTGCCGGTCAGGGCGATGCCGGAGCCGCTGTTAATCCCGCGCTTCAGGTCGCTCACTGAACCAAATTTCTGCTGCAGTACCAGACCGCCGCCGAGTTTCTGCCATTCGGTGGCAAAGGCTTTCGCCACTCGGTCGCCCAGAGCGTTAGAAGGGATCAGCATCAGCGGATTACGGTGATTTTGCTGCCAGATGTGATCGGCGGCGTCACGGGCTTCGTCTTCTGGCGAAAGGGCGAAATAGCAGATGTTAGGGCGATTCTGCACGTTTTCAGGCTGGTTTAGCGCCAGAATATTTAACGGGCTGTTGGTGCTGGCTAACTGGTCAACATTGTTTTTTAGCAGCGGGCCAACGACCAGCGTGGCGCCGTCCTGCTGCGCCTGAGCCAGAACCTGAGAGAGCGGCTGGCTGCTGGTGTCGTAAATCTTAATTTCTGCCGAAGGGTTCGCGGCAACAGATGGCGCGGTTTGTGCGTCAGGCTGGGCAGACGGCGTTGCTGGGGCTGCGGTTTGCGGCGTTGCCGCCTGTGCCTTCTGGTCTGTTAAATCGCTGACGGACGCACTTGCCGGGCTCACTGCAGCATTAGGATCTGCGGGGGCCTGGGACGCTTGCGGCTGAGGCTCTTCTTGAGGCGGCGCCGCCTGTTGTTGCGCATTAGGATCTACGGGCTGGGCGGCAGGCTGAACTGTTGCAACCGGCGCGACGCCGTTGTTTTTCGCCGCTTCAAACCCTTGCTCAATCGCGCGGCCAAACACCGCAGCCTGGCCGTTGAGCGGCAGCAGAAGGGCGATTTTACCGGTTGAGGCTGGTTTGAAGTTTTGAACATTCACTAACTGAGTCGGCAACGTTTTTGAGCCTGGATTATTCGGGTAGCGCGTTTGCCAGTCCTGAATTCCGGCTTTCAACATGTTAGGATCGTTACGGTTATCGCTCCAGACGTGCTGCAGATCCAGCCAGCCCTGCAGGGTATTTTCGTCGGCGTTAATCACCAGGCTGTTCATTTGCTCTGGGGAGAACTGCGACAGAACCTGCCAGGTGCCATCAATGTTCTTTTGATGAGCATCGCCTTTCAGCAGCGGCTCCTGAGCAATGTACGCGCGCAGCAGCGCTAAAGACGGGCGTCCCTGAGAAGCGTCAATCACAGCCTGGTAATAACGGCTCTGTTGGCCCTTGTCGAGTGCGCTCGGGTCAATCTTTTCCAGCAGGGCAGAGGCGGCGCTGAAGTCTTTCTGTGCAATCTTCACTTCCGGCACCAGCAGCTGTTGCTCACGCGCTTGCGCATCGTTGAGCTGCTGCGGCAGTTGGTTATACAACGCCACGGCCTGTTGAGGTTTGCCTTCTTTTAGCAGGGAACGAATGGCGAGTAATTGCCAGTTGGTCTTGCTATCATCTGTACTTTGCTGCATTTGCTGCAGATAGTAAGCGGACCCGGCGGTGGTGTCGCCCTGCAGCAGCGTGGCGGACTGATCCGGCGCCTGGGTTGAACAGCCGGCAAAAATCAGCGCCGCAAGCAACACAGGCAGGCAGCGCCCGGCTTTTGAACGATTCAAGGTTGAGGGTAGCATTCTGTATCCAGTGGTTTTATTTCCCAATGTACAATATTAAATCGGCAATACGGATGAAACAATGAAACAACACGAAACGGCGGCGATTTCAGCCAGTACGCTTTACATCGTCCCGACGCCTATCGGCAACCTCGGGGATATCACCCAGCGGGCCCTCTCAGTGTTGCAAAGCGTTGATCTGATTGCCGCAGAAGATACCCGTCATACCGGACTTTTGCTGCAGCATTTTGCGATTAATGCGCGACTCTTCGCACTTCACGATCACAATGAGCAACAAAAAGCTGAAACGCTACTGGCGAAACTGCAGGAAGGCCAAAGCATTGCGCTGGTGTCCGACGCCGGTACGCCGCTGATTAACGATCCGGGTTACCACCTCGTGCGTACCTGCCGTGAGGCGGGGATTCGCGTCGTGCCGCTGCCTGGCCCATGCGCCGCTATCGCTGCACTCAGCGCAGCTGGCTTGCCGTCCGATCGTTTTTGCTATGAAGGTTTTCTGCCTGCAAAATCCAAAGGCCGTCGCGACGCGCTGAAGGCGATTGAGCAGGAACCGAGAACGCTGATTTTCTATGAATCCACTCACCGCCTGCTCGACAGTCTCGATGATATCTGCACTGTGCTTGGCGAATCCCGTTACGTGGTGCTGGCGCGCGAGCTGACCAAAACCTGGGAGTCGATTCACGGCGCGCCCGTAGGCGAGCTGCTGGCATGGGTGAAGGAAGATGAAAACCGCCGCAAAGGCGAAATGGTGCTGATTGTTGAGGGCTTTAAAGTCCAAAGCGATGATGAACTTCCCGCCGAAGCGCTGCGTACGCTGGCGTTGCTGCAGGCTGAGTTGCCGCTGAAAAAGGCTGCAGCGCTTGCCGCAGAAATTCACGGCGTGAAAAAGAATGCCTTGTACAAATATGCGTTAGAAAACAACGAGAAATAGTTTTCTCAAGCCGGCTCCTGGTTTTCATATCGCAACGCGGTTAGCGTTTAAAAAACGAACTCCCCGGTGTTAATTTATGCATGACTGAATGACTTTAAGGGAGTTAAAGTTTATGCCGGTATTGATACCAGGAGATTCGAATATGGTTGTGATGCCTTTTTCCTATAGCACGGCGTCGATAAAACGCTCGTTCGAGGTGATTGAAGAACTGACGTTTGCAGGTCAGCATTTCCTTATCATTTTTGACAGGTCTACCCCGAGGGCTGCAATCATTAAGGCCGAGCCTGAAGGAAATGAAAAAGATCGCCGGCACGCTGTCGTCGCCATGCTTGAGCTCAAAAATCAAAAAACGATTGGTGACAACGTTATTTCAGTAGATCGTTTTTGGGAGGATCAAAGCGTTCTGCAGGTTGAAGGCGTTTGCGTCGAGAAGCCGCTTCAGGAAGCTGGCTTAGCCACACAGCTATATGAGGCGCTGGTGCTCAAGTGTGGCGTGATTTTAATGAGCGATAATATTCACTATGCCGGGGGCAAGGCGCTTTGGCAGAAAATAGCCAGAAACTCCACTCAACTTGCGGTTTTTATTTCGGATTCAGATGATGGGCGATTCTATCCCTTTGACGGTACGAAGGCCGCATACGATGGTGTCAGCATTCCGGAAGAAAAAATCTGGAGCACGCACCCTGATAAAGAGCATTTTGGCATTATCCTGATTGCCGAAGATAAAAGGCGGGTTGCTGCGCTGACATCAGGTAGGTAAACGCTATTAAGAAGCGTAGAAAGAACGAGCCTTCTACGCTCCATTCTCGTTTAGTTGACCGGCGTGGCCTCAATCACCAGCGTTTCCAGCGGTTTCAGCGTCACAACCAGCGGTTTACTGTAGTCGTTGGCTACGGTCTCGTTCTTGCCGTAAACCTGCTTCAGCGTAAAGCGCGTGGTCTCGCCGTTCGGGACTTCAAAGCTTTTGCTCAGGTCGAGATAGTAGCTTTGTGATTTATCCGACGGGTTACGCAGGCCCAATATTGCTTTCTCTTTACTCCACGATGCCCAGCCGTAAACCTCCAGCTGCGTCGGATCGCCGCCAACCCAGTGGCTGTCAACCAGCACGTTGCTGTTCGTCCGTGACCATTTCGCCGCTTCGGCAAGCGTGTCCCATTTGGCGTTGTTCAGCATTGACGGCGTGATGTACAGCTCCTGCAATTGCGTGCCGGTGGCGAAGTAGCTCCAGGCCTGATCGGCAAAATCCTGGTCCGTTTGGACTTTCTCCAGCCCAAAGTAGGCATGTTCCGCGCTGACGATACCGTGGTACATCAGTGAGTTAATCGGGAAAAGCGGGCCTTTACGCACGATGGAGCGATAGGTTTCCGCGTCGCGATAGGTTATCCACTGCTGCACAGGCGAACCTTTGCCGTAAACGTTGATGTCATCGCCCTGGCGCCAGATTGAGTCGGCGTAGAACAGCCAGGACGGGCTGGCGTTGGTGCCGGTCGTCAGGTTGATAAACAGATCTTTGTTGGCGGCACGCATGTTTTTGATTAGCTCGATGGAGGCATCAAAATCAGAGGCATAGGGGCTGCCTTTGATGTACGAGTTGGCGTTGCCCATGCCATCGAGCTTAAACGAGGTGATATGTTCGTTTTTGATGAGCCCGATAATTTGCTGATTAAAATTGTGGAAGTAGTTGGGGCCTGAGAGCGCAAATTTGCCATCCACGGTTTCAAAGCCGTTCTCTTTGGCGTGTGAAACGCGCACGTCGCGTGGTTTGTTGTAGCCACCCCACGGTGAGAGCCACAGCCCCACGGAAGTATGCAAACTGTCCGCTTTTTCTTTGATAACACCAAAGCCATGCTTAAACGCCGGACTAAACAGCCACTTCCCGGTCAAATCGTCCCAGCCGTCATCCAGCAGGAAGCCGTCGAGCTTCACGCCCCGCTTGCTTATCAGTTCGCTGGCGTATTCATCCATGCGGGTCAGCACGTCCTTCTCGGTGTAGGGCGTAAAGAAACCGATGTCCATCCAGCTGTTGTAGTGCAGGTAAGGCTGGTAAGGGCGCGGGCGCATGGCGTTGATAAATTCATTAAAGCTACGGCGAAGCTGGTCTGTTGCTTCAAACGTGCCGAAGTAGACCGTATAGGTCACCGGGGCGTCGGTTTTAATCGGTGTTTTGAGCTCAACGTTCAGGTTGGTGGTGGTTTCGTAGGCGTAGGTATTCACGATCGGTTTTTGCGGCAGCATATAGAAACTGTCCGCCACGATGGGGGAACTGTTGATGGCGCCGTTGACATAAGGTGCCTGAGCCTGGCCTTTGGTCGGGAAGAAGGTGATCTTTGTGACATCACGAGGCTGGCCTTTTGCCTGCAGCGTATAGTCCACCGCCGCATACTTGCCCTTCAGCAGCTTCAGGGTAACATTGACCGAGAAGTCGTCTCGCTCGTAATCAATCTGAATGGCGTCTGCGGTTTTGCTGACGTTTTTGAGTTTAAAGTCGGCGGTATGGATAACTTTTTCGTCCGGCAGCGTCAGGAAAAACAGCTCGATGGGCGCCAGTTTGTGGTCGGATAGCCGGTCTTGCACCACCACCGCCGAGCCTGAATCGTCGAAAGAGACGGCAAGGTTGGTGTTTTCCAACTGGTACTGAGCCGCCAGCGCTGCGTTGCTCATGAACATAATAAGCAGGGAGCTTTTTATTATTGTCTTCATCAGATGTCCTTACACCAGGGGGTTAAAGCGCCGCTTCTGATTCCGGCAGCAACTTATTCGCCGAGCCGCATACAGCGACTTTGCTACGCACCACTTCTTTCATCGCGTCCATGCCGACGCGCATGTAAAAGCGTGGGTCGTTGCCTTCCGGGTTAGCGCCAAACCATTTTTTCACCGCGTCCGCGAAGGCGATTTTTAATTCCGTCGCGACATTCACTTTGCAGACGCCAAGCTCGATAGCACGGCGTACAAACTCGTCAGGCACGTCACTCGCGCCGTGCAGCACCAGCGGGACGCTGACGACGTTGCGGATCTCACCCAGCCGTTTGAAGTCTATTTTCGGGAGTTTGGTATACAGGCCGTGTGCGGTGCCAATGGCAACCGCCAGGCTATCGACGCCGGTGAGCTCAACAAAGCGGCGCGCTTCCTGCGGATCGGTCAGAAAAGCGCTTTCTTCATCCACATCCATATCGTCTTCCACGCCGCCGAGTCGGCCTAGTTCGGCCTCGACGCTGCAGTCGTTGCGGTGGCAAAACTCGACCACGGATCTCACCAGCTTCACGTTGTCAGCAAAGGGGAAGTGGCTGCCGTCAATCATGGCGCTGCGCACGCCAGCGTTAACTTTGCGGCTGATGTCCGCCAGGCTTTCGTGATGATCGAGGTGCAGCGCTAGCGGTATGCCGTAGCTTTCGGAATAGGCGTGACACAGTGCGTAAATCTCTTCGAAAGCGATATGTTTAAAGGTGCCCGGCGTGCCGGCAAGGATCACCGGGGAATGCATCTCTTTGCACACCTCAAGAATCGCCTGGATGGTTTCGGCATTGTGGATATTAAAAGCCGGTACCGCATAGCCTCTGGCCTGCGCGTCCTGAAGCAGATACTTCGTGGAGATAATGCTCATGATGAACCTCTCAGCCTTTCCAGGGATGAATAACGACGCCTTTAACTACGCGATTAACCGTGCCGCTGGCGGAAGGCGTGTCCGGCGTAATGCCTGCTTTAACGGAGGAGGTGAGGGCGAAAACCTGGGCATACATCAGGAAGCAAAACGCCTGCTCAACGTCGAGGAACGTCCGATCTGCCGCAGGCAGCAGGATATGCGGGCCTGATGCGATCTCGGGGCTGGAGGAGGCTGAAATGGCGATCGTTTGCATAGCCAGACTGTCCCGGCGCAGCTCCGCCAGCAGATCCAGATCGTACTGGCGAGTGTACGGATCGCTGGAGACCAGCACGATCGCCAGCGTCTTACTATTGACCAGGGATTTTGGGCCATGCCTGAAGCCGGTTGGTGTGTCATAAAACGCCGCCAGCTTGCCAGCCGTGAGTTCAAGCACCTTCAGAGAGGCTTCTCGCGCCACGCCCTGCAAGCCACCGCTGCCCAGGTAGACCACGCGTTCGTAGGGAAGATCGCCAAACGGAATTTCGCTGAAATCGCCCTGCGAATGAATAATTTGGGCACAGCGGTGAGCGACATCCTGAAATGACTGCGTATTGATGACATCCGGGGCGAAAACCGCAAGGCAGCTTGCCATCATGGTCGTGATGCTGCTCGTCATGGCAAAACCGCGATCGTGCGTTTCCGCAGGCATCAGCAGCGGCAGTGAGCGGTTGTCCTCCAGCGCGCTGCGGTAGAGGCTACCGCCCTCGTTACAGGTGATGGTGATGTGATAGCAGGATTTCACGAGCTGGTTGGCAAGTTCCACCGCAGCGACGCTCTCGGGGCTGTTACCGGAGCGAGCGAAGGAAACCAGCAGCGTGGGCTGTTCAGGGGAGAGATAGTCCAGCGGATTGGTCACCAGATCCGTGGTGGGCACGGCAACAAACTGTTTGCCGGTGTGGCGAGACAGCCACGGTGCAATGATGTCGCCGATAAACGCCGAGGTTCCAGCGCCAGTAAGGATAATTTTTAACTTGTCGTTCGCAAGTAGTGGATTCAGGAAGGCGGAGATCTCATCGCGCGCGCGGTCTATCTGTTGCAGGGAACGGATCCAGCTCACGGGCTGCTGACGGATCTCTTTTTCAGTCCAGGTCGTGTGGCTGCGATCTGTGGCCGTGGAAGTTTCACTCATGACTCAGTCCTTAGCATTACAGCGTCAGATGTCGGCTTTTTATCGCCCATAATCTTTCGTTTTGTTTCATTTAATGGTTTTTAGTGCTTTATGAAAATTTATAGAAAGGAATCGACAAGATCAATATGAAAAATGAAATAAAACGAAAATCATGATGTGGATCTTTGTTTATGCATAACACTTTGTTTTATTTGGTTTTCATTGAAAATAAAACAATTAAGAAAAGAAAAAGAAAGGCCCGTGGTGGATCTCGCCACAGGCCAAAGTGATGCATAATGAAAGCAGCAGGAGCCGCCGCCTGCATTAAACGGGGTTCGAAACTGGAGATAAGCAATCCAGTCTTTTACTTCAGATGCCTTCTTCGCTGGCTTCCGTTGCCCGGTGGCGCGCCATTTCGTCGACCAGGCTGGTCAGGCCGCGATGCCCGCATTCCAGCGCCATCTGGCGAAACTCGCTGCCGTTTAGCCCTTCGCGCTCGAGTACCATCTCCAGCAGTAGCTGCAGATTGACGCCAGTAACAACTTCGCGTCCCGGCTTCTCAAGCGCCAGCGTTGAGGCAACACGGAAAGGCGTACCGCCCAGTAAATCCGTCAGAAAAACTAAACCTTCGCATTCATCCAACTGGCCGATAGCGGCTTGAAATTGTTCCGTCAGCCGTGCCGTGGAGGAGGTTTCTGGAAAGTCGATGGCAATAATCTGCGGCTGCTCGCCGAGGATCTGTTTCATTGCCTGCTCCATCCCGCTGGCAAAACCTCCGTGGCCGCTCAAAATGATGCTCAACATCTGCTTTTCTCCTTAGAGGAAGTGAAGGAACTTCCCAACAACGGCTAAAACGACGGTGATGCAAATCAGGCGCAAGGGGCTCCAGCCACGGCGGACCAGGGCGAACATTGCCAAGGTATAGACCAGCGGCAAAAACGCAGGCATCAATTTGTCGATGACGTCAGCCTGAAGCTTAACCACCGCATCCCCGGCCGTAATTTCAAGCGTAGTGGACAGGCGAACATAGGTGGCAACGAGAGCGCCGATAACGGTCATCCCGACGATGGAAGCGGCATGCCCTACTTTACGTGTATTAGCCTTAATTAACGGAATAGCTGCCACGCCCATGCGGTAAGCGTAGTGCGCCAGGCCGAAACGCAGGCCCAGATGCACCACGTTAAATAGCACGATAAACACGATGGCACCGAGTATCGACCCCTGAAGCGCCAGGCTGGCGCCGATACCGCCGCAGATTGGCAGCAGCGTCAGCCAGAACATCGCATCCCCGATGCCACCGAGTGGGGCACCAACGGCAATTTTTGTGCTCTGGATACTGTTTACATCCTGCTTCGAACGTTCCATCGCCAGAATAATGCCGATCACAAAGGTGACCAGGAAAGGATGGGTATTGAAGAACCCCATGTGCCCCTGCATCGCCCGCGCCAAATCGCGTTTGTTGGTGTGGATCTTTTTCAGGGCGGGTAGCAGGCCATACAGCCAGCCGCAGGCCTGCATACGCTCGTAGTTAAATGAGGCCTGCAGCAACATCGAACGCCATGCTACACGGTTGATATCTTTTCGGGTTAGCTCTGCGCCAATGGTCTGATCTTCATAAATCGTATCATTGGCAATGATGTTCTCAGACTCAATGGCCTGTGAAAGCGTTTGGGTATCAGATGCCATCTTCGAATTCCTCTTTCTGGACGCGAGCGGGCTGCGGTGGAGTAGGGTCTTTACGCATCAAATCCATCAGGGCCAGCGCTAGCGCGGCGGCGGCAATTGCCAGCACCGGTAATTTCAACCAGGCTGCGCCAACAAAGCCGATGATGAAGTAGGGGATATAAACGTTTTTCATCATGATTTTCAGCAGTACGGCAAAACCGATAGCTGGCATGATGCCCCCGGCGACGCCCAGCCCGTCAATCAGTCGCGCTGGTAACATATCGATGGCTGTTTTGGCATGTTCGGCCCCAAAATAAATGGGTAAGAAGGCGCAGAGAAAATAGAAGATGCCGAGTGCGAGCATCGCCAGGTAGTTAATGCGCTCAATGCCATTGGTGTCGGCGTTCGCCGCCATGCGGTCGGCACGTGCCATGACGCCGGACATAACGGAGAACAAGAAGGTGATGCCCATCTGTACCGCAACCGCAAAAGGCACTGCGACGCCGACGGCGACTTCGGGCTTCACGCCGGTGGTAATGGCAAAAGTCGTGCCGACGATGGTGCCGATAATGACGTTAGGCGGCTGCGCGCCGGCGAGCGGAGCCAGGCCCATCCAAACCAGTTCCAGCGTGCCGCCGGTGAGAATACCGGTGTGTAAATCGCCAAGAATAAGGCCAACCAGCGGGCCAAGGACGACGGGGCGGTGCATATGGGTCAGGCCGTTGAACATATCCAGACCGGCGATAAAGGCCAGCAGGCCCAGGGCTATCGCTTGCAGTAAGCTGATTTCCATAGCAAATACCTCAGAGAAGTTTATAGAGATCCTTAGCTGATTCCGTCGGTACACCTTGCACAAAACATTCGACGCCGGCCTGTTTCAGGCCGGAGAAGGCGGCAATGTCTTGTTCATCAACCGACACGGTTTTAGCCACCTGCTTTTTGCCTTCGACGTAGTGCATGTTGCCCACGTTGATGCGCGTTACCGGCACGTTGCCGTTCACCAGGGTGAGGAAATCCCGCGGGTTTTTACAGACCAGCAGGATCTTCTGGCGATCCGCCGCGCGGTGAATGTTGTCGATGACTTTTTGCAGCGGCCAGAAGCGCACCGCAATTCCTTCTGCCAGCACCATCTCCATCAGGTTCTGTTGGATGGGATCTTCCGCCACCTCATCATTGGCGACCAGAACCAGGTTTGCGCCGGAAAACCCGACCCACTGCACGCCAACCTGACCGTGGATCAGGCGCTCATCAATGCGGCTTAAGACAATATTTGGCATGGTATTTCCCTTATTATCATTGTGTTAATGAGGAGATGACTCACCGTGACAGGCCGCGTGATACTGGCGCAGCACATCCTGAATATGGTCGATAATCAGCTCATGAGGTTTGGCTGCTAGCTGTGCTTCCCGCACTTTGGCGTACTGAAGCGGCAGGTACTGGCTGATTAACGGCAGTGGAATAGGTTCGTGGGCAAGGTTCCTGACCAGCACATCGTAAGCCTCATCGATATCGCGATCCGGCCAGTAGTAGCGCACCCGGTCAGAGTAGCTATAGCCGCGTGCCAGACGTAGCGCATCGCCGTTGCCGTGATAGTGCTGCTGCCAGTGCTCCGGGTGGTCAAGCATCACGCTTTCCAGGACGTCCCTCAGGCCGGAGCATTTGTGTGCCGGGAGCAGTTCTCGCTCAATGGCTGAGAGGGAAAAAAGGGCTTCACGCAGGGCAAAAGTCAGGGCCGGGCCGACTTTTAGTATCGCAAAGTGATCTTCCACTAACTGATGCAGCGCCTGCGTGGTCTGATAATCCGTTGAATGTGCTTCAAAAACCATCGTTGGCGAATCTGAAATAAGTTTGCTTAGCGCCCTGGCTTTTTCTGGCTGGTAGTCAATCACCTGGGTGTGGTCGAACTCGACGCCGGGTTGAACAACAAGGCCAATAATGCGCGGCCAGATTTCACTTAGCCCCTGTTCAGCAAAGGCCTGGCGGTGAGCTTCCAGCGTAGTATTTGCGGCCTGCGGCGTGGTGACGGCGAGCTCAGCGAGAGTTTCATGGGCACCGCCAGGGACCGGCACTTCGGTGCCGATGATGTACACCAGATCGGCATGGCCAAAGTGGTCGATACAGGTTTGCTCAGCAATCAGCGCCAGCCTGGCTGCTCGCCCGGCAACGACATGATCCGTGAGCGGCACGGGATCGTCCACACAAGACATACTGCAGTCGAGGTGTATTTTCTTGAAGCCTGCGGCGACATAGCTACGGATCAGCTCTTCGGCATGGGACATCGCCTCTTCGGCTGGTCGGGTTTGCCAGCGGTTTGGCCCAAGATGATCGCCGCCGAGTATCAGGTTGGCATAAGGAAAGCGGTGTTGTTCCGCGAGTTGATAAACGAAACCGCAGAAATCCGCAGGCGTCATTCCGGTATAGCCGCCGTACTGGTCCACCTGGTTAGAGGTCGCTTCAATAAGCAAGCTGGTGCCAGCTTCGCGAGCGTGGCGCATGGCGGCCTCAAGCACCAGCGGATGCGCGGAGCACACGGCAAAGATCCCGTACTGGTTGTTCCGTTTGTGGTTAGCGACAAATTCGATCAACTGTTTCACTTTCCTCTCCACGGCGATGGGTTAAAACATTTTCTTTCGATTCATTTCATTTAATCGTGCCTGAATGGCGTTTGAGAATAAAAAGAAAGATACTGGAATTGAGATCTGTTTCGCAAAAGAAACATAATGAAAGGCATTGGTGCGCTTACTGCGCCTTTTGAACGAAGATTCCTGGGGCTTGCTTTCTGCTAAAAGAAAGGTGTTAATAGGCAAATAGAAATGAAACGAAAGATATATTGAAAGGTTACCCTATGAGCAACAGCGATACCGCAACGGACAAACGTATTCCGGGTACCAGCGAAAGGCGCGAGCAGATTATTCAGCGCCTTCGCCAGCAGGGAAGCGTACAGGTTAATGATTTATCTTCTTTTTTCGGTGTTTCTACCGTCACCATCCGCAACGATCTCGCGTTTCTTGAAAAGCAGGGCATTGCGGTTCGTGCCTACGGCGGAGCGCTGATTTGTGAGCCCGGCAGCGTGGTAGCAGAGCCTTCGGTGGAGGATAAAAGCTCGCTGAATACTTCACTGAAGCGCAGCATCGCGCGCGTGGCTGCGGACTTGATCCAGCCCGGGGACAAGGTGATTCTGGACTCCGGCACCACAACGTATGAAATCGCCCGGCTTATGCGCCAGCATAAAGAAGTGATCGCCATGACCAACGGCATCAACGTGGCTAATGCATTGTTAGAAGCAGAAGGGGTCGAGGTGCTGATGACCGGCGGGCATTTGCGCCGTCAGTCGCTATCGTTTTACGGCGACAGCGCGGAACAGTCGCTGCAAAATTATCATTTCGACATGCTGTTCCTCGGGGTAGATGCTATCGATCCGGAACGCGGTGTGAGCACCCATAACGAGGATGAAGCGCGTCTCAACCGCAAAATGTGCGAAGTCGCCGAGCGCATTATCGTGGTGACAGATTCCAGTAAATTTAACCGCTCCAGCCTGCATAAAATCATCGATATCCAGCGCATTCACCGGGTAATCACCGATAAAGGCATTCCGGCAGATAGCCTGATCGCGCTGCGTAAGAGCGGGATTGAGGTTGTGCTGGTGGGCGACTAGCTTTTCGTTTCTGGCGGGCCCGCGTGACAGGGGAGATGAAACCCTCTATACTGCGCGCCGAAGCTGACCAGACAGTCGCCGCTTCGTCGTCGTCCTCTTCGGGGGAGACGGGCGAGGGGGAGGAAAGTCCGGGCTCCATAGGGCAGGGTGCCAGGTAACGCCTGGGGGGGAAACCCACGACCAGTGCAACAGAGAGCAAACCGCCGATGGCCCGCGCAAGCGGGATCAGGTAAGGGTGAAAGGGTGCGGTAAGAGCGCACCGCGCGGCTGGTAACAGTCCGTGGCACGGTAAACTCCACCCGGAGCAAGGCCAAATAGGGGTTCACATGGTACGGCCCGTACTGAACCCGGGTAGGCTGCTTGAGCCAGTGAGCGATTGCTGGCCTAGATGAATGACTGTCCACGACAGAACCCGGCTTATCGGTCAGCTTCAACTCATTCATATTGAAACGCCCCGCAGGTGCAAGCCTGTGGGGCGTTTTGCATTCAGAGACAGCAAGATGAATGACTGTCCACGACACTCTTCATGAAAAGAAAGCGGCTTATCGGTCAGCTTCAACTTCCTAATAAACGCCCCGCAGGTGCAAGTTTGCGGGGCGTTTTGCATTCAGAGACAGCAAGACGAATGACTGTCCACGACACTCTTCATGAAAAGAAAGCGGCTTATCGGTCAGCTTCAACTTCTTAATAAACGCCCCGCAGGTGCAAGTTTGCGGGGCGTTTTGCATTCAGAGACAGCAAGATGAATGACTGTCCACGACACTCTTCATGAAAAGAAAGCGGCTTATCGGTCAGCTTCAACTCATTCATATTGAAACGCCCCGCAGGTGCAAGCCTGTGGGGCGTTTTGCATTCAGAGACAGCAAGATGAATGACTGTCCACGACACTCTTCATGAAAAGAAAGCGGCTTATCGGTCAGCTTCAACTTCTTAATAAACGCCCCGCAGGTGCAAGTTTGCGGGGCGTTTTGCATTCAACACATACTATTCCAGCGTTTTAAGCATGCAGATCTCGCAGCTGTTGTGGCCGGTGTTGCCCAGGCTGCCATCCAGGTGTTTGAAACCGAATGCTTCGTAGAGTGAGACCGCCGAGCTAAGCTCATCGAGCGTTTCCAGGTAGCAGTAACGATAGCCGAATGCTTCGGCCTGTTGTATCGCCAGCGCCATTAGCCGTCTTCCCAGCCCTATGCCCGTCACGCTGCTGTCCAGATAGAGTTTCTGTAATTCACAATATTCTTCACCTGCGCCCTGCAGCGGGGCGATGCCAACGCCGCCTAAAATCTTGCCTTCGTGCTCAACTACCCAGTAGCCAGACCCGGGTTTTTGGTAGGCGCTGGTCAGGTCATTCAGCGCCGGATCGTGCAGGCTCACGCCTTCGAGATGATCGATTTTATTATCGCGGAAGCTTTGGCGGATCACGTCGGCAATAGCGAGATTGTCCCCTGGGTGAATAGGCCGGATCTGAACCTGAAGATCCCGTTGGCTACGGGCATTTACCAGCGCCCGGGTCAGCGATTTGACCGACTGATAGATCTGCTGCTTTTCGCTGTCTGATGCCAGAGAAAGGGCCTGGGCCGTGAAGTCGTTGGCGTGTTCGGTGAGATCTTTAAGCGCGACAACTCCCTCGTGGCTCAGGTTGAACACAGTGGCTCTCCCGTCGCTTTCATCCTGCGTTCTTGCCAGCAGATTGGCACTTTCAAGGCCGCGAAGCGTTCTGCTAATGCTGGATTTTTCCACGCACAGGCGGCGGGCAAGCTCCGTTACCCCGGCGGGTTCGCGATCGAGTTCGATCAAAATATGGCTTTGTAACGGCGACAGATCGGTCCCGCTGCTTTTCCTGTTCAGCATGCCCAGCTCGCGCACCATCTCGCGCAGCGCGGCGCGGAATTCTTCAATTTCGTTGGTCTGCATAGCAACTCACATCAATGAGGGAAATGTATTTGGTTAACACTGTTAACTAGTTTGTGTATCATACCGAAATTAAACAGGCAGGCAAGTGACCAGGAGGGCAGGATGCAAAGCAGAGAACCGGATACAACGGACAGAAGGATTGTGATCGGCACGATCGTTGCCGTGCTGTGCTTTTACATTGCGGTTGCGGTGGGATCGCTTTGAGCCTCTGGCGGCAAATAAGTGCGCTTTGGCGAGTATTTGCCATAATGGCCCACAAGTTTCACTGTGGCGAAAAATCATGATCAAATCCCTCTACATCGACAACTACCGTTCCGTGCGCAAGCTTTCCATTGATTTGGGCAGGCTGAACGTGGTGTTTGGGCCCAACGGGTGCGGTAAGTCTAATATTTATAAGGCGATCCATCTGATCCACGGTGCGGGGAGTGGGCAACTGTCTCACTGGCTTTCTGATGAAGGTGGGATCCAGAAAGCGATGTGGGCGGGCGATCGCGCCCGCGGCTACGCCAGCGCGCCGCGCAGGCTGACGCTGGCGGTAGAAACGGATACGTTTGAATATGAGCTGCAGGTGGGCTTTCCCGAGCCGCTGCCGTACCCGACAATGTTTGGCCTCGATCCCATTGTTAAAGAGGAGCAAATCTGGCTCAGCGGCTACCGGCGGCGCCCTTCGTCGTCGGTCATGCAGCGGCGTAATCAGACGGTTTTCCTTAATAACGTCAACGGCGAAAAGGTGACTCACGCCGCCACGCTGTACGAAAATGAATCCCTCTTCGGCCAGCTTGGCGAGCCGCATTTGTACCCGGAAGTCTCCAGCGCCAGGGAGACGCTGCGTAACTGGCGTTTCTACCACGAGTTCGATATTTCCAAAGGCGCTGGCCTGAGGCTGCCGCAGGTGGGCTACCGCTCCCCGGTGCTGTCTGGCGATGGCCTGAACCTGGCCGCCGCGTTTCAGACCATCGTCGAAATTGGCGACAGCGAGCTGATGTTTACCGTGCTGGAGCAGGCTTTCCCGGAATGCACGTTTTTCTGCGATAACAGCGGCGGGCGGTTCCAGATGATGATGAACCGACTGGGGATTAATCGCCCGCTGGAGTCCGCGGAGTTTTCAGACGGCACGCTGCGTTTTCTTTGCCTGACGGTGGCGCTGCTCAGCCCGAGACCGCCGCAGTTTATCGCCCTCAATGAGCCTGAAAATAGCCTGCATCCGCAAATGCTCCCGGCGCTTGCCCGCCTGATTGCTGAGGCAAGCCGCTACACCCAGATTTGGCTTACCAGCCATTCTCCTGAACTGGCTAACCTTATCGAAAAATATACGGCGTTTACGCTGTACGAGTTAGGTATTGAGAAAGGGGAAACCACGATGACCCAGCTGGCCTGACGCCGTTTTCCCTTCCCCGCGAGGAGAAGGGAAGCGTAAGGTTACAGGCTACCGGCAATGGTGATGTAGTCGGTATAAAGCTGCGGGGCGCCGGAGAACGAAGCCAGTTCGCGCCATTCGTCGTACATCCTTTCGCTTTCCTGATGCTCCTTCACAAACTGCAGCGATTTCTCCGTGGAGACGTCCAGTTCCGGGTGGAAAGAGTTCAGCGAGGCCAGGCTTTCTATCTCCAGCATCACCAGATATTGCTCGATGCGGTTGCCGCCGGTGCCTTTCAACATATGGAATTTCCAGCCCGGGTAGTCGTCGATACGGTGAACGTTGTCGCGGATAAACGTATCGAAAGTCTGCGGGGAAACACCTGAACGCAATGCCAGATTATGCAGCCCGACCACGCGTTTAATCGGTTCCTGCCCGTCTCGCAGCTGGTAGTTTGGCCCTTCTGCCAAAGAGCTATGTTCGTTTTCAGCGAGCTGCTGATAGGTGGAGAAAATCGTTGGCAGCTCGCCAAACGTCGCGAAGGTTTTCCAGGTGTTGATAAGCTCAATGCCTGCAGGATGATCGCGCCAAAAAGTACGCGCCTGCTCCGTTTGTTCCCCCTGGCTATCAATATAGCACGCGTAGCTGTCGGCATTTTCTGCTTCGTACAGCATCAGATATTGGTTCTGACGCTCGCCGCGCAGGCCTTTCAGCAAGGTCCAGCGCCAGCCCGGATAGGCCGGGATGTGCACGCCTTTGGCCTGCACAAAGGCTTCGAACGTCTCTTCGGTGACGCCCTTTTTCAGGTTAAGACCTACATAGTGAAGGCTGAATACTGCCGGTGATGAGTGACTCATACAAACTCCTGTTTCATTAACGCTGGCGAGAAATAAACGGCGAACCTGAAGCCACAAACAAAAGCAGCAACAGGGCACCGCTGAAGGTCAAACTGAGCCCAATGTGATGGGCGATAAAGCCAATCAGCGCAGGCCCCGCGAGCAGGCCGCTGTAGCCAAAAAGCGTGACGGCAGGGATCGCGAAATCCGCTGAAACCCCCGGCTGGTTACCGGCGGAGGTGAATAGAATGGGAATAATGTTGGCGAGCCCGGCTCCGGCCAGGATAAACCCCGGCAAGGTGCCCCAATGGGTGAAGACGAGCAGGATAATCCCGATGCCAGCAATAGCGCAGCCGAGGAGCAGCACGAGTTTGCCGCCCAGGGCACTGACCAGACGATCGCCGCTGAGGCGCCCAAGGGTGACGGTGATGGAATATAAGGTGTAGCCGAAGCCCGCGAGCGAAGCGCTCATGCCGCGTTCCGAGGTCATAAATACCGCCGACCAGTCCAGCATGGCGCCTTCAAGCATGAAGACGAAAAAGCAAAGTATCGCGATGGCCAGCACGGGCGGATGGCTAAGCACGCGTAACGTCTCGCCTTTGCTGCTCGTGGCTTTATTTTGTTTGGGCAAAATATTCCGGGCAGAGGCGGCGAGCAGTAAAGTCAGAAAAACAGTGATGGTGCACACGGCAAGCAACGGTGTAGCCCCCAGCCACAGAAAGAAGCTGACGAAGCCTGCGCCGGCAATGCTGCCGATACTGTAAAAGCCGTGAAAGCCGGACATTTTTGCCTGCTCGCTCTCCTGTTCGACGACCACGGCGTGAGCATTCATGGCGACGTCGAGCATGCCGTTGAAGGTGCCGAACAGCAGCAAAGCCAGCGCCATGGCTTCACGCTGGTCAAACAGCATTAGCAGCGGTAAATCCGCGGCAAGCCCCAGCACGCTGAGGATCATCAGGCGGCGGCAACCAAAGCGAGCGATCAGCCGGCCGGTAAACGGCATGACGAGCATCGAGCCTGCGGCGATGCAAAAGAGCAGCAGCCCTAAAGCGCCGTCGTTAATAGCCAGCCGCGCTTTAGCGAAAGGAATTAGCGGGGCCCAGGACGACATGGCTAAACCGGCCATAAAAAATATGGCGCGTGTGGCATGCTGTTCCCGCGACTGTACGTCCGCCAGGGTTGGGGTTGAGTTAATCGTCATAGTAATTTTGTGACTCAATGTGTGAATTCACTCGCGTGAATGCGTCGTGCCCGGTCCTTCGAGCACGCGCGGTGGTAAGCGTTAATTGAGGCTTTCTGCTACCGAGAGGTAATCGGTATAGATTTGTGGCGACCCGGAAAACGAGGCGAGTTTTTTCCATTCCTCGTACATTTGTTTGGTATCGCGGTGCGCCAGGGCGAATTTGGCCGCTTCGTCGGTAGCGATATCCGGTTCGGGGTAAAAGACATCCAGCGCCTCCAGGCTGGCGATTTCCATCAGCACCACATACTGATCGAGCCGGTTACCTCGCTCCCCTTTCAACAGCCGGAATTTCCAGTCCGGGTAATCTTCAATCCGGTGATGGTTGCCCTCGATAAAACGTTCAAACTGTTCGGCGCTGACGTTGGGGCGCAGCGCGAGGTTGTGAATACCAATCACCCGAGCAACCGGCGGTTGCTTCTGGTAGCGGGGACCCGGCTGGACGGTGCTTTTCTGATTTTCGGCCAGCAGGCGATAATCGGTGAACAGCGTTGGCAGTTCGCTGAAAGTGCCGTAGCTGCGCCATTCGGCCAGCAGCGCTCCCGCTTCAGGATGCTGCCGCCAGAACTCGCGCGCCTCTTCGGTCTGGTTGCCGTCTGCGGCCATATAGCGATCCCGCATTGCCGCATTTTCGATTTCAAACAGCATCAAATATTGCCCGGCACGTTCGCCGCGTAGTCCGCGAAGCAGCGTCCAGCGCCAGCCCGGATAGCAGGGAATATGTACGCCTTTATTTTGCACAAAGGTTTCAAACGCCTGCTGGGTGATGCCCGCTTCGGTGTCGATGGCGATGTAAAACAGGCTGAAAACCGGCGTGGTTGAAGAGTGGCTCATCAGTTACTCCTGCTCTGCGTCGGCTGAGATGAATTGGGTGTTAATGATGGCTTCAACCAGCGTGACGCCGATGGGCGTCAGCGTGACCACGCCTTGATCAATCACCACGAGTTCTTTTGCCTGCAGCTTTTCCAGCGTTGGTTTGATGATGCGGTTTTCAAAAAAGCTGTTGCCGTTGAAGCGTGCCGCGAACACGGTATCGTCAACCGGAATGAGCGTGGAGAGGGCCATTTTGAAGGCGTTAACTTCGCGCTGTTCCGGTGAAATGCCGTGGCTTTCTTCGATAGGCAGGCGGCCTTCATCGAGGAACTGCTTGTATTGTTTATAGCCGGTGATATTGATGGCTTCGGCGCGGGTGCATTTCGAACTGCCGCCCAGGCCGATGGCGACCTCGGGATATTGCTTGTCCAGATCGGTAATCAGCCCTTTCCACTTTTCCGCTTCCAGGTGGTTCTGGTGGAAATACATCGTAGGGTGTTCGCGATAGCCCTCGGTGAGGTATTTCTCCACCAGCTCGCGCATTTGATATTGCTTGCCCAGCCCAGGGAACGTCATGTTGTTCATGTTGATCAGCCCTTTTTTCTGCCACAGGCTTTCACGTTCGCCGGATACGCCGGTGCGCGTTTTCATGAACTCTTCCATGTGCAGCTTGGTGCAGACGACGTGGGAGAGATCCAGCTCCAGAGTGCGCTCCATGTCGTACTTCACGTCATCCACGGTTTGACCCAGCATGCCGTAGATAAGATCGACGCTGACCCAGTCAATGCCCTGTTCCCGCGCGCTGCGGATGGTTTCTTCACACTCGTCGGCGGTGTGCTGGCGGCCACAGGCGGCAATAATGGCGTCGTTAAAAGATTGGGTGCCGAAGCTGATTTTGCTGAAGCCCAGCTCTTTCAGAATGCCGATGTATTCGCGGTTTAATGTCCCTGGTTCGCCTTCAAAGCGAAGCGTTGCCGCCGAGAAGTTAAAGTGGGTGTAATAGAAGTCCATCAACCGACGCAGTTCCGGCTCCGGGAGCAGGGAAGGCGTGCCGCCAAAGATATTGAATTCTCCAATTTCCGCTTTTGACAGGCTCGGTACTTTTTCCAGCCACATCTTCGCTTCTTTGATGTTGTAGTCCACCAGATCCCGGAAGACGCCTTCCGCCGAAGGCGATTTCGGGTTGAGAATCACCGTTGGATACTGGCAGAAGTGGCAGCGGTAGCGGCAGGTGGGGATATAGGCCCACAGATGGATCTGTTTCGCGGCCCGAATGTCGTGCTCCATATCGGCAAAGAACGACGCCAGCGGGTAGTGCTCAATGTCACCGGGAAAAACATGGCAGCCAAAAGGATCTTTATGGACGTAGTCCAGAAAAGCCTCGTTCTCAGGCTGGGAGAGGAAGCCGTAAACTGCCGGAACCGGATAGGCCGGGTCGAGATCTTTTAAGGATGCGAGAGCTTCGGTATTCATCAGAAAACACCTCCGTTGGCAAAGTAGTTGTGGGCTTCACCGGACTCGCGATCTTCACAGAAGTACCAGACAAAGCGTTCGAAATCTTTTTCCGCGACGCTGTCAAAGCAGGCCGGAAGCGGCGGTGCAAAGCCAATGTCCTCCCCGACGGCGTTGCGCAGCGCGGTGAATATCTCGTGGCGGAACTCGAAATAGAGCCGGTAGGCTGGCGTTTTGTAGCTATGGATCGGCTTAAAGTCGATGATGCTCATTTCATGCTTAATGGCGTGAATGCGCTGGTAAAGCCGCTCTGCAACCTGCGGGGAGAAAAAGGCACGTACCCGCTCGTTCTCCAGCAAGATGTGCGGATTCAGCAAGGCTGGAAGCACGATGTTTTTCGGGATGTAGTCTTTGATGGAGTATTCCCAACCCTGCCGGGCCTGCTCTTCGGTGAGGTCAATCAGCGTGTTTTTTTGGATTGAGACGTCCGGGCGCACATCTTTCATGATGATGATGCCGTCGCTGCCGTAGGCGATGCCGCTGATAACATCGTCAATAATGGTGTCCACGCGGCGGCTGTTGATTTCCACAAAGGATTCTTTGGCGTAAACCGGCTTGCCGCCGCAGGCGATGATCTTGATGCCGAAATCCCAGTCGTCGGAAAGGTGTTCTACGAAGCGGCCTTTTTCCAGCTGGTAGAAGATCTCGATGCCGCCAATTTTTTCGTACAGGCCACGCTCCACGGCGAAGCCTTTTCCATCCGGGAAGCCGCCGAACAGCGAGAACGACACGTCGCGGCAGCGTAGGGTTTTTTGAATTTCACGGAAGAGGTTGGGGCGCTGCTGGAATGCTTCGCGGTCGTAATAGTAATTGCAGGTCCCGAGATCGCCGTCGTCGGCAATCATTTTTTCTATCAGGGTATGCAGCCAGTAAGGATCCACGGTGCAGTCGGCATCGGCGGAGACAATATAGTGTTTATTGCTTTTGCCCAAGCGGGCATCACGTGCCCTTGAGCGCAGGGCGGCGTAATCCATACCGCATTTACGGGCCGAAGAGACACCCTGAATCTTCTCCTGAATAATGTGCACATCCATCGCCGGATGTTTTTCTTTGAAGCGGTTTATCTTGGCCACGGAATCATCGCGGGAGTTGTTATCCACGATGATCACTTCATAAGCGTCATGGGTTACCAATCGGCCATGCGTTTGTTGGCCAAATAATGAGGCTAAAACTTCATCAATTCGGTCGCTTTCATTGTAAACAGGCAGCACTACCGAGACGAAAATGTTATCGCGCATATCTACTCCTGGGGCGGTGATATTCAGAATGTCCATCACGTTGTTAGAAAGGATGTTTTTGCCGATGGCGAAGTTCTTCGCGGCTATACGCTCCATCTCAGGTTTATTGGTAAGCAGTAAAAAAACTTCGTTGATGAAGGCTTCGTCAGGCAGGCCGTCTTGTCCGTCAGAAATAGGCATCACTGGGGCTTCAAAGCCGTGCTGGCCGTAGACTTCCGGATAATATTCGTAGCGGGTGGTGATGTAGCAGCGCTGGCTGCTGATCGCCTCCCCAATGGGGTTACCGTAGCTGTCGTAGTCCCATGAGGTCAGGAACGACACCAGGTCACAGGAATGGTAGAGATCCTCGATGGTGATTTTTCCCAGGCTTTTGGGCATGAAGTTATGGTGCAGCGGGCCAAGAAACTTCACATAGGGCGTAATGTCCAGCTCCTGTGCCAGTTGCTCCAGCTCGCCTGCATGCGTGGCGTGCTCACGGGTATCACCGGCGATCAAAAGCCAGACGGTTTTATCAATATTGTGCTTTCTGAACAGGTGGTTAAGGCGCTGTACCAGCAGTACGTCACGGTCCAGGCGCTTCTGTGGAATGATGCGCGTCGTTCGGGCAATAACTATGTCATCGGCGGAAATATCCAGGGATGACCGGATGTTTTTCAGCGCCTGTTGGCCGGTAAAGCTGTAGGTATTTTTTACTACGTGAATATCGACTTCCCGCTGGCACCAGTGTTCCAGCTTTTCTTTGAGATCGTTATTCAGCGTTACGTAGCTAATAAAAGGGGATTTGACCGGTTTAATGGCATGGTTGTACGGCGGTAAACCATACTTCATGATATTTTTCTCGCTGTTCCACATGAGGTCGTGATCGCGCCAGATAACAAAATTTCCTAACTGGTGACGGTGGCCGTATTGTTCTATAGCGAGATAAAGTGCGCGGGTATAAATTATATTCTCTGGCAGCGTACCGTTTTCGACAATCACGGTGCAAATTCGAAGCTGTTCCCATTGAAGTAAAATTCTTTCGGCCAGACTTTGGGCGGAATATTCAACGGCGCGGATTATTTCTGCTTTTTCTTCAAATGAAACAGAAAGCCTTTCGCTGATAAGTACGGCGTGTGCTTTTTCAATAAACTCTGGGGAGTAATGAGGTACAGATGTAATCCCACTGATGCGCGTTAAGGTAAAAGCATCGCGATAAATTTCGGGCTCATGATCGTAAGGCTTATTAAAATTGCCTTTGTCAACCTTAATATCGTACCCAAGATCGAGATAAGAGTTGATGCCTTTTTGTTTAAGGCTTTGTGAGACTTTTAATGCTTCTACCGTAATACCCGAGACGGCAACAGCATCAAAAGAGATAAACATGGCATATCTTTGACCATAAACATCCATGGCGACTACCCCTTTGAAGCGAAACTGCTACGCTTATTTGTTGTAAGCAATTGATACATCCTGAATGACTGAGCTTTCGATAACGCCCGAAGCCATTCGGAACCGGCAAAATCAGAAAACATCGTCAGCAGCCGTGCCGGTGCTGACTTTCAAGTGCTGTATGTATCAAAGTGCCTGCAAGAATAAGCTTGCGGGATAGGTAAACGCTTTGGCGTTTATCAGTATTATATTTTTTCTTTTTAGGTCGAGAGCGATTACCGGTTTTATTTAATTTTTCGGCTCGCTTTATCTGGCATTTTTCTGATTTTGTAATTATCAGTTTTTAATTTTTTTATTGATGTTTGTTGGCTTTCCAGAGTGGTTCAAAAGAGAGGCCAATCTTAAACATCTCCTTTTTTTTTCGTAAAGTGGGAACGTTCCAGTTGGTGAGCGTTATCACACATTCTTATTTTGTTTTTAAAGTTTAATTTTTAATAACCGGACGAGCATTAATATCCATTTTAGGACTTTGAAATAATGAATTGTGTAAACGTTCAGATACTGGTTTTAAAAAGTGGCAAGTGTTGGGAATGTTCCCAGTGTGGTGCGAGTTTACTCATTCTTTGCCTGCTGTTCCTACTTCAACAAGGCTAATATTTGCAGAATATAAAAGGTAATTTATCGCTTTATCCTAATAAAAGAGCGCTCTCAGGTATACTGAACCCTTAACTTTGGTATGGGAAGAGTAAAACTCACACCAGGTATTCGTAACTCATTATAAATATTAGGTTATTATTTAAGTCATGATAAATAGTAAGGGCTAGAGGAAACGCAGCCCTTAAATATTTACTTACTATATGGGGCTTTTACAGAAGCGGAACTGGTAGTCTACGCGCGCGCTGATTGCAAGATTGAATGATGATTTATCGAAATATTTGAATGAGTTAGCGGTTGCACCGACCATGCAGGTGAGCATTAATCAAAGTAATAAAGCACCAAAACCAACGAGAATATATCGGGGGATGTTATTCGTAGGCATGGCAATATTTGGCCGTATGCGGCTTGTGTCCTGGATGAGGCGGTTTTCTACAGAATGAATTTTGCGGAGAAATACCCAGGGATAGAAGGATGCTGCCCCTTTCAGGACGAAAGAGGCAGGCGGTAGGTTAGACCGGTAAGTCGATCAGCAGGCCGCGCAGCGGCGTATCGGCGACCAGGGTGATATTCGCCTCATCACGAATAAACGCGCCATCGCCGCATGTGAGCGCTTCTTTCTCTTCTGATGGCGTCACCGCATGCACCGTGCCGTGAATTGACTGCAGATAGGCCCGTGGGCCATGAAGCTGGAAGCTTAGCTGCTCGCCCTTTTGCATCTCAATATGGTGGATCCACACCTGCTGGCGGAGCTGCAGGCTGTGATTGCTGCCATCCGGCGAGGCAATCAGCTGATGAGATGTTCCCGCTAACGGGATCTTTTGTACCAGCGGATTTTCACGATCCGGGCAGGCATCCAGCCACAGCTGCATACGCGTCAGCGATTTCTCTTTACTGAGGTTGTGCTCGCTATAGCTGATCCCCGGCTGGGTGGAAAGCAGCAGGACCTCACCGGCGCTGGCCTGGATATGGTTGCCTTCGCTGTCGCGGTATTCCGCTTCCCCTTCCAGAATCAGGTTGAGGATGTCTACTTTCGGGTAGCCGCGCGGTTGAAACGAGGCTCCAGGGGCCAGAACTTCCTGGTTGAGCACGCGCAGAGAGGCGTAGCCCAGCAGTTTCGGGTCGAAGTAGTGTCCAAAAGAAAAGGTGTAGCGAGCCTGCAGCCATCCGTAGTCAGCTTTACCACACTGTTTGGCTGTTCTTGTCGTAATCATAATTCTTGACCTCTCTTTACACTAAACCCATGTTAAGGGTCTGGACGCTGCATTGTTAGCCAGTTAATCTGCTCGGTATGTTCAAATTTCCTGAATGAGAACGAAATGGCGAAAGAAAGGGCGTTGACGCTGGAAGCGTTAAGGGTCATGGATGCGATCGACAGGCGCGGGAGCTTTGCCGCTGCGGCCGACGAGCTGGGACGTGTACCGTCCGCGCTCAGCTACACCATGCAAAAACTGGAAGAAGAGTTAGATGTGGTGCTGTTTGACCGATCGGGCCACCGCACCAAATTTACCAACGTGGGGCGTATGCTGCTGGAACGAGGGCGCGTGCTGCTCGAAGCGGCGGATAAGTTGACCACTGACGCGGACGCGTTGGCGCGGGGCTGGGAGGCAAACCTGACCATCGTCACCGAAGCGCTGGTGCCGACGGAAAAACTGTTCCCGCTGGTGGATAAGCTGGCCGATAAAGCTGACACCCAATTATCTATTTTCACCGAAGTGCTGGCCGGGGCCTGGGAGCGCCTGGAGCAGGGCAGGGCGGATATTGTTATCGCGCCGGATATGCACTTCCGCAGTTCCTCGGAGATTAACTCCCGCAAGCTTTACAAAGTGATGAGCGTTTATGTTGCCGCGCCGGATCACCCGATTCATCAGGAGCCGGAGCCTCTTTCTGAGGTGACCCGCGTGAAGTATCGTGGCGTGGCGGTGGCCGATACCGCCCGTGAAAGGCCGGTGTTAACGGTGCGTCTGTTGGATAAACAGCCGCGCCTGACGGTGAGCTCTATCGAAGAGAAGCGGCTGGCGCTGCTGGCCGGGCTTGGCGTGGCGACGATGCCGTATCCGCTGGTTGAGCAGGATATTGCCGAAGGCCGCCTGCGGGTGGTTAGCCCGGAATATACCAACGAGATTGATATCATCATGGCGTGGCGGCGCGACAGCATGGGCGAGGCCAAAGCCTGGTGCCTGCGTGAACTGCCTAAACTGCTGAAATAAAAAAACGCGTTGGTTTTTTGCCAACGCGTTTTGCCCTTCCTTGAAATTACAGGCTGCCAGGCGTTCTGGCGGCTCTGCCCGCGGATTTAATCGTCTTACTGCTACGTTGCCCGCCGAGGCTCTCCAGACGCATCTGGAACGGTGGGAACGGCATCTCGATGTTGTGCTCGCGGAAGCCCTGCAGAATCAGCTGGTGGATTTCGTGGCGCAGCGGCATTCGATGGCCCATTTCCGCCGCGTGAATACGCAGTTCGAACATCTGGATACCTTGCTGGAGATCAACCAGGAAGGCTTCTGGCGCTGGCGTATCGAGCACCAGCGTGCAGCGATGTGCGGCTTCCAGCAGGACCTGGGTGACCTCTTCCGTATTTGCTTCTGACGGAGCAGGAATCGTGAGCACCACGCGCGTGACCGAGTCCGAAAGCGACCAGTTGATGAACTGTTCGGTAATAAAGGCCTGATTCGGCACGATTATTTCTTTGCGGTCCCAGTCGCTGATGGTTGTCGCGCGGGTGTTAATTCGCGTGATGGTGCCCGTCAGATCGCGGATGGTGACCGTGTCGCCGATGCGTATCGGCTTCTCGAACAGAATAATCAGGCCGGAGACGAAGTTGGCAAAGATTTGCTGTAAACCGAAACCTAAGCCTACGCTGAGCGCCGCCACCAGCCACTGCAGTTTGGACCACTCAATCCCCACCATCGAGAAGCCAACCAGCCCGCCGATCAGCAGCAGCAGGTACTTCGTGATGGTTGTGATCGCATAGCCGGTGCCGGGGGTTAAGTTCAGGTGCTGGAGAATCGCCAGCTCCAGCAGCGCGGGCAGGTTACGCACCAACTGGGTGGTAATAATCAGCACCAGAATGGCAATCAGTACCGCGCCAAGCGTTATCGGCTCGATGCTTTCCACACCCTGAACCGTGGAGGTGACATCCCACAGCGTGATGTTACCGAGGAAGCCAAACGCCGAGTGGATTTCCGACCACAGAACGATCACCGACAGCAGGGCGATCAGCGTCAAAATCGAGCGAACCAGGCGCAGGGACTGGGCGCTGATGGTATCCAGATCGACTTCCGGTTCGTCCACGGTTTCGGCCGATCCTTCAGTGCTGTTGGCATGCGCCGTCTCTTCTTCGCCACGCGCTCGCTGAGCAAGGATTTCAGCCCGACGGTGTTTGGCGCGGTCAAAGGCCAGGCGGCGGCGCTGAATCAGCATCCAGCGGCGAATAATGTGATAAATCACCAGCAGCAGGAACCAGATAGCCACGGAGGTTTCCAGACGCGCCAGTAGCGCCTGAGCCGTCGCCAGATAGCCGACGACAGCCGCCAGAATGGCCATCAGCGGCGCGCAGAGCAGCAGGTTCCACAGGATGGTATTGACGATGTTGTCGCCATTGCCCTGTTTGTCGAGGTAGAGCGGCAGCCCGGCGCGCTTAAGGCTAAGCGTCACGATAGCCAGCGCGCCGCAAATCATGATGAAGCAAAGCCTGCCCAGCGAGGCAGAAAACTCTCTGTCGTTGAGGTTATCGAACATAATCAGCGCCATGATCAGCGGCACAATCAGGCCGATGCTCATGATGTAGTAGCGCATGGCCCGGCCTACGCGCTCGCGCGGCCAGCCGAAATGCACCACAAACAGCCCGGTAGGGCGGGCGAAGGTCGCACAGATCATCACCCCCCAAAGCAGGGGAACCGTGGCGGTAACACCGTCGCCAATCGCCACTGCGATAGGGTAAGGCCATGCCTCCTGCAAACCATAGCCGAGCGTCGCCCACAGCACGGGGAGCGGAGAGGCGACCAGAATCGACCAGAACACGGTGCGTAGCGTCAGGCGGAAGTGATCCTGGGTCACTTTGCCGACTTTGGCGCTCGAACGTTCCAGGAAGGCGGTGAAGTGTCGGCGCGAGCTAATGCTAAACCCGACCAGAATCAGCGCGCCAAAGAGCGGCAGCAGCGTCTCTTTGCTGGTCACCATCATGATCGCGGCCTTGCCCAACTGGCTAAAGGTATCCAGCGACACCAGACGCCGCAAATCCTGGACGATTTCCAGCGGCCAACTGATGCCTATCGGGCTGACGTCCGATGTCCAGAAAAGGTAGCGGTGGGTCGCCTCGTTCACCTCTTTCAGGGCATCTTCCAGTTGGCTGTTGGCCACTTTCAGCTTGGTGAGTTCAAGGATCAGGGTATCGCCGCCCTGCAACAGCGAATTCAGCAGCTCTCGCTGGGTGCGAAGCTGGGCCTGCAGGATCTTATTTTGTTCCGGCGTTAACGGGCTGCCGTCTGCCTGGCGAACCTGTCGCAGTTGAGCATGCTTATTGAGCAAATCTTCATAGTGCAGGCGCTCTACGCGCAGCTGAGCCAGCTCGGTATCCAGCTGCTGCGGTTTGGGCATGTCCGGTAGCCGGGCGACCTGGGCACGAAGCGCTTCACCCAGCACGTTGGAAACGCCGAGCCACTGGGACTGTTCGCGGAGCGTATTCAGCGCCTGGCGGACCTCCAGCGTCTGGTTATTGGCCTGACGCTGCTGAGAGGCGACCAGATCCATACGCTGAGCTTGCTGATTGAGTGCCTGGGAAAGCTCGCGGTTATTTTTGAACTGCTCGACGATTTCCGGCGGCAGGTTAGCGCTGGTTTCCGCCAGCAGTTCGGTGCTTTCCAGCGCCTGTTCCGCCTCACGTTGGCGCTGGCTATTGAGCTGATTTCTCAACGCCTGGAGATAGGCATCCAATTGGGTGCTTTGCTTTTGCGCCAGTTCGGCGCGCATGCGCGAAAGCTCCTGGCGGTTGTTAGCGGAAAGCTGCGCCAGTTCGAGTTCATCAACCTGCGCTTTCAGGCGTGCGGATTCGGCCTGCAGCAGGAAGTGCTGGGCCTGGGCGAGCGGGGTACTGCCGCTTTGTTGGGCACCGGCGCGGCGCTCGATGTCGTTAAGCTGGCGGCGCGCATCCGTTTGCTGCTGAGGGAGCTGGCTTAACGAATCGCTGATATCCCGGGTTCTTTCCTGTTCCTGCTGAGCAAGGCGGCTTTTGTCCAGAAGCTGGCTGCTGACCTGCAGGATCTCCTGGTTCAGCGCGTCGCTGCTCATGCCCGGGGAAACTTCCTCGGGTTCATCGCGCAGGTTGGTCAGTTGCTTACGCAGGGTTTGCGACAGTTTAGGGAAATTATCAATGACTTGTTGGTATTGTTCGGCGCGTTCGAGCGAGGCTTTACGCTCGTCCAGCGCATTCAGTGCCGACTGGAGTGCTTCTACAATTTCCGCCTGGTTAGGCGTGTTTTTGGCGGCCTTAGCCTGCTCCAGTTCCTGCGAGATTTGTTTTGCATCGGGAGCTGTCGCTGCGTATGCCCCCAGGCTGAGGCACCAGGCCATCAGGAAAGTGATAATCAGGCGCACGTCAGTTACCTATAACGTTGCTGGAAAAGAGGGAAAACCATGTCTCCCTCTTGGATGTTTTAGCAGAAAATCAATGGGTTGATTTTCGTGGTTAAGTGCTGTGAGCTTGCAGGCTCCGGGGTGACCGGTCGCCTGATTTTAGACGTTATTCTGCGGTTTTTGGCGCTTCGGGTTCGTCTGCTTTGGTGTCCAGCACCTCGGCAGGAATTTCGCTCACCGGAACTTCAGGCTCAATGACGGGTTCGCTTGAGACTGCCAGCACTTCGCCGATTTTGGTGACGGACAGGTTTTTCAGCTGCTCTGCCAGGTTTACTTTACCCGGCGCAAAGAGGTTAATCACCGTGGAGCCCAGCTTGAAGCGACCCATTTCCTGGCCCTTAAGCAGTGCAACGGCACCTTCACTTTCGCCTGCAGGCCATGTCCAGCGTTTAATCACGCCTTCACGTGGTGGCGTAATGGTGCCAGCCCAGACAGTTTCAATGCTGCCAACAATGGTAGCACCAACCAGAATTTGCGCCATTGGGCCAAACTCGGTGTCGAACAGGCAGATCACGCGTTCATTACGGGCAAACAGGTTCGGGACGTTTTGCGCCGTCAGGTGATTGACGGAGAAAAGGTCACCCGGAACATAGATCATTTCACGCAGAATGCCGTTACACGGCATGTGCACGCGGTGGTAGTCGCGAGGTGAAAGATAAGTTGTGACGAAGCTGCCGTTGCGGAACAGGTCGGCCATCAGATAGTTACCTGCCAGCAGCGCTTCCAGGCTGTAGTTATGGCCTTTTGCCTGCAGGATTTTATCTTCTTCGATGCGGCCCAACTGGCTTATCACACCGTCGGCAGGCATCACCAGCACGTTAGGATCGGTATTTACCGGGCGTACGTCATCGCGCAGTGGACGCACAAAAAAGTCATTGAAGGTGCGGTAAGCGGCGGTGTCCGGCTTTTGCGCCTCATTCATGTCGACTTTGTAGTATTTGACGAACAGATCGATGACCAGTTTGGTCAGCCAGCAAGCACGTTTGCTCGCGCCCCAGCCCGCCAGGCGAGTCAGCCACAGTTTTGGCAGAATGTACTGCAGCGAAAGTTTAATGTTGTCTAACAAAATAGCCTCCTGGCTAAATGCCCTGCATGTGGGCCGATACAGAAAAGGGGCGATTCTAGCGGCGCCCAGCTTAATTGTCAGTTGTCAGTATCAGAAAAGCTTTTACGCGTTTTTACCTGCGCCATGCTTTCCAGAATGCGGTGGTAGTTTTCGAAACGTGTTTCAGCGATCTGGCCTTGTTCCACGGCTTCTCGCAGGGCACAGCCTGGGTCATTGTCGTGGCGGCAGTCGCGGTATTTACAACGGCCTAAGTAATCATGGAATTCGACAAACCCTTGGGTGATTTGTTCAGGCTCGAGGTGCCAGAGGCCAAATTCACGCACGCCGGGGGAGTCAATGACATCGCCGCCGCCCGGGAAGTGATACAGGCGGGAAGCCGTGGTGGTGTGCTGGCCAAGCCCGGAGACGTCGGAAACGTCATTCACCAGAATTTGTTTATCGGTGAAGCCTAACAGGTGATTCAGCAGGCTTGATTTACCCACACCGGACTGGCCCGCAAAGATGCTGATGCGGCCCACGAGCTCGGCTTCAAGCTCTTTAAGCCCTTCTGCTTTATAGCTGGAAACCATCAGCACGCGATAGCCAATTTTGCGATAGATATCCATCTGCTCGTTAACGAAGGCCCGGCCTTCATCGTCCAGCAGATCGGTTTTGTTCAGCACCAGCAGCGGCTCAACGTCGAGGGTTTCGCAGGCAACAAGATAGCGGTCGATAATATTCAACGACAGCTCCGGCAGAATGGCCGAAACGATAATGATTTGGTCAATGTTTGCCGCAATCGGTTTTACGCCGTCGTAAAAGTCCGGGCGGGTCAGAACGGAGGTACGCTCATGCACGGCCTCCACAATCCCTTTTTTCGAGACGCCTTCGGCGGCCTCTTTCGCCAGGCGCCAGACTACCTTGTCGCCGGTAACCAGCGAACGAATGGTGCGACGAATGTTGCAGCGATGTACCGTGCCTTCATGCGACTCGACGTCCGCATGCTGGCCAAAGCGGCTGATGACCGTGCCTTCGCGCGGTTCACCAAACTGGGCATCGTCATAGTCGGCTTTCTCCACGGTTTTTGTCAGACGACGCTGGTGGTTCGCGTTGACGCGGCGCTGCTGTCCTTTGGAGAGTTTATTTTTGCTCAAGCGTACTGGCTCCTGGTCGCCCCTGGGGGGCAAAACCTCTATGATACACACTATTTTATACGAATTAACCCATCGTCAAGGGTGGGCGACGCACAAGAAGGGTGGAAAATAGCATGAGTGGAAACGAAAACAATCTGATTTGGATTGATTTAGAAATGACCGGTCTGGATCCCGAGCGGGATCGCATTATTGAGATTGCTACCCTGGTGACTGATGCCAACCTGAACATTCTGGCAGAAGGGCCAACCATCGCGGTACATCAGTCTGATGCACAGCTAGCGCTAATGGATGACTGGAACGTTCGCACCCATACCGCAAGCGGGCTGGTTGAACGGGTGAAAGCAAGTCCGCTTGATGACCGTGCTGCGGAGCTGGCGACGCTGGCGTTCCTGAAGCAGTGGGTGCCTGCGAATACTTCCCCAATTTGCGGGAACAGCATCGGGCAGGATCGTCGCTTCCTGTTTAAATATATGCCTGAGCTGGAAGCCTACTTCCATTACCGTTACCTCGACGTGAGCACGCTGAAGGAGCTGGCGCGCCGCTGGAAGCCGGAAATTTTGCCAGGCTTTAAAAAACAGGGAACCCACCAGGCGATGGACGATATTCGCGAGTCGGTAGCGGAGCTGGCTTACTATCGTGAGAATTTTATTAAGCTTTAAAAACAGTCCCCTTGCCGAAAGGCGAGGGGAAAATAACCAAAGCAGACGATAAAATAATCATCATGGCGATTTAACCAGCAGTCAGACAAAAATCGCGAAAAAAAACGTTTGAGGGCTTGCGACAAAAACGAATTCTCGTATAATGCGCCTCCCGTACCGATGCAGAATTTGCAGCGTTACACAGAGCGGGAATAGCTCAGTTGGTAGAGCACGACCTTGCCAAGGTCGGGGTCGCGAGTTCGAGTCTCGTTTCCCGCTCCAAAATTTGATTTGGCTTTTACAGCCATGCACCACCCAAGCGGGAATAGCTCAGTTGGTAGAGCACGACCTTGCCAAGGTCGGGGTCGCGAGTTCGAGTCTCGTTTCCCGCTCCAAAATTTGATTGGCTTTTACAGCCACGCACCACCCAAGCGGGAATAGCTCAGTTGGTAGAGCACGACCTTGCCAAGGTCGGGGTCGCGAGTTCGAGTCTCGTTTCCCGCTCCAAATTTTCCTTTCAAGCATAAATTATCCACAACGTGCAGCAAGCGCTGTAGGTGATATTTTGCTATCTTGCAATACAACTATGAACAGACTTATCCACAGCCTTCTGTCGTTCCTCGCGTCTTCTACAAATGTAATATTTATTACACCAATATTTTAATGCATTGATAATTAAGAACTTAATTTAGTGTCGAAATATTAATGTAATGCTTGCAGAAATTTTGACACTTGAATGACAACGTGTTTTTGAATGTTATGCACACGCTGTGGACATATCACGCGTCGCGCGGAAGCCCTTTCTCAATCACCCTCACCAAACGCTGTTTCTTCGGTAACTGAACCTCAACGGCCTGCTCGCTTCGTCTGGCTAATTGTTGCGCAATCGCCCATTCAATGTGCTCATCCAGAAGTGGGTGCTCACCTTGCCTCTGTTCAAGCGCGACGAGGTTCGCCTCATTCCAGGGAGCATTGCCCAGCGCAACGGCGATATTACGCAGCCAGCGAAGGTGGCCGATGCGACGGATCGCTGAGCCTTCGGTCACGCGCAGGAAGTGCTGCTCACTCCAGGCAAACAGCTCGATCAACGGCGGAGAATGGAGTGCCTTACGAGGGCTGAAGTCATCTTCTTCGCTAAGCTGCGAGTAGCGGTTCCACGGGCAGATTAGCTGGCAGTCATCGCAGCCGTAGATGCGGTTGCCGATAAGCGGCCGTAATTCTTCCGGGATTGCGCCTTCAAGTTCTATGGTCAGATAGGAAATACACCGTCTTGCGTCCACCGTGTAGGGCTCGACGATGGCGTTGGTCGGGCAAATGGTCATGCAGGCTACGCAGCGGCCACAGCCTTCCTCAACCGGGGAATCAATCGGCAGCGGAATGTCGACCAGCAATTCGCCGAGGAAGAAGAACGAACCCGACTCGCGATTAAGGATAAGTGAGTGCTTACCTGTCCAGCCCAGCCCGGCTTTTTCGGCCAGTGGGCGCTCAAGAAGCGGCGCGGAGTCGACAAAAGGTCTAAAATTCAGCGTGGAGCAGTGGGACTGAATCATTTCCCCCAGCTTTTTTAAGCGGTTACGCAAGACTTTATGGTAATCACGGCCCAGCGCGTAGCGGCTGACGTAACCTAGCTGCGGGTTTTTCAGCGTTGAGGCGAAGGCGGCGTTGGTTGGAAGGTAATTCATGCGAACGCTAATGACCCTAAGCGTACCGGGCACCAGTTCGTGCGGGCGCGCGCGCATCATGCCGTGCCGGGCCATCCAGTCCATTTCACCGTGATATTGCTTGTCGAGCCATTCCTGCAGCTGCGGCTCGCTGGCGGTGAGATCGGTATCGGTAATACCGACCTGCTGGAAGCCAAGATCTTTGCCCCATTGTTTAATGCTTTGCGCTAACTGATTGTAATCGAGGGGCTGTGACATGACGGACCATAACCTGAAAAAGTACGTCAAAAGTATACCACATTCGGTCTGGCCGGCAGACTGGCTGCGTAATGCTGAAAAAGACGCAGCCGATAGCCTGGGTATTACGCTTTATGAACTGATGCAGCGTGCCGGTGAAGCGGCATTTCAGATTGCCCGCACGCGCTATCCTGACGCTCGCCACTGGCTGATTGTCTGTGGGCACGGAAATAACGGCGGGGACGGCTATGTCGTTGCCCGGCTGGCGCAGGCGGCTGGTTTTCAGACAACGTTGCTGGCGGTAGAAAGCGATAAGCCCTTACCCGAAGAAGCCGCTCAGGCGCGTGAAGCGTGGCTTAATGCGGGCGGCGTTCCATATAGCCTTGAACACGTCTGGCCTGCTGACGTTGATTTAATTGTCGATGCCTTGCTGGGCATTGGCTTAAACAGCGCGCCGCGCGAAAATATCGCGCAGCTTATCAAGCAGATGAATGATCACCCTGCACCGGTTGTTGCGTTGGATATTCCTTCTGGTCTGCTGGCAGAAACGGGTGCTGTGCCCGGGACGGTGGTTCAGGCGGCGGATACGGTGACGTTTATCGCACTTAAACCAGGTTTACTCACAGGGAAGGCGCGAGATGTGGTTGGCAGGTTGCACTATGCCGCTCTGGGGCTTGAACCCTGGCTCGAAAGGCAGATCGCGCCCATTTCCCGGTTTGATGTTCAGCAGCTTGCCGGGTGGATTAAACCGAGGCGGCCGACTTCGCATAAAGGGGATAACGGGCGGCTGGTACTGATTGGTGGCGACAGCGGCACTGCCGGAGCCATTCGTATGGCCGGCGAAGCTTCGCTTCGTGCAGGCGCTGGTCTTGTCCGGGTACTTACTCGTGCTGAAAACGTTGCGCCACTGCTTACTGCTTGCCCTGAATTAATGGTTCATGAGCTGACGCCACAATCGCTTGATGGGGCTCTGGAATGGGCGGATGTGGTGGCCATTGGGCCGGGGCTTGGGCAGCAGGAATGGGGCAAGAAAGCGCTGCAGAAAGTCGAAAACAGCCGTAAACCGATGCTTTGGGATGCGGACGCGCTTAACCTTCTGGCAATCAACCCGGATAAACGTCAGAATCGCGTGATTACGCCTCATCCCGGCGAAGCGGCACGGCTGCTAAATTGCGCTGTGTCACAAATTGAGAGTGACCGCTTACTTGCAGTAAGGCGTTTGGTCAAACGTTATGGCGGAACCGTGGTCTTAAAAGGTGCCGGCACGCTGGTTGCCAGCCACGATCGGCTGGGCGTTATCGACGTTGGCAATGCCGGGATGGGAAGCGGTGGAATGGGGGATGTGCTGTCGGGGATCATTGCCGCATTGCTGGCACAGAAGCTTACCCCTTATGATGCTGCCTGTGCAGGCTGCGTGGCCCACGGCGCGGCGGCTGATGTTTTAGCTCGCCAGCGAGGCATGCGCGGCATGCTGGCAAGCGACCTGCTTTCAACGCTTTACCTGTTTGTTAACCCGGATTTGAATACCTGAAGCCATGATGAATCGAGTTATTGCATTACCTGAAGAAGCGGCAACCTTAGCGTTGGGCGAACGCCTGGCACAGGCCTGTGAGGGCGCGACGGTGATTTACCTTTATGGCGACCTCGGCGCGGGCAAAACCACCTTTAGCCGTGGTTTTTTACAGGCCCTGGGGCACAAGGGCAACGTTAAAAGCCCAACCTATACATTGGTTGAGCCATATCAGCTTGATAACCTAATGGTTTATCACTTTGACTTGTATCGTCTGGCAGACCCCGAAGAGCTTGAATTTATGGGGATCCGTGACTACTTCACCAACGACGCAATTTGCCTGGTGGAATGGCCGCAGCAGGGGACAGGTGTTCTCCCGGACCCGGATGTCGAAATTCACCTGAGCTACGAGGCGCAAGGTCGCGAAGCGCGCATTGCCGCCGTTTCCTCATCTGGTGAAGCGTTACTGGCGCGGTTAGCCAAATAGCAAGGATGACGGGATGATCTATCGCGTGAAAGGTTGGTTGATGGCTGGATTCCTGCTGCTGTGCTGTGCACAAGCGGGGGCGGCGGCGCTGTCTGATATTCAGGTTTCCAACGGTGAAAATCAGGCACGTATCACTTTTAGTTTTATGGGCGACCCGGAATACACTTTTTCACAGGATAATAAGCGAAGCGTTGCGCTGGATATCAAACAAACCGGCGTGATTCGCGGGCTGCCTTTGCAGTTTAGCGGCAGTAATCTGGTGAAAAGCATTAGCGCCGGACAGCCAAAAGACGATCAATCTTTGCGCCTGGTCGTCGATTTAACCCAGCCTGGTAAAACCCGCGCGGTGAAACAGCAAAACGGTGCCAACTATACCGTTATCTTTACAATCAACGCTGATGCACCTCCACCACCGCCGCCGGTTGTGGCTAAGCGCGTTGAACCCGTTGCCCCCGTTCAGGTTCCAGATCCTGCCCGTAATCCCTTTAAGCCTCAGCAGGTCACCGGCGCGATAGGTTCTAATACCGTGACTCGCCCGGCGGCTCGTGCAAAAAACAGCGGCCCGTCGGATACCGTTGTGGTCGCCATTGATGCCGGTCACGGCGGTCAGGATCCCGGTGCGATTGGCCCTGGTGGTACGCAGGAAAAGAACGTCACTATTTCTATCGCGCGGAAGCTCAAAGCCCTGCTGAATGATGACCCGATGTTCCGCGGCGTACTGACTCGCGATGGGGATTACTTTATCTCGGTCATGGGGCGTTCAGACGTAGCGCGTAAGCAGAATGCAAACCTGCTGGTGTCTATTCATGCGGATGCAGCGCCGAATCGCGATGCCACTGGCGCATCCGTTTGGGTGCTTTCTAACCGCCGTGCAAACAGTGAAATGGCGGGCTGGCTGGAGCAGCACGAGAAACAATCTGAGTTGCTGGGCGGCGCGGGAGATGTGCTGGCAAATAGCCAGGCCGATCCCTACCTGAGCCAGGCTGTGCTGGATTTGCAGTTCGGTCATTCTCAGCGCGTCGGGTATGATGTAGCGACCAAAGTGCTGGCTCAGTTACAGCGCGTAGGCTCTTTGCATAAGCGCCGCCCGGAACACGCGAGCCTGGGCGTGCTGCGTTCACCGGATATTCCTTCTCTGTTGGTTGAAACGGGCTTCATCAGCAACAGTTCCGAAGAGCGCCTGCTTGGCAGCGACTCTTACCAGCAGCAAATAGCTCAGGCCATTTATGAGGGGCTGCGTAACTATTTCCGCGAGCACCCGCTGCAGTCTGCTCCATCGAATGAGCAAACTGCCCGTAGCCAACTGGGTTCGCCGCAGCAGGTCGCGGTGACCAACTAAGGAGATAACATGCCGATTCAGGTTCTGCCGCCGCAGCTTGCGAACCAGATCGCCGCTGGCGAGGTTGTAGAGCGCCCTGCGTCGGTAGTAAAGGAGCTGGTTGAGAACAGCCTTGATGCCGGGGCCACGCGCATAGATATCGACATTGAACGTGGTGGCGCGAAGCTCATTCGTATTCGGGACAACGGCTGCGGTATCAGGCAGGAAGAGCTGGCGCTGGCGCTGGCTCGCCACGCCACCAGTAAAATTGCTTCGCTTGACGATCTGGAGGCCATTATCAGCCTCGGGTTTCGCGGCGAAGCGCTGGCAAGTATCAGCTCCGTTTCCCGCCTGACCCTGACATCGCGTACCGCAGAACAAAATGAAGCCTGGCAGGCCTATGCCGAAGGGCGTGACCAGGCTGTGACGGTCAAACCAGCCGCGCACCCCGTTGGAACAACGCTCGAAGTGCTCGATCTGTTTTACAACACGCCTGCGCGCCGTAAGTTCATGCGCACCGAAAAAACCGAATTTAATCATATTGATGAAGTGGTGCGCCGCATTGCGCTGGCGCGGTTCGACGTTTCTATCACGCTTAATCACAACGGAAAAATGATCCGCCAGTACCGTGCCGTACAGGAAAGTGCGCCACGCGAGCGTCGCCTGGGGGCCATTTGCGGTACGCCGTTTCTTGAACAGGCGCTGGCCATTGAGTGGCAGCACGGTGACTTGACGCTACGTGGCTGGGTTGCTGAGCCTTCTGCCACCACCTCGGCCCTGGCGGAGATCCAATATTGTTATGTTAACGGGCGCATGATGCGCGACCGCTTAATTAACCATGCGATTCGCCAGGCCTGTGAAGACAAACTTGGCGTGGATCAGCAGCCAGCCTTTGTGCTGTATCTGGAGATCGACCCGCATCAGGTGGACGTTAACGTTCACCCTGCGAAGCATGAGGTGCGTTTCCATCAGTCACGGCTGGTGCATGACTTTATTTATCAGGGCGTGATCAGCGTACTTCAGCAGCAGGGTGAGAACGCCCTGGCGCTGGAAGAAACGGCGGAAACGCCCGTTGAGCGCTGGCAGCCGGAGAACCGTGTTGCCGCCGGGCGCAATCAGTTTGCCACGCCAGCCGTCGCGCGTGAGCCCCGTGAGGCTGCGACAAGGCAGATTTCGTCTACATCTGGCAGCGGTGGCCGTCCAGCCGGGGCCGGAGGCACGCCGCTTTGGCCACACGCAGCGCCTGGCTATCAAAAGCAGCAGGGTGCCCTTTATCATCAGTTGCTTGAGACACCCGACGTCGAGCCAAAACCTGCCGTTCGTGCTGAAGAGCCGGCTGCGTTAGAGGGCCACTCGCAAAGTTTTGGCCGGGTGTTAACGGTTTTACCTCCGGATAAAGCTTTGCTGGAGCGACAGGGCAAACTTTCGCTGCTTTCGCTGGTGGTGGCCGAACGGTGGCTAAAACAGGCGCAACTGGCGCCGGGGAGTGAAGGTCTGCGTGCTCAGCCGCTGCTGATTCCGCTCCGGCTGAAAGTCAGTCGCGAAGAACATGACGTATTGGTTAAATATCAGGCGCTTTTGAAAGAAATGGGCATTGAGTTTGATACTGATGCCCGGCAGATAACAATTCGCACGGTACCTTTACCTTTACGGAAACAAAATTTACAAATCTTGATTCACGAACTGCCAGGATACCTGGCGCAACAGGCGGACGTTTCGGCGGGCCAGCTGGCTTTGTGGATTGCTCGTCATTTGGCAAGCGATCACGAACAGTGGAGCCAGGCTCAGGCGATTACCCTGCTGGCAGACGTTGAACGTCTTTGCCCGCAGTTGGTGAAATCTCCACCCGGCGGTTTACTGCAACCTGTTGATTTACAATCGGCGATGAACGCCCTGAAAGATGACTGAAGATAAAAAAAGGCCACAGGCGATTTTTTTAATGGGGCCAACGGCCTCAGGTAAGACGGCACTTGCTATTAATTTGCGTAAAACTTTGCCGGTAGAGTTGATAAGCGTAGATTCGGCCCTCATCTATCGTGGAATGGATGTCGGTACCGCTAAGCCAACGGAACAAGAGCAAGCCCAGGCGCCTCACCGGTTACTGGACCTGCTTGACCCGGCTCAGGCGTACTCTGCGGCAGATTTTCGCCGCGATGCGCTGGCCGAGATGGCTGAAATTACCGCCGCCGGGCGTATTCCGCTGCTGGTCGGCGGCACTATGCTCTATTTTAAAGCGCTGCTGGAAGGGCTTTCGCCACTTCCGTCGGCGGACCCGGAAGTCAGGGCAAGAATAGAGCAACAGGCGGCAGAGCAAGGATGGAATGCGCTGCATCGTCAACTGGAGGAAATCGATCCGGTTGCCGCTGCCCGGATTCATCCAAATGATCCGCAAAGGCTTTCCCGGGCACTGGAAGTTTTTTTCATTTCGGGTAAAACTTTAACGGAACTGACGCAAACGTCAGGAGAAGCTCTGCCGTATCAGGTGCATCAGTTCGCCATCGCCCCGGCGAGCCGTGAACTGCTCCATCAGCGAATTGAGCAGCGTTTTCATCAGATGTTAGCTTCAGGTTTTGAAGCAGAAGTGCGGGCGCTTTTTGCTCGCGGAGATTTGCATACGGAGATGCCTTCCATCCGTTGTGTGGGCTACCGCCAGATGTGGTCTTATTTGGCCGGTGAAACGTCATACGATGAAATGGTTTATCGAGGTATTTGCGCGACGCGTCAATTGGCTAAGCGTCAGATGACCTGGCTGCGTGGTTGGGAAGGTGTTCACTGGTTAGACAGTGAAAAACCTGAGCAGGCATACAGCGAAGTGCTACAGGTTGTTAGTGCGAAGCATGGGTGAATGTGTACAATTGAATCGTCAGCGTGCGCAAATTTTTACGCAGTTTTTCAGAGCTAATCGCTCTTGAGTGACAAACAACAAACATATAAGGAAAAGATAGAATGGCTAAGGGGCAATCTTTACAAGATCCGTTCTTGAACGCACTGCGTCGTGAACGTGTTCCAGTTTCTATTTATTTGGTGAATGGTATTAAGCTGCAAGGTCAAATTGAGTCTTTCGATCAGTTCGTGATCCTGTTGAAAAACACGGTCAGCCAGATGGTCTATAAGCACGCGATTTCTACCGTTGTTCCGTCTCGTCCGGTTTCTCATCATAGCAATAACACCGGCACCGGCGGTTCTGGCGGCTACCATCACGGCGGCAGCGCGCAGGCTGGTTCTGCGCCGCAACAAGACAGCGAAGAAACCGAATAAGGTTGCTTGCTGTTTTCCCGGTCGGGGGACCAGTTCAGCTGCGTTCCCCGCTGGTCTTTTTGAGAGGTTATACGCTTGTTTGACCGTTATGATGCCGGTGAGCAGGCGGTACTGGTTCACATCTATTTTTCGCAAGACAAAGACATGGAAGACCTGGCGGAGTTTGAATCCCTGGTCTCTTCAGCCGGTGTCGAAGCGCTGCAGGTGGTAACCGGTAGCCGCAAGTCCCCGCACCCAAAGTATTTTGTTGGCGAAGGCAAAGCCGTTGAGATTGCCGAGGCCGTTAAGGCCACTGGGGCGTCGGTTGTGCTGTTTGATCATGCGTTATCGCCCGCCCAGGAACGTAACCTGGAAGCCCTGTGCCAGTGTCGTGTTATCGACCGCACCGGGTTAATTTTAGATATTTTTGCCCAACGTGCACGTACCCATGAGGGTAAATTGCAGGTAGAGCTGGCCCAGCTTCGCCATTTGGCTACGCGCCTGGTTCGCGGCTGGACTCACCTTGAGCGCCAGAAAGGCGGGATCGGTTTACGCGGTCCAGGGGAAACCCAGCTCGAGACGGACCGTCGTCTGCTGCGCAATCGTATTATGCTGATCCTTTCGCGTTTAGAACGTGTAGAAAAACAGCGCGAGCAGGGACGTCGTTCACGTAATAAAGCAGATGTGCCGACGATTTCATTGGTGGGCTACACCAACGCCGGTAAATCCACGCTATTTAATAGAATTACCGCGGCCGATGTTTATGCCGCGGATCAGCTATTTGCCACACTCGATCCTACACTGCGCCGTATTGACGTCGCCGATGTGGGCGAAACCGTGCTGGCAGATACTGTCGGTTTTATTCGTCACCTGCCTCACGATCTGGTAGCGGCGTTTAAGGCCACTTTGCAGGAGACACGTCAGGCCACGCTGTTGTTACACGTGATTGACGCGGCCGACTTCCGGATGCAGGAAAACATTGCAGCAGTCGATACCGTACTGGAAGAGATTGAGGCGAATGAAATCCCTACGCTGTTGGTCATGAATAAAATCGATGCGCTGGATGCGTTTGAGCCGCGTATCGACAGGAACGACGAGAATGTGCCGATCCGCGTCTGGCTTTCCGCACAGACCGGTGCCGGTGTCCCACTGCTTTTCCAGGCTCTGACGGAGCGTTTGTCTGGTGAAATTGCGCAGCATACGCTGCGTTTACCCCCTCAGGCAGGGCGTTTGCGGAGCCGTTTTTATCAGCTTCAGGCAATAGAAAAAGAGTGGACAGAGGAAGACGGATGCGTGGGGTTAGAAGTTCGTATGCCTATCGTGGACTGGCGTCGCCTCTGTAAACAAGAACCGGCACTCGCGGATTACATCGTTTAGATGTCATCAGACTGGTTCATATACCCTAAATAATTCGAGTTGCAGGTAAGCGACAAGGCCGAGAGTCCCCAGGGGCATAGTCTAACTATGTGACTGGGGTGAGCGGGCGCAGCCAACGCACCTGCGGCTTGAAGTATGACGGGTGTAAATGTCCTGAAGACTATTTCCCCCTCGGGGGATATCACCGCACAACAAATATGGAGCATAAACATGGCGTGGAATCAGCCCGGTAATAACGGACAGGACCGCGACCCGTGGGGAAGCAGCAAGCCTGGCGGCGACTCTGGGGGTAATAAAGGAGGGCGCGATCAGGGGCCACCTGATCTGGATGATATCTTCCGCAAGCTGAGTAAAAAACTCGGCGGCCTTGGCGGCGGGAAAAGCGGTGGCAGCGGCGGTGGTAATGCATCGCAGGGGCCGGGCAATCCTATTGGCGGTCGAGTGATCGGTATTGTGGCTGCAGCCGCGGTCATTATCTGGGCCGCAACCGGGTTCTATACCATTAAAGAAGCCGAACGCGGTGTTGTGACCCGCTTTGGTAAATTTAGCCATCTCGTTGAGCCGGGTCTGAACTGGAAACCGACGTTTATCGACAGCGTTCAGGCAGTGAACGTTGAGTCGGTACGTGAACTTGCGGCGTCCGGTGTGATGCTGACTTCTGACGAAAACGTCGTGCGCGTTGAGATGAACGTGCAGTACCGCGTGACCGATCCACAGCGCTATCTGTTCAGCGTGACCAGTGCGGATGACAGCCTGCGTCAGGCCACCGACAGCGCGCTGCGAGGCGTTATCGGTAAATACACCATGGATAAGATCCTCACCGAGGGTCGTACCGTAATTCGTAGCGATACCCAACGTGAGCTTGAAGAAACCATCAAGCCTTACAACATGGGTATCACGCTGCTGGACGTAAACTTCCAGACGGCACGTCCGCCAGAAGAAGTTAAGGCCGCCTTTGATGATGCGATTGCCGCTCGTGAGAACGAACAGCAGTACATTCGTGAGGCAGAAGCTTACAGCAACGAAGTACAGCCGCGTGCAAACGGCCAGGCTCAGCGTATTCTGGAAGAAGCGCGTGCTTATAAAGCACAAACCGTTCTGGAAGCGCAGGGGGAAGTGGCTCGCTTCGCTAAGATGCTGCCAGAATATAAAGCCGCACCGCAGATTACTCGCGAGCGTCTGTATATTGAAACCATGGAAAAAGTCCTTAGCCACACCCGTAAAGTGCTGGTTAACGATAAAGGTGGCAACCTGATGGTGCTGCCGTTGGATCAGATGTTGAAGGGCGGCGCTCAGCAGCCGGCCGCGAAGAGCGATAACAGCGCAGCGAACAATTTGCTGCGTCTGCCGCCAGCTTCCAGCTCAAGCAGCAGTGCCAGCACCTCTTCGTCCTCCTCGAGTGGCGATATCATGGATCAGCGCCGTGCCAACGCACTGCGCAACGATACCCAGCGCGTAGGGAGTGAATAACGATGCGTAAGTCTTTTGTGGCAGTAATTATCATCGTGCTGGTCGTGATCTACACCTCGCTGTTTGTGGTGCATGAGGGCGAGCGCGGCATTACATTACGCTTCGGCAAAGTCCTGCGTGATGATGAAAACAAACCGGTCGTGTATGAGCCAGGTCTGCATTTCAAGATCCCGTTCATTGAAACCGTGAAAACTCTGGATGCGCGTATCCAGACGATGGACAACCAGGCCGATCGCTTTGTAACCAAAGAGAAAAAAGACCTGATCGTTGACTCCTACATCAAGTGGCGCATCAGCGACTTCAGCCGTTACTACCTTGCCACCGGTGGCGGCGATGTTTCTCAGGCAGAAGTCCTGTTGAAGCGTAAGTTCAGTGACCGTCTGCGTTCTGAAATTGGTCGTCTGGATGTGAAAGACATCGTGACCGATTCACGTGGTCGCCTGACGTTGGACGTCCGTGACGCTCTGAACTCCGGTTCTGCGGGCACCGATGATGAAGTCGCAACGCCTGCAGCTGACGATGCCATTGCTTCCGCAGCGGCGCGTATTACTGAAGAGACCAACGGTAAAGTGCCGGTGATTAACCCGAATAGTATGGCTGCGCTGGGTATTGAAGTGGTGGATGTGCGTATCAAGCAGATCAACCTGCCGACAGAAGTGTCCGAGGCGATTTACAACCGTATGCGCGCAGAGCGTGAAGCGGTTGCCCGTCGTCACCGTTCACAGGGTCAGGAAGAAGCTGAGAAGCTGCGTGCAACCGCAGACTACGAAGTTACCCGTACGCTGGCAGAAGCCGAGCGTGAAGGGCGTATCTCTCGTGGTGAAGGTGATGCTGAAGCCGCGAAGCTGTTTGCTGATGCGTTTAGCCAGGATCCAGACTTCTACGCCTTTATCCGTAGCCTGCGTGCTTATGAAGCCAGCTTCCAGTCTAATCAGGACATCATGGTACTGAGCCCGGACAGCGACTTCTTCCGCTACATGAAAACGCCAGCCAATAGCTCACGCTAATCGCTGAATAATGTCTAAGAGCCGGTTTACCGGCTCTTTTTTTATGCCGGTAAAGGATGATTATGAATTCAACAATCTGGCTGGCGCTTGCGCTGGTTTTGGTACTCGAAGGCCTGGGACCGATGCTTTATCCGCGCATCTGGCGGCGAATGATTCTGGCTATGGCGCAATTACCGGACACGTTATTGCGCCGTTTTGGCGGCGGTCTTGTGGTTGCTGGCATCGTTATCTACTACATGTTGAGTCGCGCCAGTAGCTGAGTGAAATTTATCCGGCAGAAACTGATTTTGTATACTAAAAGGGCTGTTCATCTGAGAAACCGATGGTAGAATCCATTTTTAAGCAAACGGTGATTTTGAAAAATGGGTAACAACGTCGTCGTACTGGGCACCCAATGGGGTGACGAAGGTAAAGGAAAGATCGTCGATCTTCTGACTGAACGGGCTAAATATGTTGTGCGCTACCAGGGCGGTCACAACGCAGGTCACACTCTCGTAATCAACGGTGAAAAAACCGTTCTTCATCTTATTCCATCAGGCATTCTTCGCGAAAACGTCACCAGCATCATCGGTAACGGCGTTGTGCTGTCTCCAGCTGCGCTGATGAAAGAGATGAAAGGTCTGGAAGACCGCGGTATTCCAGTACGTGAGCGTCTGCTGCTGTCAGAAGCTTGCCCGCTGATCCTTGACTACCACGTTGCGCTGGACGTTGCGCGTGAAAAAGCTCGCGGCGCGAAAGCTATCGGTACTACCGGTCGCGGTATCGGGCCTGCTTACGAAGACAAAGTGGCCCGTCGTGGCCTGCGCGTTGGCGACCTGTTCGACAAAGCCACCTTTGCAGACAAGCTGAAAGAAGTGATGGAATACCATAACTTCCAGCTGGTGAACTTCTACAAAGTTGAAGCCGTTGACTACCAGAAAGTGCTGGACGATGCGATGGCGGTTGCCGACATCCTGACCAGCATGGTTGTGGATGTCTCTGACCTGCTGGATCAGGCGCGTCAACGCGGCGACTTCATCATGTTCGAAGGTGCTCAGGGTACGCTGCTGGACATCGACCACGGTACCTATCCGTACGTAACCTCCTCTAACACCACCGCAGGTGGCGTTGCGACCGGCTCCGGCATTGGTCCGCGCTATGTGGATTACGTTCTGGGTATTATCAAAGCTTACTCCACTCGCGTGGGTGCTGGTCCGTTCCCAACTGAACTGTTTGATGATATCGGCGAATTCCTGTGCAAACAGGGTAATGAATTCGGGGCTACTACCGGGCGTCGCCGTCGTACCGGCTGGCTGGATGCGGTTGCCGTGCGTCGTGCCGTGCAGATCAACTCCTTGTCCGGCTTCTGCCTGACCAAGCTTGACGTCCTGGACGGCCTGAAAGAAGTGAAAATCTGCGTAGGCTATCGTATGCCTGATGGTCGTGAAGTGACCACCACGCCAATGGCTGCGGATGACTGGGAAGGTATCGAACCGATTTATGAAGTGATGCCTGGCTGGTCTGAAACCACTTTCGGCGTGAAAGAGCGCAGCGGTCTGCCGCAGGCAGCGCTGAACTACATCAAACGCATTGAAGAAGTCACCGGCGTACCGATTGATATTATTTCAACCGGCCCGGACCGTACTGAAACCATGATTCTGCGCGATCCGTTCGACGCATAATGATGTCACGGGGTGTGGTTTCACACCCCGTATCGCTTTCTTCCCGCCGCTTTATTCATCATTCCAATCAAATAAATTAGCTGGCAACCATATGGCTGGTTTATCATCAATATGTACCTGCTTTAAGGTACAACTTGCCTTACGCAAAGCGTTTCCCCTCCCACCCATGAGGTTGATGTGCAGTTAACGAGTTTTACTGATTACGGTTTACGTGCTTTGATTTACATGGCTTCTCTTCCCGAAGGGAGAATGACCAATATCTCTGAAGTCACAGAGGTGTACGGCGTGTCCCGTAATCACATGGTGAAAATCATCAATCAACTCAGCCGCGCGGGCTATGTTATGGCCGTGCGAGGAAAAAATGGCGGCATTCGCCTTGGTAAGCCAGCGGAAACGATCCGCATTGGCGACGTGGTGCGCGAGCTGGAGCCGCTCTCATTGGTGAACTGTAGCAGTGAGTTTTGTCATATCACCCCCGCCTGCCGACTCAAACAGGCTTTGGCTGAGGCGGTGCAGAGTTTCCTTCAGGAACTGGACAAGCACACGCTGGCCGACCTGGTGGACCAAAACCAACCGCTCTACAAATTACTGCTGGTGGAATAATCACGATTCCATCTGCGGATGACAACGGAGGACCCGAAATGTCAAAAGATCCTTTCCAGGAACGAGAAGCCGAAAAATACGAAAACCCGATCCCAAGCCGGGAGTTTATTCTCGACCATCTCTCAAAACGTGAAAAACCGGCCAGCCGCGAAGAGCTGGCGGAAGAACTAAAAATCTCCGGTGAAGAACAGCTTGAAGCTTTGCGCCGCCGCCTCCGTGCGATGGAGCGTGATGGCCAACTGGTTTTCACCCGCCGCCAGTGTTACGCGCTGCCGGAACGCCTGGATCTACTGAAAGGTAAAGTGATCGGCCACCGCGACGGATTCGGTTTCCTGCGCGTTGAAGGGAGTAAAGACGATCTCTATCTTTCATCCGAGCAGATGAAAATGTGCATGCATGGCGATCTGGTGCTGGCGCAGCCGCTCGGCGCGGACCGTAAAGGCCGCCGCGAAGCGCGTATTGTGCGAGTGCTGGAGCCAAGAACCGGGCTGATTGTTGGCCGCTACTTTACCGACGCTGGCGTAGGTTTCGTGGTGCCGGACGACAGCCGCCTGAGCTTCGATATTCTGATCCCGCCGGAAGCGCTGATGGGCGCCCGTATGGGCTTTGTGGTGGTGGTCGAGCTGACCCAGCGTCCGACCCGTCGTACCAAAGCGATCGGTAAGATTGTTGAAGTGCTTGGCGATAACATGGATACCGGCATGGCCGTTGATATGGCGCTGCGTACCCACGAAATTCCGCACGTCTGGCCGAAAGAAGTTGAAGCCCAGGTTGCAAAACTGAAAGAAGAAGTGCCGGAAGAAGCCAAAATCGGCCGTGTTGATCTGCGCTCCCTGCCGCTGGTGACCATCGACGGCGAAGACGCGCGTGACTTTGACGATGCCGTATTCTGCGAGAAAAAACGCGGCGGTGGCTGGCGCCTGTGGGTCGCGATTGCCGACGTAAGTTACTACGTTCGCCCTCCTACGGCGCTGGATAACGAAGCTCGCAATCGCGGGACGTCAGTTTACTTCCCGTCGCAGGTAGTACCGATGCTGCCGGAAGTGCTTTCAAACGGCCTGTGTTCCCTCAACCCGCAGGTTGACCGCCTGTGTATGGTCTGCGAGATGACCATCTCTGCGGCAGGGCGTCTGACGGGCTATAAATTCTATGAAGCGGTGATGAGCTCCCATGCGCGCCTGACCTACACCAAGGTCTGGCATATGCTGCAGGGCGATCAGGAACTGCGCGAGCAATATGCGCCGCTGGTTAAGCACATCGAAGAGCTGCATAACCTCTACAAAGTGCTGGAAGTTTCTCGTGCTCAACGCGGCGGGATCTCGTTTGAAAGCGAAGAAGCGAAGTTTATCTTCAACGCCGAGCGCCGCATTGAGCGCGTCGAGCAGACCGTGCGTAACGATGCACACAAACTAATCGAAGAGTGCATGATCCTCGCTAACATCTCGGCGGCGCGTTTTGTCGAGAAGAATAACGAGCCAGCGCTGTTCCGCGATCACGATCGCCCAAGCAACGATGCGATCACCGCGTTCCGTTCGGTGCTGGCTGAGCTGGGCCTTGAGTTGCCAGGCGGGCAAAAACCAGAACCGCGTGATTACGCCGATCTGCTGGAATCTATCGCCGATCGCCCTGACCACGAAATGCTGCAAACCATGCTGCTGCGCTCGATGAAGCAGGCGATTTACGATCCGGAAAACCGGGGGCACTTTGGCCTGGCGCTGCAGTCCTACGCGCACTTTACTTCGCCAATTCGTCGCTACCCGGACTTGTCCCTGCACCGCGCCATTAAATACTTACTGGCAAAAGAGCAGGGGCATACCGGGAACAGCACCGAATCGGGCGGCTGGCACTACAGCATGGAAGAGATGCTGCAGTTGGGTCAGCACTGCTCGATGACCGAACGCCGCGCTGACGAAGCGACTCGCGACGTAGCGGACTGGCTGAAGTGCGACTTTATGCAGGATCAGGTCGGCCAGGTATTCAACGGCATTATTGCCAGCGTAACAGGCTTCGGTTTCTTCGTGCGTCTGGACGATTTGTTTATCGACGGCCTGGTTCACGTCTCGACGCTGGACAACGACTACTACCGCTTTGACCAGATTGGTCAGCGCCTGATTGGCGAATCCGGCGGGCAGACTTATCGTCTGGGCGACCGCGTTGAGGTTCGGGTGGAAGCCGTGCACATGGACGAGCGCAAGATCGACTTCGCGTTGATCTCAAGCTCGCGTGCGCCGCGTGGCGAAGGTAAAACGGCAAAAGACAAAGCGAAGCGAGGCGGAAAGGGTGGTGCGCCATCTAAGCGCCGTCAGGCAGGCAAGCGCGTAAACTTCGAGCCGGACAATGCTTTCCGTAAAGAGAAAGACGGAGCGAAAGCAAAGAAAGAGAAGGCTGGAAAGAAACCGAAGAAAGCCAAAGCGCCGTCTGACAAAACCCGTAAAATAGCCGCAGCAACGAAGGCGAAGCGCGCCGCGAAGAAGCAGGCGAGCTGATATTACCTTTATCCTAACCCTCTCTCTTAAGGGGAGAGGGCCGGCATGAGGGGCAAAATACAGATTATGAACAAACCAACACGGGCGAACCCTCGTCCGCAATGAGTGATATCGATGAGTGAAATTATTTACGGCATTCACGCCGTCCAGGCCCTGCTTGAACGTGCTCCGCAGCGTTTTCAGGAAGTCTTTATCCTGAAAGGTCGCGAAGACAAGCGCCTGTTGCCGCTGATCCACGCTATTGAAGCACAAGGGATCCCGGTGCAGGTGGCAAATCGCCAGTGGCTCGACGAGAAAGCCGAAGGCGCGGTACACCAGGGCATCATTGCCCGCGTGAAGCCGGGCCGCCAGTATCAGGAAAACGATCTGCCTGACCTGATCGCCGAACACGAACGTCCGTTCCTGCTGATCCTGGACGGTGTAACAGATCCGCATAACCTTGGTGCCTGCCTGCGTAGCGCAGACGCGGCCGGTGTGCATGCAGTTATCGTCCCGAAGGATCGTTCCGCGCAGCTGAATGCGACGGCAAAAAAAGTTGCCTGTGGTGCAGCGGAGAATGTGCCGTTGATCCGTGTCACCAACCTGGCCCGCACCATGCGTCTGCTGCAGGAAGAGAACGTCTGGATCGTCGGCACCGCCGGTGAAGCGGACCATACTCTGTTCCAGAGCAAATTCACTGGCCCGATGGCGCTGGTTATGGGCGCAGAAGGTGAAGGCATGCGTCGTCTGACTCGCGAGCACTGCGATGAGCTGGTCAGCATTCCAATGGCCGGGACCGTTTCTTCTCTGAACGTGTCCGTTGCCACCGGCGTTTGCCTGTTCGAAATCGTGCGTCAGCGCGGTTAAGCCGCATCATCTGAATGGGGTGGAAACACCCCGTTTGTGATCCCCCTCCGCGCAGAACCCGCATCTCCGTCCATACTTACTGGCATTGCCACAGATGGAGGGAACAGCATGCGCTGGCAAACTCACACCGTTTTTAATCAACCCAAACCCCTCAGCAACAGCAATCTTTTTCTTTCAGACATCCCGTTGCGAGAAGCTGTCGTCCGTGAAGGTGCTGGCTGGGATGTTGAACTGCTGGCCAGCATCGGCCAACAGTTGGGATCTGCAGAATCTCTGGAGCTGGGCCGGCTGGCAAACATCAATCCGCCGGAGCTGCTGCGCTTTGACGCCAGCGGAGAGCGCCTGGACGACGTGCGTTTTCACCCCGCCTGGCATTTGCTGATGCAAGGCCTGTTTGCTAATCGGGTTCACAACCTGGCCTGGCAAGAAGATGCTCGTCAGGGCGCTTTTGTTGCCCGTGCGGCTCGGTTTATCCAACATGCTCAGGTTGAAGCGGGCACGCTTTGCCCGATTACGATGACGTTTGGGGCAACGCCACTGCTGCTACAGCACTTACCCAAAGTATTTGAAGGCTGTCGCAAGCCCTTGCTGAGCGATCGCTATGACGCACATTTGCTGTCGGGTGAACAAAAACGTGGTTTGCTGATCGGTATGGGAATGACTGAAAAGCAGGGTGGATCTGACGTGTTGAGTAACACGACTCGCGCGGAACCGCTGGCTGGCCGAGGGGCCGGTGAGGCTTACCGGCTGGTGGGGCATAAATGGTTTTTCTCCGTGCCACAAAGCGATGCGCATCTGGTGCTTGCTCAGGCTAAGGACGGGCTATCGTGTTTCTTCTTGCCGCGTATTCTGCCGGACGGCCAGCGCAATGCCGTTCGTCTTGAACGGCTCAAGGACAAGCTGGGCAACCGTTCAAACGCCAGCAGTGAAGTCGAGTTCTGTGATGCCACGGCCTGGCTTATTGGTGAGGAAGGCGAAGGCATTCGTCATATTTTGAAGATGGGCGGATTTACCCGCTTCGACTGTGCGCTGGGGAGTCACGGTCTGATGCGGCGAGCACTCTCCGTGGCCTTGTGCCACGCCCTTCAGCGACAGGCCTTTGGCAAAACGCTTATCGAACAGCCGATGATGCGTCAGCTACTGGGAAAAATGGCGCTGCGGCTTGAAGGCCAGACGGCTTTTCTTTTCCGTCTGGCGCGAGCGTGGGAGTCGCCGGGCAATGCTCTACAGCTGGCCTACAGCCGTTTGTTTACCCCGGCCGCGAAATTCAGCATCTGTAAAGCAGGGATCCCTTTTGTGGCAGAAACGATGGAGGTTCTGGGTGGCGTGGGCTACTGCGAAGAGAGCGAGTTGCCTCGGTTATATCGTGAAATGCCTGTAAACAGCATCTGGGAAGGATCTGGCAATATTATGAGCCTTGATGTGCTGCGTGTGTTCGCAAAACAGCCTGCGGCAATGGAGATGCTGTGCAGCGAATTTGATGAGGTTAAAGGGCAAAACCGGCATTTCGATCGCAGCTGGCGGCAGTTACAGCAGCGTTTGCGGAAGCCTCAGGAGGAGAGAGGCAGAGAAATTACGCAGCAGCTGGCTAATCTCGCCTGTGGGGCACAATTACTTAAATCACTTTCACCCCCGACAGCGGAAGCCTGGTGCCGTATGATGCTGGATGAACGGGGAGAATCGCTTTTGCCCGAGCAGGTCATCAATGACGTGCTGCTGCGGGCAACGGGAGGCGTGGCTTAATAAGATCGCGGGCCTTTACGCGTAGAGAATGGCCTGCGCTCGCCAGCTATCGGCCAGAGAGTTTTCCTGCATCTGAATAATGCGGTACCAGGAAGCGCCTTGCTCGTCAGCTTTCAGCGCGATCATACGTTCGACGTCCTGCGGGCTGCCGGCAATGTCATTGACTGAAATTAATCCGATTTCATTGAGGCCCGTTACGCAGTCCGCGCTGGCAAACTCGGCGGACTGCGCCAGAGTCGGAATGAGGCCAACAGATAACAGCAGTGTCGTTAAGGCAAGGGATCGTTTCATTGTCAGTTCCTTATCATTTTACCCCGAAGTTACAGGGCAATCCTTCGCTTACTCAAAGCTGACCCCGCTTCCTGAGGGCGAGGTCCATTGTGCATAAGAAACGATCAAGCGGCGAAAAGCTGTGTAAATATCAATAAATAACGGCTATCGGCCTGGGCTATTTTCGATACAAAATAGCCTGTGAATACCACTGGCCTGGGATAACCGTCTCATCATTCATAATGATGAGATAATAATCGGCTTTTGCTGCTGCGGCTTTCTTCTTAATAATGGCTTCTGAGTCCATCGGAGAGCCACGTACCACGGCGGTCACGGTGCCTATTTTTGTTAATTCCGCAGTCTGAGTGCGCTGTACTTCCTGCGGATAATTCGTCGGCGACGGTGCTGGCTGCGGTGTACCCTGAAGCACGCTGCAGGCGCTGAGTAAGGCTGCCAAAAATAGTACGGATAGCCGTGGCATGATGGTTTCTCGTTTCTTGACGATCATAGTGTAGTTCCGGGTTTGGCCGTGCAAAGGGGGAATGTTCCCGATTTGTTATCTCAGGCGCGCTTTTGGCTGACTTTCGAATGAAAATCGATAGCTAGATCTCATCGTTACAATAATCCCTAATCTGCGTTACTTTCCCTGATATTTCGCCGGAGGAGAAGAGAAGATGATCGAAATTTATAATGAGCGGTTTGCCGATGTTGAAGTGCTGCACGCGGTACCTGCCAGAATGAAGCAGTCCCCGCTGCCGACGGTTATTTTCTATCACGGGTTCACCTCTTCAAAACTGGTCTATAGCTATTTCGCTGTGGCGCTGGCGCAGCGGGGATTTCGTGTTGTCATGCCTGATGCGCTCGATCATGGCGCTCGATACAGCGGTGACGCTCATGCTCGCCTGCAGAAGTTCTGGCCGATTTTAAAAAACAGTATTGATGAATTCCCGGCTCTCTATCAGGCATTAATCAACTCCGGCGGTGTTGCTGAGGGCAGACTTGCCGTGGGAGGGGCTTCTATGGGGGGGATGACGGCGCTGGGGATTATGGCGCGGCAGCCTGAAGTCCGCTGCGTTGCCTGCCTGATGGGGTCTGGCTATTTTACGACGCTCGCCCAGACGCTGTTTCCACCTTCGGTGGAGGTACGTGACAAGATTATCGTCAGCCTGAAGGATTACGATGTTGGCGAGCAGCTTGAAGCGCTAAGCAACAGGCCGCTGCTGCTCTGGCACGGTGAAGAAGATGATGTTGTGCCCGCCGTCGAAACGTTCAGGTTGCAGCAGGCGCTGGGGGCGAACAAGCTGGATAAAAACCTGACTTGCGTATGGGAAGCGGGCGTCAAACATCGTATTACGCCCGAAGCGTTAGATGCCACAAGCCAGTTTTTTGCCCGGTACCTGTAAGCACTAAACCAGGATGACTTTGATGCCACGTTCCTGAAGTTTTAGTACGACTTCAGGATCGGCCTGCTTGCCGGTAATGACCAAATCTATTTGATCTGTGCGGCTGAACAGCATTCCAGCCCGTTGCCCGACTTTGCTGCTGTCAACCAACACCACCAGTTTGCCTACCACTCCCAGCATCTTCTGCTCTGCCATTGCGGTTAGCATATCGGTTTTATACAAACCTTCGGCGGTCAGTCCCTTGCCACTGGTAAACATCCAGTGTCCGGCATACAGCGACGTTTCATTCTCCTGTGGCCCGAGGGTGATAGAGTGGCTTTTATTGTACTGCCCCCCCATGATAACCACGCTGTCATGCTCCTGTTCGATAAGATAATTTGCCAGCGGCAAGTAGTTGGTAATGATTTGTACCGGTTTACTACAAATCTGTTGGCCGAGCAGAAAGGCTGTGGAGCCGCAGTTGATAACAATGCTTTCACCTGGGCTGACCAGCTGAGAAGCCGCGCGGGCAATCCGTACTTTTTCATCATGGTTTTGAGCCTGATGAATGTTCATCGGCGACCAGCGCGGGCGCTGCTCACTAACGGCTTCCGCACCGTTGCGGACTTTTTTCAGTTTGCCGTTCTCGTCGAGTTTATTGATATCACGCCGAGCCGTTGCGGGAGAGATTTCCAGCCGGGATATCACTTGCTCCACGGTGACAAACCCCGTCTGTGCAAGCAAATCCAGTAAAATTTGATGTCTTTGCGCTTCCGTCATGAGCAAATCCGATTAAAAGTGATAAGCAAAGATAATATTTAAAATCAGATGAAAATACTAATGTGGACGGGAAGAATTTCCGACGAGCGGCTTGTATTGACCGCCCGCCGGAGACATCTTACAGGAAGGACTTAAAGGGCAGATCGGGTTCCAGGGTGAAGCAGTCATCGAACCCGCGTGGATAGTGGTATTCGTAGTTGTCTTTGTCCAACGGCCAGGTGAATTTCCCTCCAACCTGCCAGATGAAGGGCTTAAAGTGATATTTCAGCCGATCTTTCTTCATTTCCCACAGCACGCGGATTTCCTGTGGGTCGGCCTGGAAATTTGACCAGATATCGTGATGGAACGGGATGACCACGTTGGCGTTCAGTGATTCGGCCATACGCAGGATATCCGCGCTGGTCATTTTGTCGGTAATACCGCGTGGGTTCTCGCCATAGGAGCCCAGAGCCACATCGATTTGGTGCTCGTTACCGTGTTTTGCGTAGTAGTTGGAGTAGTGAGAATCACCGCTGTGGTACAGCGTGCCACCCGGCGTTTTGAATAAGTAGTTCACTGCGCGCTGGTCCATCCCGTCCGGCAGCACTCCCGCAGCTTTTTGATCGACCGGTAACGTGATAAGCGCGGTACGGTCAAACGCATCGAGCGCATGGATTTCAATATCTTTTATTTTTATAACGTCGCCAGGTTTTACCACGATGCAGCGTTCTTTCGGTACACCCCAGCCAATCCACAGATTAACGCAGGTTTGCGGGCCGATAAACGGTACGTCTTCAGCACAGTTCTGCATGACTGCGGCGGCAACGTTCACATCAATGTGATCATTATGATCGTGCGTGGACAGTACGGCATCGATCTGGCGAATGGCGAATGGATCCAGAACAAACGGTGTAGTACGTAGGTTGGGTTGGAGTTTCTTCACGCCCGCCATGCGTTGCATCTGATGGCCTGTTTTCATCAGCGGGTTGCCGTGACTTTGCTTACCTGTTCCGCACCAGAAATCGGTGCAAATATTGGCCCCGCCTTCTGATTTCAGCCAGATGCCTGTACAGCCTAGCCACCACATGGCAAAGGTGCCCGGCGCAACCTGCTCTTGTTCAATTTCTTCATTCAGCCAGCTACCCCATTCCGGAAAGGTACTCAGAACCCATGATTCACGGGTGATCGTGTTCACTTTATTCATCGTTTTCACTCCTTTTTAATTCAAAATAAATCACAATGTGAGTGTATTTGATTTAATGTGGCACTATTTGATTCGATTTGCAATAACACTGATAGTGATGTTTCGACTTGAAAACGGCAGGGGAAATCTATCTTTATGTTGTTTTGATATCATGGGTTTGTAATTATAACATTGAATTTAATAGTTTATTTTCTTAGTTATGAACAGTAGTGATAATCCATTCTCATCCTATGGAAATAATTTGCGTGATGTATCACAAATAATCAAATTTGATCTTTTTGTGATTATTTGTGATTGCTAGAGTGATGATACCCACCACGAAGGGATTGCCCCTCGCGTTCTTATTTCTGGAGAGAGTTATGGAGATCCTCTACAACGTCTTTACCGTGTTCTTTAATCAGGTCATGACTAACGCCCCACTGTTGCTGGGTATCGTGACGTGTCTGGGCTACATCCTTCTACGCAAAAGCGTCAGCGTCATCATTAAAGGCACCATCAAAACCATCATTGGTTTCATGTTGCTGCAGGCGGGTTCCGGCATTCTGACGAGCACTTTTAAGCCCGTGGTGGCAAAAATGTCGGAAGTGTATGGTATCAACGGCGCGATCTCTGACACCTATGCGTCAATGATGGCAACTATTGAGCGTATGGGTGATGCCTATAGTTGGGTGGGATATGCCGTACTACTCGCGCTGGCTCTGAACATCATTTACGTTCTGCTTCGCAGGATCACAGGCATTCGCACCATCATGTTGACCGGCCACATCATGTTCCAGCAGGCGGGGTTGATTGCCGTTGCTTTCTATATCTTCGGCTACCCAATGTTGACGACGATTATCTGTACTGCAGTGCTGGTGTCGCTCTACTGGGGCATTACTGCCAATATGATGTTTAAGCCGACGCAGGAAGTGACTGACGGCTGCGGTTTCTCCATTGGCCATCAACAGCAGTTTGCCTCCTGGGTTGCTTATAAAGTCGCGCCGTATCTTGGTAAAAAAGAGGAGAGCGTTGAAGACCTCAAGCTACCGGGCTGGCTGAATATTTTCCATGACAACATCGTCTCTACGGCGATTGTGATGACCCTCTTCTTCGGTGCCATTTTGCTCTCCTTTGGTATCGACGTTGTCCAGGCGATGGCGGGCAGCACCCACTGGACGGTCTATATCCTGCAAACCGGTTTCTCGTTCGCCGTGGCTATTTTCATCATCACTCAGGGCGTGCGTATGTTCGTCGCCGAGCTGTCCGAAGCGTTCAACGGTATTTCTCAGCGTTTGATTCCTGGCGCAGTGCTGGCAATTGATTGTGCCGCTATCTATAGCTTTGCCCCAAACGCTGTAGTTTGGGGCTTTTTGTGGGGCACTATCGGCCAGTTGATCGCCGTCGGTATTCTGGTGGGCCTCGGTTCTTCCATTCTGATTATTCCGGGCTTTATCCCGATGTTCTTCTCGAACGCCACCATCGGCGTCTTTGCTAATCACTTTGGCGGTTGGCGTGCTGCGCTGAAGATTTGTCTGGTGATGGGGATGATTGAAATCTTTGGCTGTGTCTGGGCGGTAAAACTCACCGGCATGAGCGCCTGGATGGGGATGGCAGACTGGTCAATTCTTGCACCGCCAATGATGCAGGGCTTCGCCTCTGTCGGACTGGTCTTTATGGCCGTCATCATTCTGATTGCTCTGGCTTATATGTTCTTCGCTGGCCGTTGTTTGCGAGCGGAAGAAGATGCGGAAAAACAAACAGCAGAAGTTTCTGCTCGCTAAGGAGTCTCGATTATGACCGTACGTATCCTGGCCGTGTGTGGCAATGGGCAAGGGAGTTCCATGATCATGAAGATGAAAGTGGACCAGTTTTTAACTCAGTCAAATATTGACCATACGGTAAACAGTTGCGCGGTGGGGGAATACAAAAGTGAACTCAACGGCGCGGACATCATCATCGCATCCACGCATATCGCGGGAGAAATCACCGTAACAGGCAATAAATATGTTGTGGGGGTGCGCAATATGCTCTCGCCAGCTGATTTTGGGCCAAAGCTGCTGGAGGTGATCAATGCGCACTTTCCACAGGATGTGAAGGAGGGCAGCTAATGAAACTACGTGATTCGCTGGCAGACAATAACACCATACTTTTACAGGCTGAGGCCCGTACCTGGCAGGAAGCGGTAAAGCTGAGTGTTGATCTGTTGGTTAAGGCTGACATTGTTGAGCCGCGTTATTACCAGGCCATTCTTGATGGTGTTGCGCAGCATGGTCCTTACTTTGTGATTGCGCCAGGGCTGGCGATGCCGCATGGCCGCCCGGAAGAGGGGGTCAAGAAAACCGGCTTCGCGCTGGTGACGCTAAAAACGCCTCTGATGTTCAACCATGAAGATAACGACCCGGTCGATATTCTTATCACCATGGCGGCCATTGACGCCAGCACCCATCAGGAGGTGGGCATCATGCAGATCGTCAATCTGTTTGAAAATGAGGCTAATTTTGACCGTTTACGTGCCTGCCGCACCACGCAGGAAGTACTCGATTTAATTGATAATGCCACTGCGGCGGCTGTTTAAAAGGAGCATCAAATGTCATTACCAATGTTGCAGGTTGCGCTGGATAATCAATCAATGTCTTCCGCATATGAAACAACCCGCCTGATTGCCGATGAAGTGGACATCATTGAAGTTGGTACCATTCTTTGTGTAGCTGAAGGTGTACGCTCCGTTCGCGATCTGAAGTCGCTCTATCCGCAAAAAATTGTGCTGGCTGATGCCAAAATTGCCGATGCCGGTAAAATTCTTTCCCGCATGTGTTTTGAAGCGAATGCCGACTGGGTAACCGTTATTTGCTGTGCGGATCTTAACACCGCCAAGGGCGCACTGGATGTGGCGAAAGAGTTTGACGGTGACATACAGATCGAACTGACAGGCTATTGGACGTGGTCGCAGGCGCAGGCGTGGCGTGATATGGGCATCGCGCAGGTGGTTTATCACCGTAGCCGTGATGCACAGGCGGCTGGTGTGGCGTGGGGCGAAGCAGATATCAATGCCATTAAACGTCTGTCTGATATGGGCTTTAAGGTCACCGTAACCGGCGGCCTGACGCTGGAAGATTTGCCGCTTTTCCAGGGGATTCCGATTCACGTCTTTATTGCCGGTCGCAGCATTCGCGATGCGGCTGCACCTGCGGAAGCGGCGCGGCAGTTTAAACGTTCTATTGCCCAGCTGTGGGGCTAAGGAGCGGCTATGCTGTCGAAACATATTCCGCTTGGCATCTATGAAAAAGCACTTCCCACCGGGGAGTGCTGGCTGGAACGCCTGCGGCTGGCGAAAACACTCCTTTTTGACTTCGTCGAGATGTCGGTTGATGAAACTGATGCCCGATTGGCTCGCCTGGACTGGCGCAAAGAACAGCGCCTCGCTTTGGTCAACGCGATTGCCGAAACCGGTGTGCGTGTCCCTTCTATGTGCCTCAGTGCTCATCGACGTTTTCCGCTCGGTAGCGAAGACGATGCGGTACGGAACCACGGTCTGGAGATCATGCACAAGGCGATTCAACTGGCACAGGATGTGGGCATTCGAGTTATCCAACTGGCGGGTTACGACGTTTATTATCAGGAGGCCAATGACGAGACGCGCCGTCGTTTTCGCGAGAGCCTTAAAGAGTGCGTCAAAATGGCAAGCCGCGCGCAGGTGATGCTGGCGATGGAAATCATGGATTACCCGCTGATGAATTCAGTCAGTAAGGCATTGGGCTATGTCCATTACCTGAATAATCCGTGGTTCCAGCTCTATCCTGATATTGGCAACTTGTCCGCGTGGGATAACGATGTGCAGATGGAGCTACAGGCCGGGATGGGGCATATCGTCGCAGTGCATGTGAAGGATGCAAGGCCGGGTGTGTTTAAAAACGTGCCGTTTGGTGAAGGCGTGGTTGATTTCGAAGGTTGTTTTGAGACTCTTCAACAGAGTGGCTATTGTGGCCCCTACCTGATTGAAATGTGGAGTGAAATGGCCGATGACCCGGCAGCAGAAGTGGCGCGCGCGCGCGATTGGGTGAGAGCGCGGATGGTGCGGGCTGGACTGGTGGAGACATCATAATGCAAAAGCTCAAACAGCAGGTTTTTGACGCTAACATGGATTTACCGCGCTATGGTCTGGTGACCTTCACCTGGGGCAACGTGAGTGCCATTGACCGCGAGCGTGGGCTGGTGGTCATTAAACCCAGCGGCATAGCCTACGAGATCATGAGTGTGGACGATATGGTGGTGGTGGATCTGGAGGGCAATGTGGTGGAAGGTAAGTTCCGTCCTTCTTCCGATACGGCTACGCATCTGGCGTTGTATCGCCACTATCCGCGTCTTGGCGGCGTGGTGCATACCCACTCGACGCATGCTACGGCCTGGGCGCAGGCCGGTCTTGCCATTCCTGCGCTGGGCACAACTCATGCGGACTACTTCTTTGGCGACATCCCGTGTACCAGAGTGTTAAGCGCCAGTGAAGTTGAAGAGGATTACGAGCTGAACACCGGACGGGTGATCATTGAAACGCTGGGCGTAATGGAGCCACTGCATACGCCGGGAATTGTGGTGTATCAACACGGGCCTTTTGCCTGGGGCAAAGATGCTCATGATGCGGTGCATAACGCGGTCGTTATGGAAGAAGTCGCCAGAATGGCGTGGATTGCTCGCGGCATTAACCCCCTCCTTGGCCGCATGGATGATTACCTGATAAACAAGCATTTCATGCGTAAGCATGGTCCGAATGCCTATTACGGGCAAAAGTGAACGCGTGTGTTGGATGTTAAAGCCGCTGTCACCAGCGGTATTGGGGCGTTATCCAAAAAAAGCCCCCGCAAGCGGGGGCAAGTCAAACATGGATTTTTAGGTCGTGGTGTCTTCTCTGGTGTTTACGCGTACTCTCAAGCTACCGGTAGATGTCAGCGCTGACGTGCATATTGCCGTTGCTGCCCGGTTCTCTCATGATTATCGTGTGATAAAACTTCGCGTTGTGCTGGTCAGCATCCTGTTGAATGGCCGATTCCGCTTCAGAAACGGTAGCGAAGTTGTGGTTGATATAAATAACGCCCAGGCTCTGAACGTCGTCCATATTTCTGGCCTGGCGGGCGTCGATTTTTATAGCTGCAGCCGCATTTGCGCTAAAGAGCAGTACAGCGGCAAGGGCAATAACGATATTTTTCATGATGCGCTCCACTACAACAAACCTGAAATCCGTGGTCGTCGCTCCTGTTAATGGCTGTGGCGGCCTGTTATCAATAAGTGTAATTCCTGATGGCTGAATAAAAAGTGACCATTTCTGATGGTCTCTTTCAAAATATTTTGACGATCAGCGGCTTTGTTTTGAAATTCACAGGCTTAGCCATTCCCCCTGTCATAAAGAGAATTTATTTGCCTACGGCCTTGAGTTTAGGTGCCTGGGTAAGTATGATTACGCGTCAATTTTTCAGCCGCAATTCAAACACGTTCCTTGCTTCCATGGGCCGCGGCTGACCCTGACAGGAGGCTGAATAATCCGTAAGGAGCAATTCGATGCGTCATTACGAAATCGTTTTTATGGTCCATCCTGACCAGAGCGAACAGGTTCCGGGCATGATCGAACGTTACACTGGTGCAATCACTGCAGCAGCAGGTACGATCCACCGTCTGGAAGACTGGGGCCGCCGTCAGCTGGCTTACCCGATCAACAAACTGCACAAAGCTCACTACGTTCTGCTGAACGTTGAAGCTCCGCAGGAAGCGATCGATGAGCTGGAAACTAACTTCCGCTTCAACGACGCCGTTATCCGCAGCATGGTTATGCGCGTTAAGCACGCGGTTACCGAAGCATCTCCAATGGTTAAAGCGAAAGACGAGCGCCGTGAGCGTCGCGATGATTTCGCTAACGAAACCGCTGATGATGCAGATGCTGGGGATTCTGAAGAGTAATTCTGATGATGGCCAACCGCCTGGCGTTGTCTGGCACAGTGTGCAAGACGCCCCTTCGCAAGGTCAGCCCCTCAGGAATTCCTCACTGCCAGTTCGTGCTTGAGCACCGTTCTGTGCAAGAGGAAGCCGGTCTTAACCGGCAGGCGTGGTGCCGAATGCCAGTGATTGTTAGCGGGCACGCGAACCAGGCCATTACTCACAGTATAACGGTCGGTACGCAAATCACGGTTCATGGGTTCATTACTTGTCATCAGATGAAAAATGGCCTGAACAAAGTGGTCTTGCATGCCGAGCAGATTGAATTGATAGATTCTGGAGACTAGCCATATGGCACGTTATTTCCGTCGTCGCAAGTTCTGCCGTTTCACCGCGGAAGGCGTTCAAGAGATCGACTATAAAGATATCGCTACGCTGAAAAACTACATCACCGAAAGCGGTAAGATTGTCCCAAGCCGTATCACCGGTACCCGTGCAAAATACCAGCGTCAGCTGGCTCGCGCTATCAAACGCGCTCGCTACCTGTCTCTGCTGCCGTACACTGATCGTCATCAGTAATCGGTCACGGTCCATTAATACGACTTTGAGAGGATAAGGTAATGCAAGTTATTCTGCTTGATAAAGTAGCAAACCTGGGTAGCCTGGGTGATCAGGTTAACGTTAAAGCGGGCTATGCTCGTAACTTCCTGGTACCACAGGGTAAAGCTGTTCCTGCTACCAAGAAAAACGTTGAGTTCTTCGAAGCACGCCGTGCAGAACTGGAAGCTAAACTGGCTGACGTTCTGGCTGCTGCTGCAGCTCGCGCTGAGAAAATCAACGCACTGGAAACCGTAACCATCGCGTCCAAAGCTGGCGACGAAGGTAAACTGTTCGGTTCCATCGGTACTCGCGACATCGCTGACGCTGTAACTGCAGCTGGCGTTGCTGTTGCTAAGAGCGAAGTTCGCCTGCCGAACGGCGTTCTGCGCACCACCGGTGAGCACGAAGTGGACTTCCAGGTTCACAGCGAAGTATTCGCTAAACTGACTGTAAACGTTGTAGCTGAATAAGTTTTTATTCACTGCTCGTAAAAACGCCAGCCTCGTGCTGGCGTTTTGCTTTTCTGAGGCTGGACGCGTTTACTGCGCGCGAATAAAGCTGCCGTTCGGCTGGCGGGTAAACAGCACCTGCTGATCGTTGCCGATATCGATGGTTAAGCCCGTCACCACACCGTTGGCATTCTGCCTGATCTGCACCATTTGCCCGGTCTGTAGGTTGCTCAGCGGCTTGCTGTCACCTTCTACCTGCGCCATGGCGTAAACGTCCGCTGGCGGTAAATTATGATCGCGGAACAGCTGGGCCATCGTCTGGCCAGCCGCTACGCGATAAGAGCGCCACTGCTGCTCAATATCATTGTTGTCATGGGGAACGGGAGCCTGGGTTTGCTCCTCCACGCGTGGAGGCTCAACCGGCGTCGCAGGAACATTGCTATTGGTTGAAGGCGTCAGTTCAGCCTGCATCGGTGACTGAGATTGTACGGAGAGCTGTGCATCGCGTGAGACCGGGCGACTATCGTTATCTGCCCCTGGCAGGAGAAAGCCGAGAATGACGCACGCGAAGCCAAGGATAATGCCTCGGCGGTGCAGGGGAGGTAACGGATCCAACAAGCGGATATGCTCAGGTGCATGCCAAATCCGCGTAAGCCATGGTTTAACAGCGAATTGCATGGGCAACCCTCCTCAAAAGAATACTTTCCAGTATAGACTCGTCCTGCTTCAAGCTGCCGATGTTGGCTGCAACTCGAATTATTTAGAGTGTAAACGCTAACTGTTTGATGCCTGTGGCAATCCCGGTTTCCGTGACGGTAAACCGCAGTTTTGCGCCCGCTTAAGCTATTGTTCCCGTTTCGTTTGCATTTGTCACCTTTCCTCCAATGTCATTTACCCTGTGGATTGACGCTGTTATGCTTCGGGCTTGCTTTTAAACATCATGAAAGGAAAATCCATGACAACCCCTTCTTTTGACAGCGTCGAAGCACAAGCAAGTTACGGTATTGGTCTGCAGGTAGGCCAGCAGCTGAGCGAGTCCGGCCTGCAAGGTTTACTGCCAGAAGCGCTGGTCGCTGGCCTCCGTGACGCGCTGGAAGGGAATGCCCCTGCCGTGCCTGTTGACGTTGTACACCGCGCTCTGCGTGAAGTTCACGAACGTGCGGACGAAGTGCGTCGCGAACGTCAGAAAGAGCTGGCGGTAGAAGGCCAGAAATACCTGGCTGAGAACGCAGAGAAAGAAGGCGTGAGCAGCACCGAATCTGGCCTGCAGTTCCGCGTTATCACTCAGGGCACTGGCCCAATTCCTGCCCGGAAAGATCACGTTCGCGTGCATTACACCGGTAAGCTGATCGACGGCACCGTTTTCGATAGCTCCATCCAGCGTGGCGAACCGGCAGAGTTCCCGGTAAGCGGCGTTATTGCTGGCTGGATCGAAGCGCTGACCCTGATGCCGGTTGGCTCCAAATGGGAACTGACCATTCCGCACAACCTCGCTTATGGTGAGCGCGGTGCCGGTGCGTCTATCCCACCATTCAGCACCCTGGTGTTTGAAGTCGAGCTGCTGGAAATTCTGTAAAGCGCTCAGAACCCCGCCAGGTGCGGGGTTTTGCATTGCCTAATAATAAACTAGCGTGATTTTATCTTGCATTAACCTGTTTTACGGGTATTTTTGTGAGCCATATCGCGCAGTGAATGCGATTTCACACTCAAATTAAACAAAAAATTAACATTACCCTTGTGCTTATTATTTATCCCACCGATTCTTACCTCGTATCACACAAAACAACATCACGTAAAAACAGTTCACGGGCCAGTAGAGCCTGAAAAAACAGACAGGTACAGGAAAATACAAACATGGTAGATCAGGTCAAAGTCGCGGACGACGCTCAGGCGCCGACCGAGCAGTCGCTGCGGCGTAATTTAACAAACCGCCATATTCAGCTTATTGCCATTGGGGGTGCCATCGGCACCGGCTTGTTCATGGGGTCAGGGAAAACCATCAGCCTTGCGGGGCCGTCCATCATCTTCGTCTACATGATCATCGGCTTTATGCTGTTCTTCGTGATGCGTGCGATGGGCGAGCTGCTGCTATCGAATCTGGAATATAAATCGTTCAGCGATTTTGCCGCAGATTTGCTGGGGCCGTGGGCGGGATATTTCACCGGTTGGACGTATTGGTTCTGCTGGGTGGTGACCGGTATGGCGGACGTCGTGGCGATAACCGCCTACGCCCAGTTCTGGTTCCCCGGGCTTTCCGACTGGATCGCCTCGCTGGCCGTTGTGCTGGTGCTGCTGAGCCTGAACCTGGCCACCGTGAAAATGTTCGGTGAGATGGAGTTCTGGTTCGCGATGATCAAAATCGTCGCTATTGTGGCGCTGATCGTCATCGGCCTGGTGATGGTGTTGACCAGCTTCCATTCCCCGTCTGGCGTTGAGGCCTCCTTCAACAACCTCTGGAACGACGGCGGCTGGTTCCCGAAAGGCATCAGCGGCTTCTTTGCCGGGTTCCAGATAGCGGTCTTTGCCTTTGTGGGCATCGAGCTGGTGGGCACCACGGCCGCGGAAACCAAAGATCCTGAAAAATCACTGCCGCGGGCGATTAACTCGATCCCGGTGCGTATCATTATGTTCTACGTCTTCTCGCTGATCATCATCATGTCGGTGACGCCGTGGAGCTCGGTGGTGCCGAACAAGAGCCCGTTCGTTGAGCTCTTCATGCTGGTCGGCCTGCCGGCTGCGGCAAGTATCATCAACTTTGTGGTGCTGACTTCTGCGGCTTCCTCCGCGAACAGCGGCGTGTTCTCCACCAGCCGTATGCTGTTCGGCCTGGCGCAGGACGGCGTGGCGCCTAAAGCGTTCGCTAAGCTTTCCAAACGTGCGGTACCGGCGAAAGGGTTAACCTTCTCCTGTATCTGTCTGCTGGGCGGCGTGGTAATGCTTTACGTGAACCCGAACGTAATTGCGGCTTTTACTATGATCACCACGGTTTCCGCGATTCTGTTCATGTTCGTCTGGACCATCATTCTTTGCTCGTATCTGGTGTACCGCAAACAGCGTCCTCATCTGCACGAGAAGTCCATCTATAAAATGCCGCTGGGCAAGCTGATGTGCTGGGTGTGCATGGCGTTCTTCGTCTTTGTGATTGTCCTGCTGACGCTGGAAGATGATACCCGTCAGGCGCTGATCGTGACGCCGCTGTGGTTCATTGTGCTGGGAGCTGGTTGGCTGTTCATCGGTAAGAAACGTCTGGCAAATATCGGTAAGTAAGCGCGCAGTATAAATGTTAAAAAACCTCTCCTTTCCTGGAGAGGTTTTTTTGTAAGGCGAACTACTTATTTTTCCCCGCTCAACGCGCGTGGAAACAGGACGTTATTCTCCAGACTGATGTGGTTCATCAAGTCTTCAATCAGTTCATTAATCCCGTTATACATCGCTTTCCACGTCGTGCAGGCTTCCGGCGGAGGCGTGACGTTATTGGTGGTGTGCTTAATCACCTCCAGCAGTTCGCCCGCATCATTATGCTCGCTTTCCATCACGCTAATCGGGCCGCCGGCCTGAGTGCCCATGCCTTGTTTAATCATCGGGAACAGGATTTGTTCCTCTTTCATCATGTGGCTGCTCAGTTCCTGATGCAGCATGGTGAGGTATTTCGCCAGCCCTTTCGGCACGTTGGGCTTATCGGCATGGACGCGCTCGACTTTGGTTGCCTGCAGAATCAGCTCCGGCAGCTGCTCACGGTGGCGGTCGTGGAAGCGCACAATAATGTGGTCGATGATTTCTGCCAGCGGCGCAGCGCGCCAGTCTTTCTCTATGGGTTGTTCAGCTAATGCGGCCAACTGAGCTTCAATCTTTTCGAGATCCAGCTCCTTGCGCGTTGCCGCCCGCAACAGCGTCTGTTTCCCGCCGCAGCAAAAATCCAAATCCAGTTTACGAAACAGCGCGGAAGCGCGTGGAATAGTCAGCGCCAGTTCACCTAAAGGTTGATCGCGGTAGGCCATAGCTTGATTCCTCATCATGAAATATAAGATGTATTTTAAATGCATCTTTATGTGGGCACTATAACCCTTTCGGGGCAGCGATCATAGCGAGATGTGGATCACAAAAAATGTTTTCTGCTTAACATACTGAATGATTACAAAAAATCCCCAAAAATGGTGGTTTATTGATAGACGAAGCATAAATAACCAGGAGGTACTGCCGATAGTTAGACGTCGGACAATATCTGCATAAGAAAAGGCTATACATGTTTAAAAGAATGAAAGTTATCACCTTACTGGTCACCGTGTTAATTGTGCTGGGGCTCATGCAGCTGCTGTCAGCCACGGTTTTCATCAATGCCCTCAATAACGATAAGAACAACTTCACCGTCTCCCAACTCTCCAGCCAGAACGTGGCTGAATTTACCGATGCCTGGATCGGCCTCAACCAGGCTCGCGTCACGCTGAACCGTGGCATGCTGCGAATTCAGGGCAGCATGGCGAATCAGATCAACGGTGGGCAGCTCCAGGAGTTAGTCGCCACGGCTAATTCACTGCTGGCGGAAGCGCAAAGCCATTTCGAAAAGTATCAGGCGTTACCCGATACCCCAGGTTTACGTCCACACCTGAGCGATGAGCTGGAAGCGCAATACCATAACTACGCTTCAACGCTTGCCAAAATGAACACCTTCCTGGCCCAGGGCAACCTCGAGCAAATGTTCAAGCAGAATGCGGAACAAAAGCAGGTGGCGATGCAGAAGGTCTACCGTGAATGGCGCGATGAGCAGGCCGAGCTGTCCAGCCAGGGCGTGCGCGATAATCAGGCCGACTACCAGCGGATTCTGTGGATCCTCTGCGTCGTCATGCTTGGCGTCATCGGCGTGATTGTTGTGAGCTGGGTTGCGATGCGTCGCGTCCTGCTGATGCCGCTGCGTGAAGTGATGGATCATATTCGTGCCATTGCCGCAGGTGACCTGACCAGGCCTATTGAGGCCGAAGGCAAAAACGAAATGGCCCTGCTGGCTAATAGCGTGAAAGAGATGCAAACCGCCCTGGCAAATACCGTCAGCGTAGTGCGCGACGGTGCCGACACTATTTATACCGGCGCCGGTGAAATCTCTGCCGGCAGCAACGATCTCTCTTCCCGTACCGAGCAGCAGGCGGCTTCGCTGGAAGAAACGGCGGCCAGCATGGAACAGCTGACGGCGACGGTGAAGCAAAACGCCGACAACGCACGGCAGGCTTCTCGTCTTGCGCTGGACGCTTCCACGACCGCGAAAAAAGGCGGCAACGTGGTCGAAGGCGTGGTGCGGACGATGGATGAAATTGCCACCAGTTCAAGCAAAATCGCCCAAATCACCAGCGTTATTGACGGTATTGCTTTCCAGACTAACATCCTGGCGCTTAACGCTGCGGTAGAAGCGGCCAGAGCGGGTGAGCAGGGGCGTGGGTTTGCCGTGGTCGCGGGTGAAGTGCGGACGCTTGCCCAGCGCAGTGCCCAGGCGGCAAAAGAGATTAAAGCGCTGATCGATGATTCCGGCGAGCGCGTTAACGCAGGCTCAGATCTGGTGAATGAAGCCGGTAAAACGATGGCGGAAATCGTCAGCGCCGTAACCCGGGTTACCGATATTATGGGTGAAATTGCGTCCGCGTCGGACGAGCAAAGCCGGGGTATCGACCAGGTCGGGCAGGCCGTGGCGGAGATGGACCGCGTAACCCAGCAGAATGCCTCGCTGGTCGAAGAGTCCGCGGCCGCAGCTGCTGCCCTTGAAGAGCAGGCTTCGCGTCTTAATGAAGCGGTAGCGGTGTTTAAAATCAGCCGTCGTACGCCGAGCCTCGCAAAAGCAGCTCACGTAAAAACGCCGCAATTGAAAACCAAACAGGTGATGCCGGTTTCGGACGCGAACTGGGAAACCTTCTAAAAAAATCCCGGCGATTTCAAGCCGGGATCTTCTTCTCGCTGGCCGGGCTAAACCCCGGCTTTTTTATGCCTCGGAAACCTGAACCACCGTTGCTTTCTCCGGTTTGGATCGCACCGCGAGCACCACGCCAATCGTCAGGCACAGCACCCCGCCTAGCGTCAGCAGCGGCGGCCAGCTCTGGCGAATCATAAAGGTATAAGCCAGGCCGGCTAAGGTCTCAAAGACGATCAGCGGGCCGACAATGACCGTCGGCAGGCGCTGGCAGGCAATGTTCCAGCACAGATTACCCAGCCACGAACAAAGAACGGCAATCGCCAGCATCAGGGTGATAAAGACTTCCGGGCGCGGGCCGAAGGGCAGGGTAAAGCCTGAATCATGACTGCCCATCCAAATGCACACGGCGACATAACCGATAAGCGAGAAGGGCAGCGTGGAAAGCCCCTGAACCGTGGCCCACATCATTGGGTTTTTATCCGGATTTTCCCGAAGCCAGCGGGCATTGCGCAGGGCATACCAGGCCCAACAGGCCACCGAAACAAAGGCCAGCAGAATACCGCTGGCGTAGCGCCACCAGCTGAAATCGGCCTGCTCACCGCGAAGCTCGGCGGTATTTACCATAATTAATCCGGCGGCAATCACCACCAGCGCCGGGGCAAGGCGTCGCCACGGCAGCTTGCCGTCTCTTTTGCTGTACAGCAGGTTAGCAAAAATGGGGATCACTACCGGCAGCGTGCCGATGATCATCGTCGCGATAGGCGCCCCGGTACGCTGAATGGCGCTTGCCAGGCAGACGTAATAAATCAGGTTCCCGACGCTCGAGAGCTTCAGGGCGGTAAACCAGTCCTGGCGGCTCAGCTCGCGCAGGCGCTTGCGCCCAAGCCAGGCAATGGGAATCGCAATCAGCCCAAGGGCCAGATAGCGCCCGGTCGACTGCAGGGCAGCCGGATAGTCCGGGACGATAATTGGCCCCACAAAAATTAATCCCCACATCAGCCCCGCCAGCAGGGCGTACAGCACACCACTTAACATCGTTATTTCCTGCAACAACACAATTTAGCGGCAGTGTAGGGGGATCGTGCTGAGGCGTATTGTACCAGGTTGCTGTCTTGTTAGCGGGCGACCTGCTTTTGGTAACGCCCGGGAGTAATGCCATAGCGCTGGGCAAAGGCGCGGGTCAGGTGCGCCTGGTCCGTCAGGCCGCTGGCGGCGGCAACCTGGGCCGCGGGCATGCCGTTAGTGAGGAATTTTTTGGCGTGCCACAGGCGAATCGCCATCAGCATCTGATGCGGGGTGACGTGATAACAGGCTTTGAACTGCCTTTGGAAATGGTAAGGACTAAGGGACACCAGCCCCGCTAAATCTTCAAGGGTGATGGTGTACATATAGTTGTCGTAAAGGTATTCGCGGACTAGGGTGAAGCGGTTTGCCGCCTCGTGAAGCCCTGGAAGATGGCGGGCATAGGGGCGAAATGCCTCAACAAGATTCAGCAACAGCCCCTGCTGAGTGAGCGTATCCTCGGCTTGCCAAAGGCCCGCAATAAATTGCGAAACCTGGCGGGCGCGGGCGGGATCGTGATTCACGGCGGCGTTAAACCACCAGCTTCTCTCCCCGGTCAGCGACTCCAGCAGGTTAGGATCCAGGTAAATCATGCGGTACTGCCAGCCGTCTTCGCTGGCGGCTTCGCCAGTATGCAGCTCATCCGGGTTCATCAGTACCAGCGAGTCCGTGGGGGCAACCAGTTGCTCGCCCCGGTAGCGGAAGCGCTCAGCACCCCAGGTGATGGCCCCGATACCGAAGGCTTCGTGGGTGTGTGGCTCAAAGGCGTACTTCGCAATATGGGCATGATAAAGCTCAACGCCCGGCAACTGCGGCAAATGCCGAAACTGGGCGCTGTCTCTCTCATCGCTGAACTGCTCGGGAACTCCCTGCACGCTTTCTCTCCACGCGGATCCTCCCGTTATTATAGAGATGTCCGCGTGCAGGGCTAGTTATTAACCAGCTTTTAACAATTAAAGAGCGCCTTTCACGCTGTCGCGAAGCGGTGTGGTTGGGCGGCCAATCAGCTTGCTAAGCTGGTGGCTGTCGTCAAAAAGACCGCCTTTTTCCGCGCCTGCATCGGAGTTTGCCAGCAGCGCGGCAAAGCCTTCCGGCAGGCCAGCGCCCTGAAGTGCCGCTTTAAAATCGGCCTCGTTCAGGTTCTGATAAACCACGGGTTTACCGCTTTGCTGGCTGACTTCCGCCGCCAGTTCTGCGAGCGTCCAGCCGCGATCTCCCGCCAGCTCATAAACCTTGCCTGCCTGGTTATCCAGCGTCAGCACTTTAGCGGCGGCTGCCGCATAATCAGCCCGCGTTGCCGAGGCGATTTTGCCTTCCCCGGCGCTGCCGATAAATACGCCGTGCTGAATCGCAGGCGGCACGCTGGCCAGGTAGTTTTCGGTATACCAGCCGTTACGCAGCAGCACGAACGGAACGCCGGACGCTTTGAGCTGTTGCTCCGTGACAATGTGTTCTTCGGCGAGGGCCAGTGGCGATTTGTCGGCATGCAGCAGGCTGGTATAGGCGATGAGTTTCACGCCTGCCTGTTTAGATGCGGCAATAATATTGCTGTGCTGGACTGCACGCTGGCCAACCTCGCTGGAGGAAATCAGCAGCACTTTTTCCACGCCCGAGAACGCTTTTGCCAGGGCTGACACATCCCCGTAATCCGCCTCGCGAACCTGCACGCCACGGCTGGCAAAATCGTTAACTTTTGCCGGGTTACGCACAACGGCCACGATCTCTTCGGCTTTCACCGTTTTCAATAAATCTTCAATAACAAGGCGGCCCAACTGGCCGGATGCGCCGGTAATCGCAATCATGATCAATCTCCTGAGTGATGTTTCGAACAAGTTGTGCCACACTAGCACCCTAACTAACTTTTAGTAAGTACGTACAAAAAGGTAAGTGTTAAATGAGTGAAATCATCGAAGCGCCCATGACGCTGAGCGAGCAGCTGCGCAACGGCAATCTGTTTAGCGACAAATGCCCCTCGCGGGATGTGCTGAAACACGTGACCAGCCGCTGGGGTGTCTTAATTTTAGTGGCATTACAGGACGGCACTCATCGTTTTAGCGATTTGAGGCGCAAGATGGGCGGCGTGAGCGAGAAAATGCTGGCGCAGACGCTGCAGTGGCTGGAGGCGGACGGCTTTGTGGATCGCAAATCTTACCCGGTTGTACCGCCGCACGTAGAGTACACGCTGACGCCGATGGGCCACGAAATTGCCGAGAAAGTGGCCGCGCTGGCCGACTGGATCGAGGGGAATTTGCCGCAGGTAATGGCGTCCCGGGAGAAACGGGACGCCTGAGGCACTTACTTGCTTAAATCAAGCTGATAGACAGCAAAACCAATGTCGTCGTTAGCGACTTTTTTCATTGGGTATTGACCTTTTTCTTTGATAAAGGCGGCGGCTTTGTCGGTCGGCGAGGTTTCAAAGCGGATGTCCAGCGGCTGCTTGCTGGCTATAGGCGCCAGACGCCAGTTGTTGTCCGCCGCAGGATGAATTTCGCCCTGAGCACCGATCCAGTTAGCCAGCACCGAGCGGTTCTCATCCGGGGAAGCAAACGCGATGTGGCTGTCGCCAGTTCCGGCAAACTTGCCGCCGTAAGCGCGGTAGTTATTGGTCGCCACCAGGAAGACGGCATTCGGGTCGATAGGTTTACCCTTGAAGGTGAGGTCTTTGATGCGCTCGGCCTTCGGGTTCACCATCTGGCATTCACCGTCGTAGCGAGCCGGCTGGCTGACGTCTATCTGGTAGTTCACGCCGTCGATGACGTCGAAGTTGTAGGTACGGAAGCCGTCCCAGTTGATCAGTTCCTGAGGCTTAGTGCTGTTCACGTCGATCTGGTTGAACTGCCCGGCAGAACACTCCAGCCACTCTTTAACTTCTTTCCCGGTCGCTTTAACCACCACCAGCGTGTTCGGGTAAAGGTAGAGATCGGCGGCGTTGCGGAAGGTCAGCTGGCCTTTTTCAACTTCAACAAAGCTGGCCGGATCGTTTTTACGCCCGCCCACTTTGAACGGAGCGGCGGCGGAAAGCACCGGCAGATTCGCAAGATCCGGGTCTCCCTGAATGTATTTCTCGACGTAGGCCTTCTGCGCGTTATTCACCACCTGAACGGTGGGATCGTCCTGCACCAGCGCCAGATAGCTGTACATGTTGTCAGCCGATTTACCCACCGGCTTGCTGACAAACTCGCGGGTTGCAGCGTGATCGTGCTCAAGCACTTTCTTCAGGTTCTGATCTTCTGCCGCCAGCGATTTTTTGGCTACGCTGTCATAAATTGGCCGCGCTTCCGCCTTGCTGCTGGTGACCTTCCAACTGCCAGAATCGTTGTTCAGCACCAGATCCACCACGCCGAGGTGGTCGCCCCACATGCCAGGCATCACGGCAGGCACGCCGTTCAGGGTGCCTTTTTCGATATCGGCCCCTTTAATATTGGCAAAGTCTTTTCCAGGGAATACGGCATGGGCATGGCCGAACATAATGGCGTCCACGCCTGGTACCTGGCTGAGGTAATAAACGGAGTTTTCTGCCATCGCCTGATAAGGCTCGCTGGACAGCCCCGAGTGGGCAATCACGACGACGACATCAGCGCCCTGTTGGCGCATTTCCGGCACGTATTTTTTGGCGGTTTCGGTAATGTCGTTCACCGTCACTTTGCCGCTCAGGTTGGCTTTATCCCAGGTCATGATTTGCGGCGGCACGAAGCCGATGTAGCCGATGCGCAGCGTCTGGGTTTTACCGTCTTTGTCTTTGACTTCGGTTTCTTTAATCAGGTACGGCGTGAACATTGGCTTCTGGGTTTTCACGTCGATGATATTGGCGTTCACGTACGGGAATTTCGCGCCAGCGAGGGCTTTGTGCAGGAAGTCGAGGCCGTAGTTGAATTCGTGGTTGCCCAGGTTGCCGACCGTATAGTCGAGCGTATTCAGCGCGTTATAAACCGGATGAATTTCCCCGGCTTTAAGCCCTTTTGCGGCCGCGTAATCACCGAGCGGGCTGCCCTGAATAATATCGCCATTATCCACCAGCACGCTGTTAGTGACTTCACCGCGCGCGGCATTGATCAAACTTGCTGTGCGTACCAGACCGAACTTCTCTGTCGGCGTATCTTTGTAGTAATCGAAGTCCATCATGTTGCTGTGCAGATCGGTCGTTTCCATGATCCGCAGGTCAACGGTGGCCGCATTGACGCTGGCGGCTATCAGCGTCGCCAGAAGCGTTGCGCTAAACTTAATCATGTTTAAATGTCCTTTTTAGAGGTACGCCACAAAGGGCAATGTATATACAGACTGTTGCTTACAATTTTGTGAAGTCTGCCAGAATTTAAGCCCGGTAAACCAGAAATGCTTCACAGATAGCGCATCGTGGTGCAATGAGATATAAGTAAAACAATAAGTTATTCGCTCGATGTAGCGCAGAGACACAACGCGAGGTGGAGAATGTTAGAACAAATTTGCCAGCTGGCCCGCGAGGCCGGGGCCGCTATCATGCAAGTTTATGAGGGAGAGAAACCGCTTCAGGCGATGCATAAGCTTGATGACTCTCCGGTAACGGCGGCGGATCTTGCCGCCCACGACATTATTCTGAAAGGGCTGAAAGCGTTGACGCCGGACATCCCTGTGCTGTCAGAAGAAGATCCCCAGTCGTGGGATACCCGCCAAAGCTGGCAGCGCTACTGGCTGGTCGATCCGCTGGACGGTACAAAAGAGTTTCTTAAGCGTAACGGCGAGTTCACCGTGAATATCGCGCTAATTGAAGGTGGAAAAGCGGTGATGGGCGTTGTCTACGCGCCGGTGCTGAAGATTATGTACAGCGCCGCAGAGGGGAAGGCCTGGAAAGAAGAGTGCGGCGTACGCAATCAGATTCATGTGCGGGATGCCCGCCCACCGCGCGTGGTGGTCAGCCGGTCTCATGCCGCCAACGATAGCGAGCTAAAAGAGTATCTCCAGCAGATGGGTGAGCACCAAACCACGGCCATTGGTTCGTCGCTGAAGTTCTGCCTGGTGGCAGACGGTCAGGCCCAGCTCTATCCTCGCTTTGGGCCAACCAATATCTGGGACACCGCAGCAGGGCACGCCGTGGCGGTCGCTGCCGGGGCGCACGTTCATGACTGGCAGGGTAAGCCGCTGGACTATACCCCGCGCGAGTCGTTCCTGAACCCCGGTTTCCGTGTTTCTATTTACTGAGTAACCCTTGCAGCAGGCTAATCACCTGCTGCACTTCCTGCTGGGTTAACGGACCATCTTTGGCGAACTGGATCCTGCCTTCTTTATCCAGTACCACGATAGCAGAGCCACCCTGTTGCAACTGCCACGCTTTCGCCGCTACGCCGTTACTGTCGACGATAAACTGCGACCACGGAAACTCTTTCTTGTTACTTTCGATGCTGCTGCGCACGAACATGCTGGTGCCAACAATTGCGTCGTCGGTATTCACGATGGTGGTGGTCTGGTACTTATCATGCGGGAATTTTGCCGCTTTGATGGCTTCAACCATGGCCGCATTTTCTTCTTTGGCACTTGAACGACCGGCAATATGCTGCAGGACTCTCACTTTCCCAGGCAGCTGCGCGCTATTCCAGTTTTTATAACTAAACTTATTGTTATCCAGTACCAGTTCGCCCTTATCGGTAATACCAATAGGGGACACTCGCTGATTATTTTCAAAGTTATGGGCTGAGGCCATGAACGGCAGCAGCAGAAGAGACAGCGCCAGCGTTTTGCGCAGGGTCATCGGTGACTCCTTATTGTTGTTAGCAGGTGATCCGACCACTTGGGCCGATGTTTTAAGCATATGTGCTGAATAAGCATCTGTCCCGCAAGCAAAGTGCCAGTTTGCGGGCTGACGCACATAACCCTGAAATTTGAAGGCTTACGCTGCCGTTTTTTACATTTAAAAATATTGTTCTGCAACTTTGTAATCTTTTAGTAAAAAAACTTCTACACACTAGGTGACCTTCGATATCTGGACTATAGTTTTCGAGCACCAAACTTTTTCGCCTCATTTTGTCGGGCCAAATGTAGCTCGCAGAGGCGTTAACATGCAGGAGTAAAGAACAATGAAAATTTTCCAACGTTACAACCCCCTTCAGGTGGCGAAGTACGTGAAGATCCTGTTCCGTGGACGGTTGTATATCAAGGACGTTGGCGCTTTCGAATTTGATAAGGGCAAAATCCTTGTCCCGAAAGTTAAGGATAAGCAGCACTACTCGGTGATGTCCGAGGTCAACCGCCAGGTGATGCGCTTACAGGCGGATATGGGCTAAGCCCAAAAATTGTAAAAAAAACGGCCCCGAAGGGGCCGTTAGTGTTTATAGAGCTTGCTTACTGCTCCTGAGGCTCTTCGCCATCAGGCAGCTTTGGCGACAGCGCGACAGGCTTATTGTCGATACGAGTTACCAGCAGCTGGTCGATGCGGTAGTTATCGATATCCACCACCTCGAACTTGTAGCCGGAGAACTTCACCGAGTCTGTGCGTTTCGGGATCTTACGCAGCATAAACATCATGAACCCGCCGATGGTTTCGTAGTTACCTGACTGCGGGAACTCATCAATATCCAGCACGCGCATCACGTCGTCAATTGGCGTGCCGCCTTCCACCAGCCATGAGTTTTCATCACGGGCAACGATTTGCTCCTCCATCCCCTGGCCGACCAGGTCGCCCATCAGCGTCGTCATCACGTCGTTCAGGGTAATGATACCCACCACCAGCGCGTATTCGTTCATGATAACCGCGAAGTCTTCCCCGGCGGTTTTAAAGCTTTCCAGCGCTTCGGAGAGCGTCAGGGTGTCCGGCACAATCAGGGCGTTACGCAGATGCACACCGCTGTTCAGCGCCATGCTTTGGTTGCCCAGCACGCGGTTCAGCAGCTCTTTGGAATCAACATAGCCAACGACGTGGTCGATATCGCCGTTACACACCAGGAACTTGGAATGCGGATGTTCAGCGATGGTGGACTTCAGGCTTTGCTCGTCGGCGTGCAGGTCGAACCAAATCACGTTTTCGCGCGAGGTCATGGAAGACGGCACGGTACGCGATTCCAGCTCAAAGACGTTTTCAATCAGTTCGTGTTCCTGCTTACGCAGCACGCCTGCCAGCGCGCCGGCTTCAAACACCGCGTAAACGTCGTCAGAAGTAATGTCGTCTTTACGAACCATCGGCAGCTTGAAGATGCGGAAAATAACGTTAGCCAGGCCGTTGAAGAACCACACTAAAGGTCTGAAAACAAACAGACAGAAGCGCATCGGGTTGATAATACGTAAAGCAACCGTTTCGGGAGAAATCATACCGATGCGTTTCGGGGTGAGGTCTGCGAACAGAATGAACAGGCTGGTGACGAGGGTGAATGAGATAATAAAGCTGAGCTGGTCGGCGAGTTCTGGAGCCAGAAAACGCTCCAACAGAATTTTAAACGCCGGTGAGAAAGCCGCATCGCCGACGATACCGCCGAGAATTGCCACGGCGTTAAGGCCAATTTGTACGACGGTAAAGAACATGCCCGGCGTTTCTTGCATCTTTAGCACGCGCTGGGCATTGACGTTGCCTTCATCGGCCAGCAGCTTAAGTTTGATTTTACGAGAGGCGGCAAGCGAGATCTCAGAGATTGAGAAAAAGGCACTAATAGCAATAAGGATAAGTATTATCAAAATACTGTTTAACATAATTTATCTGGCTGTTGTGGCCAGGTCCTCGGAAGGGAAAAGTGGATAAATCTCAGGGGTCAAACACAAGAAATGCTGGCCGCTTTTGTGAACGAGCCAGCAAATTCAAGGAGTAGTATAGCGTAAGGATGGGATGTGCTACCAGAGGCTGTAATTTGACCGGCGGAAAGCCGCGTTTTTATTGATCTGTTTTTTGATTAATGGGATTAACGTTTGGCGCATTGTATAAGCTGCTTTTCTTCTTTTTATCCCCGGAACTTTTCTTCTATTTTTGCCACTCACCTGACCGGTTAGCCCACTATCAGGAGAGCGTTCACATGGTCAATTCCGTTACTTCCGTGCACAGACATGCGGCGGAGCTTCCTCCCTTACCGGAACACAGCGGCCAGCGACCGGCGTCGATCGCTTCGGGTTCATCTGTGGCCACTTCTGCTGCCGTAAGCGCGCATGAAAGCCTGCATTTCGTGGGTAACAGCGTTTATGGCTCGGCCAATGAAGCCGCGATCCATCACCAGCTTGGCACGCTGTTTGGCAAACATATTAACGGCGATAACCATGCTGAAATGCATGCTCTGATTGAGTCGAGAACCCGTGAATTACACAAAATGGGGGAAACGCCTGCCTCTGTTGAAGCCGTGCTGACTAAAGGGCACCAACTGGACAGGCTAGGGCAAGTTGCGCGAGGTGCCGTGCGAGCTATTCCGTTTGCCGCCGCGTCTGTCGCCTACGATAAAGTCCCGCTGCTGAGCGCTTTTGCCCACACTGCGGCGGAAATTGGTCTCCATGCTGGCCTGCAGTCCAGCATCGCCGACACCATTGGCACCACGCTGCTTAACCGCGCCACGGCAACGAATCCCTGGCTGTCCGCCAGGGACAGCGACCTGCATCCTGTCATGCGTGAAGCGGTAAAAGAGGCAAAAGCGAGCTTGCTGACGACGGTGGCGGAAACCGGGGCAGCTATTCAAACCTATTCAGCACGTAACCTTGCGCGTCTGGCGACGGCAGCAACGCTGACGCATTTTGCCGGGGCGAAAGTCGCTGGTGAAGCCGATACGTGGCTGTCTGCAGCGGGCGGTCTGTTGGCGGGCGGTGCAATGAGCGCCATTTTGCATGCGGTGGACGAAAGCAAAGGCCGAACCGGGCCGGAGTATTTGCTGGGGCGCAACGACTGGCAGCAGCGGTTCACTGACTTGAAAAATACGCATGTGGTGAGCGATACGCTTAAAAACGCCGCTCAGCGCGTGGCGAAGCTTCCCCTGGACATTGCCACGGATAGCCTGAAAGCGACGGCAAGCGTTCTTTCTGCACCGAGCCTTGGGAAAACGGCGATGCTGGCCGGGGGCTTTGCCGGTGTGATTAGCCTGCGTAGCGCGATTGGCGCTGCTGTCGCCCACGCCTTCCCCAGAGTGAATGCTGCTTCGCTGAGCGCCATTAGCCATGCCACCAACGTCGTGGCCTCGGCCCCGGTGTTCTTCGCCGTACCTGCGGCTGAGATCCTCGCTGACGCCGTGGCGGACAACATGACGCAAACGCTGCAGGAAAAGGTCCCGGCGGCCGTGAACTCGGCGGCAGGCTGGATCGGGCATCAGCTGCAGGCTGCCTTAAATCGCCAGCCAGCAACTTCACTTAATGCCGCAGAGCAGCAGGTGTAACTGACAGGTATAAGAAAAAGCCAGTCGGTTGACTGGCTTTATCGCGAAGCTTACTGGGGCGGCAGACAAACACCGATGCCGCCAATGCCGCAGTAGCCGTGCGGATTCTTGTACAGATATTGCTGGTGGTCATCTTCCGCGTAGTAGAACGGGCCGGCGTTGGCGATTTCAGTGGTGACCTGACGTTTATCGCCTGCGGCACTCATCGCGGCCTGGAAACGTTCAAGGCTGGCGCGGGCGGCTTTGTCCTGTTCCGGCGTGAGCGGGTAAATGGCGGAGCGGTACTGAGTGCCGACGTCGCCACCCTGGCGCATTCCCTGAGCCGGGTCGTGGTTTTCCCAGAACACCTGCAAAAGCTGCTCGTAGCTCACGACTTTCGGATCATAAACCACGCGCACCGCTTCAGCATGGCCGGTCTGGCCGCTGCAAACTTCGCGATAGGTCGGGTTGGGCGTGTAGCCGCCGCTGTAGCCGGCCGCCGTACTGTAAACGCCAGGAATCTCCCAATACAGGCGCTCTACGCCCCAAAAACATCCCATCGCAAACAGCGCGATTTCCATCCCGTCTGGTACATTTGTCATCGAGTGTTCGTTAACCGCGTGAAGCGTGGCGACCGGCATCGGCGTGTTGCGGCCCGGCAGGGCATCGGCCTGCGCCACAGTGTGAGTTTTTTCGAAGAATGACATGGTGTTGGATCTCCCGAAAATCGGCAAAAAAGCGAGCGGTTGTCATCAGACCTGCAATTGCAGACAATACATCCGAGTTAAAGACTACATTACATATAAGAAAGATTTAGGCTAGTGAGTTATTTTCAACCCTCGATGTTAGGGTTTTGTTAATCCGCGGAGCGGGAATGACGTTTCCTTCCAGGGGTGGGAACAAGGATATTCAGGAGAAAACGTGCCAGTAATCCGTACTTTATGTATTACAAGCCTGTGTGTGGCGAGCGCATGGGCAAACGCCGCGAGCGTGCGTTTGCAGGTTGAGGGACTCAGCGGCGAACTGCAAAAAAACGTCCGCGCTCAGCTTTCAACCATCCAAAGCGATGAAGTGACGCCGGATCGTCGCTTCCAGGCACGCGTCGACGACGCCATTCGCGCAGGGCTAAAGGCGTTGGGCTACTACGAGCCCACCATCAATTTCACGCTTAAACCACCGCCGCAGAACGGGGGGCGTCAGGTTTTGCTGGCACAAGTTGACGCCGGGCAGCCCGTGTTAATCGGCGGCACTGATGTGATTTTGCGCGGCGGTGCGCGGACGGATAAAGACTATCTGGCATTGCTGCCCAAGCGGCCAAAAATAGGTACCGTGCTCGATCACGCTGACTACGATAACTTCAAAAAAAGCCTCTCCAGTATCGCGCTGCGTAAGGGCTACTTCGACAGCGATTTCCGTAAGAGCCAGCTAGGTGTCTCTCTCGAAAGGCATCAGGCATTCTGGGATATCGACTACGACAGCGGCGAGCGCTATCGCTTTGGGGCGGTGACCTTTCAGGGCTCCCAGATTCGCGAAGAGTATTTGCAAAACCTTGTGCCTTTCAAGCAAGGGGACTATTACCAGTCGAGCGATCTGGCCGAGCTTAACCGCCGCCTGTCCGCCACCGGCTGGTTTAACTCCGTAGTGGTGGCGCCCGAATTTGACAAATCACGCCAGACTAAAGTGCTGCCATTGCAGGGCGTGGTGACGCCGCGCACTGAAAACACAATTGAAACCGGGGTGGGTTACTCCACGGACGTAGGGCCGCGCGTGAAGGCCAGCTGGAAAAAACCGTGGATGAACTCCTACGGCCACAGCCTGACAACCAGCACCAGCCTTTCCGGCCCGGAGCAAACGCTCGATTTCAGCTACAAAGTTCCGCTGTTAAAAAGCCCGCTGGAGCAGTATTACCTGGTCCAGGGCGGTTTTAAGCGAACCGATCTCAACGACACAAAATCGGACTCCACCACCGTAGCGCTGTCCCGTTACTGGGATATGTCCAGCGGCTGGCAACGCGCCGTTAACCTGCGCTGGAGCCTCGACCACTTTACGCAGGCAGATGTCACCAACACGACCATGCTGCTTTACCCTGGAGTCAGCCTGAACCGTACCCGCTCACGCGGCGGCCTGATGCCCACGTGGGGTGACTCACAGCGTTACTCGATCGATGTCTCTAATACGGCCTGGGGTTCTGGCGTCGATTTCGGCGTGTTCCAGGCACAAAACGTTTGGATCCGTTCGCTGTATGAAAAACATCGCTTTGTCGTGCGCGGCAATGTGGGGTGGATCGAAACCAACGACTTCAAAAAAGTGCCGCCGGATCTGCGTTTCTTCGCCGGGGGCGACCGCAGTATTCGCGGCTATAAATACAAATCGATATCGCCAGAGGATAGCAACGGCAAGTTAACGGGGGCCTCCAAGCTGGCAACCGGCTCGCTGGAGTACCAGTACAACGTGACCGGCAAATGGTGGGGCGCGGCGTTCGTTGACTCCGGTGAAGCGGTGAATGACATCAAACGCAGCAACTTCAAAACCGGCGCGGGCGTTGGTGTGCGCTGGCAGTCCCCGGTTGGGCCTATCAAGCTCGACTTCGCGGTTCCGGTGGGTGACAAGGAAGAGCACGGTTTACAGTTTTACATCGGTTTGGGGCCTGAACTATGAGTCGCTGGAAGAAAATAAGCCTCGCGGTGCTGGCTGTGATTGTGCTGCTGATCGCGGCAGTCGGTTTCCTGGTGGGGACTACGCCTGGCCTGCATTTGCTGTTTAAAGGCGCTAATCGCTGGGTGCCGGGGCTGAATATCGCTCAGGTTGACGGCGGTTGGCGTAATCTGACGTTAAAGAACCTGCGCTATGAGCAGCCCGGGGTCGCGGTGCGTGCGGGCGAGGTTCACCTTGCGGTAAAGCTAAACTGCCTGTGGCACAGCAGCCTGTGCGTAAATGATTTCTCGCTGAAAGATGTGGATGTTGCGGTCGACACGAAAAAAATGCCGCCGTCTGCCCCGGTGCAGGAAGAGGACAGCGGCCCGCTGAACCTCTCCACGCCGTACCCGATTACCCTGAGCCGCGTGGCGTTGAATAACGTTAACGTGAAAATCGACGATACCACCGTCTCGGTGATGGACTTCACCAGCGGCCTGACCTGGGAGCAGCGCAACCTGACGCTGACCCCGACATCGCTGGAAGGCTTGCTGATTGCGTTGCCGAAGGCCGCGCAGGTGGCAAAAGAAGAGATTGTTGAGCCGAAAATTCAACACCCTCAGCCGGAAGAAGCGCCGCTCGGTGAAACGCTGAAGCAATTGTTTGAGAAGCCGCTGCTGCCGGAAATGACGGATGTGAATTTGCCGGTAAATCTGAATATTCAGGAGTTTCGCGGCGCGCGCCTGCGCCTGACCGGCGATACGGATTTGCTTGTCAACTCGCTGCTGCTGAAAGTGAGCAGCATCGACGGCAATCTCAAGCTGGATGCGTTGGATGTGGACTCTTCTCAGGGGCTGGTGAACGCCACCGGCAGCGCGCAGCTACGCGACAACTGGCCGGTTGACTTAACGCTCAACAGCACGCTGAACATCGACCCGCTGAAAGGCGAAAAGGTGAAGATGACCGTGGGCGGCGCCTTGCGCGACGAGCTCAAAGTGGGCGTCAACCTTTCAGGGCCGGTGGGGATGCAGTTGAATGCCAAAACCCGACTTGCCGAAGTCGGGCTGCCGCTCAACGTTGAATTGGACAGCAAGCAGCTTGCCTGGCCGCTGACCGGCGAGAAGCAGTACCAGGCCGACGATCTTAAACTGCGTCTGACCGGTAAAATGACCGACTACAAGCTGGCCTTTAGTACCGCCGTGAAGGGCGACCAGGTTCCGCCTGCCACCATCACGCTGGACGGCAAAGGCAACGAACAGCAGTTTAGCCTCGATAAGCTGCGCGTGGCTGCGCTACAGGGGAATACGGATCTGAAAGCGCTGGTGGACTGGAGCAAAGCCATCAGCTGGCAGGGGGAGTTAACGCTGGCCGGCATCAACACGGCGAAGCAGTTCCCGGACTGGCCCGCGAAGCTGGACGGTAAGATCAAAACCCGGGGCAGCCTGTATGGCGGCAGCTGGCAGCTGGATATTCCCGAGCTGAAGCTTGCCGGCAATGTGAAGCAGAATAAGGTCAATGTGGAAGGCACTCTGCAGGGTAACAGCTACATGCAGTGGAAGGTGCCGGGCCTGCATGTGGAGCTGGGCCGCAATACGGTGGACGTGAAAGGCGAACTGGGCGAAAAAGATCTCAACCTGGACGCAAATATCAATGCCCCAAATCTGGATAATGCCTTGCCTGGTTTAGGCGGAACGGCGAAAGGGATCGTGAAAGTTCGCGGCGACGTGAAAGCGCCACAATTGCTGGCTGACCTGACCGCTAACGGCCTGCGCTGGCAGGAGTTGACGATTGCCCGTGTTCTGCTTAAAGGCGATGTAAAATCGAGCGACCAAATTGCGGGGAACCTCAACCTGCGCGTAGAACGTGTTGCTCAGCCGGGCGTGAAGGTTGATCTGGTCACGCTGGACGCGAAAGGTGATGAGAAGCAGCACCAGCTTCAACTGCGCGTTCAGGGAGAGCCTGTTTCCGGGCGCCTCAATCTGAGCGGCAGCTTCGACCGTAACGAAGAGCGCTGGCGCGGCAAGTTAACGGATATCCGTTTTGATACGCCGGTAGGACCGTGGGCGCTCAACCGCGAGCTGACGCTGGACTTCCGCAATAAAGAACAGAAAATCGCCATTGGCCCGCACTGCTGGGTAAACCCGAATGCCGAACTGTGTGTGCCGCAAACTATCGACGCCGGGGCGAAAGGGCAGGCGCTGGTAAACCTCAACCGCTTCGATCTTGCCATGCTTAAACCAGTGATGCCGGCGGATACTCAGGCCAGCGGCGTGTTTACCGGTAGGGCCGACGTGAGCTGGGACAGCGAAGCTGGTGGCCTGCCGCAGGGCCAGGTGACGCTCAGCGGGCGCGGCGTGAAAGTGGCGCAGGTCGTGAACGGCAATACCTTGCCGGTTGCCTTCGACACGCTAAACCTCAACGCCGAACTGAAGAATAACCGCGCCCAGCTTGGCTGGCTGGTGAAGGTGGCGAATAACGGGCAGTTCGACGGCCAGGTTCAAATCACCGACCCACAGGGGCGGCGTAACCTTGGTGGCAACGTCAATATTCGCAACTTCTCCCTGGCGATTGCCAACGCCATCTTCTCGAAAGGTGAAAAAGCGGACGGTACGCTGAACGCGAACTTACGCCTCGGCGGCAACCTTGAGCGGCCGCAGATGTTCGGACAAATGCAGCTTAATGGCGTCGATGTCGAAGGCAACTTTATGCCGTTCGAGATGCAGCCGAGCCAGATTGCCATGAACTTTAACGGGATGAACTCCACGCTGCAGGGCGTGGTGCGCACGAAGCAGGGGCAGATTGTGTTAAGCGGTGACGCCGACTGGACGCAAATCGACAACTGGCGGGCGCGCATAGCCGCGAAGGGCAGCAAAGTGCGCATTACCGTGCCGCCGATGGTGCGCCTGGACGTTTCCCCGGATATTGAATTTGTGGCCACGCCAAGCCTGTTTACCCTCAACGGTAACGTTGATGTGCCGTGGGCGCGAATCGTGGTGCATGATGTGCCGGACAGCGCCGTGGGCGTATCCAGCGATGAAGTGATGCTGGATAAAGATCTGAAGCCGATTAACCCTAAATCTGCCGGGATCCCGATCAACAGCAACCTGACTATTCACGTCGGCAACAACGTGCGGCTGGACGCTTTCGGCCTGAAAGCACGTCTGACCGGCGACCTGAAAATGGTGCAGGACAAGCAGGGACTCGGCCTCAACGGCCAGATCAACATTCCTCAGGGCCGTTTCCATGCTTACGGGCAGGATCTTATCGTTCGCAAAGGCGAGCTGCTGTTCTCCGGCCCGCCGGACAACCCGTACCTGAATATTGAAGCCATCCGTAACCCGGACTCGACCGAAAACAGCGTGACGGCTGGCGTGCGTGTGACCGGCCCCGCAGATGAACCAAAAGCTGAAATATTCTCGGATCCGGCGATGTCCCAGCAGGAAGCCTTGTCCTACCTGCTTCGCGGCCAGGGCTTAGACACTTCCGGCAACGACGGCGACGCGATGACATCGATGCTTGTGGGTCTGGGGGTTGCACAAAGTGGTCAGGTTGTGGGTAAAATCGGCGAGACGTTTGGCGTAAGCAATCTGGCGCTCGACACCGCGGGGGTGGGTGATTCCTCTCAGGTGGTGGTTAGCGGCTATGTACTGCCGGGTCTACAGGTTAAATATGGCGTAGGTATTTTTGACTCTCTGGCGACGTTAACGTTACGTTATCGTCTGATGCCTAAGCTGTATCTGGAAGCGGTGTCTGGCGTAGATCAGGCACTAGATCTGCTCTATCAGTTTGAGTTTTAGCAATGCGAATATTTGTTTACGGCAGTTTACGACGCAAACAAGGCAACAGCCACTGGATGACCAACGCCCAGTGGCTGGGCGACCACACGCAGGAAAACTACGTGTTGTATAGCCTTGGGCATTATCCAGGCGCCGTGCCGGGTGATGGCGTGGTTTCCGGTGAAGTTTACCGGATAGACGCCTCTACGCTTTCTGAGCTGGACGCGCTTCGCACCAAAGGGGGAGAGTACAGCCGTCAGCTGATTCAGACCCCTTACGGCGGCGCGTGGATGTATGTCTATCAGCGTCCTGTCGAGGGGTTAACCCGTATCGACAGCGGGAACTGGCTGGATCGAGAAAAGTATTAATCACACCTAAGCGGCCTCGCCAACACGTGGCCGTTTTTTTGCCTGTCTGCCTGATGAGGTGGGCGGCAGAAACAAAAACACCGCCCATGGGCGGTGTTTTTTCTTTCTGGCGGGCTAACTTACTTCTTAGCTGCGCGTTCGAAAGAAGCGATGATTTCAGCTTTAGCTGCTTCGGCGTTATCCCAGCCGTCAACTTTCACCCATTTGCCTTTCTCGAGATCTTTGTAGTGCTCGAAGAAGTGAGTGATCTGCGCTTTCAGCAGTTCTGGCAGGTCGTTCACATCTTTGATGTGATCGTACTCTTTGCTCAGTTTGGTGTGCGGAACCGCAACCAGTTTTGCATCTTCGCCAGACTCGTCGGTCATTTTCAGAACGCCAACTGGACGGCAACGGATTACGCTACCTGGCTCCAGCGGGTATGGGGTTGGGACCAGCACGTCAACCGGGTCACCGTCCAGAGACAAGGTGTGGTTGATGTAACCGTAGTTGCACGGGTAGAACATCGCGGTAGACATGAAACGGTCAACAAACAGCGCGCCGCTCTCTTTGTCTACTTCGTATTTGATTGGATCGGCGTTAGCAGGGATTTCGATAACAACGTAGATGTCTTCCGGCAGATCTTTACCCGCAGGGACGTTGAGTAAGCTCATGTCTGTTTCCTTTAACCTGGTGTATTTCAAGTGCCCGATATTATAGCCAACTGCGGTTAAATGTCTTTTGCTGTTTTTTGACCGCGAACCCCCCGTTGGGGTAAATGCCCCGCTTCAGGCTACTCAAATCTTGAGTCATTTCATTGTCATAATTGAGTTAAACATCATAGCAACAAGCACTTAACGAACGTAAATAACGCAAATTGATTAAACATTTTCCGAAAATTGCCGATAACACGCTCACTACTTTATTCATGAGCCATCGTTAAACCGGGAATTAAGCATGTTGAGAAATTTGTCGATTCGCACGGGGCTGCTGACGCTGTTAGCGGTTATGACGTTCTTGCTGTTGGTTGTAAGCGGCATCGGCATTTATGCCCTGCAGCAAAGTTCCACTTCTCTTGAGCGCATCAACCGCCTGCAGGGTGAGCAAATGGTGCGCATTAGCGATGGCTATATTCTGCTGCTTCGCGCCAGAAACGAGGCAAGCCAGGCGGTACGCCAGATGGAAATTGGCATGCTGGACGACGCGACAAAAGCCACGCAGAAGATCGTGGGTGAAGTTGGGCTGGCGCAGAAAAACCTGAAGTCCGTCATCGACAGCGGCGTGAATGACGATCAGGGCAACGCTCTGCTTACAGGTCTGGCGCAAAGCTTTGGCACCTATCAGACGCAGGGCATAGCGCCGATGTTAGCTGCGCTGCAAAAGCAAAGCCCGGACGACTATTACGACCTGCTGGAAAAAAGTCTGATCCCGCTGGGGCTGAAGTTTGATACTGACGTGCAGGCTTTCCAGCGCTGGGGGGAAACGCGCGGAAACAGTGAAGTGGCTGCCGTTCAGCTGCACAAGACAATCGTTCTGGGCTTTATTATTCTTGCCGCACTGCTGACCGCTGCGATCATTGTGCTGGTCTGGCTGGCGCTGCGTCACCTGCTGCTGAAGCCGTTGGATGAAGCCATTCATCAGCTGGAGTTTGTGGCGGATGGCGACCTGACTCAGCCGCTCCCGCAAACGGGCAGCAATGAATTTGGCCGTCTTGCCAGCGCGATTGTGGCGATGAGAACCTCGCTGGTGGAGTCGGTCAGCCGCGTGCGGGATGCCTCTTCCCAGATTGATACCGGCAGCCGTGAACTGGCGGCCGGCAACCTCAATCTTTCCCAGCGCACGGAGTCCACGGCGACCTCGTTGGAAGAAACGGCGGCCAGCATGGAGCAAATTACCGCGACGGTGAAGCAAAACGCCGATAACGCCGAGCAGGCGCACAAGCTGGCGAAAGTCGTCTCCGATACCGCCGACCGCGGCAGCGAAATGGTGTGCTACGTCATTGAGAAAATGCGCGATATTTCCGGTAGCGCGGGGCGTATCGCCGACATCCTGAGCGTTATCGACGGCATCGCTTTCCAGACCAATATTCTGGCCCTTAACGCTTCGGTGGAAGCCGCCCGCGCGGGTGAGCAAGGCCGTGGTTTTGCCGTGGTCGCCGGTGAAGTTCGTACCCTGGCAAGCCGCAGCGCCGAGGCAGCAAAAGAGATCCGCACCTTGATTTCCGATTCGCAAACGCACGTGGGTGAGGGTAGCGAGCTGGCGCAGCAGGCCGGGGAAACCATGGACGAAATCGCCGAAGAAATTATGCGTATGACTAAACTGGTTCGCGAAATTGCCAACGCGTCTAACGAGCAAAGCCACGGTATTGAGCAGGTGAATATTGCGGTCAGCCAGATGGATGAAGCGGCACAGCAAAATGCGGCTTTAGTTGAGCAGTCCACTGCGGCAACGCATTCGCTTGAAGAGCAATCGCAGCACCTGGTCGCCGCGATGGCTTCGTTCCGTTATTGATTGAGTCACGCCTCTCCCTGGAAGGAGAGGCGCATTGTGCAGGGGAAATCAGGCGTCCGGGTATTCGCGAATAAAACGCTCTACGTCATCGACCATGTGTTTTGTGCCGACGAAGAACGGGCGGCGCTGGTGCAGCGTGGTTGGGATGATATCCAGAATTCTCTCTTTCCCGTCGCTGGCTTTCCCGCCGGCCTGTTCCGCGAGGAACGCCATTGGGTTGCCTTCATACAGCAAACGCAGCTTGCCTTCCGGGTGGCTGGCGGTGCTTGGGTAAAGATAAATCCCGCCTTTCAGCAGGTTGCGGTGGAAGTCCGCCACCAGTGAACCGATGTAGCGCGAGGTGTACGGGCGCTTGCTGGCGGCATCTTCTTCCTGGCAGAACTTGATGTACTTCTTCACGCCGGTCGGGAATTTAATGTAGTTGCCTTCGTTGATGGAGTAAGTGTTGCCTCTCTCCGGGAAGCGCATACGTTCCTGGCTCAGGCAGAACACGCCGAGAGAAGGATCGTAGGTGAAGGCGTGTACGCCGCAGCCGGTGGTGTAAACCAGCATCGTTGATGAGCCATAAACCACGTAACCGGCGGCAACCTGCTGATTACCCGGCTGGAGAAAGTCCTCCTCGGTGACCGGCGTGCCGACTGGCGTAATGCGGCGGTAAATAGAGAAAATAGTGCCAACGGACACGTTGACATCGATGTTAGAAGATCCGTCAAGCGGGTCCATCAGCACGACATATTTTGCCTGCTCGGCGCCTTCAAAGACCACGATCTCGTCTTCTTCTTCGGAGGCGATACCGGCCACAATACCGCGCGCTTTTAACGCTGCCTTCAGTTTTTCATTCGCGAACAGGTCGAGTTTTTGCTGCTCTTCGCCCTGCACGTTTTCGGCACCGCTCGCCCCCAGGATATCGACCAGACCGGCCTTATTGATATCGCGGTGGATGATTTTAGCGCCCAGCTTTATTGCCGACAGTAAAGCCGTGAGCTCACCGGTAGCATGGGAAAACTCATGCTGCTTTTCGACAATAAATTCACCTAACGTTTTCATAACACTTTCCCTGCATCATTATGTTGGATAAAGCGATCGCAACAATCTTAACAAATTTTCAAATTGTCGCGCACAGGTGAATCGCGCCAGCAAGATAAGGAATATCCTGAAATGCGTTTCGCCTCCGCAGCCATGCGGTTAGAATGTGCGCCAAACAAAGAAAGGATAGTTTCGTATGCGCATTCATATTCTAGGGATCTGTGGCACCTTTATGGGCGGCCTGGCGATGCTGGCACGCTCTTTAGGGCATGAAGTGACGGGCTCGGACGCCAATGTTTACCCACCGATGAGTACGCTGCTCGAAGAGCAGGGGATCTCGTTAATCGAAGGTTATGACGCAAGCCAGCTCGATCCGCACCCGGACCTGGTGATCATCGGCAACGCGATGACGCGCGGTAATCCGTGCGTGGAAGCCGTTCTTGAGCAGGGCATTCCGTATATGTCCGGCCCGCAGTGGCTGCATGGTTTTGTGCTGCGTGACCGCTGGGTGATTGCGGTGGCGGGGACGCACGGGAAAACCACCACCGCCGGCATGGCGACCTGGATCCTTGAAGCCTGCGGCTACAAGCCTGGCTTTGTTATCGGCGGCGTACCGGGTAACTTTGACGTCTCTGCGCGTCTGGGCGATAGCCCCTTCTTCGTTATTGAAGCCGATGAATATGACTGCGCGTTTTTCGACAAACGCTCCAAATTTGTCCATTACTGCCCGCGGACGCTGATCCTCAATAACCTTGAGTTCGATCACGCGGATATCTTTGACGATCTGAAAGCGATCCAGAAGCAGTTCCATCACCTGGTACGCATCGTCCCGGGGCAGGGTAAAATTATCTGGCCGGAAAACGACGCCAATCTGAAGCAAACCCTGGCGATGGGCTGCTGGAGTGAGCAGGAGCTGGTGGGCGATCAGGGCCACTGGCAGGCGAAGAAGCTGACGACCGATGCTTCTCAGTGGGAAGTTTACCTGGATGGCGAATGCGTTGGCACCGTGAACTGGCAGCTGGTCGGCGAACACAATATGCATAACGGCCTGATGGCCATTGCCGCTGCCCGTCATGTTGGCGTTACCCCAGCTGACGCAGCCCAGGCGCTGGGTAGTTTTGTGAACGCTCGTCGCCGCCTTGAACTGCGCGGTGAAGCGCATGGCGTCACCGTTTATGACGATTTTGCACATCACCCGACGGCGATTCTGGCTACGCTTGCTGCCCTGCGCGGGAAAGTGGGCGGCACCGCTCGCATTCTGGCCGTGCTGGAACCTCGTTCTAACACCATGAAAATGGGCGTCTGCAAAGACGATCTGGCTCCTTCGCTGGGGCGCGCGGACGAAGTGTTCCTGCTTCAGCCGCAGCACATTCCGTGGCAGGTTGCTGAAGTGGCGGAAGCGTGCGTGCAGCCAGCGCACTGGAGCGCAGACGTGGACACGCTCGCGGAGATGGTAGTGAAAACGGCCCAGCCTGGCGACCATATTCTGGTCATGAGCAACGGCGGCTTCGGCGGTATTCATCAGAAACTGCTGGATGGTCTGGCGAAGAAAGCTGAACAGCAGAGTGAGCAGGCGTTTTAAGCGCAGAGCATGATGAGAAAAGGGCGTGCCTTACGGGACGCCCTTTTTGTTTAGTAGAGTTCAGGGGCCTTAGAATCTGGCCCAAAGCGGTTAGTTCCCGGCGTGCCATCCTGGCAGTTGAATGCCAGAATTATCAGCCAGCCGACAATCGGGATTAACAGCAGCAACAGCCACCAGGCTGAGCGGTCGGTGTCGTGCAGGCGGCGAAACTGGACTGCCCAAAGCGGCAGTAAAACCAGAACGGTATAAATCGTGGTGAGTGCCCCTTCATCCTTGGCGATGTGCAGCCCAAGCATTTTATCCAGCACGCTCAGCACGCCCGCCAGGATGAAGTTCACCAGATGAAACATCCAGTACTCTTTGCGGCGAGCCCGCCCGCCAAACCCAATGTAATTTCTTAATGCTTTGAAATACCAATCCATCTAAGGCCTGCCTTGATTATCCGACAATCACCTGAACGGGAAGCGATCGATTCAAGAATAGTCGTGAATGCATAGGCCGTAAATCGTTGTTGTGCTGAATATTCTTAACTCTTCCTAAACCGCTCATCTCGCCCGTGCGGCTCGTCTAAATCTTGTGCAGGGCCGAGGGAAATGATGCCGGTTGGGTTGATAGTTTTATGGCTGCAATAATAGTGGGTACGGATATGCGGGAAACTTACCGTTTCACGGACGCCGGGTAACTGATAGATATCGCGCAGGAAGCCGTAAAGATTTGGGTAGTCGCTGATGCGGTATTTATCGCACTTGAAGTGGGTGACATACACCGGGTCAAAACGGACAAGGGTCGTCCACAGGCGAAGGTCTGCCTCGGTTAGCTGCGGGCCGGTTAAGTAGCGATGCTGACCAAGAATTTGCTCCAGACGCGCCAGGGAGATAAAAACTTTTTCAACGGCTTCATCGTAGGCTTCCTGAGAAGTGGCAAAGCCGGCTTTGTATACGCCGTTATTCACCGTGTCATAAATCCAGCCGTTCAGCTCATCAATCTCGCCTTTTAGCTCGTCGGGGTAATAGTTGCCGGGACGCGCACCCAGGGCATCAAAGGCCGTATTAAACATCCGAATGATTTCTGCGGACTCGTTGCTGACGATCGTCTGGTTTTTCTTATCCCAAAGTACGGGCACCGTCACGCGGCCCGTGTAATGAGGATCGGCCTGCAGATAAAGCTGGTAGAGGAACTCATGGTGGTAAAGCGTGTCGCCGGTTGCCTCCGGGAAATTTTCCGCGAACGTCCAGCCATTTTGCAGCATCAGCGGGTTAACGACGGAAACGGAAATAAAGGGCTCGAGGCCTTTTAACTTACGCACGATAAGCGTCCGGTGCGCCCAGGGGCAGGCGAGAGACACATAGAGATGATAGCGATCTTTCTCTGCGGCGAATCCTGCTTTGCCGGAGGGGCCCGCTGCGCCGTCGGCAGTCAGCCAGTTGCGGAAGACGGATTCAGAGCGTTTAAAGCGGCCGCCGGTCGATTTGGTGTCGTACCAGACGTCATGCCAGACGCCGTCGATGAGTTGTCCCATTTTTTCTCCTCCTCAATAGCAAAAAAGCGAAGACGGTGTCTTCGCTTTCTCGGTGTTCATCAGTATAGAACGCTTACCATTTTTTATTCAGGACGCGGTCAAGGCTGATTGCGCCTGGGCCGAAGACCGCCAGCAACAGGTAGCCACCTGCGATGGTGAGGTTTTTCATGAACATAATGGAGTTCACGCCTTCAGCAAAGTTGCTGTGGAACAGGAGCGCAGTCAGCACGGTAAACAGCGCGGTAATCAGCGCGGTTGTGCGGGTCAGGAAGCCGAACAGAATGGCCAGACCGCCGCCGAACTCAAGCAGGATGGTCAGCGGGAGCAGTGCACCCGGCACGCCCATGGCTTCCATGTACTGCTGTGTGCCTGCATAACCGGTGATTTTGCCCCAGCCAGCGGTAATAAACAGGATTGGCATCAGAATACGAGCAACCAGTACGCCAACATCTTCTAATTTTTTCATTTTTCTCTCCAGCGGTTCTTTTTTTCCGGCGTTTTCGGCCAGGGCTTAAAAGGTGCGCAAACTCCAGTGGTTACCGATGTTTGCTGTCGATGGGGAGGATAATAGACGGGGTGAAAAAAGATTGTTAGCAAGGAAAACTGTCTAAGTTCTTCAAATATCCTGAGGAAACTAAGTCAGGAAAGTAAAAATACGAGGTATGGAAGAGAAGGGGCAGAAATAAAAACACCGCCAGAGGCGGTGTTTAAGTTTAGCGCGAGGGCGTGTTAAGCGTGTTACGAATCAGCCGCCAGGTGCTCCAGGCGCCAAATCCTCGTTTGGCCCAGCGCATGAACTTACCTGGGTGCTTCACCGTCCAGATTGCCAACACGCTGCTGGCGATCATCGCGTAGCTCCGCAGGCTGACTAAGGTGTTCCAGCCGCGATCGTAGGGGCTGGTGACCTGCAGCCAGTCGCGTTTTGCGGCGCTGAGATCGAGCCGCTGTTGCTGAACCTGGCTGAGCAGATAGGCTTTACGTTTATCACGTTCTGCATCGCTCATCGCTTATCCTCTTCCAGCAGGGCCCTGTCGTTTTCCAGCTCGCGCCGGGTGTGGCGCAGCAGGGTTGATTGACGGGACTTCCGCAGCGTCCAGATACCGCCGATCAATGCCAGCGACAGCAGGACGACGGTGGTAGCAATCATGGCGTTAAGACGATACTGCGGATCAACGGCCCAGATAATCAGCACCATCAGGCTCATTAAGCCAAAGGCAGCGAACAGCATGGTCAGACCCAGCATCAGCAGCAGCTGAACGATGTGCGCTTTTTCCTCTTCCAGTTCGACGACGGCAAGACGCACGCGCGTTTCGACCATGCCGACCAGAATCGTCACCAGCCGCTGTCCAACGCCGAGTACGCTTTTGCCCGGCCCCTGGCTTTGGTGAGAATCCGCCATCTTAGCGACGTGCCAGCAGCACACCCAGCACGACGCCTACCGCCGCACCAATGCCTACGCCGGTCCACGGGTTCTCGCGAACATAATCATCCGCTTTGGCGGCCGCTTCACGGGTTTGTTTGGCGATGGCTTCGCTGGTTTCACCCAGGCGATCCCGGCTCTCTTTTAGCGTTTTTTCCGCTTTGGCACGCAGTTTGTCCAGTTCAGTTTTTGACTTGTCCGTGGACGCACTCAGGACTTCTTCAAGCGTATCTGCCAGGGATTTCAACTCAGCGCGTAAATGTTCTGACGTAGTATCTTTTGACATAGTTCTCTCCGAGTGTTTGAGATGGATCCTTAAAGTCTGCGACTACACAATCAGTAATCACGCTTCTCTAAAGCTTTGAGGCTATCTTCTGCTTCCGCAAGTTTCTTCTCGCGTTTGCTGATTTTGTCCGGGTCACCCTTCTGACGGGCTTCGATGAGATCGGCTTTACGCTCTTCGACTTCCGCTTTTTGTTTGGCTATCTTCTTTTGGTGCTCCGCACGCAGGCTAGTGTCGCTGCAGTTGGCGCGCACTTCACTCAGGGCCTTTTTCAGGCCATCAATACGGTGCTGATTATTATGTTTTTCCGCATAGCCAATCTCGCGTTGAATATCCTGCTCTTTCTCGTTGCACAAGGTATTTGCCTGTGCGGCAGAGGTTAGCGTGAGTAAAGCAAGAGCCAGTACGGTGCGGTAATTCATGGTTAAACCTTCCATTGTAAGACGAATCATAAAAGTATCAGACGATCATACTCCATGCGTCGTTCCAGAGTGTCGAAAAAGCGCAGATAAAGGGTGTTAAAAACAGCTAAAGCATAGTCATGAATCTGCTAAAAACCCAGAAGATGATAGCAAATTCAGACTGAGAGAAGGGGATCAGCCGAGGTGGTTGTGGTCAGGACGCAGAATAGAGAGCCAGGCAAGCGCGTCTTTATCACCGTCCTGCTGGGCAATGACATATCCCTGGGGCAGCGTGCGGTTGAGCACTTCTTTTGCCGCCTCACTCTGCGCGCTGGAATCAAACGTGACCAATAGCGTGTTATTGAGCGGCGTAATGCTTTTAAAGCGGATACCGTTGGCATCCAGGTGATGCCAGACATAAAAGCCGTCGGGAATACTCCCGCCCTGCCGCGAGGCACGAATTTCGAGGGTGGAATCCTTATTCTGCATGCCGGACCACACCATCAGCGATGCAATCGCCAGGGCCCCAACAAGCAGCGCCGCCTTCAGGCGGCGTGTGAATGCTAATTTCATCGAATCCCTCTAACTGCTCTGGCCGCGTTTTTTACGCCAAAGCACGATTAACGAACCGACCAGACCGATGACCAGAAGCACCACCGGGATCAGCATCAGGCATGACATCAGGGCGTCTTCGTACTTCAGGAAGACAGGCGTTTTGCCCAGCAGATAACCCAGGGTGGTCAGAATCAATATCCACAGCAGGCCGCTCATCCAGTTGAAGAACTGAAAACGTGCGCTACTAAGACCTGATAATCCGGCAATAGTTGGCAGCAGGGTACGAACAAAAGCAATAAAGCGGCCAATGAGCAGCGCAGACAGCCCGTGCTTATGGAAAAGCTGATGTGAGCGCTGGTGATAATGGGCCGGCAGGTGCGACAGCCAGTTTTGTACAATACGGGTATTTCCCAACCAGCGCCCCTGGATATAGCCCAGCCAGCTGCCGAGGCTTGCGGCAATGGTCAGCAATGCGATGGTTTCTGGAAAACCCATCGCCCCTTTGGCGATAAGAACGCCAACCAGCACGAGCAAACTGTCGCCGGGTAAGAACGCAGCCGGAAGTATGCCGTTCTCAAGAAATATAATCATGAACAGCACAAAATAGAGCATGCCAATCATCGATGGATTGGCAAGCGTTTCAAAATCCTGGCTCCAGAGAGCGGAAAGCAGTTGAGTCAGTAGTTCCATTCAGGGTTCCTGGCACTTCGTTTAGGCCGCCGGTGAAACGGATGAGCAGAATGCAGCATGGTTTTTATTCTTATTTGCTGACAACAACCCACTGCCTGTGCTGCGGTGTCGGACTAATATCACGTGAAACGACAGCGGGATGGCGCTGAGCCCACACAGGCGGTGAAATTGCATCTAATTGTAACAAAACTACGCGTTATACGTCACAGTATTTGCAGTTTGTTGAGGAATGATTTTGCTTACTGGGGGAGAGGCTGGCGAGGGTATTTACAAACGCTGACACTATTTATGGTTTGCTTACCCTCGACCGGAAAAATGACTATTTTTGACCGTTTGTGGCTGTATCAAGGTGAATGACCGGGTTTTCTGCAAAGAAATAGCGGTCGGCATTGAATTCAAAATCATCGCTGGTGGCGTTAAACAGCATTTGACGGGTGTTTTCCAGATGCTGCCACATCGCCAGTTTTGCAGCATGTGGATCTTTACGAATCAGGGCCTTAAGAATTTGATCGTGATCATCACACCAGTTGTCTACCGGGCGCATATCGATGTGTTCGTGCAGTTTCTTCCAGTACGGGTTGTGGATGCGGTGACTCCACATTTTTTCGACGATGGTCGCCAGCGCGCCGTTTTGCGTAGCCAGTGCAACCTGGACGTGAAACTGCAGATCCCACTCAGAATCACGATAAGTTTGCTCTTTTCGCGCTTTTTCCTGGATCTCCATCAATTTCACAATATCTTGCTTGGTGACCTGGGTGGCGGCGAACTCCGCGATATTACTTTCAATAAGCTGCCTCGCCTGCAGCAGCTCGAAAGGGCCATAATTGGCAAACTCAAAACGCTCATCCGGCACGGTCATGTATTTTGCCTGGTTAGACATGACGTGAATGCCCGAGCCCTTGCGAACCTCAACGTAGCCTTCCACTTCCAGCATGATGATTGCTTCGCGGACGACGGTGCGGCTGACGTTTTTCTCTTCGGCGATAAACCGCTCCGCAGGCAGTTTTTCCCCGACCTGATAAACACCGGTTTCAATGCGTTGTTTTAATTCGGCGGCAAGCTGCTGATAAAGGCGGCGGGGTTCTACGGCATCCATAAGTTGCTCCGGGAGAAGGCGGTATGTGAATAAATTTGTTATACCACTTTTCCCGGTGACGCTCTAGCAACCAACGTGAGAATTGCCGCCCGAAGGCGGCGGTTTTTACATCAAGACTGTGTCACGGCCTCCGGGGCGGGAGCAGTGGCTGCGAGTTCACTGGCAGACTGGTTTTTCAGCACCGTCCAGATAACAATCGCGCCGAGAAGATCGAACACGGCAAGCGCTGCGAAAAGCGGACTGAATCCCATTGTGTCGGCCAGCGCGCCGACGACCAGAGCAAACAAGGTGCTGGCGGTCCAGGCTGCCATGCCCGTCAGGCCGTTCGCCGTGGCGACTTCGTTCCGGCCAAAAACGTCGGACGACAGGGTGATTAACGCTCCGGACAGCGCCTGATGAGCAAATCCACCCACGCAGAGCAAGGCAATCGCCACGTAAGGGCTGGTAAACAGGCCTATCGTGCCAGGCCCAATCATCAGGATGGCCCCCATAGTGACCACCAGCTTGCGCGAAACAATCAGGTTAACGCCAAACCAGCGCTGGAACAGCGGCGGTAAATAGCCCCCAAGAATGCAGCCAAAATCGGCGAACAGCATGGGCATCCACGCGAACATCGCGATCTCTTTCAGGTTGAAGCCATAGGCTTTAAACATGAACAGCGGTATCCAGGCATTGAACGTGCCCCACGCGGGCTCAGCGAGGAAGCGCGGTAAGGCGATACCCCAGAACTGGCGGTTACGCAGGATTTTCCACGCCGACATCTTTTTCGTGTTATCGGTCTGGTGCTGGGCTTCCTGGCCGCTAATGATGTACTCGCGTTCTTCGCTGGTGAGTTTTTTCTGGTCGCGGGGGTTTTTGTAGAACCACAGCCAGATCATGGCCCAGATAAAGCTCAGTGCGCCGGTTATCATGAACGCCATCTGCCAGCTGTGCATCACAATGGCCCAGACTACCAGCGGCGGGGCAATCATTGCCCCAATGGAAGAGCCGACGTTGAAATACCCCACCGCAATAGAGCGCTCTTTGGCGGGGAACCACTCGCTGCTGGCCTTTAGCCCTGCGGGGATCATCGCCGCTTCGGCGGCACCGACTGCGCCACGGGCAAGAGCGAGACCTCCCCAGCTGCCCGCCAGTGCGGTTGCGCCACAGAAAATAGCCCAGGCGACGGCGAACACCGCGTAGCCTACTTTGGTGCCCAGCACGTCAAGCAGGTAGCCCGCGACAGGCTGCATAACGGTATAACAAGCTGAATAGGCGGCGATGATCCACGAGTATTGCTGCGTGGTGATATTCAGTTCGCTCATCAGCGTGGGAGCCGCGACGGCCACCGTGTTGCGGGTCAGATAGCCCAGCACGGTGCCCAGCGTCACCAGCGCTATCATGTACCAGCGTAAACCTTTTATTTTTCGCATTTCTAACCCCATCCCGTCTTTATTGTGAACGTTGTTCCCGATAAATCGGCTTCCGTTCCTGCTCTTGTCACCCATGGGCCGCGGCAAGCGTTGCCCGGCAAGAGGTACTGCGACGGTTTGAACGATAACTTGTCATACACCTTTATAAGTTGAGTGATATCACAAAAGCATTTTCGCGTAATGTTGGGCTATACCTTGCTCTCAGGTCAGTATCGGCGCGGGGTTTAGTCGGTTTTATGCACATAAAGACGGAAATTATGTGTTTGTTTTGTGACTATTGACGCAAATTTGAGGTCGTTGCATAAAAATTGGTGTGATAACTTTGTGCCATCATGATGCGAATACATAGCACCGTTATCTGCAGAGGAAATCTCCTATGACCCCTTTTATGACTGATGACTTTCTCCTTGATACTGAAGTTTCCCGCCGTCTGTACCATGACTACGCGAGATCGCAGCCCATTTTTGACTACCACTGTCATCTGCCGCCGCAGCAAATTGCTGACAACTATCGCTTTAAAAACCTGTATGACATCTGGCTGAAAGGGGATCACTACAAGTGGCGTGCGATGCGGACTAACGGCGTGGCTGAGCGGCTTTGCACCGGTGATGCCAGCGACCGTGAAAAGTTTGACGCCTGGGCTGCCACCGTGCCGCACACCCTCGGCAACCCTCTTTATCACTGGACGCACCTGGAGCTGCGACGCCCGTTTGGCATTACCGGCAAGTTACTCTCGCCGGCAACGGGCGAGGAAATCTGGCAGCAATGCAACGCTTTGCTGGAGCAAGATACGTTTACCGCCCGCGGCATCATGCAGCAGATGAACGTGAAAATGGTCGGCACCACTGACGATCCGGTGGACTCTCTGGAACACCACGCCGCCGTGGCCAAGGACGGCAGCTTCGACATCAAAGTGCTGCCGAGCTGGCGGCCGGACAAAGCCTTTAATATCGAACAGGCGACGTTTACCGACTACATCTCGACGCTGGCCGCCGTGTCCGACACCGATATTCGTCGCTTTAGCGACCTCCAGGCGGCTCTGAGCAAAAGGCTCGATCATTTTGCTGCCCACGGTTGTAAGGTAGCCGATCACGCTCTGGACGTGGTGGTCTTTGCCGAAGCGGATGAAGCTACGCTGGATGCTATTCTTGCCCGTCGTCTGGCTGGTGGCGCGGTTAACGACACCGAAGTCGCGCAATTTAAAACGGCGGTGCTGGCCTGGCTTGGCACCGAATACGCCCGTCGCGGCTGGGTGCAGCAGTACCATATCGGCGCGCTGCGCAACAATAACCAGCGGCAGTTCCGCCTGCTGGGGCCGGATGTAGGCTTTGATTCGATAAACGATCGCCCGCTGGCCGAGCCGCTGTCGAAACTGTTAAGCAAGCAAAATGAAGAAAACCTGCTGCCGAAAACTATTCTCTACTGCCTCAATCCTCGGGATAACGAGGTGATTGGCACGATGGTCGGTAACTTCCAGGGGGAAGGGATGCCAGGCAAAATGCAGTTCGGCTCCGGCTGGTGGTTTAACGATCAGAAAGACGGCATGGAGCGGCAGATGACCCAGCTTGCCCAGCTTGGGCTGCTGAGCCGCTTCGTTGGTATGCTAACCGACAGCCGCAGTTTCCTCTCCTACACGCGCCACGAATACTTCCGCCGTATTCTGTGCCGCATGCTTGGCCACTGGGTCCAGGCGGGGGAAGTGCCTGAAGATATGCCGCTGCTGGGGGAGATGGTGAAAAACATCTGTTTCAACAACGCCCGCGACTACTTTGCCATTGAGCTGAACTGAGGCCGCGATGCGATATATCAGGATCCATGCGCTGGATAACGTTGCTGTCGCGTTGGTGGACCTGCCGGAAGGCGAAGAGATAGGTACTCCGCCGGAAGCTTTCAGGCTGCGCCAGCCGATCGCGCGCGGCCATAAGTTTGCGCTCCAGCCAATTGCCGAAGGGGCAAACGTCGTGAAGTACGGTTTGCCTATTGGCCACGCACTTTGCCATGTCGCCGCAGGTGAGCATCTGCATTCCCATAACCTGCGCACCAACCTTAATGACGTCGATGAATACCGCTATCAGCCGGAAGTCGTGCCAGCGGCGGAGCCTTTTGGCGACCGGAACGTCAACATCTATCGCCGCAGCAACGGCGCGGTCGGCGTTCGTAACGAGCTATGGATCCTGCCGACCGTTGGCTGCGTGAACGGCATGGCTCGCCAGATGCTGAGCCGTTTCCTGCAGGAAACCAATAACGCCCCGGATATCGACGGTGCCTGGCTGTTCAGCCATCAGTTTGGCTGCTCCCAACTGGGGGACGACCATCTCAACACCCGCACCATGCTGCAAAACATGGTGCATCACCCAAACGCGGGCGCGGTGCTGGTGGTGGGGCTGGGCTGCGAGAACAATCAGATCGCTGCTTTCCGCGAAACCTTAGGTGAATACGACCCAGAACGCGTTCATTTCATGGCGCTTCAGCAGCAGGACGATGAGGTTGAGGCGGGGCTGGAGCATCTCCACGCTTTGTATGAGGTCATGCGCCACGACAGGCGCGAACCAGGTAAACTGAGCGAGCTGAAATTCGGGCTGGAATGCGGCGGTTCGGACGGCCTCTCCGGTATTACCGCCAACCCGATGCTGGGCCGGTTCTCGGACTATATGGTGGCGAACGGCGGCACCACGGTACTGACGGAAGTGCCGGAAATGTTCGGCGCGGAGCGGCTGCTGATGAGCCATTGCCGTGACGAAGCCACGTTTGAGAAAACCGTGGCGATGGTCAACGACTTCAAGCGCTACTTCATTGCACACCAGCAGCCCATCTACGAGAATCCGTCGCCGGGGAATAAAGCGGGCGGGATCACCACGCTTGAGGAGAAATCCCTCGGCTGTACGCAAAAAGCCGGCGAAAGCCAGGTGGTTGATGTTCTTCGCTATGGTGAAAGGCTAAAACAGGCTGGTTTAAATCTGTTGAGTGCACCCGGCAACGACGCGGTCGCCACAAGCGCTTTGGCGGGAGCAGGCTGCCATATGGTGCTGTTCAGTACCGGGCGAGGGACGCCCTACGGCGGCTTTGTGCCGACGCTAAAAATCGCCACTAACAGCGAACTGGCCGCGAAAAAACCGCACTGGATAGACTTTGACGCAGGCAGGCTGCTGCATGGCAGCACGATGCCCGAGCTGCTGGCGCAGTTTATTGAGACGATAGTTGAGAAAGTGAACGGCGCGCCAACCTGCAACGAGAAAAATGATTTTCGCGAGCTGGCGCTGTTTAAAAGCGGCGTCACGCTATGAATTCCCGATCCTCCCCTCACCCCGGCCCTCTCCCCAAAGGGGCGAGGGAGAAAACAAGCTGTGGGAGACAGGTTTTTTTCCCTCTCCCTTTTAGGGAGAGGGTTAGGGTGAGGGTAAAAAGCTGGAAGTGTCGGAATTAGCCGCGTAACAAATCGGCCTTCGCCAGACGAGCATCTTCTGCCTGGCAAACGGCGGCAGTAAAGATAACGTCGGTCGAAGAGTTCAACGCGGTTTCGCAGGAATCCTGCAATACGCCGATGATAAAGCCGACCGCCACCACCTGCATGGCAATCTCGTTCGGTATGCCAAACATGCCGCAGGCCAGTGGGATCAGCAGCAGCGAACCGCCCGCCACGCCTGAAGCCCCGCAGGCGCAAAGTGAAGCCACCACGCTCAGCAGCAGCGCGGTCGGCAGATCCACCGACACGCCCAGCGTATGCACTGCCGCCAGCGTCAGTACCGTAATCGTGATGGCCGCCCCGGCCATATTGATCGTTGCCCCCAGGGGAATCGACACCGAATAAGTATCGCGATCCAGGTTCATCTTCTGGCACATGTTCATGTTAACCGGAATATTCGCCGCCGAGCTGCGGGTAAAGAACGCGGTCACCCCGCTTTCGCGCAGGCAGGCCAGCACCAGCGGATACGGGTTACGGCGAGTGGTCATAAACACCAGCAGCGGATTGATGATCAGCGCCACGCCGAACATACAGCCCAGCAGCACCAGCAGTAGCTGGGCATAGCTCCAGAGCGTGGAGAAACCTGTGGTGGCAAGCGTGGAGGCGACCAGGCCAAAGATCCCGATAGGGGCGAAGCGGATCACCACCTTCACGATAAACGTCACCGCGTCAGACAGGTCGTTCACCAGGTTTTTGGTCGTTTCGTTTCCGTGGCGCAGCGCAAAGCCCAGGCCGACCGCCCACACCAGAATACCGATGTAGTTAGCGTTCAGCAGGGCGTGTATCGGGTTGGCAATCACGCTCATCAGTAAACCGTGAACCACCTCGACGATCCCGGAAGGCGGCGTAATGTCCGTGGCGCTGCTGGTCAGATGGAGCGTGGAAGGGAACATAAAGCTAACGACGACGGCGGTCAGCGCGGCGGAGAAGGTGCCCAGTAAATAGAGCACCAGGATAGGGCGAATATTGGTTTTTTGGCCCTGCTGATGATTCGCGATGGACGCCATTACCAGCGTGAGCACCAGCACCGGCGCCACGGCTTTCAATGCGCCGACGAACAGCGTGCCGAGCAGGCCGGTTGCGATAGCGGCAGGTTTTGAGACCAGTGCGAGCAGAATGCCCAGCACCAGGCCAACAAGAATTTGTTTTACGAGGCTGCCGCGGGCAAAGCGCTGCAGTAGTCCAGAAGCTTGCGAACTCATGAATACCTTCCTGTGTTTCAGTGATGTCGTGCTGTACCGCGTGCGTAGTGCGCTACGTCTGTGCGGTTGTAAGAAAATGTGTTTGCCCGGTGAGTATAAGGAAAAGCGGTGAAGGAAAAAGCATTTCAAGCTGGAATTGCGCTCAGCGTTAGATTTTGCAACTAATTATTAACATGTGCGTCACATATTCAGTAGTTTGATGCGATAGCGGATTGCCAGAATGAAAAAGGGGCATTACGCCCCTTAATTTGTGATGAGAAGCTGGTCTATTTGACCGGCGTCTTTTGGTCGTTACGGTGGTTGACCCACGCATTGATAATCAGCGTTCCCGCCAGAATCCCACCCACCACGCCGAGCGAAACGGCGACAGGAATATGGTAGAAATCGACGATCAGCATCTTAATGCCGATAAATACCAGGATCACCGACAGGCCATATTTCAGCATCGAGAAACGCTCCGCCACGCCAGCCAGCAGGAAGTACATGGCACGCAGGCCGAGAATCGCGAACAGGTTAGAGGTCAGCACGATAAACGGGTCGGTGGTCACTGCGAAGATCGCCGGAATGCTATCTACCGCGAAAATCACGTCGCTCAGCTCGACCAGAATCAGCACCAGCAGCAGTGGGGTGGCGTACAGGAGGCCGTTCTGGCGCACGAAGAAGCGCTCGTTCTCAATTTTGTCCGTCATGCGCAGATGACTGCGCAACCAGCGAACCAGCGGTTTATCGCCGATGCCACTATCGTCCTCTTTTGCCAGCGCCATTTTCACACCGGTGAAGAGCAGGAAAGCGCCGAAGACATACAGCAGCCATTCGAACTGGGTAATCAGCCAGCTGCCGCCGAAGATCATGATGGTCCTGAGGATTATTGCGCCCAGTACGCCGTAGACCAGCACACGCCGCTGCAGCGCAGCAGGCACGGCAAAGTAGCTGAACAGCATCAGCCAGACGAAGACGTTATCGACCGCCAGAGCTTTTTCAATCAGATAACCGGTGAGGAAGGCCAGCGCCTGAGTATCGGCGACTTCACGCCCGGCAGTGCCGCTGAGATACCACCAGAAAGCGAGGTTAAACAGCAGGGAAAGTGAAACCCAGACTAGCGACCAGACGGCCGCCTGTTTCATCGACATGGTTTGCGAGCCACGGCGGCCCTGAACCAGCAGATCGATCGCCAGCATGATGGCAACCACGACGGCGAAGCTGCCCCAGAGCAGCGGAGTACCGACAGTATGCATAATAAGATTCCTTGAAAACAAAAACGGCCAACATCAGAAGACGCCAGCCGCTTTCGCTTGCAACAGGGATCTCGCCTTCCGGCAAGGTCTCACTTACGACGTTTTCACGTCGCCCGGCAACCGGATGCTTGCGCATCGTAATGACGATTAACCGGCAATGAAGTTACTCCCCTTTGCAGGTAACAAAATATGACAAGCCATGGCTTTGGTCAATATTTGATACCCACTTTTATATGAAATACTTTACGCCGTGGCCTGCTGGTCCACATCGTCCGCCGGGAACTTCACCCCGGTCTGGCGGCGGATTTCCGTCGCCAGCGCTGAGGTGATGCGCGATGTTACCAGTCCGGCGTGATTAACCTCGTTCGCTTCCACCAGGCGCGCGAACGTTTCTGCTTCATAAAGCATGGTGTTGATATGCTGCGGCAGGCTCAGATCCTGCGGTTTGCCGCCGCGTGGGATAAACGTCACCCGCTGGCATTCAGAGATTTTTTCGACAACCAGTGCTCCGGCTTCGCCCTGAATTTCGCTTGGGATCGTCGAGTCGCTCACTTTGGAATGCAGCAGGGTCACGTCAAAATCACCGTAGTTCAGCTGCACGGTGCCGTGTGCGTCTACGCCGCTGTCCAGCAGGGAAGCCGTGGCGTGAACGGCTTGCGGCTCGCCCCACAATGCCGCCGCCGAGGCCAGCACGTAGAAACCGATGTCCATGATCGAGCCGTTAGAAAATGCCGGATTAAAGGTGTTCGGATTTTCACCGTCCAGGTAGCGCTGGTAGCGGGAAGAGTACTGGCAGTAGTTGAGCAGCACCTTGCGAATTTTCCCCACCTTCGGCAGCGCCTGCTGCAGGGCAATAAAGTTCGGCAGGCTGGCGGTTTTAAACGCCTCGAACAGCACCACCTGATTTTCGCGGGCGCAGGCGATAGCCGCTTCAACTTCGGCCAGATTAGACGCCAGCGGCTTCTCGCAAATAACGTGTTTTTTGTGGCTAAGGAACAGCAGGCTCTGCGGGCCGTGCAGCGAGTTCGGGCTGGCGATATACACCGCGTCGATAACATCGCTCTTCGCCAGCTCATCCAGCGAAGTAAACAGATGCTCCACCGGGTAATCGTTGGCGAAGCTTTGCGCCTGTTCGAGGCTGCGGGAGTACACCGCAGTCAGCTTATATTTGCCGCTCTCATGGGCGGCATCCACGAACTGGCGGGTGATCCAGTTGGTTCCAATCACAGCGAAACGTATCATAAACGGGTGCGTTCTCCGGAAGTCGATAGTCAATAAATCGGGGCTTTATCAAGCCGCGCCGCTAAGCGCCAGCTGGGTAAGCCAAAGTCGTGTATCGAATTCTAACTGGTGATACTGCGGTTCCATATGACAGCACAAGGAGTAAAACGCTTTGTTGTGATCCTTCTCCTTAAGATGCGCCAGTTCGTGAACCACAATCATGCGTAAAAAAGCTTCAGGGGCGGTGCGAAACACGGTCGCCACGCGAATTTCCGCCTTGGCTTTTAATTTGTTGCCCTGCACGCGGGAAATCGCGGTATGCAGCCCCAGCGCGTTGTTCAGCACGTGGATCTTGTTGTCATAGGCGACTTTATTTATCGGGGGCGCATTGCGCAGAAACTGGTTTTTCAACTCCTGAGTGTAAGCATAAAGCGCTTTATCGGTCGCGATGTTGTGCCCCTGCGGGTAGCGTTTTTCCAGCACCGCGCCGAGGCGCTGCTCGCTAATCAGGGTGCGCACCTGCGAGAGCAAATGCTCCGGATAGCCGCTTAAATAAATCAGTTCGCTCATGCTTGTCTCAGGTTGAAGGAAAAAAAGGTATACTCTCGCCCCCGCTATGGGGATATCACCAAACTTTACCATCCAGGAGGGCCGATGAGCCAATTAGACAACGGTTTTCGTTCACTGACGCTGAAGCGTTTTCCGGAAACGGACGACGTAAACCCGCTGCAGGCGTGGGAAGCGGCAGATGACTACCTGTTGCAGCAGGTAGACGAACTTGAGCCAGTCGGCCCCGTTCTTGTTTTTAACGATACCTTCGGCGCGCTGGCCTGCGTGCTGGCCGAACACAAGCCATACAGCATTGGCGACTCGTACTTAAGCGAGCTGGCCACGCGTGAAAACCTGCGCGAGAACGACATCCCGGAAAACAGCGTCACCTTCCTCGACAGCACCGCGGCTTACCCGCAGGCGCCGGGGCTGGTGCTGATTAAAATTCCTAAGACGCTGGCCCTGCTCGAGCAGCAGCTGCGTGCGCTGCGCAAAGTCGTGACGCCGGAAACCCGCATTATTGCGGGCGCGAAAGCGCGGGACATTCACAACTCCACGCTGGAGCTGTTTGAAAAAATTTTAGGGCCAACCACCACCACGCTGGCGTGGAAAAAAGCGCGTCTGATTAACCCGACCTTCACCAAACCGGAACTGGCGGACGTGCCGGAAACGCTGAGCTGGAAGCTGGAGGGCACCGAGTGGACGATTCACAACCACGCCAACGTCTTTTCCCGCACCGGGCTGGATATCGGCGCGCGTTTCTTCCTCGAAAGTTTGCCGTCGGACCTGGAAGGCGAGATTGTCGATCTGGGCTGCGGTAACGGCGTGATTGGCCTGACGCTGCTGGAGAAAAACCCGCTGGCGCAGGTGGTGTTTGTGGATGAATCGCCGATGGCGGTGGCTTCCGCGCGCCTGAACGTTGAAACCAACCTGCCGGGCGATATCGACCGCTGTGAGTTTATGATCAACAACGCGCTGTCCGGCGTGGAGCCTTTCCGCTTTAACGCCGTACTGTGCAACCCGCCGTTCCACCAGCAGCATGCCCTGACGGATCAGATCGCGTGGGAAATGTTCCACCACGCTCGCCGCTGCCTGAAAATCAACGGCGAGCTGTACATTGTGGCCAACCGCCACCTCGACTACTTCCGTAAGCTGAAGAAGATCTTCGGCAACTGCACCACGGTGGCAACGAACAACAAGTTCGTGGTGCTGAAAGCGGTGAAGTTAGGCCGTCGCCGCTAAATCTCCAGCGCTAAACGGGTGCCCTGCGCGATAGCGCGCCGGGCATCCAGCTCCAGAGCCACATCGGCCCCGCCAATCAAATGCACGGGTTTACCCATCGCCTGTAAAGGCTCAGCCAGCTCGCGGCGCGGATTCTGCCCGGCACAAATAATCACGTTATCCACTTCCAACAGCTGTGGCTCCCCGCCGACGGTGATATGCAGCCCGGCATCGTCAATACGCTCGTAGCTCACGCCAGCCATCATTTTCACGCCTCGCGCGGCAAGCGTAGTGCGGTGGATCCAGCCCGTCGTTTTGCCCAGACCTTCGCCCGGTTTGCTGGTTTTACGCTGCAGCAGGAAGATACTGCGCGGGCTTTTGTGCAGATGAGGCCCTTCCGGGCGCAGGCCGCCTGACGTTTGCAGGCTGGTATCAATCCCCCATTCCACGCAGAACTCGGCGATGCTCTGGCTGGTGGATGCCCCTTCCTGGCTCAGGTACATCGAAGTATCAAACCCGATACCGCCCGCGCCAATCACCGCCACGCGTTTGCCCACAGGGGCTTTGTCGCGCAGCACATCGACATAGCTCAGCACCTTCGGATGCCCGATGCCGTCAATCTCCGGCAGGCGCGGCGCAATCCCGGAGGCCAGAATAACCTCGTCGTAGTCGTGCAGCATCTCAGAGGTAACGTACTGATTCAGGCGAACGTCCACGCCGGTGAGGGCCAGCTTCCGACGGTAGTAGCGCAGCGTTTCGAAAAACTCCTCTTTGCCGGGGATCTGTTTAGCGATATTAAACTGCCCGCCAATCTCCGCCGCAGCGTCAAACAGCGTGACGCTATGGCCGCGCCCGGCGGCGTTGACCGCAAAGGCTAGCCCGGCGGGGCCAGCACCTACCACCGCAAGGCGCTTCGGTTGTGAAACAGGCACAACCGTCATTTTGGTTTCATGGCAGGCGCGCGGGTTGACGAGGCAAGAGGTGACTTTGCCCACGAAGATCTGATCCAGACAGGCCTGATTGCAGCCGATGCAGGTATTGATTTCATCGGCGCGATTCGCAGCGGCCTTAGAAACAAACTCGGCGTCAGCCAGGAAAGGGCGCGCCATCGACACCATATCCGCATCGCCGTCGGCCAGGATCTGCTCTGCGGTTTCCGGGGTGTTGATTCGGTTGGTGGTCACCAGCGGCAGCGCGACATGGCCTCTCAGTTTTTTGGTTACCCAGCTAAACGCGCCGCGTGGCACGGAGGTCGCGATGGTAGGAATACGGGCTTCGTGCCAGCCGATACCGGTATTAATCAGCGTCGCACCCGCATTTTCTATCGCTTTGGCGAGGGTGACGGCCTGCTCAAAATTGCCGCCGCCTTCGACGAGGTCGAGCAGCGACAGGCGGTAAATAATAATAAATTCTTTGCCAACGCGTTCTCTCACAGTACGCACGACTTCAACGGCAAAACGCATTCTGCGTTCGTAGTCTCCGCCCCATTCATCGTCGCGCTGGTTGGTGCGGGCGGCCAAAAACTGGTTAATCAGGTAGCCTTCCGAGCCCATGATCTCCACGCCGTCATACCCGGCTTCACGCGCCAGGCTGGCGCAGTGGGCAAAGTCCTCAATCAGCGTTAACACTTCTTCGTGGCTGAGCTCATGGGGTTTAAACGGGTTGATCGGCGCCTGAATGGCCGACGGAGCGACCAGCTTAGGCTGGTAGCTGTAGCGCCCGGTGTGCAGGATCTGCAGGGCAATCTTGCCGCCTTCGCGGTGCACCGCCCCGGTTACAATGTGGTGATGCGCCAGCTGGCTTTTGTCGTTCAGCACCGCGCCGTGGGCAACGGTCACCCCTGAGGCCGACGGGGCGATCCCGCCGGTGACAATCAGCGCCACGCCGTGCCGGGCGCGCTCGGCATAGAAAGCGGCAAGGCGCTCAGCGCCGTCCGGCAGCTCTTCCAGCCCGGTGTGCATCGAGCCCATCAGCACGCGGTTTTTCAAAGTGGTGAAGCCAAGATCCAGCGGGGCAAGCAGCGACGAGTAGCTCATAATAAATCCCAATTTGTAACATTATTGTTATGTGGTCGGATGAGTTCTAATTTAGCCGTCGCGGGGCAAAAGGGAAAAGGGGAGTGCGGTGAATGTGATGAGAGTCATATTCCCGCCTCCCCGAAAGCCAAATCAGGCGCGAGCCTCTTTCAGCAGCTTCTGAATAACCTGCTCCTGCTGCTTGTAATTCCCCTCGCCGAAAGAGACATTGCGCAGCTGTCCGCGAGCGTCGAAGTAATAATGCGCTGGCCAGTACTGGTTTCCGAAGGCATTCCAGATCTGGTAGTTATTGTCGGTGACGACCGGGTACGGCAGCTGCCACTTGGCTACTGCCTTTTTCACCGAATCCAGATCTTTCTCCCACGGGTACTCCGGCGTATGCACGCCAATCACCACCAGGCCCTGATCTTTATACTTGTTGGCCCATTCCCGGACGTGCGGCAGCGCGTGCTGGCAGTTAATGCAATCGAAGGTCCAAAAATCGATCAGCACGACTTTGCCTTTCAGTGCCTCTGGCGTCAGCGGCGGGCTATTGATCCATGCGGTTCCCCCGGAAAGCGGCGGCATTGCGCTGGTGGGCGCGGGATCCACAATAGGCTGCAGCTTAGGCGCTGGCGTGGTGGCGGGGGAGAAGGCCAGCAGGCGCTGCTCCAGCTTCGCGCCGAAACCGTTGGCGTTTTGCAGCACCGCCGTGGTGCCGGAGGCGATAAACGCCACCGTGGCAAGCATAGCCACGCCAGCCGCTCGACGCAGCTGGGCCATCAGCGCCATTTTCTCACGCAGGCGAGCCAGCAGCCGGTGACCGCAGAACCACAGCAGCGCCAGCATCAGCGCGCAGCCGCTGCCGTAGGTCGCCAGCAGCAGGCCGGTGGTGACAGTCGAAGAGCCGGACAAGCCGAGGCCGAGAATGGCCCCCAAAATCGGCCCCGCGCAGGGCGACCAAAGCAGCCCCACCGCCAGTCCGGCCAGAAAAGCCGACAGCGTGCCGCGAGCGCGGTAGCTTTGGTTGTTGATGGCATTCCCCATCTGCACCGCCGGGCGCATCAGCCGTTCGGCAAGCGCGGGGAAGATGAGCGTGAGCGCGGCAAGCGCCAGCATCGCCAGCGCTACCCAGCGGCCAGCCAGCGTGGCGCGCACGATCCACTCCCCGGCAGCGCCGACCAGCAAAGCCACGGCGGTGAACATGGCCACCATGCCAGCAAGCAGGGCGATGATTTGGCGTTTTTTGCCGCGAAATGCAGCGAAAAGCAGAGGAATAACGGGCAGCGTACAGGGGCTTAATAAACTGAGCATACCGCCAAGAAAGGCAATCAGAACGGGCATAACACACCTCACGGTTACAGGATGATTTCGGGGTATTTAACCCGCCTGATGTGTTCGTGATGTGTGGGAAAACCGTCCTGATTGTCAGTTTGTTTGTCGGCGACTCGGCGGCATACAGAGCGATACAATCAGGCTACAGGCAGCGTGATGCAGGCCTGTAAACCGCCCTGTGGCCGGTTAGTCAGCGTTAATTTCCCCCCTAACTGGCCGACAAGCTGGGCGGCTATCGCCAGCCCAAGCCCGGTGCCGCCGGTGTCGCGATTTCTGGAACTTTCCACGCGGTAAAAAGGCTGCAACACGGCGTCCAGCTCCTCCTCGGGGATCCCCGGCCCGTTATCGCACACAGCCAGCGTGACCTGGCTGGCTCCCGCCGTCAGGCTGACTTCAGCGGCGGTGCCGAACTTCAGCGCATTATCCAGCAGGTTGGTCAGAATACGGCGCAGCGCCTGGGGGCGGGTCGAAAGCGGGAGTGACACTTCCGGCGCGGCAAACGTCACGGCAAACGTCACGGCTTTGCCAACGTCCTGATAATCGCAGGCAATGCTGTCCACAAACGCCCTCAATTCAATCCGCTGGGGAGCCTCTTCCAGACTTTCCGACGACCTTGCATAGGCGATGCCCTCGCGGACGAGATGCGTCATGTTGTCCAGATCCTGCATTAGTTTGTCGCGCAGTTCCGGCTCGTCGCTCATCTCCAGACGCAGCTTCATGCGGGTAATCGGCGTCTGTAAATCATGCGAAATGGACGCCAGAATTTGCGTGCGTTCTTTCAGATGCCCCTGGATTCTGGCCTGCATCGCGTTAAACGCTTTGGCCGCGTGTTCCACTTCCAGCGGGCCGCTTTCCTGCATGTCCACGGGGCTTGAGCTGGCGGGTTCCAGCGCTTCAACGGCGCGGGTAAAACGGGTAAACGGCAACACCACCTGGCGCACGGCAAACCACGCGCAAAGCGCCAGCAGGACAAGCTGGATGGCAATCACCACCGGCAGCCAGGTTTCAATCGGCGGCATACGCGGCGTAAGATCGATGGTCAGCGGCGAGCCGTCGGCCAGCGTCAAATGCGCCTGAATATGGGAACGCATACCGGGAATGGCGGTGAAATCGAGCTGATAATGCTCGCCCAGCGCCTCTTTCAGAGACGCAATAGCGTCTTTAGAACGTTCGTCGGTGGGTGGTTTGCCCGGTGTCCCTGGTCCAAGAATGTAGTGGTAATTTTCCCGGGCGAGCCGGTCCAGCCAGGCCGGTCGCTCATTGGCCGGTAGCTTGTCGAGGATCGCGACGCTGGTGGCAACGTTGTTTTGCAGGTTATCCAGCATCACGCTGCGGGCGCTGTTCATTCTCTCGAGTGTGGTTAGCGCCAGAGTCAGGCCGTTAGCCAGCAGCAGACCGACAAGAACGATAAGAAACAGCCGGGACAGCAGAGTTCGGGGCCAAAGCCTCATTCTCGCGCCTCGACGATCGTCACGGGAACGGAAAGCACATAGCCTTCGCTACGCACGGTTTTGATATAGGCCGGAGTGCGGGCATCTTCGTTCAGGCGCTGGCGAACGCGGCTGACCAGTAAATCGATGGAGCGTTCAAACAGCTCGGCGTCGCGGCCTTGAGTCAGGTTCAGCAGCTGATCGCGCGTCAAAACCCGCTGTGGATGATCCAAAAACACGCGCAGCAGGCGATATTCCGCCCCGCTCAGGGCAACGATCGTACCTTGTAAATCAATCAGATGCCGGGCCGAAGTATCAAGCTGCCACTCGCCAAAAGCGATGATCCTGCCCGCTTCGGTCACCTGCAAATTGGGCGGGAGCGCGCGGAAGCGACGAAGGATCGCCTTGATCCGCGCCAGCAGTTCGCGGGCGACAAAAGGTTTTACCACGTAGTCGTCCGCGCCCATTTCGAGGCCGAGGATCCGGTCACTGTCTTCGTTTCTGGCGGTCAGCATTAAAATAGGCAGATCTTTGTGCTTATCGCTGCGCAGCTGGCGGCAGAGCGTCAGCCCGTCGTCGCCGGGCATCATCACGTCCAGCACCACTAAATCGACGTGCTGCTTATCCAGAACGGAACGCATCTCTTTGCCGTTGGCCGCGCCGCTGGCCCGGTAGCCGGATTTTTCCAGATAGCTGACGATTAACTCGCGAATGTCGCGGTCGTCGTCCACCACGAGAATATGATCGATATGTTCCACCTGGGGCTCCCGGCGCTAAAAGTGAAGGCTAAAACTAGCATAGCCGCCCGGTAGTGAACGGCTATGTTTTTCTTTTTTTACTACAACTTACCGGCATCTACCACTGCCTTCACAAACGCCTCTGGCGCTTCTTGCGGTGGGTTATGGCCGATGTTTCCACTGAAGGTTCGGTGTTCATATTTGCCGGTAAATTTCGCCGCATAGGCCGCCGGTGCAGGATGTGGTGCGCCGTTGTTGTCGCCTTCAATGGTGATGGTTGGCACGGTGATATTCGGCAGCGCAGCCAGCTTTTTCTCATCAGCCGCGTACTTCTGCTCGCCGTTTTCCAGCCCCTGGCGCCAGCGATAGTTGCTCAGGGTAATCGCAACGTGGTCCGGGTTATCCAGTGATTTGGCGCTGGTGTTAAAGGTTTCATCGCTGAACTTCCAGCCCGGCGAAGCCTGCTGCCAGATCAGTCTGGCGAAGTCATGGGTGTTTTTCTCATATCCTGCCGCGCCGCGTGGAGTCGCGAAATAAAACTGATACCACCACTGCAGCTCGGCCTGCGGCGGCAGCGGTTTTTTCCCTGCTTCCTGGCTGCTAATCAGATAGCCGCTGACCGACACCAGCGCTTTCACCCGTTCAGGGTGCAGCGCCGCTACGATATCCGCCGTGCGTGCGCCCCAGTCGTAGCCAGCGAAAATGGCCTGTTTGATATGCAACGCATCCATTAGCGCAACGGTATCCTGAGCCAGCGCCGCCGGTTCACCATTACGAGGAGTGGAAGGGGAAAGGAACCGGGTGCTGCCGAAGCCGCGCAGATTTGGCACGATAACCCGATAGCCCTGCTTTGCCAGCTCAGGCGCTACCGTATCAAAGCTGTTGATGTCGTAGGGCCAGCCGTGCAGCAGAATTACCGGCTGCCCGTCTTTCGGGCCGAGATCGACATAGCCGACGTTCAGCACGCCCGCGTTAATCTGTTTTATTTGTCCGGCATCGAAGCCCGCGGCTTCCGCCTGGCAGGCGAAGACGACCGAGAGAGAAAGAGGGGCAATCAGCGCAGACAGGGTCAGTTTGTTGAACATGATGTTTTCTCCAAAGCCATTAGAAAATGTTCGGTTATCACATCACGAGATTGTAGGCGGTGTGTTTTTCAAACCGCCCTTTTTGCATGGCGGCGTATCTGGCGGGGTCGTGGATACAGTGTGATACAAAGTGTTTTTACCCTCACCCTGGCCCTCTCCCTGGAAGGGAGAGGGGATAAAAATATCCTACGCTGTTTGTTTCCCCCTCGCCCCTCTGGGGAGAGGGCCGGGGTGAGGGGATGAAAATATTCTGTGTTGTTTGTTTTCCCCCTCTCCCCTGTGGGGAGAGGGCCGGGGTGAGGGGATGAAATTATTCTGCGTTGTTTGTTTCCCCCTCGCCCCTCTGGGGAGAGGGTCGGGGTGAGGGGATGAAAATATTCTGTGTTGTTTGTTTTCCCCCTCGCCCCTCTGGGGAGAGGGCCGGGGAGAGGGGGAAAATTATCCTGCCACTCTCGGCACAAGCCCCGGCGCCTGCCACATCGACGTCGTCAGGCCGCTGTCCACCAGCGTTAACTGGTCGGCATACACTTTTTGCCATTTGCGCTTCATCTCGTCGTAAAGCTCGCGGTGCGCCGGATTTGGCGTGAACTCTCGCTGCCACTGCACCAGACGCTCACCTGTACTGGCTAGCGAATCAAAAAGCCCGGCGCCTACGCCAGCGGCAATCGCGCAGCCCAGCGCCGTGGCCTCTTTGACCACAGGCACGCGCACCGGCAGGCCGGTGACATCGCTCAGGATCTGGCTCCACAGCGCGCCTTTTGAACCACCTCCGGCGAAGACAAGCGAGTCGAACCTCACGCCAGAAAAGCCGGAAATCTGCTCCAGATTACAGGCGGAGACAATCGCCGCGTTCTCCTCTAAGGCGCGGAATAGCGTCGCTTTGTTGCACTTCTCAGGGTCGATGGAGAGGTTAATGAACGACGGCGCGGCGTGGTACCACTGCTTGAAATGCATGGCATCAGAGAAAATGGGCATCACCCCGTGGGAGCCCGCAGGTACCCGGCCCGCCATCTCTTCCATTAGCGAATAGGTATCCACGCCGAGGCGCTCGGCCAGCAGCTTTTCTTCCGCGCAGAAGGCGTCCCGGAACCAGCGCATCGTCAGGCCGGTGAAAAAGCTAATGGACTCCGCCTGCACCATGTTGTGGATGACGTGCGGGTTAATGCGGATGTTCATGTCGGGGTCGGTTTTGATGGCCGGCAGGTTCACCACCTGCTGCCAGAATGTGCCGCCCAGCACCGCCGTCTGCCCAGGCCGGACGATGCCCAGCCCCAGGCAGCCAAGCTGGACGTCGCCGCCGCCCATCACCACCGGCGTGCCTTTTAGCAACCCGCTTTCTTCAGCCGCCTGTGGGGTTATGCCGCCCAGCACGGTGCCGGTTTCTTTGACCGGGGAAAGTATGTCGGCGCGCAGCCCGGCCATATCCAGCAGGGCAGGCCGCCAGTCGCGGGTCGATAGATCCAACATCCCGGTCGTACCGGCGTTAGAAGGGTCAACTGCCAGCTCACCGGAGAGTTTGGCCGCCAGCCAGTCGCTGATCATGGTGATGGTGGCGGCTTTGCGGTAGATATCCGGGCGATGGTGTGCCAGCCAAAGCAGGCGGGGCATGGCGCTCAGCGCCAGCGTCTGGCCTGAAACCTGGTACACCTCGGATTCAAACTGGAAGTCGTGGATCTCTTTCAGCTCGCTGACTTCGCGGCTGGCGCGAGCATCCACGTTTGCGCAGGCCCAGATTGGCTCGCCGTGGCGATCGTACAGCACAATCCCTTCCCTCATAGAGCAACAGGCAACGGCACTTATCGCCGAAGAGGAGAGGTTAGCGTTGTGCAGGGCCTCTCGGATGCAGCGGCAGGCCAGCTGCCAGTTAACGGCGAGATCGAACTCCATCGATCCCGGCACATCTGTCACGCTCAAGTGCTTCCATTCGGCCTGGCCAACGGCTATTTGCTGGCCAGAAGTATCGAAGATCACGGCGCGGATACTGCCCGTTCCGGCGTCCAGTGCAAGTAGATAACTCATTCACAGACCTCTTCCGTCGCTCGTTCAATAAATAAACTCTTATCCATCGCGGGCGATCTGACCGATCTATTTGGATGTTTTGTGATCGCTGCACGGTTGCGATGGGCGATCCCTGACTAAGTTTTTGAACACTATCTCTTATTCACTGATGGATCCGGGAGAGAACTTGATGGCAGATCTGGATGATATTAAAGATGGAAAAGACTTCGGTATTGGCCAGCCGCAGGAGAACCGGGCGTTTTACCTGAAGGGAAGCGGGGCGCTGGACTGGGGCATGCAGTCGCGGCTGGCGAGGATTTTTAACCCCGGCACCGGGCGCACCGTGATGTTGGCTTTCGATCACGGCTATTTTCAGGGGCCGACAACCGGCCTGGAGCGTATTGACCTCTCCATTGCGCCGCTGTTCCCTGAAACCGACGTACTGATGTGTACCCGCGGCATTCTGCGCAGCGTGGTCCCGCCTGCCACCAACAAACCTGTTGTGCTGCGCGCCTCCGGCGGCAATTCGATCCTCAGCGAACTCTCGCGCGAAAGCGTCGCCGTGACGATGGAGGATGCTTTGCGCCTCAACGCCTGCGCGGTGGCCGCGCAGATTTATATCGGCAGCGAGTATGAGCATCAGTCGATCAACAACATCATCAAGCTGGTGGACGAGGGAACGCGCTACGGCATTCCTACGCTGGCGGTTACCGGCGTGGGCAAAGAAATGGCCCGTGACGCGCGCTACTTCTCGCTGTCTAGCCGCATTGCCGCCGAGCTTGGGGCGCAGTTTGTAAAAACCTACTTCGTTGAGGAAGGTTTTGAGAAAGTCGCCGCCAGCTGCCCGGTGCCGATCGTTATCGCCGGAGGTAAAAAACTGCCCGAGCAGGAGGCGCTGGAGATGTGCTTTAAGGCGATAGACCAGGGCGCATCCGGTGTGGATATGGGGCGCAATATCTTCCAGTCTGAAGCACCCCTGGCGATGCTGCAGGCGGTGAAGAAGGTGGTGCACGAGAAAGCATCTGCCCGCGAAGCCTATCAGTTCTGGCTTGAAGCGAAGCATCAGGGAGGTAAGGCATGAACGTCACGCTGGTGGAGATCAACATTAAGCCAGAGCGGGTCGACGAGTTTCTGGACGTGTTTCGGGCGAATCACGAAGGCGCCATCAAAGAGCCCGGTAATTTACGCTTTGATGTGCTGCAGGACCCGGAGGTTTCAACGCGATTTTATATCTACGAGGCCTATCAGGATGAGGCCGCGGTGCTGGCGCATAAGAAGACCCCGCACTATCTCGCCTGCGTTGAGAAGCTGGATGAGATGATGTCTGAGCCGCGTAAGAAGCAGAGCTTTATTGGGCTGCTGCCGTAGGGAATGCCCCCTCACCCTGGCCCTCTCCCCATGGGGGAGAGGGGAAAAAACAAAGGGAGTGGGTGGTACAGGCAAAACGCCCTCGCCTCAAGGGGAAGAGGATAAGAAAGCGATTCAGCAGACACGGAAAAATCCCTCTCCTTAATGGGGGGAGAGGGGATAAAAAACGGTTAGCAGACGCGGAAAACACCCTCTCCCTGTTAGGGAGAGGGTTGGGGTGAGGGTCACTCAGCTTTCCTGCGCCTCTGCCGTCTCATCCTGCGTCACTCTCAGCCTGTAAAGCGCGCGCTTCGCGCACTCAAGCACATGCTCGCACTGCTCAATGGTCAGCGTTAGCGGCGGTTCGACCCGAATGGTTTTGGAATTATTCAGCGTCCCGGCCACCAGCACCTGCTGGCGGAACATCTGGCTGGCAAACTCGTAGCCGATGTCGTTGTCGCAGAACTCAATCGCCATTAACAGCCCCTGGCCGCGTGCCTCAACAACCAGATCGGGGAACTCACGGGCCAGCGCCCGGAAGCCATCCAGCAGCAGTTGCCCTTTCTGAGCCGCCTGAGCAGGCAGATTCTCTTCCAATAGGTAGTGAATAGTCGCCAGCGCCGCAGCGCAGGCCAGCGGGTTGCCGCCAAACGTGGTGGTGTGCAGGAACGGGTTATCAAACAGCACGGAAAACACCTCTTCTGTCGCAACCGTGGCACCAATCGGCATCACGCCGCCGCCCAACGCTTTTGCAAGGCATAGAATGTCCGGCTGCACGTTTTCGTGTTCGCAGGCAAACATCCTGCCGGTGCGGCCCATCCCGGTTTGCACTTCATCCAGAATCAGCAGCACGCCGTACTCGTCGCAAAGTTGACGCACCGCAGGCAAATAGCCTGGCGGCGGCAGAATCACCCCGCCTTCGCCCTGGATGGGCTCAAGGATCAGCGCGGCTACATCATCACCGGTTTTGCGACATTCGCTGAACTGCGTGCGTAATGCCTCGATATTGCCAAATGGCACGTGGCGGAATCCCGGCAGCAGCGGCATAAATGGTTTACGGAAAGTGGATTTCGCCGTGGCCGAAAGTGCGCCCAGAGACTTGCCGTGGAACGCGCCGCTGGTAGCAATAAAGGTAAATTTCCCTCGTGGTGACTGGTACGCTTTGGCCAGTTTTATTGCGGCTTCCACGGATTCTGTGCCGCTGTTGCTAAAGAAGCTGTATTTGAGTTTACCCGGAGTCAGTGTGGCAAGCGTTTTAGCGAGCATCGCCCTCAGAGGGTCGAGCAGTTCCTGGCTGTGCAGGGGCTGCTTTTCAAGCTGATGCTGGACGGCGGAAACAACGACTGGATTACGGTGCCCCACGTTAAAGATGCCGAACCCACCCAGGCAATCGATATACTCTTTGCCCTGGGTGTCGACAAGCGTATTCAGGCTGCTCGCTTGCCACTCTACGGCTCCGTAATCCCCGCCGGCGGTAACGGACTTGCGGTACTCAAGAAAACCCGGATTAACGTGCTGCTGGAAGCTATCAATCACCTCCCGGTTTAGCGCCTTCATCTCCTCATGGCTAAGTGACTTCTTTTCAATAATGTTCAGTGCGTGCGCCGTACAGGCAAGGGCCGAGGCGCTGGAAGGTAACCTGTTCAAAATGTGCTCCTGGGTGTGGCGTATCACGCGATACACAAAATAAGTATTGCAGGGATTGCGCCAGGTAGCGCGCCGTAAGTGAAATCGGGATAAACGCCCGCAGGAGTACATCTGTGCAATAATTAATCACAATAGATTACATTTTGCGTGTTTTTAATGCTGAAGGCCGATTGAATGAGCATGACCTTGCTGAGAAGAGATTCGCACCATTTTGGGGCGACATGTTTCCGTATGGCGCAAAAGGAAAATAAAGATCGGGCTTGTTATTGTTTAGCATTTCTTAATGGTTAATAGAGGCTTATTTATTCTGAAATACCGTATAACAATAAATGTCCTTATTCGTAAAGTTTTTAATTTGGATTGGCCGTTTAGGATTTGTTTAAGTTATGATTCGGCGTGAAAATTAACCCGCGATATTCGTTATCATCAGGTGGTGGATATTAACTTGACCCGTTAAACACAAGGTGTGCATAGCGTGACCATCAATATAAAGGACATCGACAGCTCTTTATCAGAGCTAAATATTGCCATTCGCGATCATTATAACTGGGCAAATAAGTGCCTGCGCCTCAGCCTGCTGGGCGGTGAATCCGATAAAGAAATCAACGATCTGCATTCCCATCAGCATTGTCGTTTCAGCCGCTGGCTGGGGCAGCGTTTGCAGGGGGGGAGTCTGGACCGGGAGTTGATTTTGCTGATTGATAAGCACCACACCGATATGCACGATGCTGCCCGGGTACTCATGTTATCTATTATCGGCAGACAGGTTAGTGAAGAATTGCTGAATCATTACAATGAAGCGCAGCAAAATTTTATTTCCAGTATCGACCAGTATAAAGAATATCTTTTCTCCTACCGCAATTTGTACGACGCGTTAACCGGCCTGCCGCTACGCCATTTAATGTATCAGGAATTTCCGCTGATACGCTCTCGCTGCGAGCGTGCGGAGCACAGCCTTTATTTGCTGATCATGGATATTGACCGTTTTAAAACGATCAATGACACCTGGGGACATAACGCCGGAGATGATGTGTTGCGCAGCGTCGCGTCCATTCTTAAAGGGGCTACGCGTAGCGAAGAGCGCATTTATCGCTTTGGCGGCGAGGAGTTTATTATGCTGCTGGAAGCGACCAGTCGTGAGCAGGCAGAGCAGGCCGGGCAGCGCATTTGCCAGCACTTAGCCAGCCAGCCCATCAGCGTGGATGACCAGTCAATCCGCGTGACGGTAACCGGGGGGCTGACCCTCGTCAGTGCGAATGATTCCCTGCACAGCGCCATTGGTCGGGCAGACAAAGCCATGTATTACGGCAAAAACACGGGCCGCAATCGCTGTATTCTGGCTTTGCCTGACGAAGAAATGGTCACGCTGGAATAATGCGTTACGCGTTCGCCATCCTGTGTTCCCCGTTCACCAGCGCAGCACGATCGAAGCTGCGCTCAATCACCCCGTTGGCCATAAACGCCGCCCGGTCGGACATATGCGCAATCACGTCGGCATCGTGGCTGACCAGCAGATAGGTCATGCCGTGCTGCTGCTTCAGACGATTGAGCAGGTTGAGGATCTCCGCCTGGACCGACATATCCAGCGCGGAAGTGGGTTCGTCGAGCAGCAGAATTTTGGGGCGAAGCAGCAGCGCACGGGCAATCGCCACGCGCTGGCGCTGGCCGCCGGAAAGCTGGTGCGGGTAGCGTTTTGCCGCCTCGGACGGCAGGCCGACCTGCTCTAATGCTTCCGCCACTCGGGCTTCAATCTCGCTTTCACCGTGGATTTTCAGCGGCTCGGCCAGCGTGCGCCAAATCGTGTGGTTGGGGTGCAGCGAGGCATACGGATCCTGGAACACCATTTGCACTTCGCGACGCAGCGCGCCCTGGAAGCGTTTCCCTGCCGCAATGCGGTTACCCATCAGCTCCACATCTCCCTTCCAGTCACGCTGTAGCCCGGCCAGCACGCGCAGAATGGTAGATTTCCCGCAGCCGGAAGCGCCAATCAGGCTAAATGTCTCGCCCTGTTCAAGAGAGAAACTGGCTCCGGCGACGGCGGTTTTGATCCCGCCTTTGGCGGCGAACTGCACGCTTAGATTATCAACCTTAACGATCGCCATAGGTTTCTCCTGGCTGGAATTCGATGCGGTTCAGCGTCGGTAGCATCTGCCCGTAGGTGTCGGCATTTGGACGGCAGGTCCAGAGCGTGCGCGTGTAAGGATGCGTGGCCTGCGGCAGCTCGCTTGCCGCCATTTCATCGACTTTTTGGCCCTGGTACATCACCAGCACGCGGTGGCAGTGTTCAGCCACCAGCGGCAGATCGTGGCTGATCAACAGCAGCGCCATTTGCCGCTGTTCGCACTGGGCTACCAGCAGCTCAAGGATTTGGTTGCGCAGACGGGCGTCGAGCGCCGACGTAGGTTCGTCAGCGATCAGCACTTTGGGATTATTGGCGAGCGCAATGGCGATCATCACGCGCTGGCCCATGCCGCCGGACAGTTCGCCGGGGTAACGCATCAGAACCGCATCCGGCAAGCCAACGGATTGCACCAGTTCGCGACAGCGATCGCGGCGTTCGGCAGTGGACAGCTTCTGGTGCAATCGTAGCGCTTCGTCAATTTGCTGCTGCACGCTTTTGACCGGGTTCAGCGCATAGCGCGGGTCCTGCAGCACCATGGCGATGTCACTGCCGCGCAGCTGGTTCCAGTTCCGGGCATTCATGTCGAGCAGGTTGTGCCCCATCACGCTGAGCTGCTCTGCACTCACTTTGCCTGGTTTACGCACCAGCCCCATCAGCGCGCGAGCCGTCATGGATTTGCCTGAGCCGGATTCGCCGACCAGCGCCAGGCGTTCATTGCCCAGCGTGAAGGAGAGGTTGCTGACTACCCGGCTGCCGGGATAGTCGATATTCAGCCCGGAAACGGTAATTCTGTTAGTCATGTTGCGGCTCCAGCACGTCGCGCAGGCCATCGCCCAGCAGGTTAAACGCCAGGCTGCTCAGCAGAATGGCGGTGCCCGGAATGGCGGCAATCCACCATTGGTCGAAAATGACCTGCATTCCGTCGGCAATCATCGCGCCCCATTCAGACATCGGCGGGCGGGCGCCTAAGCCGAGGAAACCCAGACCGGCGGCGGCAAGAATAATCCCGGCCAGATCCAGCGCCAGGCGCACGATGGCGGAAGGCAGGCACAGCGGCAGAATATGGCCTACCAGCAGCCGCAAGCCTTTGATGCCCATCATTTCTGCGGCCGCAAGATAATCGCTATGGCGCAGGCGCTGTATTTCACTTCTTGCCTGGCGGGCATAGGCGGGCCAGGTGGTCAAAGCCAGCGCCAGCGCGCCGTTAACCAGTCCTGGGCCGAGCATTGCCACAAAGGCAAAGGCCAAAATCAGGCGGGGCATCGACATGACTACATCGGTAAAGCGCATCAAGATACGCTCCAGCCAGCCGCCGTAATAGCCGGACAGAATGCCAATTAGCAGCCCAACCGGCAGGGTAATAATGGTCACCAGCAGCACCAGGCCCAGCGCCGGGCGAGTGCCGTAGAGCAGGCGAGAAAGCAGGTCGCGGCCATAGCTGTCGGTGCCCAGCAGATGTTGGGCGTTGGGCGCCTGCAGGCGCGCGGCGGCATCCTGCCAGTTGGGATCGAACGGAGCCAGCCACGGCGCAAACAGCGCGATAAGCACCAGCCCGGCAATGATAATCAGCCCGCTAAGGGCCGCCGGGGAGCGCAGCATGCGTCGCAGAAAAAGAGAAGACGGCATCAGCGGATCCTCGGGTCGGTGGCGCGCACCAGAATGTCGGTCAGGTTATTGATCAGCACAAACGACACGCCAATCAGCAGCGTCCCGCCCATGATGGCGGTGGTATCCCCGGCAAAAAGCGCGGTGGTGAGATAGCGGCCAATACCCGGCCAGGAGAAGACGGTTTCCGTCAGCACCGCACCTTCGAGCATGCTGGTGTAAGCCAGAGCGATCACGGTGAACAGCGTGCCGCGAATATTGGGCAAAACATGGCGCAGCAGAATCGCCATGTCGCCTGCGCCCTTCGCGCGGGCGAGCGTAATGTACTCTTTGTTCATTTCGCTCAGGCAGGCCGTGCGGGTCAGGCGGGTGATGCTGGCGAGAGAATAATAGGCCAACAGCAGTACCGGCAGAATCAGGTGGTTAATGGCGTTGAGAAACGCGCCTTTATCGCCGGAAAGCCAGGTGTCGATCAGCACGAAGCCCGTTTTGGCCTCGACGCTGTACTGGTAAATATCGTCCAGCCGCCCGGGTCCGGCGCTCCACTGCAGGCGTGCATAAAAGAGCGCCAGCATCAGCAGACCCAGCCAGAAAATAGGCACGGAGTTGCCCAGCAGGGTAAAAGTGCGCACCACGAGATCCAGCGGTGAACCGGCGAACCGTGCGCAAAGCACACCAAAAAGTACGCCAAGTATGCTGCCGACGATAAGCGCCAGGGTGGCGAGTTCCAGGGTGGCGGGGAAAGCTGAAAGCAAATCATGCAGCACCGGCTGGCCGGTTGAGCTGGCTATGCCTAAATCGCCGTGGGCGAGATTGACCAGATAATGCCAGAACTGCACGGGCAGCGACTGATCCAGCCCCAACTGGTGGCGAACCTGATCGTAAGTTGACTGGCTGGCGTGGTCGCCGACGATTTGCAGCACTCTGTCCACCGGGGACAGCGCAGACAACGCGAAGGTAATCAGCAGCAGGCCAATCAGGGTCAGAGCAAGGGTAAATATTCCCTGAAGCAGGGTGAGCAGCGGACGCCGCAGGCGATGCGACGAAGGCGAGACTTCGGACATGGGTAACTCTTTTATGCGCTAATGGTGATTGACCCCTCGACCGGCCTCTTTCACGACGGAAAGGGCGGGGCGAGGGGCCGTTCAGTTATTTCGTGACGTTATCGTAATACACCATATCCGCATTCAGGCCCTGCTGGTAGCCTTTGATGTTATCTCGCACCACAACCTGAGTTTTACCCTGGTCAATAAACACGTACGGGGAGCTACGCTGCAGCTCTTCCTGCAGTTTGGTATAGAGATCTTTGCGCTTGGCCGGATCGGCCTCTGCTACGGCAGCCAGCGTTTGTTTATTCAGCTCCGGGATCTGCCAACCGTTCAGCCCGGCCACGGTGCTGGCTTTGCCGTCGTTAAAGGCGAAAGCGCTGGCGTTGGAGTGGGCGTCGAAGTAATCCGGGATCCACAGGCGAATGGCCGCCTGGTGCTGTTTCGCGCGTACGCGGGCATACACCTGACTACCGGCGGCTGGCAGTAGATCAACCTTCACGCCGCCCTGGGCAAAGCTTGCCTGCATGGACTGAGCGATGGTGATAAACGGCGGTTTGTTTTCCACATCCAGCGAGAAATGTGCGTCTTTGATGCCCGCTTTCGCCAGAATTTCTTTCGCTTTCGCCGGGTCAAATTTGAACGGGGTATTTTCCAGCGCACCCGCGAAGCCGACCGGCAGGAAGCTTTGGTGAACGAAGTACTGGCCTTTCAGCAGATCTTTAGTAATGCCCTGGTAATCCACCAGGTAGCGAGCCGCTTCCCACAGCGCCGGGTTTTTCAGCAGCGGGTTGGCATTGTTGCCGACGTTAAACACTAAATAGTTCTGCTCGGCTGAAGGAATGCTCAGCACTTTCACGCCCGGCTTGCCTTCCAGCGCGCTGGTCTGGTCAGACCCCAAATCACGGGCGATATCGGCGTCACCCTGCTGAATCAGCAGGCGGCGAGCGGCCGGATCGGGCACGTTTTTAATAATAATGTTCTTCACTTTTGGCGCATCGCCCGGAGAAGTCGGGTTGGCATCCAGCACGATAGCCTGATGTGGCTGATAAACGCGCATTTTGAACGGGCCGCTGCCGGCAGAGTGCATTTTCAGCCATTCGTTGCCGAAGTCACCGGCTTTCACGTTTGGCTCAACCGCTTTTTCATCCACGATAGAGGCTATAGGCGTGGAAAGAATATTCAGCGCAACCGCCGGGCTGACGTCCGCTGTCCAGTGCACTTCCAGCGTGTGGTCATCCACTTTCTTCAACTGGCTGGCAATGTTGTCCGGCTGCCAGCCCAGTACGTTCAGAATAAAGGCCGGGGATTTGTTCAGCGTGACCGCGCGGGTGTAGGAGAAGATCACGTCTTCCGGGCGCAGCGGGTTGCCGGAGGCAAATTTAGCGTCCGGGCGCAGCTTGATGGTCAGTTTCTTATTGGCCGCATCGCCTTGCCAGCTGGCGGCCAGAATCGGCACGACTTTGGCCGGGTCCGTGCGGTCTGCCTGCACCAGGCGCTGATAAAGGCTCGGCACGGTCTGAATACTTGAGAGTTCGTTGGCTTCAGCCGGATCAAGGCTGACGATGTCATCCAGCCCTTGAGCAACCACCAGGGTATCCGGTGGCGTTGCAGCGTGGGAAGCCGCAGACAGCGCAGCCAGTAGCAGTAATGGCAGAACTTTTTTTTGCATGTGTGTACCCTGTAATTGTGTTTTTTATCGACTTTTCTCAGTGTATTTACGTTAGGTGAGTTATCTCAATTCACAAAGTCAAAATTGCGCTTTGCATATAAATATACGATATATCAAATGCGATAAAGTGCTGAAAACCTGACGGCCACTTGCTGTAAGGGAGCGTCAATATCGACGATGATGAAGGTTCGGTTAAGCTTCCGTTCACCGTACCTGTTTTCTCCCTCGCCCCTTTGGGGAGAGGGCCGGAATGAGGGGCGTGGCGTAATGCCACCTGAGACATTCACATGCCCGGTAGCGGAAGATAAAACTGAACGGACCCCAATCCGCCCCAGCACAATCGCTTGTGTGTGACGAAGAGGCGAAACAGAAAAAAGGCCAAAAAAAAGCCCCCACGCGCTGGTGAGGGCTTCTCTATTCATCCCCTCTCCCGCAAGGGGAGAGGGTCAGGGTGAGGGGAAAAACTACTCGTTAATCCTCGGATGCTGATCCACCAGCAGAGCACGTTTCGCCTGCAGCGTTTCGATTTCCTTATCCAGGTCCTCAATTTTCTGCTCGATATTGTCGTGATGCTCCTGCACGATTTCACGCGCTTCGGCAATATCAGACGCCGCAGGCGTGGCGCCTTTCAGCGGCTTATTGGCGGTCTCTTTCATGGTGATCGCGGTAATCAAGCCGATAATCGCCACCACCATCAGGTAGTAAGCCGGCATCATCAGATTTTGCGTACTTTCGACCAGCCATGCGGCAAGCGTTGGCGTCAGGCCGGCAATCAGCACCGAAATGTTAAAGGCGCTCGCCAGGGCGCTGTAGCGGATGTGGGTCGGGAACATCGCCGGTAAGGTCGAGGCCATCACCCCAATAAAGAAGTTCAGCACCACCGCCAGCACCAGCAACCCGGCAAAAATCAGCCCAATGGCGCCGCTGTTAATCAGCATAAAGGCCGGGATAGCGAACGCGAACAGGCCAATACTGCCGAGGAAGACAAACGGGCGACGACCAAAACGGTCGCTCAGCAGGCCGATCATTGGCTGCACGAACAGCATCCCCACCATAATGGCGATGATGATCAGCACCCCGTGCTCTTCCGAGTAATGCAGGTTGTGGGACAGATAGCTCGGCATGTAGGTCAGCAGCATGTAATAGGTCACGTTGGTTGAAATCACCAGACCAATACAGACCAGCAGACTGCGCCAGTGCTTAGTAGCAATCTCTTTGAACGAGACTTTTGGCCCTTCGGCCAGGCCTTCGCGATCGCCTTGCTCCATTTTCTCAACGTGCTGCTGGAATGCCGGGGTCTCTTCCAGCGCATGGCGCAGATAAAGCCCGATAATACCTAACGGCAACGCGAGGAAGAACGGAATACGCCAGCCCCAGTCGAGGAAGTTTTCTTCGCCAACGATAGCGGTAATCAGCACAACCACTCCCGCGCCGCAGACGAACCCGGCAATCGAACCGAAGTCCAGCCAGCTGCCCATAAAGCCGCGTTTACGGTCGGGAGAGTATTCGGCCACGAAAATAGACGCGCCGGTATATTCCCCGCCGACCGAGAAGCCCTGGGCCATTTTTGCCAACAGCAGCAGGATAGGTGCCCAGATGCCGATAGTGGCGTAAGACGGGATAAGCCCGATGGCAAACGTACTGAGCGACATGATGACAATGGTGATAGCCAGGATTTTCTGACGACCGTATTTATCCCCTAGCATCCCGAAGAACAGTCCACCTAGCGGGCGAATCAGGAAAGGAACAGAGAAGGTCCCCAGGGCGGCAATCATCTGCACGCTAGGGCTGGCGTCCGGGAAGAAGACTTTACCCAGAGCGTAAGCAACAAAACCGTAAACACCGAAATCAAACCATTCCATCGCGTTGCCCAGTGAAGCGGCAGTGATGGCTTTTTTCAGACGCGCATCGTCAATGATGGTGACGTCACTGACCTTGATCGGTCTGACTTTCTTTTTCCTTTTTAGCATTCTTTATCCTCGTGTTTTCCTTGCGGGGGTAAAAATTCCCTCTGTAAGTGTAGTGCGCCGCGCAATAAGCGCTGGCGAAAACTGCAGCACTCAGATGAGGCGGCAATAAAGCGAAGTGAAAAGTAATAACCTATTGAAACTATGTGAAATGCAACGCTTAAACTAGTCTCATAAATTATGTGGCTAATACTTAGAACTGTGATCAATATCAAATTTTTTAACTAAAGTAAAATTTCGCTACGCCGAAATAACATGCATACCACCAAAGAATTAACATCTGGATAACCTCTCAAAGGGAGTTGCTATGTCCGCCCATGTGCCGGTCACCCAGCGTGAATACACGCTTGATGACGATACGACCCTGATGTCCACCACCGATCTGAAAAGTTACATTACGCACGCGAACGATACCTTCGTGCAGGTCAGTGGCTACTCGCTACATGAGCTAAGCGGCGCCGCGCACAACCTCGTGCGACATCCCGATATGCCTAAAGCGGCCTTTGCCGATATGTGGTTCACCCTGCAGCAGGGCGAGCCGTGGACGGGCATCGTGAAAAACCGCCGTAAAAACGGTGACCATTACTGGGTACGTGCCAATGCGGTGCCGGTGGTGCGTCACGGCAAAACCACAGGCTATATGTCTATTCGTACCAAAGCCTCGCCGGAAGAGATTGCAGCTGCGGAGCCGCTCTACAAGGCGCTGAACGAAGGCCGCAGCAACAAGACTGTTTATAAAGGCCTGGTGCTGCGCAAAGGTTTGTTCGGCAAGTTGCCAACCCTGTCGTTGCGCTGGCGTATTCGCGGGTTAATGAGCGGTTTGTTCGTTCTGCTGCTGGCCTCGGCGTTTGCCCTCGGGCAAAGCCCGCTGCAAATGTTAGCTATTGCAGCGTTTACCGCCTTCACTTGCGTATTACTGGAGTGGCAAATTGCTCGCCCGCTGGAAAACGTGGCTCGCCAGGCGCTGGAAGTAGCCACCGGCAACAGCCACCGCGTGAAGCACCTCCAGCGCAGCGATGAAATCGGGGTGATTTTGCGTTCCATTGGCCAGCTTGGGCTGATGTGCCGCTGGCTTATCAACGATGTCAGCAGCCAGGTGGCGAACGTGCGCAGCGGCAGCGAGGCGATGGCGAAAGGGAACGACGATCTGAATGAACGTACCCGCCAGACGGTGGTTAACGTGCAGCAAACGGTGGCGACCATGAACCAGATGGCGGCGTCGGTGCAGACCAACTCGGAAACCGCCTCGGCGGCAGACAAACTTTCCAGCTCCGCCAGCGACGCGGCGGCGCAGGGCGGGCAGGCGATGGAAACCGTGGTCACCACCATGGACGACATTGCCGACAGCACCCAGCGCATCGGCTCCATCACCAGCCTGATTAACGACATCGCCTTCCAGACCAATATCCTGGCGCTTAACGCGGCGGTAGAGGCGGCTCGCGCCGGTGAGCAGGGCAAAGGGTTTGCCGTGGTGGCCGGGGAAGTGCGTAACCTGGCGCAGCGTAGCGCCAGTGCGGCCAACGATATCCGCAAGCTGATTGACGCCAGCGCCAGCAAGGTACAGTCCGGCACGGTGCAGGTGCATGAAGCGGGGCGTACCATGCAGGATATTGTGGCTCAGGTGCAGAACGTCACTCAGCTTCTCGGGCAGATAAGCCACGCCACGTCAGAGCAGGCGGATGGCCTGGCGGACATTACCCGCGCGGTGGCCGAGCTGAACGCCATCACGCAGAAAAACGCTGCGCTGGTAGAAGAGAGCGCGCAGGTCTCGGCGATGGTGAAGCATCGCGCCACCCGCCTGCAGGATGCGGTCACGGTGCTGGGGTAGGGCTTTTCAGCAAATATTAACCAGATAAACCCGCTTGTTAAACAGCGGGTTTTTTTATATATATTGCTGGCATTATTTAATATATTCTCCCTTCTCTTTATTAATACATAATATATTTCACATCAAAAGACCGTTTTAAACTGATACCAAACTGATACCAACAAATAAATTCAATGCGTTTATATTCATTTCAAGACGCCGGGGATTTATTTGAGGTATTAATATGAAGCTATCTTTCGATAATAAAAATAACCGCACTACAATTAATCATCTTGATTATCTAAAACAGCTCGGCTTGCAGGGTGAAAAGATAAAGGTTGCGGTGATTGACAGCGTTATCGATACCCGCCATGAATTGCTTAGTCATTTAATAATTGATAGCAATGAAAATTATAAAGCAGATAATATGGGGCACGGAACGGCCGTTTGCAGCATTATTTCTGGGCGTGGTGTAGGTTTTGCGGAAAAGTGCCACATCATCAATATTCCGGTTTTTCATGAAGACCATCAGGGAAATTTAAAGGGTTGCTCCGAACTCACCCTTGCCAAAGCGATAAATGAAGCGAAGCGGCAGGGATGCCAGATCGTTAACATCAGCGGGGCGTCATTGTCCGTAAACGGTCGCGGTAGCGATCAGCTCCGCCAGGCTGTAGAAGCCTGCCAGCAAGAAGGTATTTTGATTGTGGCTGCGGTGGGGAATGAAGGCGTTGATCAAGAGTCCCTACCGGCAGCGCTTGAGTCGGTGTTAGCCGTCGGTGCGTGCGATAGCAACGGTATGCCTTCAGCATTCAATAATTACGGCTGGTTATTGCGTAAAAAAATGATACTGGCATCGGGTGTGGATATTCCTGCTGCTATTTCAAATAACCACTTTTCTTTTGTTTCCGGGAGTAGTTTTGCCGCACCAGTGATAACGGGAATAGCAGCGTTACTTTTCAATGCACTTTCACTGCATGGAAAGCAACAAGCGGCGGAGATAATTAAGAATATGCTTTTTGATTCGGCAACAACGCTTCAGCCTGCCGCATCCGAAAAACCGTTCTTTAAATTACACCGCCTGAATATTGCATCTTTATTACAGCATCTCGCGCGTGAATTAATTTCACCTAAACACAACAGGATACCTATTATGTCAACCGAAGAAAATAATATCACTCCGGCGGCCGACATTGTCAGCAGCCTTCAAACCGAAATTGCACTGCCATTTATTGAGTCAGCAGAGATTGTTAGCGCTGGGCTGGCGGATGCACCGCAGAACGTCAGCTTATCTTTACCTCAGATTACTGATTCAGCGGCACATAATTATGTTCATGCCCCGGTCAAGAGTGTCGTTCCTCAGTCCAGTGCAGATGCTCGCAGCGTTCGACACCAGGAAAAAGTTTTCCTGATTGGCACGCTTGGCTATGACTTTGGCACCGAGGCCCGGCTCGACTACTTCACGCAGGTGATGGGTAACCAAAAGGGGCATCCTTTTGATCCCACCCAAATGGCGACCCATTTAACTGAAAATGACAATATTGAGCAGTCGGATGCGCTGATTTGGACGCTAAAAGTTGACGGTATTCCGGTCTATGCGATTAAGCCCGATTCTCAGTTCTCGGTGCTGGAATATGCACGCATTGTTGAGTTTCTTCACGATCAGGAAACCAAGGGCGTGGAGCGAGTGTCCGTCGCAGGGATTGTCTCCGGCGAAACCAGGCTGTTTAACGGGCAGCATGTTCCTACCGTAACCCCGGTGCTGCGGGGTATGTTCAACTGGAAATCACGCGATCTGACAAAGCTGATTATGGGTGATGATGCCGTAGGCACGCCGAGGGCAGATGAGTTGTTGAACTTCATTAACCGTATTTATTACGAGCTGCGTAATCGGGGTTATTCCTCGCACGAACGTGCAATTAACTACGCGGCAACGAATGCCTATCAAATGCGTGAGATTTTTGATGATGCCTTTAATGAAGATCTCTTCCTGAATCAAATTAGCGCGGTGGTCAGCCCGGTTAGCAGGCCAGAATCTGATTGCTGGGATGTCGTTCTTGAATTCTTTAACCCTAAAGAACGTTTGACAAAGGCACGTAAGTTATATCGTTACACTATTGATGTCAGCGATCTTATGCCAGTCACCATTGGCACATTACGTAGCTGGTATGCCTATTAATTAATTTAAAGTTTGCCATCAGCCGATGGCAATAAACCAGGTGGATAAACCACTACTCTGTAAATATATAAAGGATATTAAAATGAAACTTCCAACTCAAGCACAAAGCGTTGATCGTTCTAATCGTATTGCTGAAGCTAAAATGTCTGGCGTTAACCCAGCCTTTTGGGACTCGGTACTGAGCGTGCTGAAAAAAGCAGGCCAGGGTGCTCTTCAGGGCGTACTGAGCTAATAAAAAGGGCGTGCATATTTGTAATGCACGCCCTTCTTTTTTTTGTTTTTTTACTGCACACAATAATAATGATGAGGATAAATAAATGTCACAAAATGGGGTCAAAATTAATGCGTTAGTGCTAAGGCGATTAAGACTAAAAAAAAATTAAGTCAGGAAAAACTTTCAGAGTTGAGTTTGAATAGCAAGTGTTATATTTCAATTGCAACGCTCAAGCGTGCTGAACTCGGTAAACCCGTTTCCCGAAGAACATTGAACAAGTTGCTCACTTTCTTCGACATTGAACCAGAAGCGCTGCTGGAGGCAGATGGATTGCCTGGCTGCAAAGCAGCTTTAGATTTTACGCCGATGTTGCAACCCATTGTGATTAACTGGGATTTGCTGAGGACGTTGCCCGCTACCCAGGAACATGAATATTTGAATTATATTTGCAGTGAACTCCATGAATCCTTATTGAAACTGAAAAGCGATGAGATGCTCTGTAAGATTTTTTCGCATCAGGTGAAATAATATTTCTCATGAGATGATGAGAAATCCAGCAGGTTCACTGATTTTTACTTACACCATCAAAGAGGAAAGGTTATGCCAACAGAAACTATTGGTACATTTGAAATAGAATACAAACTTATTACTCGGCACGAACATCATGAGGGAGATTACCAGTTTGGTATGGACTTTAAATTATCTAACCGAGCGGGTCGTCCAATGTGTCAGTTAATCTATCCCGCCACGCCAGTAGGTAATAATCATGCCGGGCAATGGAATATCGACAATCATCAGCAACCGGGGGATATTACATCACTGTATTATCATGGTTCAGAAAAGGGAACCATTGTTGATACGCCACGCGAGCTTAGCCATTTTGGTCAGGGTGTTAAAAAAACGAAATTTACAGTTTATGCTATCGACCCAGGCAAAGCTGAGCTGCTCGGAAATGGTGTTACTTTTGGTTATTACATTAATACCAGTCAACACGGTGAAGTGACAGCGTTCCTGGAAATGAAAAGCCATGTTATTACTAACGAAGAAATAGTGTTAATTAAACAGGCCTGCAATTTTATTAAGATCATTAAATAGTTAATTGTTATTCAGTAAATAGCCAAAGGGGACAGCAGTGACGATCGCCAACGCTATTGTTAGCGCCCAGTTATGCCTGCATTTTCCCGATGCAGGCTTTTTTTATTTTGGCGATGGATTTAGCTCCGCTTATACAGGCGGCGAGGGTGACCAATCTTGCCGTAAAGCATTTCGACGCTGAGAAAGCCTTTTTCCACGCAGTGTTCCAGGTAGCGGCGGGCGGTGGTTTTGCTGAGTTTGGTTTCGCTGACCACGTCGTCTACTGAGAAACAGCGCTGAGCTTCGGCTTCGCGAAACAGGCGCTGGACCAGCTCCAGCGTATTCTCCTCGATACCTTTACTGCCCGCATCCAGCGGGGCGTTGCGCGCCTGCAGCTCGTAAAGCTTATCGACGTTCTGCTGATCCACCACCTTCCACTCGCGCTGCTGCTGACTGAACTGGACGAAGCGCTCCAGCGAGTGGCTCAGGCGCTTCCAGGATACCGGCTTGAGGATGTAGTCAAACGCGCCGCTGCGAATCGCCTGGCTGCAGGTGTCCATATCGCTGGCGGCGGTGATGAAGATCACCGAGCAGGCGTGCTGTTTTAAAAGGTCGCTGCCAAATAGCGTGATGCCTTTCCCGTCGGGCAGATAGTTGTCCAGCAGGATGAGCTGCGGCTGCTTTTCCAGCATCAGGCGCCTGGCGGCCGCCAGACTGTTGGCTATCCCCACCAGGTGCAGGTGGGGGTGCTTATCAATCAGCTCCGCATGAAGCTCGGCCAGCTCGCTCTCATCCTCCACGATAAGCACGTTAATCATTTCATTTTGCATACTCAAAAGCCTTACGTTGGGCTGAGGTCGCTCCCCGGAACGACAACATCTGGAATAAATACTGAGAACACGGTGCCGCTCGGCAGGTTATCGGAAACCTCCACGGTGCCCTTCGCCAGCGCGACGTAGCTGGCAATAAGGTGCAGGCCGAGCCCGTGGTCGCCGTGGGTTTTGGTGGTGACGCCCGGCGTGAAAATGTGGTCACGCAGTTCAGGCGCAATGCCGACGCCGTGGTCGGCCACCTCGATGACCAGCTCCCGGTCGTTTATCACGATATAGACTTCCACCGGCTGGTGCTCGCCTTCGGCGCGCTGGGTGGCCTCGATGGCGTTATCCAGCAGGTTACCAATAATCGAAATCAGCTCGGATTCCGGCACGTTGGTCGGCATCCTCGGCATACTGCAGGCCGGATCGAACGCCAGCGACACGCCTTTCTCACGCGCTCTGGCGTATTTGCCCAACAGCAGGCCGCACAGCGTGGCGGAACAGAAGCGCGCGGAGACAAAATCCAGCACTTCCTGGGCGTGCTCGGACTGCGCCTTGATATAGCGTTTGGCGTCCTCGTAGCGGGCCATGTGCAGCAGCCCGGCGAGCGTTGCCATGCGGTTAAGCTGCTCGTGCCGCATGATGCGTAGGTTGTCCACGTAGCGTTTCACCTGGCTGAGCTGGAAGCTCAGGCTATCAATATCTTTGCGGTCACGGAAGGTGATCACCCAGCCCTGCAGCACGCCCTCAAGCTCGATACGAACCCGGCTGGCAAGCACGCTGAGATCGTTAAAGGCGCAGATTTCATCGTGGGTATCTCGCGCCAGCATTACCTGCGGATCAAAGAAGGTCACCGGCTGGATCACCTCGGCAATCTGCTTGCCGCGGATCTCGCGCGAAGGCTGCTCCAGGCCCAGCAGTTTCTTCGCCGCCTTGTTGATCACCTCGATCTGCGAATGACTGTCAATGGCGATCACGCCTTCGTAGATCGACTCCATCATCGCTTTTTGCTGGCGCACCAGCAGGCTTATCTGCCGCGGCTCCAGCGAGAACATCTGCCTTTTGATACTGCGGGTGAAATACCAGGAAAAAATAAACAGCGCCAGCAGCAAAATGATCGCCGCCAGCAGGATGTTGATCACCTTGCCGGACGTGACGTCATCGAGGTAGCTCTTCAGGTAGCCCACCGACACGATGCCAATCACCTTGCCGTGCTGGTCGAAGATTGGGGCTTTGCTGCGCAGCGACAGGCCGAGGCCGCCTTTGCGCAGCGTGGTGATGCTTTTGCCCTGCAGCACTTCCTCGTTATCGCCGCCGACCAGCGTTTTGCCCACGCGGTCGGCATGCACGGAATGATAGAGATGAATGCCGTGCTCATCGCCGATGACGATAAAGCTGGCATCGCTATGCACGACCAGCTTTTGCATAAAGTTGTGTATTGCCGGAATATCCTTTTTTTCCACCGACTCCTGCAGGGTAGGAATTAAGGCAATCTCTTCCGCCTGAATTCTCGCCCGGGTGCTCATTTCCTGATAAAGCTGGCGACCTACATCGAAATAGTAATAGGTTCCGAGCATGGCAAAGAGCACGGAAAAAAAGGCAACCAGGTAGATAAACAAACGTATCTGAAAGGAAACTTTCATAGGCCAGGCGTGTATTCAGTGAGGCAAAACGGCAGCTTAACACCGATGCACCGCCGGCTGCGCGGCTTTGAACGAAAGTTTGAACAACCTCACGCAACGGCACTTTTCGTTAATTTCAGCGAATTTTTTTGCACTCTCTTAAGGTTTGTCTAAGCCGGGAATAAAAACCATAAAAACCACGAAGAAATAAAAACCATTAACGCCATAGATGCCTTTAAATTAACGGTTTTAATCTGCTACCCCTCACATTACAGGGGTATTTAATCTTTTAGTCTGCCCCGACAAATTAAAAAAAGGGGCTTGATATGAGCACGACCGATGATTCCTACAACATCATTCCTGAATCCATTGATATTAATAAGCCGACGCTCAAAGAGCGCTGGTGGCATATTCTCGACAGCTGGAAAGTGGGGATTATCCCGCTGCCGCTGTTTGTGCTGGCAGGGGCGCTGATCGCCATCGACTGCCTCGGCGGTAAACTGCCGAGCGATATCGTGGTGATGGTGGCGACGCTGGCCTTCTTCGGCTTTGCCTGCGGCGAATTTGGTAAACGCCTGCCGGTGATCGGCAAAATGGGCGCCGCCGCTATCTGCGCCACCTTCATCCCTTCCGCGCTGGTGTACTACGGCCTGCTGCCGGACGTGGTGGTGGAGTCCACCACCAAATTCTATAAATCCACCAACATCCTTTACCTCTACATCTGCTGCATCATCGTCGGCAGCATCATGAGTATGAACCGCACCACGTTGATTCAGGGCTTCCTGCGTATTTTCTTCCCGATGCTGTGTGGCGAAGTCGTGGGCATGATTGTTGGCATGGGCGTTGGCCTGGCGCTGGGTCTTGAGCCGTTCCAGATCTTCTTCTTCCTGATCCTGCCGATCATGGCCGGGGGCGTCGGGGAAGGGGCGATCCCGCTTTCCATCGGCTACGCCACGCTGCTGCATATGGATCAGGGCGTGGCGCTGGGCCGCATTCTGCCTATCGTGATGCTGGGCAGCCTGACGGCGATCGTTATCTCCGGCTGCCTGAATCAGCTGGGAAAACGCTTCCCGCACCTGACCGGCGAAGGCGAACTGATGCCGGGTAAAACCAACGGCGGTGAAAAAGAGCAAACCGCCGCCTTGTTCAGCGGCAAAGCAGACGTGACCACTATCGCTTCCGGCGCGCTGCTGGCGGTGCTGCTCTACATGGTGGGTATGCTGCTGCACAAACTGATTGGCCTGCCGGCTCCGGTCGGGATGCTGTTTGTCGCGGTGCTGATCAAACTTTGCCACGGCGTTTCCCCACGCATGCTGGCGGGCTCGCAGGTGGTTTATAAATTCTTCCAGACCGCCGTGACCTATCCAATTCTGTTTGCCGTGGGCGTCGCCATTACGCCGTGGAATGAGCTGGTTGACGCTTTCACTATTACCAACCTGCTGGTCATCGTCAGTACCGTCAGCGCGCTGGTGGCGACCGGTTTCTTCGTCGGTAAAAAAATCGGTATGCATCCTATCGACGTGGCCATTGTGTCCTGTTGCCAGAGCGGGCAGGGCGGGACCGGCGACGTCGCCATTCTGACCGCCGGTAACCGCATGTCGCTGATGCCGTTCGCCCAGATTGCAACCCGCATTGGCGGGGCGATCAACGTCTCGGTGGCGCTGCTGGTGCTTGGCAACTTTCTTGTCTGACTTTTGATTAACCAGGAACTGTTATGAAACTCGCAAGTTATGTACTTCAGGGCCAGCGGAGCTACGGCGTGGTAACGCCGGAAGGCATCGTTGACCTGGGCCGCCGTTTAGGCTCGCGTTTTGCGGATTTAAAGGCTTTGCTGGCGGCAGACGCGGTGCATGAAGCGCTGGCGTTTGCCGGGCTGAAGGCCGATGTGGCGGCGTCAGACGTTCGCTGGCTGCCGGTCATCGAACGCCCGGAGAAAATTCTCTGCGTCGGCATGAACTACGCTGACAAGCGCAAAGAGTTCGACCAGCATAACCCGGCTCCAACCCTGTTTGTGCGCTTTGCCGACTCCCAGACCGGGCATGATTCCCCAGTGGTGAAACCGCATCACTCCAGCGAGTTCGACTATGAAGGCGAGCTGGCGGTGATCATCGGCAAAGGCGGAGTGAACATTTCTGCGGCGGATGCCCTGAACCACGTCGCGGGCTACAGCTGCTATATGGACGGGTCGGCGCGCGACTGGCAGCACACCTGGTTTACCGCCGGGAAAAACTGGCCGCAGACCGGGGCTTTTGGCCCGTGGATGACCACCTCGGATGAAATTCGCGATCCGCACGATCTGTCGATCCGCACCTGGCTGAACGGGCGCATGGTACAGGAAGACAACACCAGCAGCATGATCCACAAGGTTGCCGAGCTTATCGAATATATCTCGACTTTTACCTCGCTCAGCGCGGGGGACGTGATCATCACTGGTTCTCCCGGTGGCGTCGGCAAAAAGCGCACGCCGCCGCTGTTCATGCAGCCGGGCGACCGCATTGAGGTTGAAATTGAGCGCATTGGCCATCTCAGCAACGTGATCGTTGCAGCCCGCGAGCCTCTGGCTTCCGGGGCGGTGGCGCACTAACGCTATGTTCCAGCCCAACCCCATCGAGTTCAGTACCGTCGATCCGCTGCGCCAGCCGCAGGCGCTGGCCGCTATCCGGGAGCTGCTGGGGCGGAACCAGCTCGGGCTGGACGGCGACATTCAGCTGTTCGTCGTCGCCCTTGCAGGGGCAAAAATCGTCGGCTGCGCCGGGCTGGCGTGGCGCACCATCAAATGTGTGGCGGTGGATGAAGCCTGGCGTGGGGATAACCTTAGCGTGCGTTTGTTGGGGGAAATTCAGCATATCGCGATGGAGCGTGGGCAGGCGCATTTGTTCCTGTTCACCCGCCCCTACAACCTCGACCGGTTTCGCCAGAGCGGCTTCTGGCCGCTGGTGCAGGTGGATGAGGCGGCGGTGCTGATGGAAAACACGCCCGCCGGCATCAGCCGCTACTGCGCCGGGTTGGAGAAACTGCGGCAACCGGGCAACCGGATCGGCACCATTGTGATGAACGCTAACCCGTTCACTCTCGGCCACCGCTATCTGGCCGAGCAGGCGGCGCAGCGCTGCGACTGGCTGCATCTGTTTGTGGTACGCGAGGACGCTTCGTTTTTTCCGTTCGAGGAACGGTGGGAGATGGTTCGCCAGGGAGTGGCCCACTTGTCTAACGTGGTTGTACATCCGGGATCCGACTACCTGATCTCCCGCGCCACTTTTCCGGGGTATTTCCTGAAAGAGAGCGGGCTTATCGACAAAACCTGGAGCGCAATGGACCTGATGATTTTCCGCGACTACGTAGCGCCGGCGCTGGGCGTGACGCACCGCTTTGTCGGCAATGAACCGTTCTGCGCGGTGACCCGGGAATACAACCAGGCCATGCGCTACTGGCTGGAAGTGCATCGTCACCACAGCGCGGCGTCGATTCAGGTGATCGAGCTGCCGCGAAAATGCCATGCCGCCGGACGAGAGATTTCCGCCTCTGAAGTGCGAGCCTTACTCAAGAGCCAGCAAATGGCCCGCATCCGGGACATTGTCCCGGACAGTACCTTTAGCCATCTCCAGCGGCACTACGCGCGGGATGTGGCCAGAATTTTTTAACCAGGACAAAGCCTTATGAGAATCGTAAAGCAAGCCTTAGCCGGGACGCTGGAGTCCAGCGATCTGCTGGTGAGAGTCGCCCCCGCCGAAGGTGAGTTCAGCCTGATGATACACAGCGAAGTACAAAAGCAGTTCGGGGAGCAAATTCGTCGTGTGGCGGAGCAGACGCTCGCTCAGCTCGGCGTGAAAGAGGGGATTTTTATTCTGGAAGACAAGGGGGCACTGGACTGCGTGATCCGCGCCCGTTTGCAAAGCGCGGTGCTCCGTGCCGCCGATGCCGAACAGATTGACTGGGGAAAACTACAATGAAAAAACTCCGTCGCAGCATGTTGTTCCTCCCCGGCGCTAACGCCGCCATGCTCTCCACCGCTTTTATTTACCGCCCGGATTCGATCATGTTCGACCTGGAAGACGCCGTGGCGCTGCGTGAGAAAGACACCGCCCGCGTGCTGGTGTTTCACGCTCTGCAGCACCCGATGTACCGCGACATCGAAACCGTGGTTCGTATTAACCCGCTTAACACCCCGTTTGGCCTGGCCGATCTCGAGGCCGTCGTGCGCGCCGGAGTGGACGTGGTGCGCCTGCCAAAAACCGACACGCCGGAAGATATCTTCCTGCTGGAATCTCACCTCGAGCGCATTGAGCGTGAGTGCGGCCGAGAGCCTGGCTCCACCAAACTGATGGCGGCGATTGAATCCGCCGTCGGCGTGATCAACGCCGTCGCCATCGCACGTTCTTCCCCGCGTCTGATTGGTATTGCGCTGGCGGCGTTTGATTACGTGATGGATATGCAAACCGAGCGCGGCGACGGCACGGAGCTGTTCTATGCCCGCTGCGCGGTGCTGCATGCCGCGCGCGCCGCCGGGATTGACGCGTTCGACGTGGTTTGGTCTGACGTGAATAACGAAGTCGGGTTCCTGCGGGAAGTCGAGCTAATTCGCAAAATGGGCTTCAACGGTAAATCGCTGATCAACCCCCGGCAGATTGAGCTGCTGCATAACGCCTACGCGCCAACTCAGGACGAAGTCGATTATGCCCGCCGGGTGATTGCCGCCGCCGACGAAGGGGAGCGCAACGGCCTGGGCGTGGTGTCGCTCAACGGCAAGATGATCGACGCGCCAATCATTAACCATGCGCAGGTGGTGCTTGAGCGCGCCGCGGCTTCCGGCGTGCGCCGTTAAGGACAAAACAATGAGCAATATGACCGAACTTTTACACCTTGAGTATCCACCTCTGGCCCATCTGCGAAGCTTCGACGGGGCGCATCAAACCACGCCGTGGCTGGCGGATGCCGAAGCGAAGAAAACCCGCAAGCTTTGCGACACGCTGGAGCAGGCGATTGCCCAAAGCGGGCTGAAGGACGGCATGACCATCTCTTTCCATCACGCCTTCCGGGAAGGCGATCGGGTGATTAATCACGTGGTTGCCACGCTGGCTCGCCTTGGATTTAAAGATCTGACGCTGGCCTCAAGTTCGCTGATGACCTGCAACGAAGCGCTGATTGAGCCCATTCGTAACGGCGTGATTACCCGCATTTACACCTCGGGGATGCGCGGCAAGCTGGCGGAAGCGATCTCTCATGGCCTGATGGCCGAGCCGGTACAAATCCACTCCCACGGCGGACGCGTGAAGCTGCTGCAGGACGGCGAGCTAAAAATCGACGTGGCGTTTCTCGGCGTGCCGTGCAGCGACGAATACGGCAATGCCAACGGCACCCACGGTAAATCCTGCTGCGGCTCGCTGGGCTACGCCAAAGTAGACGCCCATTTTGCCCGCAAAGTCGTGCTGTTAACCGAAGAGCTGGTGCCGTTCCCCAATATGCCCGCGAGCCTGATGCAGGATGAGGTGGACTACATCGTTCAGGTCGACACCGTGGGCGATCCGGCCAAAATCAGCGTCGGGGCAGCACGTGTCACCAGCAACCCCCGCGAGCTGATGATTGCCCGCACCGCAGCGGAAGTGATTGAACATTCGGGTTACTTCCGCCCCGGCTTCTCAATGCAGACCGGCTCCGGCGCGGCGGCCACCGCCTGCACGCGCTTTATGGAAGAAAAAATGGAGCGTAATGGCGTCGTCGCTCGCTTTGCCCTCGGTGGGATCACCGGCAGCCTGGTGGATCTCCATGAGAAAGGGCTGATCGAAAAACTGCTCGATACCCAGTGTTTTGACGGCCAGGCCGCCGCTTCTCTGGCGCGTAACCCGAACCACGTTGAGATCTCCACCAACGTTTATGCCAACCCCGGAGCGAAGGCCGCGAGCTGCGATCAGCTTGATGTGGTGATCCTCAGCGCGCTGGAGATCGATATCGACTATAACGTCAATGTGATCACCGGATCTGACGGCGTTATGCGCGGCGCATCCGGCGGACACTGCGACGTGGCGAGCGCGGCAAACCTGACTATCGTGGTTGCTCCGCTGCTGCGCACGCGCATTCCTACCGTTGTTAAACGGGTGACCACGCGCGTTACGCCAGGTGAAAGCATTGATGTGCTGGTGACGGATCACGGCGTGGCGGTTAATCCGGCCCGGCCGGAGATCCGTGAACGGCTTGAGGGTGCGGGGATGAAGATCGTGAGCATAGAAGATCTTTACCAGCGCGCTATTTCCCTGACCGGCGAGCCGAAGCCGTTCGAATTTACGTCGCGCATCGTCGGCGTGATCCGCTACCGCGACGGCAGCGTGATCGACGTGGTGCGCCAGGTCAAAGAGGAGTCAGCCCAATGAGTGAAACGCTTGTGGAAGCGGAAGGCGTTACCCTTGCAGCCCTGCTTGAGGCGAAAGAGCGGCGGGCGCACTGGCAGCAAGAGTGGCTGGTTAAGCACCGGCAGCCGGTGCTTTCCCTGACGCTGGTGACGCCTGGCCAGGTAAAGGACAGCATTCGCTACCGCAACTGCATGGCGGTAGCGCTGCAGGCCTGTGACCAGCTGCTGTGGGGCAACCGCTGGCCGGTGCTCGAGCGGCAGGTACTGTGGCTGCCGACCGGGGCCGAAGCGATGTGGAGCGTGGCGCATTCGGCCAGCGAACTTAAGGCGGCAACTGTCGGGCTGGAGCAAACCCATCCGCTCGGCAGGCTGTGGGATGCGGATGTGATTTGCCCCGACAATGGCCCGGTCGGGCGGACTTCGCTGGATTTGGCGGGCCGGTGCTGCCTGGTGTGCAACGAGCCCGCGCATGCCTGCGCACGTTCCCGCCGCCACCCCATGGATGAAGTGACCGCGTGCGTCGAGAGGCTGATAGATGGCTGGTTTGCCAGGGATTAAATCAAGTACTGCCGCCGTCCCGGATGTGCCAGCCCTGGCGCGGCAGGCGCTGCTGGACGAGGTGTGGTTAACGCCAAAGCCGGGGCTGGTGGATGCCGCCAACAACGGCTCGCACCGGGATATGGATTTGCCGATGTTTCTCGGCAGCATTGCGGCCATTGGCCCTTGGTTCAGCACGTTCCACGCTTTAGGGCGTGAACATGCCGGGCGAGGTGCCAGTGAGATGCTGCGGCTCATCCGTCCGGCGGGCATCGCCTGCGAACAGGCGATGTATCAGGCTACTCAGGGCGTGAATACGCACAAAGGTGGCGTGTTTTCGCTGGGGCTGCTTTCTACCGCCGCTGGCCGTCTGCAGGGGCAGGGCAAAGCGCTAACTGCATCGGCGGTGTGTTCCACCGTGAGCGAGATCTGCAGCGGGATTGTGGAAAGAGAACTGGTCGCGGCCCGGAAGGCTTCTTCAGTTGGCGAAAGGCTTTATCAGCAGTTTGGCCTGACCGGCGCACGCGGCGAGGCGGAAAGCGGATTCCTTACTGTGCGCCAGCATGTGCTGCCTTACTGGCAGGCGGAAAGCTGCCCGAAGCGCCGCCTGCTTGCGGCGATGTTGCGTCTGATGGCTGCTAACCCAGACACCAATCTTGTGTCGCGCGGCGGGCTAAACGGACTGCGCTATGTGCAGCGTTACGCTGCGCGCCTGATTCAGCAAGGCTGGCACGAGGACGATCTTCGGCAAATGGATGCCGACCTTATTGCCCGCAACCTCAGTCCCGGCGGGAGCGCGGATCTGCTGGCCGTCAGCGCTGTTTTAGCGGAAATTGCGGTGTGAAGGCAACGCAGCACGAATTTCATGCTAATGAGACCCGTTTTTGTCTAGTCTGAGGTTTTCACTCTTGATAATAAAAGGAGTACCTCATGGCTCAGACCGCAGAGAAAAACCGTCGCTTTGTGCTGGCGAAGCGTCCGCAGGGGATGCCGACCCGCGAAGATATCCATCTGGAAGAAGTGGCTGTTCCGACGCCGGGAAAAGGTGAAGTGCTGCTACGCACGCTTTTCCTCTCCCTCGACCCGTATATGCGCGGGCGCATGAGCGACGCCAAATCCTACTCGGCGCCGATTGCCATCGGTGAAGTTATTGTGGGGGGAACCGTCAGCCGCGTGGAAAGCTCTCAGCATCCTGATTACCAGCCGGGCGACCTGGTTCTGGCCGACTCTGGCTGGCAGGATTATTCACTTTCCAACGGGGAAGGCCTGCAGAAGCTGGAGAAAAACATGTCTCACCCTTCCTGGGCGCTGGGGCTGCTTGGGATGCCGGGCTTTACCGGCTATATGGGGCTGACGGACATCGGTAACCCGCAGCCGGGTGAAACCGTGGTGGTTGCGGCAGCCAGCGGCGCGGTGGGTTCGGTGGTGGGGCAAACGGCTCGCCTGCTCGGGGCGAGAGTTATCGGCATTGCCGGCGGGGAAGATAAGTGCCGCTATGTGAAGGACACGCTGAAGTTTGATGAGTGCCTCGATCACCGTGCCAGTGATTTCGCTGAACGGCTCGCCAAAGCCTGCCCGAACGGCATCGACGTTTATTTTGAAAACGTCGGCGGGGCGGTGTTTGACGCCGTCTTCCCGCTGCTGAATACTAAAGCGCGTATCCCGGTTTGTGGCATGATCAGCCAGTACAACGGCAACAACAGCGCCTTTGAGCACGATCGTCTGCCGGAGCTAATGGCGACTATCCTGAAAAAACGTATGCGCGTGGAAGGGTTTATCATTAGCCAGGATTACGGCCATCGTTACCCGGAATTCTACAAGCAGATGAGCGAGTGGATCGCCGCCGGAGAGATTGAGTTCCGCGAGGATATCGTGGACGGGCTGGAAAACACCGTGGAGGCGTTCCAGGGGCTGCTGGCCGGGAAAAACTTCGGCAAGCTGATTGTGAAGGTGGCGGAATAAGATTGACCCTCACCCCGGCTCTCTCCCTGGAAGGGAGAGAGGGGAATCAAACGTTCTTTGTATGAATTCCCTCTCCCCCGTGGGGAGAGGGTTAGGGTGAGGGGAAGCCTCGTGCCCTTAAATGAGAATTTTTTTTATTTCCCTGCTGTACTTGCTAAATGACGGCGGACGTGAGAGATTAGCACCCGGTTTGGAACACAGACCTTATGAAAGCAGTTTTAGTAAAGCAGTCCTCAGTTCAAGCGCTATCTTAGATATCCCTTCTTCTCGAGTCTCCTCCTAAGTGCCCGAATAAGTCCAACTCTGCTGAACAGACCATGTTCGCCGCGTTTAGTGGCTCAAGAAATTGAAAAGGTAATATCTATGTCTAACAAAATGACTGGTTTAGTAAAATGGTTCAACGCTGAGAAAGGTTTCGGCTTCATCTCTCCTACCGATGGCAGCAAAGATGTATTCGTACACTTCTCTGCAATCCAGAGCGACAGCTTCAAAACCCTCGACGAAGGCCAGAAAGTTGAGTTCTCTATCGAGAACGGCGCTAAAGGCCCAGCTGCTGCTAACGTTGTTGCGCTGTAATCCAGCCTGACGTTTCAGAAGTGAAGAAACCCGCTACGGCGGGTTTTTTTGTGCCCGCAGTTTGTAGATGTCTGATATCTTTTGCCCTCTCCTGCCTAATGTTGTGTGTTAAATTGTGATTTTGGTTAACCAATTATCCCTTCCTGATTGACACGCTTGCCGAATTGGCCGAACTTAGACGCTATATCACGCACCTAAAGAGGTGCTTAATCATCAGTGTTTACTGGTCAACCAATTTGAGTTGTGAGGGGATATTATGAAGCAAACCTGGCGCTGGTATGGTCCAAACGATCCGGTTAGTCTGGCCGACGCCCGGCAGGCGGGGGCGACAGGGATCGTCACCGCGCTGCACCACATTCCGAACGGTGAAGTCTGGCCGGTCGAAGAAATACTGAAACGCAAAGCCGTAGTGGAGGCCGCCGGGCTGGTCTGGTCGGTGGTGGAAAGCGTGCCTATCCACGAAGAGATCAAAACCCATCGCGGGCAGTACGATTTGTGGATCGACAATTACTGCCAAAGTCTGCGTAACCTGGCGGAATGCGGCATCTACACCGTGTGCTACAACTTTATGCCGGTGCTGGACTGGACGCGCACCGATCTCGAATACCCGCTGCCGGACGGCTCCAGGGCGCTGCGCTTTGACCAAATCGAATTCGCTGCGTTTGAGCTGCATATTCTGAAGCGCAAAGGGGCTGAAGCTGACTACAGCGCGGAAGAAATTGAACAGGCAAACCGACGCTTCGCGGAAATGCGAGAGGATGAAAAAGCGCGGCTGACCCGCAACATCATCGCTGGCCTGCCCGGCGCGGAAGAGGGCTACACGCTCGATCGGTTCCGCGCCCAGTTGGACACTTACAAAGATATCGACAAAGCGAAGCTGCGCGAAAACTTTGCCTACTTCCTTGAGGCCATTATCCCCGTTGCGGAGCAGGTTGGCATCAAAATGGCGGTTCACCCGGACGATCCTCCGCGTCCCATCCTTGGCCTGCCGCGCATTGTTTCCACCGTGGAGGATATGCAGTGGATGGTGGAGGCGGTGAACAGTCCGGCGAATGGCTTTACGATGTGTACCGGCTCTTACGGCGTGCGGGCCGATAACGACCTGGTCGGCATGATTAAACGCTTCGGGCCTCGTATCTACTTCACGCACCTGCGCTCAACGCTGCGGGAAGAAAACCCTAAAACCTTCCACGAGGCCGCACACCTTTATGGTGACGTGGATATGTATGAAGTGGTGAAAGCCATTGTGGAAGAGGAGCAGCGCCGGAAAGAAGCAGGGCAAAGTGAACTGATTCCGATGCGCCCGGATCACGGCCATCAAATGCTGGATGACCTGAATAAAAAGGTGAATCCAGGCTATTCGGCGATTGGCCGTCTGAAAGGGCTGGCAGAAGTGCGTGGCGTTGAGATGGCCATCCAGCGCGCGTTCTTTGGTAAATAGCCCTCGTCGGGCCAGGGAATGGGTCAACCAGTTATGCTATAGTCCGGCTCATTCCCTACCTGCCGTGAGTAAAGATGAAACCGCAAATCCAGGACAAACCTGCCGTGCAGCCGCAGCGGCCTTATCAGGAAGTGGGCGTGATGCTGCGCGACATGATTGCGCGACAGCAATATGCCCTGGGGGATCGTCTTCCGCCCGAGCGTGAAATCGCGGCGCTGCTGTCGGTGAGCCGGACCGTGGTGCGTGAAGCGCTGATCATGCTGGAGATTGAAGGGCTGGTGGAAGTCCGCCGTGGGGCGGGTATTTTTGTGGATGCCATGCCGGATAAACTCGCTAGCCCTCCAGTTAGCACGAGCCAGTGCAACGATGCCGGGCCGTTTGAGCTATTGCAGGCGCGCCAGCTGCTGGAAAGCAATATTGCGGAGTTTGCCGCCCAGCAGGCCACACGGGAAGATATTCTGAAAATGCGCCAGGCCTTGCAGATAGAAGAACAGGAACTGGCTGCCGGGGATAACGAAAGCGGCGACAGGCAGTTCCATCTTGCCGTGGCCGAGGCCACCCACAACAGCATGCTGGTGGAGTTGTTTAAACAATCCTGGCAGTGGCGTGAAAACAACCCGATGTGGATCCAGCTGCACAGCCATCTGGAGAATAACCACTATCGGCAAGAGTGGCTCGCCGACCATAAACACATCCTTGCGGCGCTGATCAAGAAAGACGCCAAAGCGGCCAAACACGCGATGTGGCAGCACCTGGAAAACGTCAAAAACCGGCTGCTGGAGCTGTCCGACGTCGATGATATTAACTTCGACGGTTATTTGTTCGAGTCCTGGCCGCTGAACGAGCCCGGGCGTTAATTCTCGACAAGGCCAGCTATTTCGCTGGCTTTTTTTGCTCTGTATATCCTTTCTTTTTTAGAACGGCAGTTTAGCTGGATTGCATTTATATTCATTTAATGAATGATCTGGCGTGGATGATTTATTGAATGAATAGCTTGTGATGTTCTTTTCATTTTAAATGAGAAGAGTGTCATAAATAATGAACTCTTTGAGAGGTAAGTCTAGTTTATTTTATAAAATATAATTATTATCCATAAATCTTATTGTACTAAAAAATGGATGACTTATGGCTTTACATGGAAAGATGCTGCTGAATAATTCATATTATGCAATGATAAGAAATGCGTTGCTGAGCACAACACCTATTCGTGTGCCTTGTATGAAGTTTTTGATGGCGCGTGGTTGGATTGAGGTCGTGGTCTATGGCGATAACAACACGTGTCCGTAATGTTGGAAAAATACTCTATTTTTTAATCTTATCACTGATTGTAGGTCGTACAATTGGCAATCCTGAAATATGGTTCGATCATGACCTGGCCACTCAGCCAGGCAACATACTGTATGGTCCCGGAGAGATTGGTGCTGATAATTTTTATGATCTCTATTTTTATATCTCTATCATTACTGATTTATCTGTAACAATATTGATTTATTTTATAACTGTGAAGTTATTCAGATCTATCAGGAGTAAGTTCTAATGCTAAATACTCAATGTATGAAGTTACCCATCGCTCTCGGATAGATTGAGGTGGTTGCCAGTGGTATTGCCAACGCTTGCCCGTAGATTGCTTAAAGCAGGGTTATTCCTGTTTGTTGGTGCAATGGTAATGATACATTTAGATAATCCAGGAATCTATGTTAACCATCAAGTTGCGAACAAGAACGCCCTGTTTATAGCGGGGGATATCAACGCAGAGTCAATTTATGACACTTACTTTTATATTGATATTATCTGCGTAGTAGCCATTACCATTGCAGCTTACCTGATAGCAATTAATTTAATAATCAAAATAAGGAAATACTAAAACGCCAATTTCTCCCAATATGTGGCTTAAAGATGATGGTGGTGCAGATATAAAAGGTTCTGTAGACATTGAAGATGGCGAAGGTAGTTGATAGCTCAACACCTTACCTTTATAAAGCCGCAGCCGCAGGGCAGACACTGAGAAATGCTGAGGTCTGGTTTTACCGGATAAACGATGCGGGGCAGGAGGTTTGCTACTACACGGTATATATGGAGAATGCAAAAATCACGGGCGTTAACTGTGGTGTTCCAAATGTGAAATTGGCTGGAAACGATAAAATAAAGCATAACGAAAGCGCCAGCCTGCACTATGAAAAAATTATCTGTCGTATTGTTGATGGAAATATTCAGTATACGGACGCCTGGAACGAACGTCCTGGCGCTTAAACGCTTCACTGTAAATGGCCGCGGGTGCGGCCCTTATTTCACGCGAGCTGCCGCTGCAGCAGCTCGCCGCTTTGTTGTAAATCCTGCGTCGGGTTGCGGCCTATCAGCACATATTCATACCCCTTACTGCGCCACCAGACGAGGTTAAGGCCGCGGCGAACTTCGTGTTTCAGCGCGGGGCTGTCGGCTGCCTTGCTGCGGGAAATACACAGCGCCATCGGCCCGTAGCTGGCGTGCAGGTAGGCCATCTGCGCGATAGAGGTGCTGTCGTAGCGCAGCATCCTCACGCTTTTTAGCTCGGCTTCCGGCAGCTCAACTTCACCTTGCTGAAGCCTGAGGCCGATATCCTGCTGCATACGGTTCAGGCCGTTTTGCAGCGCCTGAGGCGTGACGTTGATATCTGCCAGCGTTTCGGCGCTGTAGAGCGACATGTACTGCGCAATCAGGTCGCGAATTTCTGGCTCGCCGCTAAGTTTTTGCTCGCCGGGGCGAATAAAGCGCCCGGCCAGTACGCCGACGGCGAGGAAGCTGAGGGAGGCGGCGATCAGGCTGCGGCGGCTAACGCCTTGTGTTCGCGGCTTCATGTTCACCGGCTGATGCAGCAGCACGTTGAGTTTGGCCTGCATTCTATCGACTGGCGCTTCTTCCAAAAGTGGGGCAAAAGCCTGTTCCAGCGGCAGATGACTTTGCATGAGCGGCTCAACGCGGGCGGCCAGAGCGGCGTCGTTATTCAACTGCTGCTCAAAGGCGTGGCGTTCATCCTCGCGCATTTCGCCGTCCAGCCAGGCCACGATAGCCTCATCGCTCCACGGAGCGGAGAAGGATTGACGCGTCATTTGAGCTCCTTCTTCATCGTCGGCATCAGGTGCCTGGCCAGCGCCAGGCGCGCGGCGGCCAGGCGGCTCATCACGGTGCCGATGGGAATGGCCAGCGTGTCGGCCGCTTCCTGATAGGTAAAGCCTTCGACATACACTAAAAACACGGTATTGCGCTGGGCTTCAGGCAGCTCGCTAACCTGCTGCAGCAGCGCGTGATACTGGTGCTTGTCTTCGGTATTTTCGCTGTCTGCCAGCTGGCTCAGTTCGTCGCTGTCGACAAAGCCCTGGCCCTGGCGAACGCGCAGGGCGCGAATTTCGTTGATCCAGATAGAGTACAAAATCGCAAACAGCCAGCGGTCTATCCGCGTCCCGGACTGAAACTGACTGCAGCGCTCTAAAGCGCGCACGCAGGTGGACTGAACCAAATCTTCAGCCACATCACGATTGCGGGACAGCACCATGCCGTAACGCCAGAGGCGGGCAAGGTGCTGGGCCAGCTGTAAACGAACTTCGTTGACGGTGATTTTTATGCCCTCAGCCTTAGGACTCCGGGTGCCCGTCAATGGCGGCTTTTAAATCGCGATACTCCTCGCAGCCGGTTCCGCAGAGCGTTTTAATGGTCGCTAACTGGGCTTTCGCCAGGTCAGGGCGGCCCTTAATCATCCACGCTTCGCCGAGATATTCGCGCACTTTGGCATAGTGCGGATCCAGGGCGATGGAACGCTGATAATAGCCGATTCCTTCATCGGTGCGCCCCAATTTTCTTGTGGCGTAGCCCCGGTAGTTCCAGGCTTCACGCGTGTTGGGCTGCTGCAGGGTATCCAGCAGGTTTAACGCCTCCTGATACCGGCCTGATTTTGCCAGATGGTAAGCATATTGCGTCTTGTCGCTGTCGCTTAACATGCTGCTTTTTTCCACGGTACAAGTTTTGGTTTTGCTGTCGTACACCTGGCCTTTCGGGCAGTCCGGCGTTTTGGAATCATCGTCGCCCATGGCGCTGGCGGCGGCGGAATAGAAAAGCCCGCTGGCAACCAGGCACAGCAAAGGCAGCAGTTTACGAGTTGATGGCATGTTCATGATGTCGTCCTGTAGGTTAGCGAGAGTGGCCTTTGCAGGCGGGGAGCATGCGGCGCAGCGTGCCGTCACGCAGAACATAATGATGAAGCAGGGCGGCGGCAGCATGCGCCCCCGCCAGCAGGATCAGCGCCCAGGCCACATTGTTGTGCAGCATCGCCAGGGTATGGCGCAGTGTCGGATCGAGGTTAAACACGTCCGGAACTTCAAAGAGGTTGAAGAACCAGAACGGCTCGCCCTGAGCCCAGCGGAACAGGAAGCCAAGCATGACCTGAGTCAGCAACAGGATGTAAAGCACGCCGTGCGTGGCATGAGCGGCGATGCGAAACGCGCCTGGCATCGGCACTTTCTCCAGCTTTCGCGACGGCGAAAAAGCGGCGCTGATGCGCCAGATTAGCCGGACGACCATCACCGCCCCAAGCAAAATGCCGAACGAAATGTGTAGCGATTGCAGGCCCTTGCGCAGGGGCGTGCCGCGCTCAAGGGCTTCCCAGACGTGCGCGCTGGCGAACAGGAATATCACGCAGAAGGCGGTGACCCAGTGGAGGGCCATGCTAAAGGCGTCGTAGCGCTTGCGAGGTGGCGTAGCTTCGGGGGGCAGGTAACTCATGATTGTCTCTTCCTCAGGTTCTTGTAAGGAGTAAACAATCGGGGAGGGGAAATTATTCGGTGAAAACGAAAAAAAAGTCAGGCACTCCGCAGAGACCTGACTTGATAAGAGCTGGAGGGCAGCTTAAAGGGCTTTTTCCCACACGGACTGCGGCAGTAAATAAACCGCTTTTTCAGCGTGCTGGCCGTCGGTCACGATGTGTTTGATGCCGCTTGCCATTACGGCCAGCGTCACGTCGAAGGCGTTCAGGCTGTCGCCAAAGCCGGCGGTCAGGTTCAGCATTGAGCCGTTCGCCATCAGGTAAAGCGTTTTGCCGTTAAGCTGGTACGCGTTGATAAACGGCATCACTTCTTCGGTCGGATATTGCTGCAGGTAGCCGCAGTCGATCTCTTCCGCAACGTGGCCCACGTTCAGCACAAACACGCCGTCTTTGGCTTTATCCAGTACCGCTGCGCTGACGACTTTTTTCGCGCCGGTGGCGGTGGCGACAACGTCAGTGGTGGCAATCACGTCATGAATATCAACCACGTGCCAGCCGTCATAGGCGGCCTGCAGGCGGCGGGCCGGATCTAACTCGGCAACCATCACCTGGCCTCCGTAGGCTTTGGCGGCGGCGGCAACGCCCTGGCCCACCAGGCCATAGCCAATCACCAGCACTTTCTTTTCGTGCAGGGTGAGGTGGGTTGTCTGGAAGAAGGTTTGCCAGGCGGTGAGGCCAACCATGTGGCGGTTATGCAGGCCTTCTTTTACCGGCAGATCGTCCCAGTTAAAGATCGGGTAGCCAGGGCGGAGATCCGCGAGGCGGTTGACCCCGGAGCCGGTTGCTTCCAGGCAGGCAACCACGTCGCCAAACTCGCCACGCTGATGCAGCAGCGTGGTGATGTCCGCGCCCATTTCGCACAGATGCGTTGGGCGCCAGGCGATGGCTTTTTCCCACGAGTCGCGCCAGTCGGCGTCGTTCATATTGCGCCATGCGCTGGCTTCCGCTCCGGCGGCGACCAGGTAAGCGACAACGTCATCCTGTACGGTGGTTGGGTTGCAGGTGGTGAGGAAGACTTTGGCGTTTTTCTTCAGCAGGCCTTCAACCAGCGGGATCATTTTCAGGTCGAGATGCATATTGCAGGCGATGCGAACGTGGCTTAAGTCGGGCAGCGCCTGAACCTGTTTGAGGGTGCGAACCATGTGGCGAGTAGACCACGCAATCTCTTTGTTAAACATCTCGTTCTGGGTGCTCACGTCTTTTCCTTATTAATTGTTTTTACTGGTTTTTATAGAATATATCATCACGTTAACGGACATCAGAATAGCAAAACGATGGCCGGTTGTTAATCGCTGAACCCGGCGCGGCAGGCGTGACGTCTGCTTACCAATGTTTTGTTTTTTTCCTCGGTTTCTTCTCTATAGTAAAAGTTTCATTCCCTGATAAAAACGAGAAAAACATGATCAAAAAAGCGCTTGTTGTGTTGCTGAGCGGTGCCTTATTGACCCCGATGATAGCGAATGCCGACAGCACGATAGTCTTCCTGCGTCACGGTGAGAAACCGGCTAACAATAGCGGGCAGCTCACCTGCAAAGGGCTGAATCGCGCGCTGCAATTGCCGTCGGTTCTGCTGAGCCAGTACGGCAAACCGGATGCCATCTACGCCGCCGCGCCGAAAGAGAACAAAACCGGCAGCTCGCTGCGCCCGTTAACCACCATCACGCCGACCGCGATCCGCCTTTCTCAGGCCATCGACCTGCATTACCACGCGGAGCAGACGGATGAGCTGGCGGATGATTTACTGAAAACTCAAAGCAGCGGCCGCCTGACGTTTGTCTCGTGGGAGCACAAAAACCTGGTGATAGCGGCGCAAAAGCTGGTGAAGGCAACCGGCGGCGACCCAACCGTGGTGCCAAAATGGCCGGGCAGCGATTTTGATTCGCTGTACATCATCAAACTGGACGATCAAAAGCGATTTAAATCTTTCACCCACGGTGCTGAAGGGCTGAATAACGTGCCGGACAGCTGCGCGGGAGCGAGCTGACAGAAAAGAAAAACCCGTCTGGAAGACGGGTTTTTTTATGCACTTAGCAAAAGAGGATTACCACCACACTTCAGCCTGAACGCCAGCCATAAACTCGTTCTTGCTGTTTTCGTTAAAACGGAAGTTTGACAGCTCGTTGTCCAGAATATTCAGGTATGTGCCGTAGAAACGAATTTCAGGACGCGAGCCGAGCAGGCTTGGGCCAACCTTCAGAGCGTGATAGAGCGTGGTTTTGTAACCCGACTCTTTCAGGTTTACGCCCTGTTCGGTTTTGTTTTTCTGGGTAAACCAGCTCAGCTCCAGGCCGGTCTGGTTCCAGGTATCCCAAATCCACGCCGGGCGAATCACGGCCCGAATGCTGCTGAAGTCGCTGTGGGCACCGCTCTCATAGCTATAAACATCGCTACCCTGGGAGTAAACCAGTGCGTTAGCCATAATGATCCTGTCCGCGAGGTACATTTCCCCCTGCGAAATCAGACGCCAGGCCACGCCGTCCGTCTGGTCGCCGTAGTAATATCGGCCCGGTGCCATGGAGTTGCTGGCTCCCGAGAAGTTCGCGAAGCTGCTGGCATAAGAGTTATTGGCCACCTGCAGGGTAAACTCGTTGAAGGTGTCGCGCGGCAGATCCTGGCGCACAATGGCCGTCGCCATCCAGGTATCCTTCAGTTTAAAGAAGGAGCCGTTATTTTCGTTGTCCTTCTGGTCGTCAGTTTTATTGGCAAAGGCGTATTTGCCCATCAGCGACAGTGAACCTTTTTCCCACAGCGGAATGTTGCGGTAGCGCAGGTCAACCGAGTTGGTGTTCATCTGCGTGGTGTGGCTGAAGTCGCGGGAATAAACGTCGACGTCGTTACGGCTGAGGGAGGCGTCAAGCTGGCCGACGCCCAGGTTCCAGTTTTGGATCCCGACGGCCGCCGCCACCTGGGTGGTTAATGATTTCCAGTCGAGCATCTGGATTTCGTACTCAGGCAGCTTGTGCTTCCCGACCCAGAAGTCTGCTTCCGGCGCAAACGGCAGGAAGCCTCTGGTGGTCAGGAAAATATCGCTAAACTGCATGATGTTTTCGTTGCCGTCGTTGTCGCCAAACCAGGCGTCGTTATACTGCTCCCCGACGTTACCGTCGTAGGTCACGATGGCGTTGGCGGTTTTGCCGTCCTGGTTGTAGACGCGCTGGTTCAGCGTTAAGTCGAACCAGCCGCTCATTTCGTTGCCGAAACGACCCAGCGACCCGGCGGCGTAGGTTTGAGCCGACCCGCGATTGGCCGCTGCCCAGCCGGAACGGAAATAACCTTCGTAGCTAAAGCCAATATCATCTTTAATGTATTTGCTGATGTCTTTCAGGGTAACGCTTTCTACGGTAGTCTTGCCGCCTTCGTTATTGACCACGGCCACTTTTTGCGTGCCTTTCACCGGCGTTGGCGCCGGCTTAGTATCGAGATGATTATTTTCATTCTCGATGTTGTCGGCTACCGGAGAATAAACCGTCTGATTGACCGGTGCCGGGCCAGACTGCACGTTGTTACCGGCTGGCTGCAGTTGGGCGACCTTGTCTTTATATATGGCCAGCTCTTTCTGCGTTTTATTTAATTCTGATTTGTTTTCTGATAATTGCCTTTCAAGTAATTCCAGACGCTGCTCGACCGTTAATTTGGCTGCCATTACGTGGGTTGAGGATAACGCCAGAAGGATGGATGAAGACAATAAGCTAACCTTCAATAAATTTGAATTCATAGAATGTCCCAGAAGTATAATTATTATTTGCCTCCGGTTTTAATAACCGAAGGCGGGTGGAAATTAAATTGCTATCATCGGTTTATTTATTACTGCGCCGCCTGTGCTGCATTTACCTTATTGGCGGCCATAACGAACGGTAAATAAATTAGCGTGGAGATGGCCAGGCATAGCAGCCCGACAATCAATGCCATCCAGTTCCCCCCGGTGCCGAAGAAGGCGATGAGCGGCCCCGGCGTTGTCCACGGTACGGCATAGGCAATGGGTGGAATAATCTCCAGAGTGACGAAGGTGTAGCCCACCAAAGAATTGACGAACGGCACCATGATAAACGGAATGATCAGGATCGGGTTCAGCACGATGGGCAGGCCGAAAATCACCGGTTCGTTGATGTTAAACAGGCCCGGCACGAAGGCCATTTTCGCCAGATCGCGGTAGTCGGCACGGCGGGAGGCAATAAAAATAGCCAGCAGCAGGCCGAGCGTCATTCCCGAGCCACCGTAGTTGGCGAAGGCGTCGTTGATGCTCCCCCAGGTGATAGGGTATGGCGCCCCCCACGTAGTGCCGTTGGATGCGGCAAAAGAGAGGTTTTCGAGGTTAGCTTCGGAGAAAATAGTTTCGCGAATCGCCGCCGTGGTGTTCGGCCCGTGAATGCCCAGCACCCACAGGAAGTTGGTGACCACGCCAAGCACCAGCACCGCGACGATATTGGTGCCCATGTTTTTCAGCGGGGCCTGAATCAGGGTATAAATCAGTTCGTTCAGGCCATTCGGGGAGATTTTCGTCAGGCAGTAGTTCAGCACCGAGAAGAAGATCATCACGAAGAAGATAGGAATTAAAACTTTAAATGAGCGTGCAACCGCCGGCGGTACGGCGTCTGGCATGGTGATGGTGATCTTCGGGTTGCGCGCCAGGCGGCAGAAGATTTCCCCGGTAATCAGTGCGACAATCACCGCCACAAAAAGCCCCTGCGGCCCCAGATATTGCGTGGTCAGATACGACTGCCCGCCCATCATTTGATAAGGGGTATAGACCACGAAGAACGCGCCGATAGCGGTCAGACCGCACAGCAAGTCGTCCTGCTGATAGCTGATAGCGATATTACGTGCGACCAGGAAGGCAATCATGATCGACATGATATTCACCGACCCATTCATCACCGGGGAGAATATGTTTTGAGCTTCGGCTAAGTTAGGGAATAACACGCCGAGATGCAGCAGTGAAGCAATAAAACCATCCGGTGAAAGGATGGCAAAGTTAATCAGTACGATCAGCGAGCTGGCCATAACGATGGGGAACGACAAAATAAAAGCATCGCGGATGGCCGAGACGTGTATCTGAGAGTTTAATTTAATCGCAATAGGAACAAGGAGCTTTTCCATACCGCGCTCAAAGGCATTCATAATACTCATGATGCGCCCTTTATCATTAGAGAGATATTGACTGATGATATAAGTTTATTGGCGAAGCCTCTGCTTAATAGCAGGTCGCGTAACGATAAACCTAATCAATTACCCATTGGGTTGTTATTTTGGCTGGAAAGCTTAGCGTTCACCGAGTAAATTCAGTGCGGAATCAAGAACTGATTTGCCATCCATTTGCCCGTAATACTTCATATCGATTACCGCGACCGGAATTTTCCCCTGGGCGATTTCCTCTATTTCACTTTTTTGGAAACGAACCTGAGGCCCGAGCAGGACAACATCTGCTTCATTTCTTTTAATTCTTTCTTTCGCCTCGGCAATCGCCAGTGCATTAATATTGACCGAAATATTTCCCGCGCTGGCGTGATCCTGCATTCTTTTAACCAGCATGCTGGTAGACATCCCGGCCGCACAAACCAATAATATATTCTTCATTTTTTCCCTTAACGCTTCGTAGATAATCAACCAGCGGCTAACTTAATGAATATCAATGCGTTCATCTGCCATTTCGATCACAGTTAGTCATGCCCGAGTGGTGCAGAAAGCAAAGTGAAAATGAACCTATGTTGCGCTTTTATTATGACTCGAATGGTAATTGACTGTTTTTAAATAAGTTGAGGAGGTTCAAAAGTGGTGTACAAAGATGTTGTTAACTTACTAAAAAGCAGGATCAGCAGCCCGACCTATCATATCGGCGACGCCCTCCCTTCGGAAAAAGAGCTGGCAGAGTTTTATAATGTGTCACGCAATACTTTGCGTAAGGCATTGAAAGTGCTGGAAGATGAGGCGCTGATTGAGCGTCGGCACGGCTCCGGCACCTATGTGAGAAATAAACATTTTCAGGCTTCTGTTACGCATCTGGACAGCTTCACCGAGATAGCCAGAAGTGAAGGAAAAAAACCGTCCAGCCAGGTACTGAGATTTGAGCTGCAGCAGGCCTCGGAAGAGATTGCCAGCCGCCTGTTGCTGGCCATTGGCGAGCCGGTCTATTACGCCAAACGACTGCGTCACATCGACAACGTGCCGATGCAGCTGGAAGAGACCTGGCTGTCGGTGAATCGCTTCCCCGACCTGACGGTCAACCACATGAAGCGTTCGAAATTTTCCTATATCGAAGATGAATGTGGGGTCAAAATTCACGGCTGCTATGAGGCGTTTCAGCCTGTTTTGCCGTCAACCGAGATTGCCAAAATGCTGCATATCAGCATCCGGGATCCGATTATTCGCATGGAAACTCAGTCCGTTGACGCCAGCCATAGCCCGATTGATTACTCGATCCTCTACACCAACGTGTTCGAGTTCCAGGTGAAGTACTTTTTGCCCCGTAAGGGAGACTAGCCGCTGAGGCAGGCCGCGCATTCGCAATGTCTGTCACAGTTCTGGTTTAAAAAGAGGTTCAATAATAGTTCTAAAAGTGAACCTGTAGGTGCTCAAAGGCGAATAACGACGTTAACTAACTGTATAGCCTACCTTTTGACAGGTTCAAAAGTTGTTCATTTGATTATTCTGCTTCTATTGCCTGGTAGGCTTCCCATTGATTAATATTTTCTTCGTCATCAAAACTGATAATTAAAAATTGAAACCCATCAATTTTATTTTTCCTTTTACCAGGCATGAATATGGCCGGTGCGAAATAATTTCTATATTGCATAAGAAATAAATAGTGTGCCGGAAATATGCAGGAGGAATTAACCGTATGAATATCGCCGCATTTGATATCGGGGGTACTGCATTAAAAATGGGGATCGTCAGTTCGCAGGGCGAGATCCTTGCCAAAGGTAAAGAGACGATCGGCGACAGCGATGGCGAGCAAATTTTACAGGCCATTTTAGCCTGGATCGCCGCGCACCCCGGCTGTGAAGGCGTGGCGATCAGCGCCCCAGGCTATGTTAATCCCCATACCGGTTTTATCGAAATGGGTGGGGCCATCCGCCGCTTCGACAACTTTGCCATCAAAGAATGGCTGGAAGAACGCACGCAGCTGCCCGTAGCCATTGAAAATGACGCCAACTGCGTCCTGCTGGCTGAACACTGGCAGGGGAAAGCGGCGGGGATGAGCAACTTCCTCGTACTGACCATCGGCACCGGCATCGGCGGAGCGATTTTCTGCAATAACCAACTGGTACACGGCGCGCGCTTCCGGGCGGGAGAATTCGGTTACATGCTGACCGAACGCCCTGGCCCACGCGATGTTCGCCGCTACACCATGAACGATACCTGCACCCTGAGAACCCTGCGCAAAGACTACGCGGAGTATGTCGGCAAGCCGCTTGAGGCCGTCAGCGGGGAAGAGATTTTCGACCGCTTTGATGCCGGCGACGTGGCCTGCCAGCGTATGGTGAACGCGTTCTTCAACGATCTCGGCACCGGCCTTTATAACCTCGTCAATCTGTTCGACCCGGAAAAAATCCTGCTCGGCGGCGGCATTGTGGAACGCCCAGGCTTCCTTGCGCTGCTGCGCGAACATCTGGCCTGGTTCACCATCGACGACTATATCGACACCGTCAGTCACGGCAACGATGCCGGACTCATTGGCGCGGTCTACCATTTTAATCAGCACTATCGGTCGCAGCATGCGATCTCTAATTAAGGGAGAGAATATGTCTGGATTCAAAGAAGGTTTTCTGTGGGGTGGCGCGGTTGCGGCGCACCAGCTGGAAGGTGGCTGGAAAGAGGGCGGCAAAGGCGTTAGCGTTGCGGATGTGATGACAGCCGGCGCCCACGGCGTCCCGCGTGAAATTACCGATGGCGTGCTGCAGGGAAAAAACTACCCTAACCATGAAGCGATCGACTTCTACCACCGCTACAAAGAAGACATCCAGCTGTTTGCCGAGATGGGCTTCAAATGTTTCCGTACCTCCATTGCCTGGACGCGTATTTTCCCGCTGGGCGACGAGCTGGAGCCGAACGAAGCCGGTCTGCAGTTCTATGACGACCTGTTTGACGAATGCCTGAAGCACGGCATTGAGCCGGTGATTACGCTGTCGCACTTCGAAATGCCTTACCATCTGGTCACCGAATACGGCGGCTGGCGTAACCGTAAGCTGATTGATTTCTTCCTGCGCTTCTCGAAAGTGGTCTTCACTCGCTATCAGCACAAAGTGAAGTACTGGATGACCTTCAACGAGATCAACAACCAGGCCAACTACCACGAAGACTTCGCGCCGTTCACCAACTCGGGCCTGAAGTATCAGCCGGGTGAAGATCGCGAGCCGGTGATGTACCAGGCGTCGCACTATGAGCTGGTTGCCAGCGCTCTGGCGGTGCGTGCAGCCCGTGAAATCAACCCTGCGCTGCAGGTTGGCTGCATGATTGCCATGTGCCCAATTTACCCGCTGACCTGTGCGCCAGGCGATATGATGATGGCGATGAATGCGATGCACCGCCGCTACTGGTTTACCGACGTGCACGTGCGCGGCAAGTACCCGCAGCACCTGCTGAACTACTTCGAGCGCCGTGGTTTTGAGCTGGATATTACCGACGAAGATCTCGCGGCGCTGGCCGAAGGCTGCGTCGATTACATTGGCTTCAGCTACTACATGTCGTTTGCGACCAAAGCCAGCGCCGACAACCCGCAGTTTGACTACGACGAATCAAAAAGCCTCGTTTCTAACCCGTACGTGCAAAAATCCGACTGGGGCTGGCAGATTGACCCGGTGGGCCTGCGTTACTCTCTGAACTGGTTCTGGGATCACTATCAGCTGCCGCTGTTTATTGTGGAAAACGGCTTCGGGGCGATTGACGTGGCGCAGGCCGACGGCTTCGTGGACGACCAGTACCGCATCGATTATCTTTCGGCGCACGTCGCAGAAATGAAAAAAGCGGTAGTGGAAGACGGCGTTGACCTGATGGGCTACACCCCGTGGGGCTGTATCGACCTGGTCTCCGCCGGGACGGGCGAAATGAAAAAACGCTACGGCTTTATCTACGTCGATAAAGATAACGAAGGCCACGGCAGCCTGAGCCGCAGCCGTAAGAAATCCTTCCAGTGGTACAAAGACGTGATTGAGAGCAACGGCGAAAAGCTCTGATAAGACTTGTGGTTAACTGAGTGAACGCTGGTTTTTAAACCAGCGTTTTTTTATTTCAGCTTACCCAGCAACTCGCCGGAGTTGACCACAAAGCCGAAGCATTGCTGCACGTTATACAGGCTGGCCTCCACGCAGTATTTCGGCGACGTTGTGGCGCTGCAATCCTCCAGCAGCAGGCAGTCGTAACCGTGGAAGTTGGCATCCTGCAGCGTACACAGCACGCACTGGTCAAGGTTCACGCCTGCAAACAGCAGGGTCGTGACGCCGAGGTTCCTCAATACGCTGTCCAGCACCGTGTCCTGAAAGCCAGACATCCGGTATTTATCAATGCGAATGTCCTCGGCATCGGGCGTGAGCTCTTCCACGACTTCTGCAGACCAGCTGCCCGCCTGGAGCACCGGCGCGCCGGACTCAGGCAGCGGATCGCCCAGGCCCGTTTGGGTGCCATCCGGGTTATAAACGTGCAGTAGCGCAGGGCTGAGATTAAGCCTGTCCGGGCGGTTACCCCAGTTGAGCCAAATCACCGGCACATTGGCCATGCGCAGCGGCGGCAACAGTTTGCTCAGGGGGGCGATCGGCGCTCGAGCTGGCGTCACGTCCACACCAATGTGCGCCAGCCAGCCTTCGGGGTGGCAGAAATCATTTTGCATATCGATGACGATCAGCGCGCTGTGTGCCAGATCGAACGAGATCTCGCGCCCACGGCTTTCCAGAGAGAGCGGCCTTGAAGCGCGGCCAGTGCGCACCATATTCACGCTTTTCCTTGTCACCCGCCATTGATTATGTGGGGCGCTGCCGAGGGGATAACCAGCCATTAGCTCGCTTCCCCCTGCAGCACCCGGAGGTCTTCCTCATCCAGCGTAACGGGGATACCGCGGCGGATCAGTTCGGCGAAACCTTCGTTGGGCGTCATCACCGTCAGCGTATACAGCTTGCCTGCACCGGTATTGCGGATAGCGTGTTCGTTGCCCGGATGCAGTAGAAGAGCATCGCCTTTGCGAATAGCCGTTTCTTCATCGTTGCAGCGGGCGATACCTTCCCCGGAAAGCACGTAGAAAAACTCGTGTGCCTCGGCGTGAGCGTTAGGTGGCGTAGCACCGCCGGGGGTAAAAATTTCAACCACAAACACGTTTTCGATGCCGTCCTGATGCTTGTCGAACAGCACGGCGAAATAGTTAGTGTCCGTCGGGCTGATGCGAAAAGCCTGGGCGCTGGACACGTCGGTAAGGCGGAAATGATTCATCGGTTATGACTCCTTGCGGTAAGGCTGCGTCAGGGCGCGAGGCTGAATGGTTCGCCCCACCACGCCGGACATCGCCAAAATAGTGAGCAGGTACGGCAGCGCCAGCAGAACCTGCGGCGGCAGCGAACTTTCGAAGACCTGCAAAGAGAGCTGCAGCGCATCGGCAGCGCCAAAAATAAAGGCGGCTAGCAGGGCTTTCAGCGGACTCCAGCGGCCAAAAATCACGATAGCTAAGGCGATAAAGCCCTGGCCGCTAACAACGTTGTCGCGGAACAGGCCGATTTGCGCGGTGACCAGATAGCTGCCGGCAAGCCCCGCCCCGAGGCAGGAAAACAGCACGCCCCAGGTGCGCAGTTTGAGTACGTTAAGCCCGGCGGCATGGGCCGCTTTCGGGTTTTCACCCACGGCGCGCAGCGCCAGGCCAAAGCGGGTATGGAACAGGCCAAACTGAGCGACAAACACCAGGGTGAGGGTGAGATAGAGTGGCCAGGGTTGGGTAAAAAGTACCGGGCCGATAAACGGCAGGGATGACAGCAGCGGCACCGGCCAGGCAGCAAACATCGGGATCGCCGCCGTACCGCTAGCCCCGATGGTCAGGGAATAAAGCCAGGAGGCCAGGCCCGCCGCCAGGATATTAAAGACAATCCCCACCACAATCTGGCTGGCGTGGGCGCGTAAATACAGGGCGGCCAGTAATACGCCGACCAGCAGGCCGCCCACGCCGCCCGCAAAGAAGCCAACCAGCGTTGAGCCGGTATAGGCGGCTGCAAGATAGCTGCTGAGCGCACCCAGCAAAATAGTGCCTTCCAGCCCGATGTTAAGGACGCCTGCGCGTTCGGCGTAGATCTCGCCGAGAGCCGCAAGTAAGACCGGGCCTGCAAGGCGAATAGCCGCGGCCAGCCAGCCGATGAAAAAGGCGGTATCAAGGTGCGTCATGGCGCTCATGATTTTTTCTCCACTAAAGCATCCTGCGTGACGGGGCGGCTCGGCAGGCGAAGGCGGTAATAGCGCAGAACGTCGCCCGCCAGGATCATCAGCACCACCAGGCTTTGCAGAATCAGCACCACCGAAGTGGGCAGGCCGGTTTCTCGCTGCATGGCGCCGCCACCCACCTGTAACCCGCCGTACAAGATTGCGGTAGGGATCACCAGCAGCGGATTCAGCCTCGCCAGCAGAGCGACCACGACACCGATAAAGCCGACGCCGCCGGAAATACCGTCCATCAGGCGGTGCTGTACGCCAAGTACCGCACACAGCCCGGCAAGTGCCGCAAAGCCGCCGCCAAGATAAACCGCGCTCATCTGGCGACGGGCAACGTCTACGCCGCCGTAACGGGCCGCTTTTGGATTCAGTCCGGCCAGGCTGATTTCGTAGCCTGCAGGCGTGCTACGCATCAGCCAGCAGGTGAACAGAGTGGCAATAATGGCGATGGCGATGCCCCAGTGGGTTTTCATCCCGCTGAGCACAAACGGCAGCCAGGTGTCCTGCGGCAGGCGGGGCGTTTGCGGCAGGTCGCCCGGCGCGCGCATTGGGCCGGACACCAGGTACTGCACTAAAAAAATGGCGACATAATTTGCCATCAGCGAAATCAGGACATCGTTACCGCCAAAGCGAACGCGCAGGGCGCCAACCCAGCCTGCCCAGAGAGCGCCAGCGACAAACGTCACCAGCAGGACAAGCGGCCAGTAAAGTTCGACCGGCAGTTTCCAGGGAAGGCCCTGCGGCGTGCCGGAAAGCGCTATCCAGCTTGCCGCCGCTGCGCCGACCAGGAAGCAGCCTTCAAAGCCGATGTAGCCCAGCCCCGCTCGCCAGATGACCAGCGTGGCCAACGCGATAAGCATCAGCGGCGTGGCCTGCACCAGGCTCAGGCCAAAGCCGCGCATGGAGCCAAAGGCCTCGCTAAACAGGAAGCCATAAGCGTTCAGGGGATTCGCGCCGAAGGGCAAAAACAGCAGACCGCCGACGATAAACGCCGCGAGAATGCCGCCGAAGCTGGTTATCGCCAGCGCCGAGGGGGATTGTGCTGGAGAAAGGCGTCGTTCAAGCCACTTTGTCATGCTGCGGTTCCGCGTGAGTCGGGCTGCCACCGGCCATCAGTTCAGAAAGGAGGGCTGGCGTGGCGTGTGCCGCCTCCATCTCGCCCGCGATTTGGCCGTTGTACATCACGGCAATGCGGTCGGAGAGGTTGAGAATTTCTTCGAGTTCGGCGGAGATCAGCACAATCGCGCAGCCGCTATCCCGCGCTGCCAGCAGGCCCGCCCAAACGGCTTCAACGGCGCCGACGTCCAGCCCGCGCGTAGGCTGTTCAACAATCAGTAATTTGGGGTTCTGCGCAACTTCGCGCCCGAGGATAAGCTTTTGCAGGTTGCCGCCTGACAGCTTGCCCGCTTCGAACTGGGCGTCCGGGGCGCGAACGTCAAAACGGGCAATGATCGCTTTGGCGTGGCGGGCGATCTTCAGGCGATTCAGCAGCCAGCCTTTGGCTTTGGTGAAGCTGCGCTGGGAGCCCAGCATGGCGTTTTCTTCCAGCGAAAGCGTGATAAACGAGCCAACTTCCCGGCGGTCAGCGGGAATAAAACCGATGCCTTTTTGGCGGCGTTGGGCGGGCGTAGCGTCGGAGATATCTTCCCCTTCCAGCAGAATACGCCCGGCTTCGATCGGCATCAGGTTGAGCAGGGCACTTGCCAGCTCCGACTGGCCGTTACCTTCCACGCCAGCAATGCCCAGAATCTCGCCCGCCGCGACCTTAAGCGATGCGCGCCAGATTTTTTGCTGCCCGGTTTCGTCGCGCAGGGCGATGCTGTCCACGTGCAGCACGTTGCGGCCAGGCTTGCAGTGCGTTTTCTCTACGCGCAGCACAACATCTCGGCCAACCATGCGGCGAGCCAGATCGGTTTCAGAGGTGTCAGACACCGACACGGTTTCCACCATTTTTCCCGCCCGCATGACGGAAACACGGCGGGCAATCGCCATGATTTCATAGAGCTTATGGGTTACGATCACCACGGATCGTCCTTCAGCACAGAGAGATTTCAGCGTGGCAAACAGGCCTTCTTTTTCTTTCGGCGTGAGCACCGCCGTAGGCTCATCCAGAATTAGCACCTGTGCGTCACGGTAGAGCAGCTTGAGGATCTCCACCCGCTGCTGCACGCCAACGGAAAGGTGCTGCACCTGCGCCCAGGGGTCAATGGCCAGGCCGTGCTTGTCCGACAGCGCCTGTAGCCTGGCGGCGGCGGCCTTGAGATTGAGCACGCCGCTGGCGTTTTCTTTCAGGCCGAGCACTACGTTTTCGACCACCGTCATCGGCTGCACTAGCATAAATTCCTGATGAACCATACCGATGCCGCAGGCGATGGCGTCACTCGGGTCGCGAAACTTCACGCTTTTGCCCGCCACCACAATATCGCCCTCATCGGCCTTATAAAGGCCGTAGAGGATTTGCATCAGGGTACTTTTTCCTGCGCCGTTTTCGCCCAGCAGGGCGTGGATCTCACCGGCTTCGATGGTCATCGAGACGTTGTCGTTGGCGGTGACGCGGGCAAACCTCTTGGTGATGCGATTTAACGCCACCCGTACCTCTGGCGCAGCTATGTTCATCTGTTGGCTCCGGGTCAGGCGGTGGCGGATAACGCGCCGGTATCAAGCTGTTGCCAGATTTTCTGGAAGGCTTGCCAGGCGCTGTCGCTCACTAAGATGGCGTTGTGGGAGGCATCGCCGTAAATTACCGACCAGGCTTTGGCGACGCTGGGCGCCCACTCTTCACCGCCTTTAAAGGCATGGCCTGCCGCCGCGCTGCCGACCTGTTCCACCACCCAGTCCACGTTTTGCTTGAAGCTGCAGGCGATGTGGGCCGGGGAGACCGCTTTTTGGTCGGTGTAACAGCCGATGGCTTTAACATTCGCGGCAATCGCCCCCTGAAGCGCACCGAGGCCGGTGACGTCAGCGGCATGCCAGATAACGTCTGCGCCATTGGTGATCATGGCCGTAGCGGCCTCTCGCCCTTTTGCCGCGTTACCGTAATCGCCGGTCACAACGCCAAGGCCCTTGATGCCAGAACGTGTTTTTTCCGCTCCGAGAATGAAGGCGCGCATCATGCCCTGCTGGGTTGGGTTATCGCCGCCGCCCACAAAACCCACGGCTTTGCCTTTGTCAGAAATCAACGCGGCCAGCGCGCCTGCGGCATACGCGGCCTGGATATAGGCCAGATTGATGTACTCGACGTTCTTTGGCGCTGCCTCTGCGGGTTTAAAGGTGGAGGCAAAAAAATCGGTATCGGGGTAGTCCGGCGCAATTTCAGTGAACGCCGCGCCGTACTCAAAGCTATGGCCGATAATCAGGTTGTAGCCATCGTCCGCATAGCCGCGGATCGATTGTTCCATTTGTGCCTGCGGCACGCTTTCGCTCCAGGCCACTTTGATGCCGGATTTTTTCAGGCTTTGCAGGCCCTGGTACGCCAGAGAGTTCCAGCCGCCGTCTGAAATGGTGCCCGGCAGCAGCAGCGCCACTTTGAATTCTTTCGTCGCCGCCAGGGCAGAGCGTGACATGACGGGGGCGAGGACCGGTAATACCACGGCGCCTGCCAGCATTTTTGCGAAGTTTCTGCGGGTGATGCCTGCCATTATTTCTCTCCCAAAAGGGTTGATGGAGAAGTGCTGATGGCTTCAGTTATGCCGCGCTTAGCGATATCTTAAAAGCACGTATTTTCGTACTCACCGATGCCTTTTAGGCAACGCAGGAGCCCTGATGCTGAAATATCGTTTACTGGTTTATCTTGATGAGGTGGCGCGCAGCGGTTCGATCCGTAAGGCCGCAGAACGCCTGCATATTTCCGCGTCGGCGATCAACCGCCAACTGCTGGCGCTGGAGGAAGAGCTGGGCACGCCGTTGTTCCAGCGTCTACCGCGTAAAATGATCCTCACGGCCGCGGGTGAAACGCTGATTCACCATGTCCGCCAGAGCTTTAAAGAGCTTGAATGGGCGCAGATTAAAATTGAGGAGCTAAAGGGGCTGCGGCGTGGCGAAGTGACGGTGGCGATGATGAGCGGGCTGGCGGCTAACCTGATCCCGAGGGCGGCCGCTGATTTCCGCCGCGCTAACCCACGAGTAAAGCTGCGCCTGCAGCAGATGACTCGCGGCGAGGACATTACCGGTGCGGTGGCATCTGGCGACGTAGATTTGGGGCTTGGCTTTGATTTTGAAATGCGTTCGGCGCTGCGCAGTATTGCCAGCGTGACGGGCAGGCTTGGCGCGGTCGTTGCACCGGGGCATCCGCTGGCGGACAGAAGCAGCCTGCGGTTAAGCGATTGCATGCCGCACCCCATGGTCATCGCTGATGATTCAACGGTGATTCGGCCTTACCTGAACGACGTATTCGCCCGCGCGATGGTGGCGCTGCAGCCGGTGATTGAAACCAACTCCATTGAGGTTATGCGGCAGTCGGCGATGATGGACCAGGCGTTGACGTTCCTGACGCCGTTTGATATCGAAACCGATTTGCGGAGCGGACGGCTGGTCTATATTCCGGTGCGTGAGCTGGGGCAGCAAACGCAAACGCTGATGCTCATTGGCCACGATCGGGGCACCAGCGCCATCGGTAGCGTGCTGGCCGAAACGCTAAAAGGCATGATGCTGCAGATGGCGTAGCGCCCAACGGGAAGTCGGGCGGAGTATTTAGCGACTAAAAGCGGTGTGTGGGGTCAGCAGGTTGAGATCGGCCTGGCTGACCTCGTCGATTAGCTGAAGTAGCGCGCGGGCGGCACGGTCTACTTCAATGTCACCTCGTACAGCATCGGCGCCGACGGCGTTCCCCGTGGTGCCCGATGGGTGCAGATCCTGGGCCATCCAGCCGAAGCTGATGCCGCCTTCCGGCGTGAGGATGCCGCCTTTGGCTTCCATCGCGACCGAAGCCGAGACAAAATTATCGGCATGCTGCATGTGCACTAAATCAGGATGGAGGTGTAGCATCACGCTGGTTTCGGATTCCCCACCATGAATGCCGTGCTGGCGCTCTGCTTCGCTGTAAAGATCGGCCGTATCAATGGTGCGAAACCAGCTGGCACCCACGGCCAACATCCCTAGCTCCACACGTAGCTTACGGCAGATGATTTCCATTAGCTGAGGCTGCCCGCCGTGGGAATTCCAGAAAATGATTTTGCGGACGCCCGCGCGCCATGCGCTTTTGGCCACTTCAAACCACACCTGACCCAGCACTTCGTAAGGCAGCGTGAGCGTGCCGGGGTAAGCCAGATGTTCGTCAGACTTGCCGATGGGTAACGCGGGCATGAACAGCACGGGCAGGCCTGCGGGGCGATGTTCTACCGCTCGCTGGATAATACCGGCATTGATAGCGGCATCGACCCGCACCGGAAGGTGGGGGCCATGCTGTTCCACGGCGCCAACGGGCAACACCGCGACAATATTGTGCATCTCCAGCTCGCTGAATTCGCGGGTGGAAAGATCCCACCACCAGGGGGAAGAGGGCAGTTTCATAGGGTGTCTCCTTTTCCTTCAAGCTGCCATACTCAGCGGTATCGTTAAAGCAGCAAAAATGGCGCGTTGCGTTGCCTTTTTGAGAACGGAATTTTGAACAGTCATAACGACGAAGGCTATTTTTCCCTGTCCGTAAGCTAAATTGGGGGTATCACGGGCTGTATTTAGCTTATTTAGTTCTTAATCATTCTTTTTTAGCTTAAAGGGAAGTTATTTTGTGTTCGATTTAAATAAATAATTAAGGAACAGTGAGGTGTTTACACATAATTATTTTCTTTATGTATGTTTAATTTATTAACTAAATAAACTTGCCGTACATGATATTGACGAAGTTGATTACCTCTGATGTACTAGCCTGGAATTTTGTTTTTTTGCCACGGTGATTTAATCACCGAAAAAGTGCTGGCTGAAATTAACCCTGGACACGATCATGAAAAAAATAACACGGCTTATGTTGGCCACCACAGGTTTACTTGTTTCAATGTTTGGATATGCCGAAACCACAAAGACAGATGCCAGCGAACACCGTATTCCAGCGATAAAATTAATTAACACGGCTGATAATAACTCTGCGTTTGTAAAAGGTTCAATTCCCTCTCTGGCGAAGCTCTCTTCTGAAAATCTCTATTTCAGTAATACCTTTGAAGAGTGGCAGAAAGGGGTGCATCCGGCACCGAAAAAGCAGTACGTGGTTACCCTGAAAGGCAAGCTGAAGTTTAAGGTTAGCGACGGCTCCACGTTCATCATCGAACCAGGCACAGTGCTGCTTGCGGCGGATACTGCAGGCGAAGGCCACAGCTGGGATATCGTTGATGGGAAGGAATGGGTGCGCGTTTATATCCCGGTGGGTGACGACGATCGCTTCATCGCAGATAAATAATTCCGGCACAGATAAAGCACTAATTTCAGCCCCGTTAACCATAGAATGGACGGGGCTGCTACGCCTAAAAATAGTAGTTTTAATTCAGTTTTAGAATATTAATTCGTTCATTGTTTGTCATCTCCTTGTCATTATTTTATGTAGCCAGACCATTATAAATAATGGCTAAAGAAGTCTCTCAGGCTGCCGATAAAAAATCGATAATTCAAAAAACACCGTCGCAACCGTTGATGTGATTTCTACCAATTACCTCCTCTTATTGCCTGCGATATAACCACTAAAGCTCAGAGGGATTTATGAACAAACTGAAGAATATGCGCCTTAGTACCATGCTGGGGGCTGGCTTTGCGCTGGTCATCGCTATTGGATTCTTTGTCGCATTATTTGCCAGAATGCAGTTGGTTTCTGTTGGAAATAACCTTAATTATGCAGCCAATGTCCGGCTGGTGAATTTGCTGCTGATCGTAAAGATTAAGGATAATATTACGGACAATGCCCACGATATTCGTGATATGGCGTTGTTCACCACGCTGCCGCATACCGAAGCCGAGAGTCGGGACTACATTACAAAAACCAACCTGGTGCTCGAAAAGCGTATCGCGGACAACAACGTTCTCTTGAAGCAGCTGGATAAGGCGCTGAGGCTTAAGCATTCTCGCGAGCTGTTCGACAACCTGAACAATGTTCGCCCGGCATACTCTCAGGCGCTTCGTAAGGTGATGAGCGTCAGCGCGGCGGGGCAGTATGATGCCGCCCGCGCGTTAGTCATCAGCGAAGTGGTTGGCCCCCAGGCCAGAGTACTCGATGCGCTCAGCGAGATGATTAGCGATCATTCCGGTAGCACGGTGGGTATGGCCCGTGGCTATGTGGAGGAGGCTCATTTTGCCGGTAACTTGTTGTTGATTATTACGATTATCAGTGCCGTGATTGGCTCTTTGATTGCCTGGAGCATCGGGCGAGCGGTGAAAGGCCAGCTTGGCGGCGAGCCCGTTTATGCCGTCTCCGTGGCAAAACAAGTTTCTGAGGGGCAGCTCAATACCGCCGTTGAACTGAAGCAAGGGGACACCAGAAGTCTGCTCGCGGCTATGGATGAGATGCGTAGCCGTCTGCTCGGGGTTGTGCGTGAAGTGCGAGACAGCAGCCATTCTATCTCCGTGGGTGCCAGCGAGATTGCGGCTGGCAGCACCGATCTCAGCCAGCGCACTGAAGAGCAAGCGGCCAGCCTGCAGGAAACGGCCGCTTCGATGGAGCAAATGAGCCAGACAATTCAGCAGAATGCTGAGACGGTGCGCACTGCGACTCGCCTGGCCAACTCTGCCAGCGAAACGGCCACGCAAAGCGGGAATGCCGTTAATAATCTGGTGCTGACGATGCGTGAAATTAGCGAAAGCTCACAGAAAATTGGCGACATTATTAGCGTTATTGACGGCATCGCATTCCAGACTAACATTCTGGCGCTGAATGCTGCCGTGGAAGCCGCTCGTGCAGGGGAATCCGGGCGCGGTTTTGCAGTAGTTGCCGGGGAGGTTCGCTCGCTGGCGCAGCGTTCTGCTTCGGCGGCCAGTGAGATCAAAGCCCTGATTGAGGACAGCATGCGTACGGTAACAAAAGGATCGGATATGGTGAGTTCGGCGGGAACGACGATCGATGACCTGGTGCAACAGTCGCACCGCGTGGCCGGGCTTATTTCTGAAATTGGCGTGACGACGGAAGAGCAGGGGCAGGGGATTGCGCAGATCAACGTGGCGATCACTCAACTGGATCAGGTTACGCAGCAGAACGCTGCGCTGGTGGAGGAGTCTGCCAGCGCCGCTGAGAGCCTCAGCGATCAGGCTACTCGGCTGGTGCAGCTGATGAGTATCTTCAATACCGGGCAGGTCATTGCCGCAGCCAACGCCCGCCAGGCTAAACCCGCACCGGCTTCTACCACTCGCAGGCCAGAGCTTGCCGCGAACGGTGGCAGTTTAGATAACTGGGAGCAATTCTAAAATCTGCCGTAAGCTGTTTTAAAACTAAGGCCTGAGTTTACTCGGGCCTTACTGTTTTTAGGTTAAATTCACCTCGTTCTGCAAAGTTGATAAAAACAGGTGGGTGGGATATCTTTATTTTTAACATAGTGCCAATCTTATAAATGTTGAGAATATGAAAAGCGAATTATTTAAATTTACTGAAGAAAATAATAATGGTTATACCTTTAGATGGACAAAAAGACATTATGAGTACTGTGCGGATAATAAGATATTTTTAGGTCACAAAGGCAGGAAGGTTTATAAAGAGAGAAGTTTATTGCGTTTCGTCAAAGGCGATAAAATAAAAATTGATGATAATGTTATCGCCGAAGAGTATTCCACTATGCCGATACGTAATTTTTCCAGCGTGGGCGCGTTTTCATTTCCAAGTTGCCATTTTTCAGGCAATACTGTCATCGGCAGATTCTGCAGTATTGCTGGGAATGTGAAGGTGATGGGAGGCAATCATCCCATGGACAGATTTACCACACATATGCTGACCTACAACGGGGGATTTGATAAATATGCCAGGGCTGAATTTAATCAGGAGTGGGTATTAAAACCGTTTGATACGACGCAAAAAAATCCTGTAATAGGCAACGATGTCTGGATCGGCAATGATGTGGTTTTAAAAGGGGGAATTACCATCGGTGATGGCGCAGTTATTGCTGCAAACGCTGTGGTGACAAAGGATGTGCCTCCTTATGCCGTTGTTGCAGGTGTGCCAGCCAGGGTAATTAAATACCGTTTTAATGCTGATGTAATTAATGAGTTATTACATTTGAAATGGTGGGAATATAACTACCCAGAACTTCCTGATAATAATAAATGTGACGATATCGATTATTTTATTAAAGAGATTAGTGATGGGATTGCCAGTGGAAGATTGAAGGTAAAAGAGTATAAGAAATTCGATCTTTCTAAAGACTTTAAGACGCTTTAATTTTGCGACTGCTCATTGTCGTGAGGCTTTATTTTTCGTTTCTGCGACCCTCTGGGAACGTTTATCAATCATTGCCTTTCCCGCTCGATATTACAGGCTGGCATGTTCTTCACCATGCCGGCTTTGAGTGATAAAACAACGGAAATAGGGCTGGCGGGAAGGAAAGAACCCTTTGTACTGGTCATAAACGTGACTGACCCTGAAAAAATGAAGTTTGATTAATGTTACATTTGATCTCGCTTGTCACAGTCTTATTGATTAAGTGGTTAATTTTAAGGATAAATTATGCCAACAGCGATTGATAAAGCGTTAGACTTCATTGGTGGTATGAACACCTCGGCCTCCGTGCCACACCCTATGGATGAGAGCACCGCGAAGGGAATGTTTAGGTATCTGAAGCAATTGGGCGTCCCGGCAAGTGCTGCCGACGTTACGGCTCGTGGTGTTCAGGAGGGATGGAATACCGACTTCACGAAAAAAGTTGCTGGTTGGGCGGATAAGGTTGAGTCCGGTAACCGCCTCGTGATTAAAAACCCTGAATACTTTTCTGCCTACATGAAGGAAGAGCTCCGGGCGCTGGTGTGAGCTGACGACTTTGTTGTCCGAAGCAGCAAAAAGTTGCCGAAATACGTTAGGCGTTGAACAGGGTTGACATCTCCAAAGTACCGGATACCAAGTAGCCGGTTAAACCGGAATAAAACAAGGCGGGCGGATGCCCGTCTTTTTTCTAGTTTGGAGGAAATATATGAATGCGTGAGTAGTTCTTTTGTTAGGTTTATGATGATTATTTACATTCGTGGTATTAATAATTCGTTGTATCTAACCCTCCTGTAATATTAGCGCTACTTCTCGAAGCTCTCCCATCACTATAGTTAGTGTCATATCCTCCTGTGATATTAGAACTGCTTCTCGATGTTGTTCCATCGCTATAAGTCGTGTCATACCCTCCTGTGATATTAGAGCTACTTCTCGATGTTGTTCCATCGCTATAAGTCGTATCGTACCCTCCTGTGATATTAGAACTACTTCTCGATGTTCTTCCATCGCTATAAGTCGTGTCATACCCTCCTGTGATATTAGAACTGCTGGTTGAGGTTGTTCCATCATCATAGGTGCAGTCCTGCCCGCCAGTTATATTTGCTTGACAGCGATCCGCAACAGCATCTCCAGCCACTAATATTATTAAAATGGAACATATTTGTAACATTTTCATGGTATGCAATCTCTCGGTGATTTGGATTTCAGATATTTTAATTATAGTTGTTCAATATTGTACACATAAGGTGCTAACTCAATTTTTTGTAATATGGCATGAGATAAAAACACCGGTGGTGTAGATTGGTAGCGAGTTAATTAACGGGCAACAGGTCAGCAGCGCACGCTCGCACTAGTCGTTATCTGAGTGAAAACACTAAAGAGCGTTATCACCAATGCACTAACATCAATTGCAGTTGTACCTTTGTGACGATGGAGTCAGTAGAAAGATTTATTGTGACCCCTGGCAATATAAACCACGCTCCACCCCACCTATCACCAGGCGGCCAGGACCTGCTCTGGATGTAGAAGAACCCGCCGAGTGCGGGTTCTTTGTTGTCTGTTAGGGCGATCATGCGTGATATCCATCGCCATTTTATCGCCACTGAAAAATACAAATAAAAAAGCCACTCGCTAGAGTGGCTTAATCATATGCTTTTAAAGCTAAAATTTGGTGGCCCCTGCTGGACTTGAACCAGCGACCAAGCGATTATGAGTCGCCTGCTCTAACCACTGAGCTAAGGGGCCGTGGCGCTGAATTATAATGTAACTGTCGATGGCGATCCAGCGCTTAAGTGGCGTGTGCTTATTTTATAAACAATGGCTAATCAATCCCTTATACTTCCCATTCGATTCATTCAGCTGAGAAATACAATGGTTAGCGATATCCTTCAGCCGGACCTTCGGGTCGTGTTTTGCGGCATTAATCCGGGAAAATCATCCGCTCATCTCGGGCTGCCTTTTGCTCATCCTGCCAACCGTTTCTGGAAGGTGCTCCATCTTGCGGGTTTTACTGACCGCCAGCTCAAGCCTGAAGAGGCGCAGCTGTTGCTTTCCTACGGCTGCGGCGTGACGAAACTGGTGGAGCGGCCAACCGTGCAGGCAAACGAAGTGGCACTGCAGGAGCTGCGTGCTGGCGGGCGAGAGCTGATTACAAAGATGCAGGAGTACCAGCCGGGAGCATTGGCGATTCTGGGCAAGCAGGCGTTTGAGCAGGCGTTCAGGCAGCGCGACGCGAAGTGGGGCAGGCAGGAGGTTACTCTGGGTGATACCGAGGTGTGGATTTTGCCTAATCCAAGCGGCTTGAGCCGCATCACGGTGGATAATCTGGCTGAGGCTTATAGAGAGCTGAATGAGTCGCTGGCGGCTCGTGGGCGGTAGGGTCTGGTGTTGCCGTTTTCCCTCACCCCGGCCCTCTCCCGGAGGGAGAGGGGGAATTAAAAGAGGCTCCCTGAGTGAGAGGGAATGAAAATAATCTCCCAGAGGGAAAAGGGGAATTAAAAGCTGTGTACGGAGAGCGAAGTGAAAAAGAGGTGCCTGCGGGAGACGGGAGAAACCGCAAATTCAAGGCAAAAAAAAGCTCCCATGCGGGAGCTTTTCAATTTTTGACACCGATTAATCGTCCAGGAAGCTACGCAGGACTTCAGAGCGGCTTGGGTGGCGCAGTTTGCGCAGCGCCTTCGCTTCGATCTGACGGATACGTTCGCGGGTAACGTCGAACTGTTTACCCACTTCTTCCAGCGTGTGGTCGGTGTTCATGTCGATACCGAAGCGCATACGCAGGACTTTCGCCTCACGCGCTGTCAGGCCAGCCAGAACATCGTGCGTTGCGGAACGCAGACTTTCGGAGGTGGCAGAATCCAGCGGCAGCTCGAGGGTGGTGTCCTCGATGAAATCACCCAGATGCGAATCTTCATCGTCGCCGATTGGCGTTTCCATGGAGATAGGCTCTTTGGCAATTTTCAGCACTTTACGGATTTTGTCTTCCGGCATCAGCATACGCTCGGCTAACTCTTCCGGCGTTGGCTCACGGCCCATCTCCTGCAGCATCTGGCGCGAAATACGGTTGAGCTTGTTGATGGTCTCAATCATGTGCACCGGAATACGGATGGTACGCGCCTGGTCGGCGATGGAGCGGGTGATAGCCTGACGGATCCACCAGGTTGCATAAGTCGAGAACTTATAGCCACGGCGGTATTCAAACTTATCAACGGCTTTCATCAAGCCGATGTTGCCTTCCTGAATCAGGTCGAGGAACTGCAGGCCACGGTTGGTGTATTTCTTCGCGATAGAAATAACCAGACGCAAGTTGGCTTCAACCATCTCTTTCTTCGCACGGCGCGCTTTCGCTTCACCAATGGACATGCGACGGTTGATGTCTTTTACCTGCTCGATGGTCAGGCCGGTCTCTTCTTCGATCTGCTGCAGTTTCTGCAGGCTGCGGTGAACGTCTTCGGAGACTTCATGCAGTTTCTCAGACCACGGCTTGTTCATCGCAATGGCCGCGTTGAACCAGGTTTCGCTGGTTTCGTTGCCGGTGAACAGCGTGATGAAGTTTTTCTTCGGCATTTTGCACTGCTCAACGCACAGCTTCATGATGATACGTTCTTGGGTACGAACGCGGTCCATCATGACACGCATGCTGTTGACCAGGTAGTCGAACTGTTTCGGCACCAGGCGGAACTGTTTGAACACTTCAGACAGTTGCAGGATCTCCGCGGCGGCGTCAGCGTGGCTGCGGCCCTTCGCTTTGATGGTGTCGCGAGTCAGTTCGTACTGCTTGCGCAGCTCACCAAATTTTTCGCGCGCCAGTTCCGGGTCGATGCTGTTGTCATCGTCGGAGCTGTCGTCGTCAGACTCTTCGTCTTCGTCCTCATCGTCGTCCATCTCTTCCTGAGAGAGTTCGGAGCCGACGTGGGTTGCGGTTGGCGCGAGATCTTCTTCCGCGTTAGGGTCAACAAAGCCGGTGATGAGGTCGGACAGGCGTGCTTCTTCAGCTTCAACGCGATCGTACTGCTCCAGCAGATAGGTGATCGCTTCTGGGTACTCGGCAACCGAGCACTGTACCTGGTTGATACCGTCTTCGATACGCTTCGCGATATCGATCTCACCCTCACGGGTTAACAGTTCAACGGTCCCCATTTCGCGCATGTACATACGCACGGGATCGGTGGTACGTCCAATTTCGGACTCCACGCTGGATAGCACCTGGGCAGCCGCTTCTTCCGCGTCTTCATCGGTGCTGTTAGAGTTTTCAGCAAGCAAAAGATCATCGGCATCAGGGGCTTCTTCCATCACCTGAATGCCCATGTCGTTGATCATTTGGATGATGTCTTCGATCTGATCGGAGTCGACGATATCTTCCGGCAGATGGTCATTGACCTCGGCATAGGTCAGATAGCCTTGCTCCTTACCACGTTGGACAAGAAGCTTGAGCTGTGACTGCGGGTTTTGCTCCATAAGACGGTATCCACACTTCAGTATTAGGGTTGTGTCGGTAGGCGTTGCCGCCAACAATAACGTACGAGGGCTGATTTATTTTTATGCCGCAGCCCGTCCGTGCGGCGTTCGGGGGTGACCCGATCAATGTTCGGCAGTTAAGCCGCGAATCTATTTTTTGGCGCGTGATTGCGTGATCACGCGAACTTCTTCACGTTCCGCGGGGGTCAGCCCCGTCGTTCTGGAACGTGCCATTAATTCTTCAAACCTCAGCTCCAGCGCCGACTCAAAAAGATGGTCCAGCGAGTCGGTGAACGTTTTTTCAGCAATGTCCTTATCTGCTATATCGTCCCACGCCGAGAGTTTTTCAAGGGTTGTGGCCTCATTTGTGCCACGATATTGTTCCAGTAGCTGCCCGGTGGTCAGCCCCGGATGCGCCAGGCAAGCGTCAACCAGGTCGCTAAACAGCGTTAAACCCGGCAGCTTTGCGGCATCCAGCCCGCTTAGTGGCGGGACCAGCGGAGCCAGTTCCGGATTCTGCACCAATAACCCTATCAGTATACGCATGGTTGTGCGTTTTAGCTGAGGCGCCGGACGAGGTGTTGCCCCCTCGACCTGTTTGGGCATCAGCTTTTCAAGCTGGCTGTCGTCCAGAATACCGAGCTTGTTGCCCAGCTCCTGGCGCAGATAGATACGCAGCGTTTCGCCGGGTACCTGGCTAATCAGCGGTAGAGCCAGCGTGCTTAGCCGCGCTCTTCCGTCTGGCGTACTCAAATCAACCTGCGGCAGCAGGCTGTTAAACAGGAACGTGGAGAGCGGCTGAGCCTGCTCCATCCGCGCTTCAAACGCGTCCTTTCCTTCTTTGCGCACCAGCGTATCCGGGTCTTCACCGTCGGGCAGGAACATAAACCGCAGCTGACGACCGTCCGTCATATAAGGTAGCGCAGTTTCCAGCGCTCGCCATGCCGCGTCTCGTCCTGCGCGATCGCCGTCATAACAGCAGACGACATTATCTGTCACCCGGAACAGCAACTGAATATGATCGGCGGTGGTGGAGGTACCCAGGGAAGCAACGGCGTAGGAAATGCCGTACTGCGCCAGCGCCACCACATCCATATATCCTTCGACTACCAGAAGGCGTGCCGGTTCCGGCTGGCTCTGCTGGGCTTCATACAGGCCATACAGCTGGCGGCCCTTGTGAAAAATGTCGGTTTCCGGGGAGTTCAGGTATTTCGGCAGGGCATCGCCCAGCACGCGTCCACCAAACCCGATGACCCGGCCGCGTTTATCGCGAATCGGGAACATGACCCGCTCGCGAAAACGGTCGTAACTGCGGCCCTGGTCGTTGGTGACCAGCATGCCTGCATCCGTCAGCGCCTGGCGGTTTTCGCTGTTGCCGCCAAAGCGTTTAAGCGCATTATCCCAGCCGGGTGGCGCATAGCCGATGGCGAAATGGCTAATGACCTCATCGCTCAGGCCACGCTTGCCCAGATACTGACGCGCCGGTTCTGCGGCGGGCTGCTTCAGGGACTGCTGATAAAAGGCGTTCAGGCCGTCCATCAGTTGATACAGGCTTTGGCGCTGGTGCCGTTCGATCTGGCTTGGGCCATTGCCCGCTTCGTACGGCACTTCAAGGTTGTGCATGGTCGCCAGCTCTTCAACGCTTTCAACAAACTCGAGCTTGTCGTAGTTCATCAGGAAGTCGAGGGCGTTACCGTGTGCGCCACAGCCAAAGCAGTGGTAAAACTGTTTATCACCGTTCACGGTGAAAGAGGGGGTTTTCTCGTTATGGAATGGACAACATGCGTGGTAGTTCTTGCCCTGCTTTTTCAGCTTCACGCGAGCATCGATCAGGTCGACGATGTCGGTGCGAGCGATCAGGTCATTGATAAAAACACGCGGGATTCGTCCAGCCATAGGCCCCATGCTATATCCGTCATCTCTCAGGCGGTGGCCTAAAAGCTCAGGGATATGTCAGTTTATAAACGAGAATAAGCCGCGCATTCCTTTCGGAAGCACGGCCTTATAACTACTACTCAGTCTGATGTTGAGGAGTGAATCCTCAGAAGATTAGTACAGACGAGTGCGGCGTGCGTTTTCGCGAGCCAGTTTCTTCGCGTGGCGTTTCACAGCAGAAGCTTTAGCGCGCTTACGTTCGGTCGTTGGTTTTTCATAGAACTCACGACGACGGACTTCCGCCAGAACGCCTGCTTTCTCGCAGGAACGCTTGAAGCGACGCAGTGCTACGTCGAACGGCTCGTTTTCACGTACTTTAATTACCGGCATGTAACTCTCACCTTTAATAATTCGGTTTGCCGCTGGCATACAGGCCAGCTTAATTCAAAATGGTGCGGAATTTTACTGCAACTCTTGCTGCTTTGTAAAGCACCGAACGACCAGAAACCTGGCTTTTAGGGCCGGTATCTTCCAGGGCCGCAGATTATACACCATTAGTCCCGTCCAGGGGCAGCAAAGTTTTACTCCCCCGTCATCCTTTGAGCCGCAACTGCACCGTCTGCACTCCCTTACCCCAGTCACTTACATCAGTAAGCTCCTGGGGATTCAGTCCCTGGCCGTCTTGCTGCAACTCAAATGCTATAGGGTATACAAAGGAAGCCACCGGGATTAAACTTCGCGCCGGGCCAAAGAGGTAAAACAAGCCATGCGTGTACTGGGAATCGAAACATCCTGTGATGAAACCGGCATCGCCATTTATGACGATGAGAAAGGGTTATTAGCCAACCAATTGTATAGTCAGGTGAAACTGCACGCTGACTACGGCGGCGTGGTGCCGGAGCTGGCCTCCCGCGATCACGTTCGCAAGACCGTGCCGCTTATCCAGGCTGCCCTAAAAGAGGCTGGATTAACCGCCAAAGATATCGACGGCGTGGCGTACACAGCCGGACCGGGTCTGGTTGGCGCGCTGCTGGTTGGCGCAACCATTGGCCGCTCGCTGGCGTTTGCCTGGGACGTGCCTGCCGTGCCGGTCCACCACATGGAAGGCCACCTGCTGGCGCCGATGCTGGAAGACAATCCGCCCGAGTTCCCGTTCGTCGCGCTGCTGGTTTCCGGCGGCCATACCCAATTGATCAGCGTCACCGGCATCGGTAAATATGAACTGCTGGGTGAGTCTATCGATGATGCGGCAGGCGAAGCGTTCGATAAAACCGCTAAGCTGCTGGGGCTTGACTACCCCGGCGGGCCGCTGCTTTCTAAAATGGCGGCCCAGGGCACGCCGGGACGTTTCACCTTCCCACGTCCGATGACCGACCGCCCGGGCATGGATTTCAGCTTCTCTGGCCTGAAAACCTTCGCGGCAAACACTATTCGCGATAACGACGCGGACGATCAAACTCGCGCGGATATCGCTCGCGCTTTTGAAGATGCGGTGGTGGATACGCTGGCCATTAAATGTAAACGTGCGCTCGAACATACCGGCTTTAAACGCCTTGTAATGGCGGGCGGTGTGAGCGCCAACCGTACTCTGCGCGCTAAGCTGGCCGAGATGATGACCAAACGCCGGGGCGAAGTGTTTTACGCGCGGCCGGAGTTTTGCACCGATAATGGCGCCATGATTGCTTATGCCGGGATGATTCGCCTCAAAGCAGGTACTTCCGGCGAACTGAGCGTTAGCGTTCGCCCGCGCTGGCCGCTGGCAGAGCTACCCGCCGCCTGATAAACGAGAAAAAAAGAGTGGGAACCACTCCTTTTTTATTTGGGCTAGAAAGGCGTTGGGCCCAGCACGGTCACTGCGAGTTGTTCGGCAATGGCCATCAGCTGGTCCATATCCTGAGCAGCAATCAGCCGCAGCGCCTGCTCAACGCCTCCGGGTGTACAGGTCATTAGCAGCCGCATGGGCTTATCGGTTCTGTTGGCCCATGCGTGTGGAATACCTCTTTTTAACAGCAGCGATTCGCCGGCGCTGGCATCAATAACCTTTTCCCCGTAGGCAATCCGGGCTGTGCCCTCGAGGACGAGGGCATACTCATCTTCGTTGGCATGAACGTGAAGCGGCGTTCCGTCGCCCGGCTGTGAAACGATCTCCACCACCGAGTAAAGTCCACCGGTCTGCTCCGCAGAGACGCGAATCAGGCAAGCTTCGCCCGGCCGCGTTTGCAGCCACTGTGACGATGCTTCCAGCGCCGTTGAGTGCGATGTTGTATTCAAGATGTTGGCCTCAGTAAAAGTGTTTTGCAGGTGAAACTGTTTTTTTTGTTCCTCTCCACTTTAAGCTCCCCACATCCCGCGCTGCATCTCTGGAGTGTAATAATATGCAACAAACGAAAGCGGCCTTAGCCCGGTACTTTCAGCTCAGGATCCGGCACTCTAAGGTAATACCCGACTGAACCTGGAGAACGTTGTGTCCGATATCCTCAGCAAAATTATCGCCGTTAAACATGAAGAAATTGCCGCCGCCAAAAAAGCGATTTCCCTGAGTCAGCTTGCCGAACAGGCCGCTGCACAGAACCACCGTGATTTTGTTGCCGCGCTGCGTCGTAAGCGTGATGCAGGCCTGGCGGGTGTGATTGCCGAAGTGAAAAAGGCCAGCCCGTCAAAAGGGTTAATTCGTGAGAATTTCAATCCCGCAGAGATCGCAGCCTCCTACCAGCAGGGTGGGGCAGCATGTTTGTCGGTGCTAACCGACGAACAGTTCTTCCAGGGAAGCGCGGCCTATCTGCAGCAGGCGCGAGCTGCCTGCGACCTGCCGGTTTTACGCAAAGATTTTATGATCGATCCGTGGCAGGTTGTGGAAGCCCGGGCGATGGGGGCGGATTGCATCCTGCTTATTGTTTCTGCGCTTGAAGATGGCCAAATGCAGGAGCTTGAGGCGCAGGCCCACGAGCTGGGCATGGCGGTGCTGGTAGAGGTGCATGATGCCGATGAGCTGGAACGTTCGCTCCGGTTGACCACGCCGCTTATCGGTGTCAATAACCGTAATTTGCGCACCTTTGAGACCACGATAGAAACCACCATCAGCCTGTTGGCACAGCTGCCGGCGGATCGCATGGTTGTGACCGAGTCAGGCATCGCTACGCGCGAGCATGTTATTCGTCTGCGCGAAGCTAACGTGAATAATTTCCTTGTGGGGGAAGCTTTTATGCGGGCAGAAGAGCCGGGTAAAGAACTGGCCGCGATGTTTTTCCCCGAGCGCTAAACGGCTGAGCGTTTGTTAAACCACGCCTAAAGCCCGCTGAGATAGCGGGCTTTTTTATTGATTTTTGCCAGGATTATGTTGATAAATGTCGTGCACTTAAAGTGCATAATAAATGCAATTTATACAATAACGATAATGAGTGGGACAATATGAGCGATAAATGGTTAACAACGCTGATAACGAGCGATCCGCAGGCAGGATATGAACTGGCGGTGACGCTGAGCCGTCGGGGAGTCAAAACCGTACAGCCGGACCCGGAAGTGCTGAAAAAGCTGCGTCCGGTCTACGCGAATGATGCCGATGCGCTGATTGCGTCATCTCAGGTCATCGCGATTCATTTCCAGACGATTGCTGCGGCGAATAATTACTGGACGGCTTAGTGCTTAGCTGATTTGCCTAAAAAAAAGGAGTGATTTATCACTCCTTTGTTGTTTCTGCAGGGCTCGAATAATCCTGTCTTATTCAGACTCGTCTTTTTTCTTTTTCTTTTTAAATCGCGCCCAGATTTTCGTTTCCTGGCCTCGCCACAGGCGCTGAATATTGTCGTGATGGCGCATCAGGATCAGGCAGGAGAGCATTGCCACCGGGAAGGTAAACTGCGGTTTGAACCACCAGACATAAAACGGGGCTATCAGCGCGCTGATAATGGCACCGAGGGAAGAATAGCCGCTCAGAAGTACGCTTAGCAGCCAAGTTCCCGCCATCACGCCGGTTAAATCCCAGCCGATAGGTGCAATGGCGCCAAACGCCGTGGCGACGCCTTTACCGCCTTGAAACTTAAAGAATACTGGCCAAATATGGCCCATGCAGGCGGCAATAGCAATCAGGCCAAGCCAGAAGGGCGTCACACCCAAGGCCCAGGCCGCCCAGACCGGCAGCATGCCTTTCAGCACATCAAAAATTAGTACCGCTACGGCTGCACCTTTGCCGCCAATGCGTAACACATTGGTTGCTCCTGGGTTACCGGAGCCGCTCTCGCGTGGATCGGGGAGACCGGCAATGCGGCACACCAGAATGGCGCTAGAAATCGAGCCGCAAAGATACGCGAGGAGAATCATACCAGGCGCGATTGCACTCATAACGCTGTTCCATGTTGAAAGTGTCGAAGTCTTCTTTGCATCTGTGGATAATACGCATATTTCGCCGGAAGTGGTATCCGGCATGACTAAAAACCGGGCAGGGCGTGATGGACATTGTATTTATAGAGCAACTTTCGGTAATCACCACTATCGGTGTTTACGACTGGGAACAAACCATTGAACAGAAGCTGGTGTTCGATATCGAAATGGCCTGGGATAACCGCAAAGCCGCGGGCAGTGACGACGTTAAGGATTGCCTCAGCTATGCTGATGTCAGCGAAGCCGTTTTGCAGCACGTCGGCGGTGGGCGTTTTGCGCTGGTGGAGCGCGTGGCTGAAGAGGTGGCGGAACTGCTGCTGGCCCGCTTTAATTCACCGTGGATTAGACTGAAGGTGAGTAAGCCTGGTGCCGTCGCGCAGGCCACCAACGTTGGGGTCATCATCGAGCGTGGCAGTAATCTGAAATCAGGCAAATAATGGCCTGAAAGTTAAACCAAACGGCGACCCACTGGTCTTATCAACGTATCTTTTGCGGCAGGCGTCAAACGTGTGCCGTTTTTTGTGTTCGTTTTTCGGGATGAGGGGTAAGTGATGAGCGATTTACCAACGTTGGCGATTGCCGCCATTCTTGGCGTTGTGGAAGGGTTAACGGAGTTTCTACCGGTATCGTCTACCGGGCACATGATCATCGTAGGGCATCTTTTAGGCTTCGAGGGGCAAACGGCGGAAACCTTTGAAGTGGTTATTCAACTGGGTTCTATTCTCGCCGTGGTGGTGATGTTCTGGCGCCGTCTGTTTGGTCTGATTGGTATCCACTTTGGCCGTCCTCCTGAGCATGAAGGGGTAGGTACTGGCCGTCTTTCTCTGATCCACATTTTACTGGGCATGATCCCGGCGGTAGTGCTGGGCCTTGTCCTTCACGATGCCATTAAATCGCTGTTTAACCCTGTTAACGTGATGTATGCCCTGGTGGTTGGCGGCGTGCTGCTGATTGCCGCCGAGTGCCTGAAACCAAAGGTGCCGCGTGCCGTAGGCGTGGACGATATCACCTGGCGTCAGGCGTTTATGATTGGCTGCTTCCAGTGTCTGGCGCTTTGGCCGGGGTTCTCTCGTTCCGGGGCAACGATTTCCGGTGGGATGCTGATGGGCGTTAGTCGCTATGCGGCTTCTGAGTTCTCATTCCTGCTGGCGGTGCCAATGATGATGGGGGCGACGGCGCTTGATCTCTACAAGAGCATCGGCTTCCTGACGATGGGTGATCTGCCGATGTTTGCCGTGGGCTTTGTCACGGCGTTTATCGTGGCGCTTGTCGCTATCAAAACCTTCCTGCAACTCATCAAGCGTATTTCGTTTATTCCGTTTGCGATTTACCGTTTTATTGTTGCCGCCGTGGTGTTCTTTATCTTCACCTAGTGGCAGCGGCCCTCAGCCTTGCGGCTGGGGGCAATTCGCTTCCTTCCAGGCCGCAACGGCCTTAATTCTCCGCTTCGTTAATTCTTCACGAATCGCCGGGCCGCTGAAGCCTGCTTCGATCACTTCTTTATTGGTTACGCTCTGCGCTGCAATCCAGGCCGCGCGTAGCATTCTGCCCTGCGGATAATCGCTGGCCTCAAAGCCGGTGCGCCCGCGAGCATCTGCTTCGCTGGTTAAGGCGATTTGCTCCACGCGCTGCGGCTTGCGCCAGGCGTCAATAGAGTCGAACAGCTTGATCACCGTTTTGGGCTGCAAAATCGGGAAGGTATGGATCAGGTCGTGGAATTCGGCGACCAGTTTGGCAAGATCACGAATCTCGTTTGGTACGCGCAGGCGAGCACAAAGTTGTTCCACAAGCTTAACGCCCGCCGGGCCGTGGCCGTGGTGGCTGGGCCATTTTTCCTTTGGCGTCAGCCCTTTTCCGAGATCGTGACACAGCGTGGCGAAACGCACGTCTACCGCCGGGCTAAGCTGCGCGGCAATAGACAGCGTCATCAGCGTATGAATACCGGTGTCGATCTCCGGATGCCATTTGGCCGGCGCGGGGACACCGTAAAGCGCGTCGATTTCCGGGAACAGAACTTTCAGGGCGCCGCATTCGCGTAGTACGGCAAAAAAGACCTGCGGATTGCGGCTGGTCAGCGCATTTTCCGTCTCTTTCCACACGCGTTCGGCGGTGAGATGCGCAATTTCGCCGTTGTCCGTCATGGAGCGCATCAGGACGAGTGTTTCTGGCGCTATCTGGAAATTAAGATGGGCATAACGTGCAGCAAAACGCGCCACGCGCAGCACGCGCAGCGGGTCTTCATTGAACGCCGGTGAAACATGGCGAAGCAGGCGACGCTCGATATCGGCAAGGCCGTTATACGGGTCGATAAGCTCGCCATTCTCATCCTGGGCAATAGCGTTGATCGTCAGGTCGCGACGCAGGAGATCCTGTTCAAGCGTGACGTCCGGGGCCGAATAGCAGGTAAAGCCGGTATAACCCTGGCCCGATTTCCTTTCGGTACGGGCCAGCGCATACTCTTCGTGGGATTGCGGATGCAGAAACACCGGGAAGTCTTTTCCGACCTGCTCGTAGCCTTCGTCCAGCATTTGCTGAGGCGTCGCCCCAACCACAACCCAGTCTTTATCCTTAACCGGCAGTTTTAATAACCCGTCACGAACCGCACCACCGACAAGATAAATCTTCACGCTTTACACCCCAGGCACCGTTATTGAACCACGAATGGTAAGTGTAGATGCGAGGGGGAATCAACGGCTAATGTGCCGTCGTTAGTTCATCCAGCGGTCTTTCTTCTTGCGGCTTGGGATCATGTGCGGAAGCAGCAGGCCAATCAGCAGGCCAAACCCTGCCACGCCGCCGCCGTACATAAACCATTGCATGATGATGGCACGCTGTTTGTCGTCAAGCTGGACGTTGGCGGCATCCACCTTTTTCTTGGCGACGATAAGCTGGTTTTTGAGCTGCTGATTCTCGTCCTTCAGGCCATTAATCACGGTGTCGCTCTGGGCCACTTTCTGCTGCATTTCAGCGGTACGCTGGTTCCAGGTCGTGTCGATGTTGTTCAGCTTGTCGGTCAGCGTTTTGACCTGGTTTTCCAAATCGGGAACGCGGGTACGCAGGCTTGGGGTGGTGCTTAGCTGCGCGAGGGGGATCCAGGAGGTACGCCCGTTGCTGTCACGTACCTGGCCGTATTTGGTTTCTTCGTTGCTTTGCAGCAGCGTGACTTGTTCCCCTGCGTTGACGGTGCCAACCAGGCGGTAGTTATCGCCCGGGCCGCTGCGGACCCAGGTGTTTAATTCATCAGAGACATAACGTTTTTCTTCGGCATGAGCCACGACGGAAACGCTAAGGGAGAGCAAAGTGAGGCAAATCAGGCGTAATTTCTGCATTATTTCGTCGTTATTTTCATAAAGTGTGAAACGATAGTAGTGGCAACAGTCTGACGGCGCAATCCGTAAACCTGAATGAGAATCATCCTGATGTCAATTTGACCACCCGGCGTTCCCGCCCTACCGCAAATTCGCTACCCGACAGGGTATTTTGTCGTACTATTACAGACCTAATCGACGCTATTTAGTTCGCCGGGCGATCGCCTGGTGTGACGTAAACATAAGTAAAGAAGACATGGCCCAGGAAATCGAACTTAAATTCATCGTTAATCCTGCAGCGCTTGACGCGCTGCGCGACAAATTAAATGCCCTGCCGGGCGAGCACAGCGACCCGCGTCAGTTGCTCAATATTTATTATGAAACGGCGGATAACCTGCTGCGCCGCCACGACATGGGGCTGCGTATTCGCGGTGATGCGGGGCAATACGAAATGACGATGAAAATCGCCGGGCGAGTGACCGGCGGGCTGCATCAGCGTCCTGAATACAACGTGGCGCTAAGCAAGCCAGAGCTGGACCTTGCTTTACTGCCAGCAGAAGTTTGGCCGGAAGGGCTGGATGTGGCGACTTTACAGGCCGACGTGAAGCCGCTGTTCAGTACGGATTTTGCGCGCGAAAAGTGGGTAGTTACTCACGGTGAAAGCCGCATTGAACTGGCGTTGGATCTGGGTGAAGTGAAAGCCGGTGAGCACCAGACGCCCATCTGCGAGCTTGAACTCGAGCTGCTGAGCGGTGAGACGGCGGATTTACTGGCACTGGCGGAAAGTCTGGTCACCGAATCTGGCCTGCGCCAGGGCAGCCTGAGCAAGGCGGCACGGGGCTATCACCTGGCCCAGGGCGATGCGGTGCGCGAAGTGAAACCGCTGGGCGTGCTGTATCCGCCGGCTAAAGCCAACGTTGAGCAGGGGCTGGAAGGTGCTCTGGAGCTGGCGCTCGCCCACTGGCTGTACCATGAAGAATTATGGCTTAGCGGCGTGAAAGCGGCTAAGCAGCAGGTGATTGACGCCGTGGGCCTGGTGCGCCATGCCCTCGCGCTTTTTGGCGGCATCATTCCAAGAAAAGCGAGCACCCACTTACGTGAGCAGCTGATTGCGCTCGAAGCACGCTTTGCCGGTGACGAAAAAGCCGAAGTGATTGTCTATAGCGCGCAGGCGAGCAGCGCTAAGCTGGCGCTGACCCGCTGGCTGGTGGAGCGCCAGTGGCAGCCGTTCATTGATGAGAAAGGCCGCACGAAGCTGGATAGTTCCTTTAAACGTTTCGCGGATACGCATCTTTCCCGCCATGCGGCTGAGTTAAAAGAGGCGTTCCAGCGCCCGCTGGGGGATGCATACGCAGACCAGTTACCGCGTCTGGCGCGTGAAACGGATGCAATCCGCCTGCTGGCCGGGGTGTACAGCGATGCACAAACCCAGCCGTGGCTGGAAAACTGGCAGGGGTTGCGTCACGCCATTGTTACCCGCCAGCGCATAGAAATTGAGCATTACCGAAACGAAGCGATCTCGCAGGCGCCTTTCTGGCTGCACAGCGGGAAATAATAGACTGGTAACGGATACCCACCATGATGGCGCTGACCCCTTTATTACAGCAGCACCTGCAGGCGTTTTTGCCGCGCCTGCCGCAAGAGATTGACTCCCTGACACTGAGCGAAGAAGCTCGCGCGGTGCTGGCGATAAGTGATTTTGTTGGTGACAGCGTGGTGGCGTATCCCGCCTGGCTGCAAATCCTGCAGCAGGACGCCCCTACGGCTGACGAATGGCAACATTATGCCGCCTGGCTGCAGCAGGATCTGCAGGATGTGCACGACGAAGCGGCATTGATGAAAGCGCTGCGGTTTTTCCGTCGCCGTATCATGGTGCGTATCGCCTGGGCGCAGGCGCTGGAGCAGGTGGATACGCAAAGCACGCTGCAGCAGCTGAGCGCGCTGGCGGAAACGCTGATTGTTGCCGCCCGTGACTGGCTTTATGCCGCCTGCTGCCGCGAATGGGGCACGCCTTGCAACGCCGCCGATGAGCAGCAGCCGCTGCTGATCCTTGGCATGGGTAAGCTGGGCGGAGGCGAACTGAATTTCTCTTCCGATATCGACCTGATTTTTGCCTGGCCGGAAAACGGCTCCACCCAGGGCGGGCGCCGTGAACTGGATAACGCCCAGTTCTTCACCCGCATGGGGCAGCGCCTGATTAAAGTCCTCGACCAGCCAACGCAGGACGGCTTTGTGTACCGCGTGGATATGCGCCTGCGTCCGTTTGGCGACAGCGGTCCGCTGGTGCTGAGCTTTGCCGCGCTGGAAGATTATTACCAAGAGCAGGGGCGCGACTGGGAACGCTACGCGATGGTTAAAGCGCGGATTATGGGCGACAACGACGATGTCTGGAGCCAGGAGCTACGCAACATGCTGCGGCCATTTGTGTTCCGCCGCTACATCGACTTCAGCGTGATTCAGTCCCTGCGAAACATGAAGGGCATGATTGCCCGTGAAGTCCGTCGCCGTGGGCTAACGGACAATATTAAGCTCGGCGCCGGCGGCATTCGCGAAACCGAGTTTATCGTGCAGGTCTTCCAGCTCATCCGCGGTGGCCGGGAGCCTTCTCTGCAGTCCCGTTCGCTGCTGCCTACCCTGGAAGCCATTCAACAGCTTCATCTGCTGCCGGAAGAAGACGCCCGGAAACTGCGTGCGGCTTACCTCTACCTGCGTCGGCTGGAAAACTTACTGCAAAGCATCAACGACGAGCAGACGCAGACCTTGCCCGGTGACGATCTAAACCGTGCCCGGCTGGCCTGGGCGATGCAGGCGACTGACTGGGAAGCCCTGCAGCAAACGCTGCAGCTGCATATGAACGACGTGCGTCAGGTCTTTAACGATCTGATTGGCGACGATGAGCCGGAAGCCGGTGAAGATAAAGTTGCTGAAGGCTGGCGCGAGCTGTGGATCGACGCCCTGGACGCCGATGAAAACACGGCGGTGCTGAGTCATTTGAGCGCTGAGGCGCGGGCAGAGTTACTGAAGCAAGTTAGCCATTTCCGGCAGGAGATCGACAGGCGCACCATTGGCCCGCGTGGCCGCCAGGTGCTGGATCAACTTCTGCCGAACTTGCTGAGCGAAGTCTGTTCCCGGGCCGACGCGCCGCTGACGTTTTCCCGCCTGACTCCGCTGCTGTTTGGGATCCTCACCCGCACAACTTATCTGGAACTGTTAAGTGAATTCCCCGGCGCGCTTAAACACCTGATTACGCTCTGTGCGGCCTCGCCGATGATTGCCGCGCAGCTTGCCAGCTATCCGCTACTGCTGGATGAACTGCTCGACCCCAATACGCTGTATCAGCCCACGGCAATGGACGCCTATCGCGACGAACTGCGTCAATATCTGCTGCGCGTGCCGGACGAAGACGAAGAGCAGCAGCTGGAAGCGTTGCGTCAGTTCAAGCAGGCGCAGATGCTGCGCGTGGCGGCGGCCGATATCGCTGGCACCTTGCCGGTAATGAAGGTCAGCGACCATCTGACCTGGCTTGCGGAAGCGATTCTTGATGCGGTGGTGCAGCGTGCCTGGGCGCAAATGGTGGCGCGCTACGGCCAGCCTCGTCATTTGCAGGACAGAGAAGGGCGCGGCTTTGCCGTGCTGGGCTATGGCAAACTGGGCGGCTGGGAGCTGGGCTACAGTTCCGATCTGGACCTGGTTTTCCTGCATGATTGCCCGATGGAAGTGATGACGGACGGCGAGCGTGAAATCGATGGCCGTCAGTTCTATCTGCGCCTGGCGCAGCGCATCATGCATCTGTTTAGCACGCGTACCTCGACCGGGATTTTGTACGAAGTTGACGCTCGCCTCAGGCCGTCCGGTGCGGCAGGTATGCTGGTCACCACCGCAGAATCGTTTGCTGATTATCAGAAGAATGAAGCCTGGACCTGGGAACATCAGGCGCTGGTTCGCGCCCGCGTGGTGTACGGCGATCCGGCGCTTAACCGCCAGTTTGATGCCATCCGCCGCGAGATCCTGTGCACGCCGCGTGAAGGGGAAGCCCTGCAGGTTGAAGTGCGCGAGATGCGTGAAAAAATGCGGGCTCATTTGGGCAATAAGCACCGCGATCGCTTTGATATTAAAGCCGATGAAGGCGGGATCACCGACATCGAATTTATTACGCAATATCTGGTGCTGCGCTATGCCAGCGAAGCGCCGAAGCTAACCCGCTGGTCCGATAACGTGCGCATCCTGGAACTGATGGCGCAGAACGACATCATGGATGAAGCCGAGGCCAAAGCGTTGACGCATGCCTATGTCACGCTGCGGGATGAATTGCACCATCTGGCGCTGCAGGAATTGCCGGGCCACGTTGCGCTGGACGCCTTTGTGAAAGAGCGTGAGCAGGTGCGCCGGAGCTGGCAAACCTGGCTTGGCGAGCCGCAAACGCACGCGGAAGAGTAATTATGTTATCATCCCGCGCAAAATTTTATCCCTCGCTGGAGAGTCAGGAATGAAAGTAACGCTGCCCGAATACAGCCGTGCAGGCGTCATGGTGGTTGGTGATGTGATGCTGGATCGCTACTGGTACGGCCCAACCAGCCGTATTTCGCCGGAAGCCCCGGTGCCGGTGGTGAAAGTCGATACCATCGAAGAACGCCCTGGTGGCGCGGCTAACGTGGCGATGAACATTGCCTCGCTGGGCGCGAATTCTCGCCTGGTTGGCCTGACCGGCATTGACGATGCGGCGCGCGCGCTCAGCCAGAGCCTGGCCGGGGTCAACGTGAAGTGCGACTTCGTTTCTGTTCCGACTCACCCGACGATTACCAAGCTGCGCGTGCTGTCCCGCAACCAGCAGCTGATTCGCCTCGACTTCGAAGAAGGGTTTGAGGGCGTCGATCCTGAGCCGCTGCACGAACGTATCAGCCAGGCGCTGCCGCAGATTGGCGCGCTGGTGCTTTCCGACTACGCAAAAGGCGCTCTGGCGACCGTACAGCAGATGATTCGCCTGGCACGTGTTGCCAAAGTTCCGGTGCTCATCGACCCGAAAGGGACCGACTTTGAGCGCTACCGTGGCGCAACGCTGCTGACCCCGAACCTGTCAGAATTTGAGGCCGTGGTTGGCAAGTGCAAAACCGAAGCCGAGCTGGTGGAACGTGGCATGAAGCTTATCGCCGATTATGAACTGTCGGCGCTGCTGGTGACGCGTTCAGAACAAGGCATGACGCTTCTGCAGCCGGGCATTGAACCTTTCCATCTGCCGACTCAGGCGCAGGAAGTCTATGACGTGACCGGGGCCGGTGACACGGTGATCGGCGTACTGGCGGCAACGCTTGCGGCGGGGAACTCGCTGGAAGAAGCCTGTTACTTCGCGAATGCCGCAGCTGGCGTGGTGGTTGGCAAGCTGGGGACGTCAACCGTTTCTCCGGTCGAGCTGGAAAACGCGGTGCGCGGTCGCGCGGAAACGGGTTTTGGCGTGATGACCGAAGCCGAGCTGAAAGTTGCGGTTGCCGCTGCCCGCAAGCGCGGTGAGCGCGTGGTGATGACCAACGGCGTGTTCGATATTCTGCATGCGGGCCATGTTTCCTATCTGGCCAACGCGCGTAAGCTGGGCGACCGCCTGATTGTCGCGGTTAACAGCGACGCGTCAACCAAACGCCTGAAAGGGGAAACCCGGCCAGTTAACCCGCAGGATCAGCGCATGATCGTGTTGGCTGCGCTGGAAGCGGTGGACTGGGTTGTGTTGTTTGAAGAAGACACGCCGCAGCGCCTGATTGGTGAAGTCCTGCCTGATCGTTTAGTGAAGGGCGGCGACTACAAACCAGAACAGATTGCCGGGAGCAAAGAGGTTTGGGCCAACGGCGGGGAAGTGATGGTACTGAACTTCGAAGATGGCTGCTCCACCACCAATATCATCAAGAAGATCCAGAATAACGGCTAAATTGGCCGCCGAGAAAAAAGCCTCTCGTTTGAGAGGCTTTTCTGTTTCTAGTGCTTCACCAACGTGGCGAAGTAGTACGCCAGCGGAATGGCCAGCAGGTACAGCCCCACCGGGATTTCACGCCATTTACCTGCAATCACCTTAATGATGATATAGAACAGCAGGCCGCCAGCGATCCCGGTCCCGAAGCTGTTGGCGATAAGCGTGATCATCACCATCATCAGCACCGGCAGACCTTCGGTGAAGTTGCCCAGATCCACTTTGCGCAGGCCGCTGAACATGTTCAGGCCGATAAGGATCAGCGCGGGCGCGGTTGCCTCTTTCGGGATCATCAATGCTACCGGGGTAAACAGCAGCATCAGCAGGAACATTACCGCTGCCGCCAGCGCGGTGAGGCCGGTTTTACCGCCCGCTTCTGCCGCCGCTGAAGACTCAATCAGCGCGGTAGCCGCCGGAATGCCGACCCACGGGCCTAGCGCGGCGGCAATGGAATCCACCATAAACGGGCGGTTGATGTGCGGCATGTTGCCATGTTCGTCCAGCAGGCCAGCCTCGCCACCCACCGCCAGCGTCGTGCCCATGGTGGAGAAAAACTCTGAGGCAAAGAAGACAAACAGGAACGGCAGGAAGGCGATATTCAGCGCGCCGAGCATATCCACGTGCCCCAGCACCGGCGTCAGCGAGTGCGGCATGGCGATAAAGCTCTGCGGCAGGTGAGTGACGCCCAGCGGAATACCGACCAGAGTGGCAAACAGAATCGCCCATAAAATGGCTCCCGGCACGCGGCGAGCCTGAAGCGCAATCGCCAGGAACAGGCCGCACAACGCCACGACAGCGCCAGCAGAAGTGAAGTCACCGAGCGCCAGCGCGTTGGTTTTGGCGTTGGCAAGCACCAGCCCGGCGTTGCGGAAGCCCAGCACCGCAACAAACAGGCCGATGGAGGCCGTCAGCCCAAGCTTGATCGACTGCGGTACCGAGCGCGTGACCACTTCACGCAGGCCAAGACGGGTAAGCGCAAAGAACAGAATGCCTGACCAGCAGGCGATGCCGAGGCCAATCTGCCAGCCAATATGCTCGCTCCCGGCAAGCGTCACGCCGACCAGCACCGAACCGCCGATGCCCGGCCCGACAATAAACGGCAGGTTGCCGTAAAACGCCATCAGCAGCGTGCCGAGGACAAAAACAACGATCGTCCCGGTGGTTGCCGCGCCTTTATCCATCCCGCCCACGGCCAGCAGGCCAGGGATAACAACCAGCAAATAGGCGGCGGCGAGAAAGCCAGTGATGCCCGCGAGGCATTCGGTTTTCACTTTGCTTTGGCGGCTGCGAAGCTGGAATCGCCGCTCCAGCCAGCTTTCGCTGGCGGCCTGAGACACTGAATTTTCGGCCATTACTTGGCTCTCCGGATTAATGTGTTGTGTGTGCGTCTGCCGGGTATTCGTGGCATTCAATAAGCGGGTCGACGATCTGGCGAGTACTGCCGTCCGTCAATCCCAGGTCGGTCAAATGTGGCCCGGCGTTACAGGCCAGGCAGGTGCCTTCGATGGCCTTGAACACCCGGTACGGTGGCTCCCAGTCGGCGACTTTATTGCTCAATTCACGGAGTTGAGCAAACTGCTGCGCCAGCTCGGCGGCGGGCAGGTCGGAGAGCATTCCGGCAATTGGCATTTCTACCTTCGCCAGCATCTGCCCGTTCTGGCTAAGCGCCATCCCACCTCCGCAGGCGATCAGCGCGTTGGCGGCGAGCGCCATGTCCTGCGGATCTCTGCCGAGGACAACGAGGTTGTGCGAGTCGTGCGAATAGGTGGTGGCAATCGCGCCGCGCAGTTCACCCCAGCCTTCGAGCAGCGCCAGCTGTGGTTTCGCCTCGTGGCGGCCGTGGCGGTGCTGAACCCAAATCAGGCTGAAGCCGTCCGGGATTTGAACTTCACCGCGCCGGACTTCTACCTCAACTTCGCTCCACTGGGTAAAGCGAGCGCCCTTGATGTGGCGCAGACGCGCGCGCCCATTATTCACTGGCACCTTGAGAACAAAATCGTTCGGGCTGAGCGACTGCAGCCGAACGGTGTCTCGCGGGGGAACGATGGACGGTGCCGCGACGGGCTCCAACATTTTTCCCTGTTCGGCGACGAGCTTCCCGGCGACATAAACGGTTTGAGCGTTTAGTTTTTCCAGCGTATCGAAGACCACCAGGTCGGCAGTGCGGCCCGCGGCAATCAGACCGAGATCCGGGCGTTGCAGGCGCAGCGAGGCGTTCAGCGTGGCCAGGCGCAAAGCATCTTCGGCCTTCATGCCGTGCTCGATGAGCAAGTTCAGCAGGGCAACGATACCGCCTTTCGCCAGCAGCATGTCCGGCGGCACGTCGTCGGTGCAGACGGTGACCTGTGAGGAAAGATGCGGCAGGCCGTTCAGCGCGGCGACGATCTCTGGCAGCAAATACGGATGTGACCCGCGTATCTCCAGGGTCAGCCCGGCACGCAGTTTTTCCAGCGCGTCGGCTGCGGAGGTCAGTTCATGATCTGACGTCACGCCAGCGGCAAGGTAGGCCTGCAATCCTGCGCCGTTCAGGCCGCGGGCGTGTCCTTCAATCAGTTTGCCGCTTTCCAGGCCAGCGTTAAGAATCTCCAGCATTCTTTCGCTGCCGTTCAGCACGCCGTGCATATCCATCACTTCGGCTACGCCCGCCACTTCCGGCCATGAAAGCAGCGTTTCCATCTCTTTCCCGGCAAAATCAGCGCCGGACATTTCCAGGCCCGGCGTTGAAGGCACGCTGGACGGGGCCGCGCAGATCACGCGCAGCGGCAGGTTGCGGCTGGCATCAACGGCGTAACGTACGCCCTCAATACCGAGCACGTTCGCCAGCTCGTGCGGATCCCAAAAAATCGTTGTGGTGCCCTGGGCGACGACAATTTCCGCATAGCGCGCAGGCGGCAGGTGGGAGCTTTCAACGTGGACGTGGGTATCCATCAGCCCTGGGCTGAGATAGTTTCCGGCGAGATCGTGAGTCTGGGCGGCATCTTCGCGGCTGCCGCGTGGATGTACGCTGGCGATGAGCGTACCGACGATACCGACATCCGCCTCACGGATTTCACCGGTGGCCATATCCACGATCCGGCCATTGATGAGCAGCAGGTCGAAAGGCGTTTCGCCGAGAGCGGCTTTCACCGCGCGGCGACGTAAATCAGCAGGAGTCATGACTGGTTCCAAAACAGGGGCTCTGACGGCTACTCTAGGCAGGGGAATACGCTTTGCCCAGATGATTTAATTTATCAGCCGATAAGAAACGTTTATCCTGTGGCAAACGTTTACCTGGCAACCCTGATACTCCAATGGCTGAACCCTGGCAGCGCCTTCCCGCACTCTCGTTAAAACAGATCCAGTATTTTGTGACGCTGGCCAAACTTCGTCATTTCACCGATACCGCCAACCGGCTGGCCATTAGCCAGCCCGCGCTAAGCAGCGCGTTACGGCAGATTGAGTCCGTGTTGGGCGGGAAGCTGGTTAACAGAACCGCTGCGGCAGTGACGCTGACGGACCTGGGTTCAGCGCTACTGCCCCATGCCGAACGCGTGCTCAACGTCGCGCAGCGCGCTTTTGACGACATGCAGCGCATTGTCCAGGACGGCGGTGATGGCACGCTTCGCATAGGCCTGGTGCCCTCGGTCGGCAGCCTTTTATTTCCCGATATTCCTCAACGTATTGCAGAGGCTTTTCCTCGCCTGCGGGTGGAGTTTCACGACCGCACCAATGATGCGCTGATTGCCCAGCTTGAAAGCGGCCAGCTGGACTTTGGCCTGGGGGCGCTGGACAGCTCTGTGCCCAAAACGCTGGAGATCCATCCGCTGCAGGAAGATCCCTTCGTGGCGGTAGTCAACTGTCACGATCCTCTGGCAGAATCCAGCCACGCGCCGTGGCGAAGCCTGGTGAAGCGGGACATCGCGGTGTTTTCAAAAGGGAATATCAGCCGGCTGGTCGCGGCGATGGCGGAAAGCCAGCGCCTGACGCTGAATGCGCGCTATCAGGTTGATTTTATTGAAACCCTTTATGGACTGGTGCGCTCGCAGCTGGCGGTGGCGATTTTACCGCAGCTTTACACCACCTTTTTGCAGGACCCCGAGCTGAAAGTGATTCATTTGCAGCAGCCTTCGCTGAGCCGCACCGTGGCATTGATGCGCAGCACTGAGCCGTTCGCGCCGCAAATAGAAGCCTGCTTCCAGCTTATTGTCCGCCTATTACAACAACGAAAAGTACTCTGACTTTACAAGGAAAACCTGACATGAAAAAGATCCTGCGCGTGGTGGTTGTGCTGCTGATTTTGCTGGTGGCCGCCGTCGCAATCCGCCTGTGGCTGCTGCATCGCCACAGTGATGCTCTGTGGAATATCATCAGCCAGCAGTGCATTCCCAATCAGCAGCAGAACCACTCACCAGCGCCTTGCCTGAAAGTCGATCTGGCCGGGCGCTACCTGGTATTTAAAGATGCCAAAGGCCCGCTGCATAATTTGCTGATGCCGACGGACAAAATCACCGGTATCGAGAGCCCGAAGATCCTTGAAAACGGTGCGCCAAATTACTTCCTGGATGCGTGGGAGAATCGCCACTATCTGCTGGATGAAACCACAAAAGCGGTTCGGGACGATGATTTGGTGTTAGCGATCAACTCTCGCTACGGACGTTCTCAGAACCAGCTGCACATTCACCTGTCCTGCCTGCGCCCTGAGGTGTATCAATCCATTAACCAGCTTGCCGACAAAGTCGGTGACCAGTGGCAGCCGTTTGGTGCGGAGATCCTTGGCCATAAATATCTGGCGAGAAAAGTCCCGGCAGAGGCGAATCCGTTTACCGTGCTGGCGGAGTACGTGAAGGCTCAGGGCGATGAGATGGAAAACTTTGGCCTGGCGCGAGTGGTGACAACGAAGGGGGATGTGGTGCTGTTGGCTAATCCTCGTCAGCTGTTGGGCGGGAACCAGGGCTCGGCGGAAGAGATGCTGGACTACAGCTGCTCGCTGGCAAACTAAAACAAAATGGCCTCTTAGCAAGAGGCCATTTCAGACTGATGACTAACTCCAGGCGGATAAAATTCTGCAATGTGTCGCCATAAAAATAAAATGGAAAATCAATGCATTGATTTTCGGCTGATAACCACAAAGAGGGAAAAACCACGCTTTTTCCCTCTTTGTCAGCAACCTCAAATGGCCTCTTGGCAAGAGGCCATTTTTTTGTGCCGTTACGACAGGTAATTCATGCCCTGTTTGAGCACCAGATCGCAGGCTTTGGTTTTCACCTTTTCAGCCAGCGGCGAGTTGCCGATGCTGTTCAGATCCAGCTTCTGGCCGTTGGCCGTGTTCAGTAAGCCCATCAGGCCCTGATTGTAGTCCTGCTTGTCGGCAGGCTTGGTGCTGCTTTCCAGCCCCAGCTTGGTCATCAGCTGGTTTTTAATGTTGTCGGTATTGGTGACGGAAGCCAGTTTATTCTTCGCGCAGTACTCCATCACGCCAGCCGCATTGGTCATCGTACTTGAGCTGAGAGATTTGCTGTTGCCGTTCAGCAGGCTGGTCAGTGAAGAGAGAGAGAGACCGCCGGTCTGAGCGCCATTGCTGGTGGTAGTGGCATTGCCGCTTTTAGTCAGTTCATTGGCGGCGCTGGAAAGTTGTTCCTGCCAGTTTGCAGCAGTTGCCTGGCTCGCGAAAAAGGCTGCTGCCAGCGCCATTGCGCAGAGCGTTTTATTCCTTGCTTTCATCTTGTGATACTCGCTTTGTTTGCCTGCGGTGCAGGAGATTTCAGGCGTGAGTATAGCGCTTTGGCCGGAAGCAGGGGGATTGAGAGTTGTCTTAAACCGTGGGGGCAGGTGAAAAAGCCGGGTTTCCCCGGCTGTAGCATCAGTTGATGATGTTCAGGGTCACATCAATGTTGCCGCGGGTTGCGTTGGAGTATGGGCAAACAATGTGTGCCGCATCGACCAGTTTTTTCGCTTCAGCAGCATCCATGCCCGGCAGGTGAATGTTCAGCTTCGCTTCGATACCAAAGCCGGTTGGCAGTGGCCCGATGCCGACTTCGCCTTCGATGAAAGCATCAGCCGGCATGGAGATTTTGTCGCGGCCGGAAACGAACTTCATCGCGCCCAGGAAGCATGCGGAGTAGCCCGCCGCGAACAGCTGCTCAGGGTTGGTGACTTCGCCACCCGCGCCGCCCATCTCTTTTGGCAGGCCCAGTTTGACGTCCAGTACGCCGTCGGAAGAGGTTGCACGACCTTCACGGCCACCGGTGGCTTTGGCTTTTGCGGTGTAAACGACTTTTTCTAAAGACATGGCAGGTTCCTCACCTTACATTTAGTATGCGCTATAAAATAGCGTGCGATTTACATGGTGTTTTAAAAATCGCCGACAGTATCGACGATTAATTATTACGTATTTAAATTACTGCGCAAAGTTTCCAGCTGCGCTTTCAGCGCCAGCATGCTGTCTACGCTACAGGCTGAAGCACAGCGCACGGAGTCTGGAATACCCAGCGCTTTTTCCTGCAACGCTTTCCCTTCCTGGGTCAGCGTGACTGCCACCTGACGCTCATCTTCGCGGGAGCGCTGACGTAGCAGCAGCCCTGCGCTTTCAAGCCGTTTTAGCAGCGGCGTTAAGGTGGCTGAGTCTAAAAACAGACGCTCGCCGATTTGCGACACCGTGACATCGTCCTGCTCCCACAGCACCAGCATCACCAGGTATTGCGGATAGGTGAGCTGCAGCGGCGCAAGCAGCTGGCGGTAGAGCTTGTTCACCGCCAGATTGGCGGAGTAGAGCGCGAAGCAAAGCTGGTTGTCCAGCAGCAGGGCGTTCGTTTCTGTGGGTGTCTTCTTCATGCTTCTCAATATAGATAGTGCGCGATTAAATAGCAAATTTTATTTTACGGCGATTTTGTCTGTGCGATCAGACCCGGGGCTTTTTGCGATAAAGCCACAGTCCCGGCAGAGAGAGCCCGATGGACAGCGCCCCGACGATAAATGACGCTTTCAAGAAGTTGGTCACCAGTTGGATCATCAGCGGATCGCTGTAGCCAAAGTGCGTCAATTTTACCGCCGAGATCATCGCGGTATAGGCGTAGATCCCCGGAAACATAGGAATGACGGCCGCAACGGTAAAGACTTTCGGATGAGCAAGATACCAGCGTGACCACTGAATACCAATGATGCCGACCAGAATCGACGCCAGAAAAGTGCTCCACTCGATGTTTAAACCCGCCGTCATCATCGCCATACGCGAGCCGTGGCCGATGGCGCCGAGCAGGCCACACCAGGGCAGGGCGCGCTGAGGCACGTTAAAAACTAACGCAAAGCCCACCGCCGGCACGGCAGACAGCGCCATATCCTGAAGCAGGGCCAGAAGAAATTCGATTATGCCCATCCTCTTAGCCCCCATATCGCCATTGCCATCACCACGCCAATACAGGTTGCCAGCGTGAGCAGGCTGGCCATCGCCCAGCGAGCAAGCCCGGTATTAACGTGGCCTTTAAACATGTCAGCCACGGCGTTAATCAGCGGAAAACCGGGGACGAGTAATAACACGCTCGCGGCCATCGCAATATTGGAAGTGGCGGCAAACGGGCCTTTGGCGATAAGCAGACCCGAAACGGTAGTGGCGACAAACGCGGTAATGCAGAAGTTGATCTGCGGATGAAGCTGGCGGTGGGTGAGCAGCTGGCGGACATACATCGCCAGTGAGCTGGCGATAAAGGCGACAAACGCCCCGTCCCAGCCACCGTTGTTCAGTTTACAGAAGCAGCCGCAGGAAAGACCCACCATCAGGACGACCAGCCAGCGTGGGTAACGCAGCGGTTTGATGTGTTCGAAGCGTTTGAGAACGTCCCTGGCATCCAGCAGCTTGTGTTCGGTGAGGATCACGATGTGCTGCACTTCGGTGACGACGTGCATGTTGATCCCGCGATCGTTATTTTTGCGGGTAGTCGTCAGGCACTGATTGTCTTTAATGGTGCTAAGTACAATGGCGTTAGCGGAGATTGAGCTTTCCACGCTGTCCATTCCCAGCGCTTTGCCAAGGCGGGTTGAAAGCTCCTCGACCAGTGCGCTTTCTGCCCCGTGCTGCAGTAAAAAGAGCGCACATTGAATACATAAACGAGTGACGTCCCGCTGGGAAGCAACATCTGGCTGCATGCTTGATCCTGACCAAAGAGAAGGAAATACGCTTAACGTTGATCCATTTAACATGAGCGCATCGCTTTATTAGCCGCGTCAGATCAAGCTTTGCGTCACTATCTCCGGCGATGAAACGTGATTATTTTTTCCAGCCATTGGTTGCAGCTCACGCAGACAATGCCGCCGATGACGAAAACCGATCCCAGCAGAAAACCAGCGTTTATCTTTTCATTCAGTAACCAGGCGCCAAACACGACCCCGAGCAGAGGCGTGACAAAAGAAAAGGCGCCGAGCGCAGAAGCCTGGTAGCGGCGCAGTAAAGCAAACCAGATAAGCAAGCTCAGGAAGGAAACAATCACAGACTGAAAGACCATATTGGCCAGCAGAAGCGGTGTGGGGTTAAAGTGGGTTTGCCCCAGGAGGTACGACGCTGCAAGCAGCACAATAAAAGCCCCCGCAAGCTGAAACAGCGTCGTTTGGGCGGCGGAAACCTGGGCCAGGCGGGAGGTGCGAACCAGCACGGTGGTCGCGCCCCATGATGCGCCGGAAAGCAGGCAAAAGAGATCCCCGAAAAACGATGAGTGCCCACCATCTGGCGCTGAAAATGTGACGATGACGCCAATAAATGCCAATACGATCCCGATCCACTGTACCGGCGTCAGGCGCTCAGAGAGCAGGGTAAAGTGCAGGCCTACTGCGGCAAACAGCGGTGCGGTATACAGAAAAACTACGCCGTGCGCGGCGCTGGTATAACGCAGGCCGATGCCAAGAAACAAATACTCGATTGCAAACAGAACCCCAGCTCCCGCGCCAGCAAGCCAGGGCAGGGAGGCGTACTGAATTTTCTCTTTTCTCAACAGCATATAAAGTGCGACCAGCCCCGCGCCTATACCAGAACGTAAGGCGATCTGTAGGATGGGGCTGGCGTCTTCAGCCGTGGCCTTCAGGCCGGGCTGCTGCAGGCTCCATATCATGCAGAGGGTGATCATCCCGGCGACGGCCAGGCGGTCTATGGTCTTGTATCTGGACATGCGTTTTCTCCCGAAAAACGCATTATCAACTGGGGTGATATGCTTGATATAGTGAGAAACCGCCATGCCATCGTGCGTTTCGGTCAATGTTTTCTCTACGACTTTGAAGGTGGATATCCGTGCCAAAGAAAACGCCCAGCATCCTTATCGCGCCTTTTACCGGCGAACTTCCGGCCACGCTGTACTTTCGTAGCGCGCCGATGCCTGCGCACGGTTTGTACCTGGAACACAGTCATCCCTGGGGAGAATTTGTTTCAGCGGTAAGCGGCGTCGTGGAGGTGCAATATGCCGGAGGACACTTTGTGGTGCCGTCCCAATACGGTATCTGGCTGCCGCCGGACACCCAGCATCTTGCGCAAAACCGGATGGAGGCGTGGCACAGCTCCGTATATGTCAGCCTCGCGGAGTGCGCAGCGTTTCCGCAGCAGGTGACCGTTATGGCTATCACGCCTCTCGTCCGGGCGATGCTCGAGCATTTACACCTTAACCCGCCGGGTATTCCTCCTTCTGAAGAGGAGTCGCGATTCCTGCGCGTGCTGGTTGACAGGCTGATTAAGGCCGAAAGGGTGGGGAACTATCTACCAGGATCGGACGATCCTGTGGTTCAGCGGGTGCTTAATATCCTGGAACAAAACCCTGGGGATAGCCGCTCCGTGGCGGCGTTGGCGGCTTTGGCCAATACCAGTGAGCGAACGTTGATGAGACGTTGCCAGCGCGAGTTGGGTATGACGCTGGCGGAGTGGCGGCAGAGGCTAAGAATTGTGAAAGCGATGCCTTTGCTGGCCGAGGGATGGACCGTCGAGAATATCGCTTTTGAGCTGGGTTACGGCAGTTCATCGGCGTTTATTACGATGTTCCGCCGCTTAACCCAGGAAACGCCGGATGAGTATCGCAAGCGTGTCATCGGGCTGGAGCGTTAACTGAGCCGAAAGTCTTTTGCCTTCGGCTGCAGCAAACTTACTGGCAGACGTCCACCCATTTGGCGTGGGTGAGTTCAGCCATACGATCAGGTGAAATGCGGACGGCGCTGTGAATGGCCCCTGCGGCGGGCAGCACTTCATCGTACTGGCGGAGTGAGATATCGCAGAATACCGCCAGCGGGTTTTCCAGCCCGAAAGGGCAAACGCCACCGACCGGATGCCCGGTCCAGTTCACCACTTCATCGCTGCTGAGCATGCGCGCTTTAGAGCCAAATGCTTCTTTAAGTTTCTTATTATCAAGACGAGCATCGCCCTTTGCGACGATCAGGATTATGTCGTTTTTGACCTTTAATGAGAGCGTTTTGGCTATTTGTCCGGGTGCCACATTGTGGGCGGCGGCGGCAAGCGCGACGGTAGCGGTGCTTTGGTTTAGCTCGATGATATCTATATCGGGGGCATGGTCGGCGAAGAATTGCCGCACGGACTGCAAACTCATGATTTTCTCCTGATCCAGGTGGCAAATAATTTCGCATAAGCTTGTGCTTTCTGTAAACCGCTTATACTTATCTCATACCCGCCTTGTCAGAAATTTCTGGATCTCCTTCACAATCAATGAAACCGGTTGCAGTAACCGGTTGCAGTAATAAATTCCGCGAGGAATACTGAACCCTGTAACCCCCCTGTACCTAATAATAAGAGTCGTCTATGAAACGTATCCTTTTATGCTGTGCCGCTGGTATGTCTACCAGTATGGTCGTGAACAGGATGAAACAGGCCGCCCAGGATCAACAGATTGAGGTTGAGATCAAGGCGGTAGGTATCGAAGAGTTCACGGATGTTATGCCTGAATTTGATTGCTGTTTACTCGGTCCGCAGATCAAATACCGTCTGGAAGATTTTAAGGCTCAGGCCGCGCCCAAACGGATCCCGGTCACGGTCATTAACTCTATGGATTACGGAATGATGCGCGGCGACAGAATTCTCGCCGACGCACTCGCGTTGATAGCCTGACAGGAGAGCCACTATGTCTTCCAACCATGCTGCTTTTAATTTAATTTTTCGGTTTGTTGAGAACTACGTTAGCCCGATAGCTGGCCGCATTTCTTCCCAGCGTCACGTGATGGCCATTCGCGACGGCTTTATTTCTGCGATGCCATTTATGATTGTCGGCTCGTTCCTGCTGGTTTTTGCTTATCCCCCGTTTTCGCCCACCACGACATGGGGCTTTGCTCGCGCCTGGCTCGACCTGGCGAAGCAGTTTGAAGGGCAGATTTTAACGCCGTTTGATATGACGATGGGCATCATGTCTATCTACATTTGTGCGGCGATCGCCTACAACCTGGGTAAACACTACGTTAAATCGCACGGGCTCGATCCTTTCATGTGCGCCATGCTGTCGCTGATGGCTTTCCTGGTGGTTGCGGCCCCGAAAACCAAAGGTACGCTGCCGGTGGACAGCCTTGGCGGCACCGGGATCTTCACCGCAATCCTGGTGGCGATTTACTGCGTAGAGATGATGCGTTTCCTGAAGGCGCATAACATCGGCATCAAGCTGCCGGACCAGGTGCCGCCGATGATCAAAAACTCTTTTGATCTGCTGATCCCGGTGCTGGTTGTGGTGCTGACGCTGTATCCGCTGAGCCTGTTTATTCAGTCCCAGTTCGATATGCTGATCCCTCAGGCCATTATGGCGCTGTTCAAACCGCTGGTGTCCGCGGCGGATTCTCTGCCGGCGATTCTCCTTGCCGTACTGATTGCTCACCTGTTGTGGTTTGCGGGTATCCACGGGGCGGCGATTGTCTCCGGGATGCTGCAGATGTTCTGGCTGACCAACCTGGGCCTTAACCAGGGCGCGCTGGCTGCCGGTGCACCTCTGCCGCATATCTTTATGGAAGCGTTCTGGACCTTCTTCATCGTGGTCGGCGGTTCCGGGGCAACGATGGGGCTGGTTATCTGCTATCTGCGCAGTAAATCTGCCCACCTGCGTTCCATTGGCCGCCTGAGCATCGTGCCAACCTGCTTTAACATTAACGAACCGGTGATCTTCGGGACGCCGATTGTGATGAACCCGGTGTTCTTTATTCCGTTCCTGCTGGCGCCAATGGTCAACGCCGTGCTGGCCTGGGGCGCGATGAAGCTGGATCTGATTGGCCGCGTGATTTCCGTTGTGCCGTGGACGGCTCCTGCCCCAATTGGCGCAGCCTGGGCGCTGGGCTGGGACTTCCGTGCGGCTATCCTGGTGATTCTGCTGGCCTGCGTGTCGTCCATCATCTACTTCCCGTTCTTCAAAGTGTACGAGAAGCAACTGCTGGAGCAGGAGAAAGAAGAAGCCCAGAGAGCGAGCGAGGAAGGGAGCCAACAGCTGGCTTAATGGTTTAGCGGAATGAAGAACGGCGGGGAAACCCGCCGTTTGCTATTTCAGGGTACAGTCCCCGCAGCGCTGCACGTCAGGCAGCTTATAGCGCTGGCAGCAGGTGCGTCTGACCAGAATGCCTTCACGCGGGATGACCGTGCGATAAAGCGGATTCTCCCGGCCGCATGAAAGCTGTTTTTCAAAGAAACAGGTCTGCACCAGCGCCGCCAGGCTCTGTTCATCCAGCAGTGGTTTTAGCTCGCCGAAGAACCAGTTCACCAGGTAGCCGGTGTTGCTCCAGATAAGCCGGGCGTTGATCTCTTCGCTGGCTTCCAGCGCCGCCACGACGGGCATCAAACCTTCAACGATGAACTTCTCCAGTCGCAAAGTGAGCGGCTGCTCGCTTGCCCGGCAATCTTCAGTCACGTCAATCCAGAAGCATTTTGCCCGGCCCGTTTCGTGGAACTCGGCCCGCACATGCTGAGGGGCAATATTCAGCGCTTTGGGCTGAGTCAGCAGCGCCATCATTATCGGGGGCACCAGCAGGCCGATGTACCATTGCGCCCACAAAGACTTCAGCGGTTTGTGCTCGCGGGTAAGTTCAGGCTGGTGACGATAGATATGGTCGCCGTAGGCCGCCATCAGAGAGGTTAGCGTGGTGGGACGCTGCCACTCGCTTAGCGTCATTGCTGTGGCGGGAACCTGTTCGTTTAATTTGATGATGTCGTTGAAGTACGGGCGGTGCGCGGCAAAATACTCCCGCAGCGAATCCGCCTGCGGGCTTGCCGCGGGGGACCAGGGTAGAACAAAGCAACCGCTGTCATCGCTGAGCTGGAGGGAGTGAAGCGCCATACTTTCGTCAGGGAGTAATCTAAATGATAATGATTAGCAATACTAACGGTGAGCGAAATCTCTGGCAAGGTGAATTCACCGCCACCGCTGGGTGATGGCTGTTTTTGCGATCTGGCGCGTCTCGCCGGGCTAATTCACGGCAATCATTTCGTTTGTCAGGATGCTGTTTCTTCCTCGGTTTTTGGCCTGATAAAGCGCTTTATCCGCGAGGCTCAGCGCATCGTCTATGCTGCCTTCAGTGAATGGCGCAAGCCCGATACTGACGGTAACGTTGGTCGCGACCTGGGTATTAAACATATGCGGGATGTCCAAATCGAAAACGCGCTGGCGGATCCTTTCCGCCGACTGCATCGCACGTTCCGCGTCGATGTTGGTGAGCATAATCATGAACTCTTCCCCGCCGTAGCGCGTGACAAGATCCCTTGAACGCACGGCATCGCGAATCGCTGCTGAGACCCGGATCAACGCCTGGTCGCCCATCGCATGGCCGTAGTGGTCGTTGTACGACTTGAAGTGGTCGATATCCAGCAGCAAAACGTAATGGCTGCCGCTGCCGGAGGCCTGAATGTGCTCGAGGCGGTTTTGAAAGCCGCGGCGGTTGTACAGGCCGGTTAAAGGATCGAGCATGCTGAGATCGGTCAGCGTCTCTTTTTCTTCGAGCAGTTTATTCATCAGCCGCTGGGTGAAACGGTCATTACGTTTCTGAATAATATGCTGAATAGCGATTCCGATAGCGGGCAGCGCAATGGAATAAATTACCCTCAGCCATTGGTCAACATTACCCAGCCAAAGTACGACCAGCGCCACGGGCAGGCTGTGCAGCAGGAAAGCCACAATATTATTAATAAATGCAATAGCGCCAATAAAAAGCACCGACATCAGGCTAATCACCAGAAATGAGGTGTCCAGATCCCCGATAGCCGCGTTTTTAATGAAAATATGCACCGCCCATAATAACCCGAGAAATAGCGAGATAATATTCAGGTTAATCAGCTGCTTATTATTCCACATCTGCCAGGCAAGCAAGGCCAGGCTAATCAGCAGAATGGCGGCAACGGGCGTCGTTATGCGCATTGTCGAATGGATTGGAAAGAGCATAGCAAAAGCGGCTGCCAGGGCGTTGAGCAGCAAAAATAAACGTAAAGAAAGCAGCTGCTTTGCTTTGAGTAAGGCTCGCCAGGTTTGGGCTGTCATAGAACGATTGTGTCTTGGGTAAGCGCGTCAGGTGTTGTGTGTGTCGTATTAATGAAAAGCGAGTTATCGACTTTTCTGGCAACTATTGGAATTTTTATAAGGCAAACTAAAGCCGGCGCTCAATCTATCACCTTACTGAAAATCTGTCATTAAATGACACGTCAACCCTGGCTATTTCAGCTATAGGTCGCGCACGTTTTTACGCTGACAGTTGAGAAAATTTATCATATGATATTGGTTATCATTATCATGATGGGGCGTAAAATGCTGCAACGACGACTCGAAAGTGGCTGGAGTGTAATGGTGGCGGGGCTTGCCGTGGCGCTGCTTGCCTGCCTGGATCTCAGTTTCAGTCAGTGGCGCGTGCTGGTGGTTATCGGGCTGCTTGCCACGGCATTGATGCTCTACCATAAAACGTTAAGACACTTTGTTTTACTGCCATCGTGCGTAGCATTTGCCAGCGGATTGCTGTTGATTGTGATGAATTTGGGATCGATGAGATAAACAAGCTGGAGGAGAGAAAGCGGGTCACTTCATAAGAAGTGGTGCGAAGAGAGGGACTTGAACCCTCACGTCCGTAAGGACACTAACACCTGAAGCTAGCGCGTCTACCAATTCCGCCACCTTCGCACAGTTTTCAGATTTGCATCTGAAGAGTTTTGATATCGCCTTCGCATTGGTGCGAAGAGAGGGACTTGAACCCTCACGTCCGTAAGAACACTAACACCTGAAGCTAGCGCGTCTACCAATTCCGCCACCTTCGCGCAGTGCGAACGATATCTTTCGTGGTTGTGTTGGTGCGAAGAGAGGGACTTGAACCCTCACGTCCGTAAGAACACTAACACCTGAAGCTAGCGCGTCTACCAATTCCGCCACCTTCGCATACCTGTAATACCGAAGTATCACAACCACGGAGGCGCATTCTAGATGTTTTCTGAGCTTCGTCAACACTTAATTTGATGCCGCTTTTCCGACTGATGCAAAAAGCGGCACCTTAACGCGTTTAGCGCTTTTTACCCGCCCGGGTCAGCACGGCGCGGTAAACTTTGAAGCGGCCGGTTTGAGCAATAACTTCATGACTACCAAACACTTCGTCCAGCACGTTCGGGTAGGCAAGGAAGGCGTTCGCCACGATGCGCAATTCGCCACCCATATTCAGATGGCGAGCTGCACCGCGAATAAGCTGGTGCGCTGCATCGAGGCTGGTTTGCATCCCGTCGTGGAATGGCGGGTTGGAGATGATCATGTCGAAACGGCCGTTGATTTCCGAGTAGACGTTACTGGCGATCACTTCCCCTTCAATGCCGTTAGCGGCAAGTGTTGCGCGGCTGGCGGCGACCGCCGGTGCGCTAACGTCGCTCAGCGTGAGGCGGACTTTTGGCGAGTGGCTGGCGAGAGTAATCGCCAGTACGCCCGCGCCGCAGCCAACATCCAGCACTTTGCCTTTGGTGTGCGGCGTCAGCGTGGAAAGCAGCAGTTTGCTGCCGGTATCCAGACCGTCACGGCTAAAGACGCCCGGCAGGGTTTTCACGGCCATCCCTTCATGAGGGTATTCACCCCACCAGCTGTTTTCATCAAACGCAGGTTGCTGCTCAAGGCGGCCATGATACAGACCGCAGCGGCGCGCGCTGTCGATTTTTGTCAGTGGGCAAATTTCAGCCAGCATTTGCTCTGCGCTACGCACGCCAGAGCGGTTTTCGCCGACGACAAAAACATCGGTGCCAACCGGCATCAGCGACAGAATATTCATCAGCTGGAACTGAGCTTCTGGCTTGTTTTTCGGCCAGTAGTAGATAAGCGTATTGCTGTCGGCAACGTCATCCGCACTGACCACCAGGCCATATTGTGCGTTCTCACCCATCTGCGCGCTTAATACCTGCCAGTGGTGGAATTGCTGGGTGTGGGCGCGGCTGGCGGCGGTGTCGAAACGCGCCGGCAGGTCGTCTTGCATGTCACCGGCAAACAACACACGGCTCTCGGTAAAATCATCGCTGTGGCGCAGCAGTACTTCACTCGCCGGGGTAAACGCACTCATCAAATAGCTCCTGGAAAATCAGAGCGTGGATTATAGAGCTTTAATGGCGTGGATTCGATGAATTTGCTATATTTGCCGCCCGAATTACGCTCTCAACAGGTTTCGCTATGACTTCCCCTTCCCGACGCGACTGGCAGTTACAGCAACTGGGTATTACCCAGTGGGTGCTGCGGCGTCCGACGGCGTTACAGGGCGAAATTGCGGTTTCTTTGCCCGCGGGCGTGCGTTTAGTGATGGTGGCTGAGACGCTACCAGCCTTGAGCGATCCGCTGGTGAAGGACATTTTACGCAGTATGGCGTTAAGCCCTGAGCAAGTGATGCAGCTGACCCCAGAGCGCGTTGCGATGATGCCGCCTGACAGCCGCTGCAATAGCTGGCGTCTGGGCGTTGAGCAGCCGCTGACGCTCAGCGGCGCGCAGCTTGCGTCCCCTGCGCTTGACGAGCTTTATCACAATGGCAACGCGCGACAGGCGCTGTGGCAACAGATTTGCGAACATGAACACGATTTCTTCCCTGACGCCGAATGATTTGGCGGACGCGTATGCCATTGAGCTGCGCAGTCATGCTTTTCCCTGGAGTGAAAAAACCTTTGCCAGCAATCAGGGCGAACGCTATTTCAATTTGCGGCTGGACGTTGACGGCAAACTTGCCGCTTTTGCGGTGACGCAGGTCATTCTCGATGAAGCCACGCTGTTCAACATTGCGGTTGATCCAGCGTATCAGCGGCAAGGGCTTGGGAAAGCGCTGCTTGAGCATCTTATTGCCGAGCTTGAAAAACGGGATGTGTTTACGCTGTGGCTGGAGGTGCGCGCCTCTAACGTTGCGGCGAGAACCTTGTACGAAAGCCTGGGCTTTAACGAAGCGACGGTGCGTCGCAATTATTATCCTGCAAAAGAAGGTCGGGAAGATGCGATCGTGATGGCGCTCCCCCTTGGTTAATTTTTAAAAGGTGTGTGGATGAACTGGGACTGGATTTTATTTGATGCGGACGAAACGCTGTTTACCTTTGACGCGTTCGGCGGCTTGCAGCGCATGTTTCTCGATTACAGCGTGACCTTTACCGCAGATGATTTCCAGGAGTACCAGGCGGTAAACAAGCCGCTGTGGGTAGACTACCAGAACGGGGCGATTACCGCGCTGCAGCTGCAGCTCAGGCGTTTTGAGGACTGGGCAGGGCGGCTGAATGTGCCGTCAGCGGAGCTGAACGATGCCTTTTTATCCGCCATGGCTGAAATTTGCGCCCCTCTACCTGGCGCGGTTTCTCTCCTGAATGCGCTGAAGGGCAAGGCTAAACTTGGCATCATCACCAACGGCTTTACCGCATTGCAGCAGATCCGCCTTGAACGTACAGGCCTGCGTGACTATTTCGATCTGCTGGTGATTTCCGAGCAGGTGGGGGTCGCTAAGCCAGACCGCCGTATTTTCGACTATACCTTTGAGCAGATGAAACAGCCGCCGCGCGACCGCGTTTTGATGGTCGGTGACACGGCAGAATCCGACATTCTGGGCGGTATCAACGCCGGGATAGCAACCTGCTGGCTGAACGCCCACGGGCGCACCGCGCCGGAAGGGATTGAACCGACCTGGCAGGTCACCTCGCTAAGTGAACTGGAGCAACTGCTGTGTAAGCCATGATTGTTGATTGTTAAACCCGCAATGATGGGTAAAATAGCCGCCAAATAACGTTCACTCGCCGCGTGGCTCAAGGCCGCGCGCACTTACAGAAGATGTAATTATGACTTTGTCTCCTTATTTGCAAGAGGTGGCTAAACGCCGCACTTTTGCCATTATTTCTCACCCGGATGCCGGTAAAACGACCATCACCGAAAAGGTGCTGCTGTTCGGACAGGCTATCCAGACCGCCGGGACGGTAAAAGGCCGTGGCTCAAGCCAGCACGCCAAATCCGACTGGATGGAGATGGAAAAACAGCGTGGGATCTCGATCACCACCTCGGTGATGCAGTTCCCGTATCGCGACAGCCTGGTCAACCTGCTGGACACCCCGGGGCACGAAGACTTCTCCGAAGATACCTACCGTACCCTGACCGCCGTTGACTGCTGCCTGATGGTTATTGATGCCGCAAAAGGCGTAGAAGATCGTACCCGTAAGCTGATGGAAGTTACCCGTCTGCGCGACACGCCGATCATCACCTTCATGAACAAACTGGACCGCGACATTCGCGATCCAATGGAAGTGCTGGATGAAGTTGAGCGCGAGCTGAAGATTGGCTGCGCGCCAGTCACCTGGCCAATCGGCTGCGGCAAGCTGTTCAAAGGGGTTTACCATCTTTATAAAGATGAAACCTACCTCTACCAGACCGGTAAAGGCCACACTATCCAGGAAGTGCGCATCGTGAAAGGGTTGAGCAACCCGGAACTCGACGCAGCCGTCGGGGAGGATCTTGCTCTGCAGCTGCGTGAGGAGCTGGAGCTGGTGCAGGGGGCTTCTAACGAATTCGACCATGAACTGTTCCTGTCCGGTGAAATTACCCCGGTATTCTTCGGCACCGCGCTGGGTAACTTCGGCGTCGACCACATGCTGGATGGTCTGGTTGAGTGGGCGCCGGCCCCAATGCCGCGTAAAACCGACACGCGTCTGGTGGATGCGGCGGACGAGAAGTTCACCGGTTTTGTCTTTAAGATCCAGGCCAACATGGACCCAAAACACCGTGACCGCGTCGCCTTTATGCGCGTGGTGTCCGGTAAGTATGAAAAAGGCATGAAGCTGCGCCAGGTGCGTATCGGGAAAGACGTCATTATTTCTGACGCGCTGACCTTTATGGCCGGGGATCGTTCTCACGTGGAAGAAGCGTATCCGGGCGATATTATCGGCCTGCACAACCACGGCACGATTCAGATCGGCGACACCTTTACCCAGGGCGAAATGATGAAGTTCACCGGCATTCCGAACTTTGCCCCGGAGCTGTTCCGCCGTATTCGCCTGCGCGATCCGCTTAAGCAGAAGCAGTTGCTTAAAGGCCTGGTTCAGTTGTCTGAAGAAGGCGCGGTACAGGTGTTCCGTCCTATTGCCAACAACGACCTTATTGTTGGTGCGGTTGGGGTTCTGCAGTTCGACGTGGTCGTTGCTCGTCTGAAAAGCGAGTACAACGTGGAAGCGATTTACGAATCGGTCAACGTGGCGACGGCGCGTTGGGTTGAAGGGAATGACGTTAAGAAGTTTGAAGAATTCAAACGTAAAAACGAAGTTCAGCTGGCGCTGGATGGCGGCGACAACCTGACCTATATCGCCCCAACGATGGTAAACCTGAACATTACCCAGGAACGTTACCCTGACGTGACCTTCCGAAAAACGCGCGAGCACTAATTATCAGCCAGAGCGCGGCGTTCGCCGCGCTCTTCTCACTTTCCCTGTCTTTTTAATCCCTTGCAGAATCCTCTTAATTTCCCGCGAATCCTGCGTCATTGCTGATTTTTCCATCAACACGTCATGCACTTTTATGATTGTGATCTATATTTAACAAAGTGATGACAATTTTATTGGATGAAAGCTCCGGGAATTAATCATTTTCTGGTGTCTTGTTGGCGTTTCTCATGTCATCTCAATATTAATAGCTGATTTTTTTCAGCTTACGGGAAGCGAGAAAGCTCAAATGATGAGCAAACCTACAGGAATTAATCGATGACTACGACTAAGATTTCAAAAACTCTGCTGGCGGTTGTGTTGGGTTCTGTACTGGCAAGCACCAGCGCCTTTGCGGAAGACACTCTGCTTAATAAAACGGAATCTACCGCCGATAGTGCAGGGAAAAAAATCGATAGCTCCATGACGAAAGTCGGTAATTTCATGGACGACAGCGGCATCACAGCGAAAGTCAAAGCAGCCCTGGTTGACGATAAAAACATCAAAAGTACCGATATTTCGGTCAAAACCGACAATAAAGTGGTCACCCTGAGCGGTTTTGTTGAGAGCCAGGCTCAGGCCGAGCAGGCCGTCGCCACGGCGAAAAAAGTGGAAGGCGTAACCTCGGTGAGCGACAAACTTCACGTTCGCGATGTGAAAACACAGTCGGTGAAAGGCTATGCCGGTGATGCGGCCACGACCAGCGAGATCAAAGCGAAATTGTTGGCCGACAGCATTGTGCCGTCGCGCCATATAAAAGTAGAAACCACTGACGGCGTGGTTCAGCTGTCCGGCGAGGTGAAATCCGCCGCTCAGTCTGAGAAGGCTGAAAGCATTGCCAAAGCTGTTGAAGGCGTGAAAAGCGTTAAAAACGATCTGAAAGTAAAGTAAAGCAGCACCCGAAATGGCTTCCAGGGCTCATGCCGGGAAGCCATAAGCACCACCCTTACACATTATCGCCTGCGGGTTAGCCATTCGGCGCCCGTGAAGAAGCGATAAGATTCACTATGGTTAAGGAGAGTCTATGTTTCGTTGGGGCATTATTTTTCTGGTAATAGCGTTGATCGCTGCGGCCCTGGGCTTCGGTGGTCTGGCGGGTACCGCAGCAGGTGCTGCAAAAATTGTCTTTATCGTCGGGATCATTCTGTTCCTGGTCAGCCTGTTTATGGGGCGCAGACGTCCTTAGCAACGCTTATTGAGTAACATGCCGATACAAAAGAAAAGCCAGTCCTCGTGACTGGCTTTATACTGTCGACAAACCGCTGTCGGCAGAAAAGAAATGCCAGACGGCTCGTTAAAAAAAACAGGAAAATCAATTCATTGATTTTCGGCTGCTCACCACAAAGAGGGAAAAACTACGCCTTTTCCCGCTTTGTCAGCAACCTTAAGCCAGTCCTCGTGACTGGCTTTCGCCGTTTTACTTAGCGCGCTATGGGTATAGGGTAGAAATTCACAACAACAGCAATTCAGGAAAGCAGGTGGGAAATCGTATACCCGTAACGCTCGGCAATATTGCGCCGCTGGCGACTAAACCTTTTCGTCCTGGAAAACTCGCTCTGATTTGTGAAGGGGGCGGGCAGCGCGGGATCTTTACGGCTGGGGTTCTGGACGAATTTATGCGCGCGGAATTCAACCCTTTTGATCTGTTCCTGGGTACCTCTGCCGGGGCGCAGAATCTTTCCGCTTACGTTTGTAACCAGCCGGGATACGCGCGTCGCGTCATCACGCGCTTTACGACGACGAGGGATTTCTTCAATCCGCTCCGCTTTGCGCGCGGAGGGCATCTGATCGATCTCGACTGGCTGATTGAGTCGACCGCCGCCAGACTGCCGCTGTCGATGTCCAGCGCCGACCCGCTGTTTGAACAGGGAAAAGAGTTCTTTATGTGCGCCTGCCGCAGTGATGACTATGCGGCGAATTACTTTTCGCCGACCACGGATACCTGGCTAAATTTGCTGAAAGCCTCCAGCGCCATTCCCGGTTTTTACCGCTCAGGCGTGGATATTGACGGCGTCAGCTATCAGGACGGCGGCATCAGCGATGCGGTGCCGGTGCGGGAAGCGGTTAATCGCGGGGCAGATACGCTGGTGGTCATTCGCACCGTACCTTCACAGATGTACTACACGCCGCAGTGGTTCAAACATATGGAACGCTGGCTGGGCGACAGCAGCCTGCAGCCGCTGTTGAATCTGGTGCAGCACCACGAGGAAAGCTACCGTGAAATCCAAAGCTTCATTGAGAAGCCGCCCGGTAAACTGCGAATCTTCGAGATTTACCCTCCGAAAGCGCTATTAAGCAGCGCGCTCGGCAGCCGCCTGCCTTCATTGACGGCGGATTATCAAACGGGGCGCTTGTGCGGGCGCTATTTCCTGGCCACCATTGGCAAACTGCTGGTGGCTAAGCCGCCGTTAAGGCGTCATTTGCCGCGCATTAATACGCCTGGCCCGCTGGTGATTCCTCCTGCTGTGGCGGCAAACGAATCGCTGGTCAAGCCGATTAGCCCTGGCCTGCAGGCGAATGATGCGGCGTTTGATAATGAGGATCTTGCGTGAGTTTTACGTTCTACGACACCCATTGCCACTTTGATTTTCCCCCCTTCACCGGGGATGAAGAGCACAGCCTCGCCCTGGCCGCTGAGGCCGGGGTTCGTAAAATCATTGTGCCAGCAATAGAAGCGGGGCGTTTCAATCGCGTACTCGCGCTGGCGCAGAATTATCCGGCGCTTTATGCCGCCCTGGGTATGCACCCGATTGTGATTGAAAAGCATGATGATACGGGGCTGGCCGCGCTGGAGGATCTTTTGCGGCAAAAGCCGGAGAAGCTGATCGCCATCGGCGAGATTGGGCTGGATCTTTATCGCGAAGATCCGCAGCTCGACAGGCAGGAGTTTATCCTCAGCGAGCAGCTGAAGCTGGCGAAGCGTTACGATCTGCCGGTGCTGCTCCACTCCCGCCGTACCCACGACAAGCTGGCGCTGCACCTGAAGCGCCACAACTTGCCCAGAACCGGCGTGGTGCATGGTTTTGCCGGCAGCTTACAGCAGGCGGAACGGTTTATTGCAATGGGCTATCGCATTGGCGTCGGTGGCACCATCACCTATCCGCGAGCCAGCAAAACCCGGGATGTGATGGCCCGTTTGCCGCTTTCATCGCTGTTGCTGGAAACCGATGCGCCGGATATGCCGCTGAACGGCTGGCAGGGGCAGCCCAACCGGCCGGAACGTGTCGCCAGGGTCTTCGATGCGCTGTGTGAATTACGCCCGGAGCCCGCAGAAATCATTGCTAACGCCTTGAAAAACAACGCAGACGAATTATTCGCTTTCTAATGAGTCACGCTCAAAGTGTGATGCTTCTCACCTTGCTATGTAAATGTTTCTATACATTTCGTCCTACACGTGATTACTCCGGCACTTTTCTCGCCCCTGTGGTTATAATCCGCGCGCTTAAAAGGGGCTGCTAAAGCCCGAATCTTTCCAGTTGATACACAGGGATACTGTATGCAAATACTCATGGGATTGATCGGCATGATGGCACTGCTGCTGATCGCCGTTTTACTTTCCAGCAACCGCAAAGCGATCAACCTGCGTACCGTCATTGGCGCGTGGCTTATCCAGATCGGTATTGGGGCGCTGATCCTTTATGTCCCGGTCGGGCGTAAAGTCCTGCTCGCGATGTCTGAAGGGGTGGCTAACGTCATCGCCTACGGCAATTCAGGGATTTCCTTCCTGTTTGGTGGGCTGGTTTCTGACAAAATGTTCGAAGTTTTTGGCGGCGGCGGCTTTATTTTTGCCCTGCGAGTCCTGCCGATTATTGTCTTCTTCTCCTCGCTTATCGCCGTGCTTTACTACCTCGGCGTGATGCAGTTAGTGATCCGTATTCTCGGCGGCGGCCTGCGTAAGGTATTGAAAACCTCGCGCACTGAATCCTTGTCGGCGACGGCGAATATTTTCGTTGGCCAAACCGAAGCGCCGCTTGTGGTTCGCCCTTACATCTCGACCATGACTCGCTCTGAGCTGTTTGCCGTGATGTGCGGTGGCCTTGCCTCCGTGGCGGGCTCCGTGCTGGCGGGCTACGCGCAGATGGGCGTGCCGCTGGAATACCTGATTGCCGCATCCTTTATGGCTGCGCCGGGCGGGCTGCTGTTTGCCAAGATAATGCTGCCTGAAACGGAAACCCCGAACGACACGCCTGAGCTGGAGTCGATGAAAAACGACCCAGATCGCCCGGCTAACGTGCTGGATGCGGCGGCCTCGGGCGCAGCCTCCGGGATGCAGCTGGCGCTGAACGTCGGGGCGATGCTGCTGGCGTTTGTGGCGCTGATTGCCCTGCTGAACGGGATGCTTTCCGGTATCGGCGGCTGGTTCAACTATCCACAGCTTTCGCTGGAGCTGATGCTGGGCTGGGTGTTCTCCCCGGTAGCCTGGCTGATTGGCGTGCCGTGGAGCGAGGCGATGGTGGCCGGATCGTTTATCGGCCAGAAGCTGATCATCAACGAGTTCGTAGCTTACCTGAACTTCGGCGCTTACCTGAAGGATGATGCCGAAGTGGCTGCGGCGGGCCTGCAGGTGCTGTCCGGCCATACCAAAGCAATTATCTCCTTCGCGCTGTGCGGATTTGCTAACCTTTCTTCTATCGCCATTCTGATCGGTGGCCTGGGCAGCATGGCGCCAAACCGTCGGCACGATGTGGCTCAACTGGGCATGAAGGCCGTGGCGGCGGGGACGTTGTCTAACCTGATGAGTGCCACCATCGCCGGGCTTTTCCTGGCGCTGTAAACTGCAACAGAAATGTTATAATTATAACATTAAGCGGTAACCGATGGCTGGCGCCCTGCCAGCCATTTTCTTGTGTCCCGGCGCAATTTAGCGCGTTATTTTGTTCCTTTAATCACATATACTCTATGAAAGCTTGCAATTCATGCTTTGGCTTTTGTGAGGCGAGACACAAAATTGTATCGGTGGTGGGTGTTAGAATTCTAACATTGCAACCGGCAATGTGCGGTGAGAAGGATCTCAACGTGAGGGTGACCCAGGTGACCACTCTTCTTCAAGGAACCAAGTCCGCTCCAACGTGTTGAGTTTCCAGGCCGGAGACTTATTTCCCTTTTGTTGGAGAGCGTTATGACCGATTTAACCCAAAGCAGCCTGCGTGCGCTGAAACTGATGGATCTGACTACCCTGAACGACGATGACACTAACGAGAAAGTCATCGCTCTGTGCCATCAGGCAAAAACCCCAGTCGGCAACACCGCTGCGATTTGTATCTACCCGCGCTTTATCCCTGTTGCCCGTAAAACCCTGAAAGAGCAGGGCACCCCGGACATCCGCATTGCGACCGTGACCAACTTCCCGCACGGTAACGACGATATCGACATCGCGCTGGCAGAAACTCGCGCCGCTATCGCTTACGGTGCAGACGAAGTGGACGTGGTGTTCCCATACCGGGCGCTGATTGCCGGTAACGAGCAGGTTGGCTTTGATCTGGTGAAAGCGTGTAAGGACGCCTGTGCCAGCGCTAACGTACTGCTGAAAGTGATCATCGAAACCGGCGAGTTGAAGACCGAAGAGCTGATTCGCAAAGCGTCTACTATCGCGATTAAAGCCGGTGCCGACTTTATCAAAACCTCGACCGGTAAAGTGCCGGTTAACGCCACGCCGGAAAGCGCTCGCATCATGATGGAAGTGATCCGCGATATGGGCGTGGAAAAAACTGTAGGCTTCAAACCAGCCGGTGGCGTTCGCTCCGCTGAAGATGCTGCGCAGTTCCTGGCTATCGCGGACGATCTGTTCGGCGCCGATTGGGCCGACTCCCGTCATTACCGCTTCGGGGCGTCCAGCCTGTTAGCCAGCCTGCTGAAAGCGCTGGGCCATGGGGACGGCAAAAGCGCCAGCAGCTACTAATTACTCGTCATGCTTCAAGCCGCAGGTGCGTTAGCTGCACTCCCTCACCCCAATCACTTACTTCAGTAAGTTCCTGGGGATGAGCTCTTTTGCCTTCTGCCTGCGGCTCGAATTATCCAGAGTAATCTTTAATTGCGGCGGGTTTTCCGCCGCTCTTTACCCGCATTTCCCAGGGGGTTGCCGTGTTTCTCGCACAAGAAATTATTCGTAAAAAACGTGATGGCCTGGTACTGAGCGACGAAGAGATTCGCTTCTTTATCAACGGTATTCGCGACAACACCGTCTCTGAAGGGCAAATTGCTGCTCTGGCGATGACCATTTTCTTCCACGACATGACAATGCCGGAAAGGGTGTCGCTGACAATGGCGATGCGGGATTCCGGCACCGTGCTGGACTGGAAAAGCCTTAACCTCAACGGCCCGATTGTGGATAAACATTCCACCGGCGGCGTGGGGGATGTCACTTCGCTGATGCTTGGCCCAATGGTGGCGGCCTGCGGAGGCTATGTGCCGATGATTTCAGGCCGCGGTCTGGGGCATACCGGCGGGACGCTGGACAAGCTGGAGGCGATTCCGGGCTTCGATATCTTCCCGGACGATAACCGCTTCCGCGACATTATTAAGGACGTCGGCGTGGCCATCATCGGCCAGACCAGCTCGCTGGCACCGGCGGACAAACGTTTTTATGCCACCCGCGACATTACCGCGACGGTGGATTCTATCCCGCTTATTACCGCTTCCATTCTGGCGAAAAAACTGGCCGAAGGGCTGGACGCGCTGGTGATGGACGTGAAAGTAGGCAGCGGCGCATTTATGCCGACTTACGAGCTGTCAGCCCAGCTGGCAGAGGCTATCGTTGGCGTTTCCAACGGCGCAGGCGTGAAGACCACCGCGCTGCTGACAGACATGAACCAGGTGCTGGCTTCCAGCGCGGGTAACGCCGTGGAAGTCCGTGAAGCGGTACAGTTCCTCACGGGTGAATACCGCAACCCGCGTCTGTTCGATGTGACAATGGCGCTGTGCGTGGAGATGCTGATTTCCGGCAAGCTTGCCAAGGACGAAATTGAAGCACGCGCGAAGCTTCAGGCGGTGCTGGACAACGGCAAAGCAGCCGAAGTGTTTGGCCGCATGGTTGCCGCGCAGAAAGGCCCGAGTGACTTCGTTGAAAATTATGCGAAGTACCTGCCGACGGCAATGCTGAGCAAGGCAGTGTATGCCGAAGCGTCCGGGTTTGTTTCTGCGATGGATACTCGCGCGCTGGGCATGGCGGTGGTGTCGATGGGCGGCGGTCGCCGTCAGGCTTCCGACACCATTGATTACAGCGTCGGCTTTACCGACATGGCGCGTCTGGGAGAATCTATCGACGGCGAACGTCCGCTGGCGGTGATCCACGCCAAAGACGAAGCCAGCTGGCAGGAAGCCGCGAAGGCGGTGAAAGCGGCAATCAGCATTGACGAAAAAGCACCGCAGGAAACACCAACGGTCTATCGCCGAGTCACCGAATAACGGTATACTGATCTGATCCCTATTTTATAGAGCACAAGGTACGGAGAATAATATGAAACGTGCGTTTATTATGGTGCTGGACTCGTTCGGCATCGGTGCTACCGAAGACGCAGAGCGCTTCGGAGATGTCGGCTCTGATACCCTCGGTCACATCGCGGAGGCTTGCGCTAAAGGCGAAGCTGACAAAGGCCGTAAAGGCCCCCTGAACCTGCCTAACCTGACTCGTCTTGGGCTGGTAAAAGCTCATGAAGGCTCCACCGGCAAAGTGGCAGCAGGCATGGACGGTAACGCAGAAGTTATCGGCGCTTACGGCTGGGCACACGAGCTTTCTTCCGGCAAAGACACTCCGTCTGGCCACTGGGAAATCGCCGGCGTGCCGGTTCTGTTTGACTGGGGCTATTTCAGCGACCACGACAACAGCTTCCCGCAGGAGCTGCTGGACAAACTGGTCAAGCGTGCCAACCTGCCGGGCTACCTCGGCAACTGCCACTCTTCCGGGACCGTGATCCTGGACGAGCTGGGCGAAGAGCATATGAAAACCGGGAAACCGATTTTCTATACCTCCGCTGACTCCGTGTTCCAGATTGCCTGCCACGAAGAAACCTACGGCCTGGATAAGCTTTATGAGCTGTGCGAAATTGCGCGTGAAGAGCTGACCGAAGGCGGCTACAACATTGGCCGCGTTATCGCGCGTCCGTTTGTTGGCGATAAAGCGGGTAACTTCCAGCGTACCGGCAACCGTCACGACTTAGCGGTCGAGCCACCTGCCGCCACCGTGCTGCAGAAGCTGGTTGATGAGAAGCAGGGCCAGGTTGTTTCCGTAGGTAAAATTGCGGACATCTACGCCAACTGCGGCATCACTAAAAAAGTGAAGGCAACCGGTCTGGATGCGCTGTTCGACGCCACCATCAAAGAGATGAAAGAAGCCGGCGACGACACCATCGTGTTCACCAACTTCGTCGACTTTGACTCCTCCTGGGGCCACCGTCGCGACGTAGCCGGCTACGCGGGCGGCCTTGAGCTGTTCGACCGTCGCCTGCCAGAGCTGATGGCGCTGCTGAAAGAGGACGATATTCTGATCCTTACCGCGGACCACGGCTGTGACCCAACCTGGCAGGGTACCGACCATACTCGCGAGCACATTCCGGTGCTGATCTACGGCCCGAAAGTGAAAGCCGGTTCTCTTGGCCACCGCGAAACCTTCGCGGATATCGGCCAGACGGTAGCGAAGTACTTCGGTCTTTCCGACATGGACTACGGCAAAAACATGCTGTGATCCCTTTGGGCGGGCGGTTGCCCGTCTGATTGCTAACTTTTAAAATCAAGGAATACACAATGGCTACGCCACACATTAACGCAGAAATGGGCGATTTCGCTGACGTAGTACTGATGCCGGGCGACCCGCTGCGCGCTAAGCACATCGCGGAAACCTTCCTGGAAGACGTGCGTGAAGTGAACAACGTGCGCGGCATGCTCGGTTTCACCGGGACTTACAAAGGCCGTAAGATCTCCGTTATGGGCCATGGTATGGGCATCCCATCCTGCTCCATCTACGCGAAAGAGCTAATCACCGACTTCGGCGTGAAGAAAATCATTCGCGTGGGTTCCTGCGGCGCGGTTCGTGCAGACGTTAAGCTGCGCGACGTGGTGATCGGTATGGGCGCGTGTACTGACTCTAAAGTTAACCGCCTGCGCTTCAAGGATCACGACTTCGCGGCTATCGCGGACTTCGATATGGTTCGTAACGCGGTTGATGCTGCAAAAGCGCTGGGCGTTGACGCTCGCGTGGGCAACATCTTCTCTGCAGACCTGTTCTACACGCCGGATCCGTCCATGTTCGACGTGATGGAAAAATACGGCATTCTGGGTGTGGAAATGGAAGCGGCCGGGATCTACGGCGTAGCGGCTGAGTTCGGTGCAAAAGCGCTGACTATCTGTACCGTGTCTGACCACATCCGTACTCACGAGCAGACCACCGCCGCTGAGCGTCAGACTACCTTCAACGACATGATCAAAATTGCTCTGGAATCCGTCCTGCTGGGCGACAAAGAGTAAGTTTTTTTCTCGTTTAAAGGGCGCCTTAGGGCGCCTTTTTTATGCTATTTATCTATTCATTTTATTTCTTATTTTGGGTTAATCACCTTTACCTGTCTGCCATTCAAGGCTATAAATCAATTCAAGTATCTATTCATTTATCTATTCACATGAGCGAACTAGCGGACCTTCTTCTTACCGGGCCTCTTTCAGCCAGAACACTGGCCCAACGGCTGGGTATCAGCCAGGCGACTTTCTCTCGCCGGGTAGCGCTTGAGCCTGACGTTATCAAATTCGGTTCAGCGCGTGCGACGCTGTACGGATTAAAGCATCCGGTAAGGCAGCACCGCGAGTTTCAGCTCTGGCAGATTGACGACGTCGGTAAAGCCTGGGTATTTGGTGTGCTTTATCCCGTGTGGCCGAAAGGCAGTTGCCTCGTGGTGCATCACAACGGCGACAGCCGCTGGTTTGACGGGCTGCCCTGGTACCTGACCGATCTCCGGCCGCAGGGATTTTTGGGGCGAGCCTGGGGGCGTGAGTTAGCTAAAGACAGCGATTTGCCGGAAGATATTCGGCTGTGGCGAGAAGAGGATGTGCTTCTGGCGCTCTCTGTGCAGCGGCAGGAAAATCTGGGCGGCTGGCTGGTGGGCGAAGAGAGTTATCGCCTGTGGACAGAGAAAGACGTTCCCGAAGCCATTCCTCATAATGAACGCCTGAAGGTTTACGCTGAGCTTGCTCACAGGGCGATAGACGGTGAAATTGTCGGCTCATCCGCCGGAGGCGAGCAGCCTAAATTCACCTGCTACAGTGAAACGCTTCGCGGGCCACGACATGCTCTTGTGAAGTTCACCCCGGCTATGCGGAACGATAACCAGCGTCGATGGGCGGATCTACTGGCCGCTGAGGCCAGCGCTTTAACGCTGCTAAATGATGTTGGGATTGCTGCCGCACGGTGTGATCTACTTTCGACGGTCAGCGGGCAGGTCTTTCTCGAAGTTGAGCGCTTTGACTGCGTGGGCGTTTTCGGGCGGCGCAGTATTGTCTCTCTTGAAAGCGTGCAAAGTGAATATGCGGCGGGCGTGCTTAGCTGGCCTAAAGCCGTGACGCGTCTAAAAGAAGAGGGGATGGTTGAGGCCGCCACGCTTCGGCAGGTGCAGCGCATTTGGGTGTTTGGCCGACTGATTGGTAACAGCGATATGCATGCCGGGAACCTCTCTTTCTTTCTCTCTGACCGTCCGCTTGAGCTCACACCGGTCTACGATATGCTGCCTATGGCCTGGGCTCCGGGCAGTTCAGGCAATATGCGAACAGGCTGCATTGAGGTTAATATCGATGCCGACATCCCCGGCGAAGTGTGGCTCGAGATGCAGCCCTGGGCGCAGCGCTACTGGCAGGAGCTTAGCCTGAATGTGATGCTGAGCGAGCCATTCCGGCAAATTGCGGCGGGAATGGCTGAGCAAGTCGAGCGGTTAAGCGAGAGACTTCGGCGGCTGGCTTAACGAACCGCCTGAGCAATCCAGGCTGAAAGATCTCTCAGTTCGGCTTCCTGTTCCGGGAAGCTGTAAATCAGCGTTTCGCACTCCTGCTGCAGCAAAATACTGCGGTACAGGCAGCCTTTTAATCGGCTGGCCAGCGCTTCAAGCGGGGCAGGGTTCAGGCTATCGGTGAACACCTGGGCGCGGGTGATATGCCCTTTTTCGACGTCAAAATGTAGCTCAACGCCCCCCCAGGTAAAGCGGTTGTCCAGCAGGTGCGTAAAGGCCGGAGCCTGGCCAAAATTCCACTCCCAGCTGCTTTGGCGGGCAAAGGTGTCGGCAAACCCTGGCAGATCGGGGAGCGCTTCCGGGGAGATATGCTCGGCTTCCACACGCTCGCCGTAGTGAGCGAAAAATGCTGCCGTAATTGCGTCGGCTATCTGCTCGTGGGTCAGGCCTGGCTTGATGTCGCTGAGGTTGGCGACCCGGCTTCTTACGGAGGTAATGCCTTTGGCCTGGAGCTTTTTCGGATCGGGATTGAGGTAGTTTGCCAGGCGGCTCAGATCGGCATTCAGCAGCAAAGTGCCGTGATGAAACCCACGATCCAGGGTTTCCCGGTAGGCGGAACCTGAAATCTTGCGCGTACCTTCGGCGGTTTCGACCTCAAGGTCGTTGCGCCCGGATGCGGTGGCTTCCAGCCCAAGGCTCGCCAGGGCGTTCAGTACGATAGCCGTGGAAATACTCTTGTCGTATTCGGGTTTGCCGGCCATAAAAGTGAAGCAGGTGTTGCCCAGGTCGTGGAACACCGCGCCACCGCCGCTGCTGCGCCTTGCCAGCCGAACGTTATCTTGCTCCATGCGCCCGGTATTGCACTCTTTCCACGGGTTCTGGGCGCGGCCAATCACTACCGTATCTGCATTACGCCATAGAAACAGAACCCGCTGAGTGGCGGGCATCTGCCGAAAAATAGTCTCTTCAACGGCCAGGTTAAACCAAGGGTCGTAAGAGTCAGAGATAAGCAAACGCAAAGTCGACATAACAAAGATCCTTTTCCCAGAAGAATGGCGTCATCTTAGCATGACGCCATCTCGGCGAATTTACTGAGGGAGCTTTACTTAGGCTCGTCTTCCTCTTTTACTTTCGTATTGGCGGTAAGCAGGAACGGTGACTGCTGCCAGCGGGTGCGCTTGCCGTGCAGGAGCGTGCGGGTCAGCACAATACCGATCGCGACGGCGAGCAGCAGCATCAGGCGCAGAATATTGGTGGTGTTGTCCACTTGCTTAGCTTCGGTGGCAAGCGTGTGGGTGTCCAGGGTAATGCGCAGGTAGCCGATAGGCCCGTTTTTATCGGTGATAGGTTCGACGATTTGTTGGTTGAAGTAGCTGCCAGCTTTTTGGCCGTCCAGCGCCAGGCGATCGCGAACCTCAATGTTTTCCCCCGCCCGCGCAATTTGGTCACCTTCGCTGTCGTACACGGCGGCATCCAGAATACGGCTATCCTTAGTCAAAAGGTTAAGCACGGTGGAGATGCGTTTTTCATCCGGATTCTCAGTTTTCATGACGGGAACCAGATTAAACGCGACCTGACGGGAGAGGGTGCGGGCCAGCTCCTCTAACTGAACGTTTCGCGCCTGCTGGCTGCCCCGGCTGAACCAGGACGCGCCCTGCATTAGTGCCACCAAAAGTGCGAGGCAGAACAGCACAATCACTGCGCGGTGGAGCCGAAATTTAAATTTTACCCGAACCATGATGCACCTTTGGAAAATTGCTTACTTTAATGTTGCCAGAAGCAAGGCGGACAAGGTAGCCTCATGCGTTGTTTTTACCCGGATACCCTGCATCCTTCAAAGGGCAGAAGCTCAGGCTTTACGCCAGCGCGAGGAGAAAAATCCCTTGCCATCAGCCCGCAATCCGACTGCAAAAGGGTATGTTTACTTGATTCTGGAGCCGCAATGCCAAACAGTTTGACCTGGTGCGATTTGCCTAACGATGTTTCACTTTGGCCTGGGTTGCCGCTTTCCCTGAGCGGCGACGAAGTGATGCCGCTGGACTACCGCGCTGGCCGCAGTGGCTGGCTCCTGTACGGGCGTAATCTGGACAAGCAGTGTCTGACCAAATACCAGCGCAAGCTGGGGGCGGCGATGGTGATTGTGACCGCCTGGTGCGTGGAAGATTATCAGGTTATTCGCCTGGCCGGCTCTTTAACGCCGCGCGCGACCAAGCTTGCGCATGAAGCCGGGCTGGACGTGGCGCCGCTGGGCAAAATCCCACATTTGAAAACGCCTGGTCTGCTGGTCATGGACATGGACTCCACAGCCATTCAGATCGAGTGTATCGACGAGATCGCCAAACTGGCGGGAACGGGTGAAATGGTGGCTGAAGTCACCGAACGCGCAATGCGCGGCGAGCTGGATTTTACCGCCAGCCTTCGCCAGCGTGTGGCGACCCTGAAGGGCGCGGATGCTAATATTTTACGCCAGGTTCGCGACGAGCTACCGCTGATGCCGGGGCTAAAATCTCTGGTACAAAATCTCGATACGCTGGGTTGGAAAGTGGCGATTGCCTCTGGCGGGTTTACCTTCTTCGCCGAATACCTGCGCGACACATTAAACCTGACGGCGGTGGTCGCTAACGAACTTGAAATTTGCGACGGTAAGCTGACCGGCGAAGTGCTGGGGCAGATTGTGGACGCGAAGTTCAAAGCGGTCACTTTGAAGCGCCTGGCCGAAAAATATGAAATCCCCGCCGCGCAAACCGTTGCGATTGGCGACGGGGCCAATGATTTACCGATGATCCACGCCGCAGGCCTGGGGATTGCCTATCACGCTAAGCCGAAGGTCAACGAGAAGAGCGAAGTCAGTATCCGTCATGCGGATCTGATGGGCGTGTTCTGCATCCTTTCCGGCAGCCTGATTCAGGAAGAACGTTAACAAGAGGTATAAAGGTGGCGAAAGCTCCAAAACGCGCATTTGTTTGTAACGAGTGTGGTGCGGATTACCCGCGCTGGCAGGGGCAGTGCAGCGCCTGTCACGCGTGGAATACCATTACCGAAGTGCGCATCGCCGCTTCTCCACAGGTTGCCCGCAACGAGCGCCTTTCCGGCTATGCCGGGAGCGCGGGCGTCAGCCGCGTACAAAAGCTTTCGGACATCAGCCTGGAAGAATTGCCGCGCTTTTCTACCGGTTTTAAAGAGTTTGACCGGGTGCTGGGTGGCGGCGTAGTGCCGGGCAGCGCCATTCTGATCGGCGGTAACCCTGGCGCAGGGAAATCAACGTTGCTGCTGCAAACGCTTTGCAAGCTGAGCGAGCAAATGAAAACCCTGTACGTCACTGGCGAAGAGTCACTTCAGCAGGTGGCGATGCGCGCGCATCGGTTAGGCCTGCCGACGCAAAACCTCAATATGCTGTCGGAAACCAGCATCGAACAGATCTGTATGATCGCCGAGGAAGAACAGCCGAAGCTGATGGTGATCGACTCGATCCAGGTCATGCACATGGCGGACGTGCAGTCTTCGCCGGGCAGTGTGGCCCAGGTGCGTGAAACTGCAGCCTACCTGACGCGTTTTGCGAAGACGAAAGGCGTGGCGATCGTGATGGTCGGGCACGTCACGAAAGACGGTTCTCTTGCGGGGCCAAAAGTCCTCGAACACTGTATCGACTGTTCAGTCATGCTAGATGGTGACGCCGATTCCCGCTTCCGTACCCTGCGCAGCCATAAAAACCGCTTTGGGGCGGTGAACGAGCTGGGCGTGTTCGCGATGACCGAGCAGGGACTGCGTGAAGTCAGCAACCCATCGGCTATTTTCCTTAGCCGGGGCGATGAAGTGACGCCGGGCAGTTCGGTGATGGTGGTTTGGGAAGGAACTCGTCCGCTGCTGGTTGAGATTCAGGCGCTGGTGGATCAGTCGATGATGTCCAACCCTCGCCGCGTGGCCGTTGGCCTGGAGCAAAACCGCCTGGCGATTCTGCTGGCCGTACTCCACCGTCACGGCGGCCTGCAAATGGCCGATCAGGATGTGTTTGTGAATGTGGTGGGCGGCGTAAAGGTTACCGAAACCAGCGCCGACCTGGCGCTGCTGCTGGCGATGGTTTCCAGCCTGCGCGACAGAGCCTTGCCGCAGGATTTAGTCGTATTTGGGGAAGTCGGGCTGGCGGGTGAAATCCGCCCGGTACCCAGCGGCCAGGAGCGTATTTCCGAAGCGGCGAAACATGGCTTTAAGCGCGCAATTGTGCCCCAGGCCAACGTACCGAAAAAAATTCCTGAAGGGATGCAGGTCTTCGGCGTGAAAAAACTTGCTGATGCGCTTTCTGTATTCGACGACTTATAATTGAGTAACTTGCGGGAACCGTTCCCGCTCCGGCAGGAGGCAGCGCGTGTCGTCATTCGACTATATTAAAACGGCTATTCGCCAACAGGGCTGTACCTTACAGCAGGTGGCGGACGCCAGCGGCATGACTAAAGGCTACCTGAGCCAGTTACTGAACGCGAAAATCAAAAGCCCCAGCGCGCAAAAACTGGAGGCGTTGCACCGCTTCCTTGGGCTGGAATTCCCGCGTCGCGAAAAGAAAGTCGGCGTGGTGTTCGGTAAGTTTTATCCGTTGCATACCGGGCATATCTACTTGATCCAGCGCGCCTGTAGCCAGGTGGACGAGCTGCATATCATCATGGGCTATGATGAGCCCCGCGACCGCGCGCTGTTTGACGATAGCGCGATGTCCCAGCAGCCAACCACCGGTGACCGCCTGCGCTGGCTGCTGCAAACTTTTAAATATCAGAAGAATATCCGCATTCACTCCTTTAACGAGGAGGGGATGGAGCCTTATCCCCACGGCTGGGACGTCTGGAGCCGGGGGATTAAAGCGTTTATGGACAGCAAAGGTATTTCGCCAGACCGGATCTATACCTCGGAAGAAGGGGACGCCGCGAAGTTTACCGAACACCTCGGGATCGAAACGGTGGTGGTCGATCCAAAGCGAACCTTTATGAACATCAGCGGCACACAAATCCGTGAAAACCCGTTCCGCTACTGGGAATACATTCCTACTGAGGTAAAACCGTTCTTTGTGCGCACGGTGGCGATACTTGGCGGCGAGTCGAGCGGGAAGTCGTGGATGGTGAACAAGCTTGCCAACATCTTCAATACCACCAGCGCCTGGGAATACGGGCGGGATTACGTTTTCTCGCACCTGGGCGGTGACGAAATGGCGCTGCAATATTCCGACTACGACAAAATTGCCATCGGCCATGCGCAGTACGTCGATTTTGCGGTGAAGTACGCCAATAAAGTGGCGTTTATCGACACCGACTTTGTGACCACTCAGGCCTTCTGCAAGAAGTATGAAGGCCGCGAGCACCCGTTTGTACAGGCGCTGATCGACGAGTACCGCTTTGATCTGGTTATCCTGCTGGAAAATAATACGCCGTGGGTGGCCGACGGTTTACGCAGCCTTGGCAGCGATGTGGACAGAAAATCGTTCCAGAACCTGCTGGTGGAGATGCTCCAAGAGAACAACATCGAGTTTATTCACGTCGAAGAGTCCGACTATGACTCGCGCTTCCTGCGCTGCGTGGATCTGGTGAAAGAGATGATGGGTGAGCAGCGGGAATAATATTTCCAAAGGTTTATTATTTAATTCATGATAATTGCGAGAGAGTTTTCTCGCAATTATTAAGTGATTAATGATGTAGTTTTTATTTAAAATTAAATCAATTATTTCTTGTTGTTTCTTATTGTTTTTTTAAGCTCATTTTTATTCGCATGCGTGGGTTAACGTTTTATATTCCCTATGTAGAGTAATGTTCTCTTTCATCCATAGTCGTTCAATGTTTATATGAAGGAGAAAATATGTCTGGACGTCGTGCTCAAGAGTTGGATTTAGCTTGTATTAAAACATTGTCAAAGAGCGAGCTCGTTGATCAGAAAGAATTTAATGGTGTTATTGCATTAAAGAATATTTTCGGAGCTGATAAAAGAGAGCTAACGGCTTCTTTTTCAATCAGAGGCAGCGATGTTAAGGCTGATGTTGATGTGACGTGGTATGAAGCACGCGCAAGTAATGAATCTCGCTCTGAGTTTCGTTTCTACTATGAGCCTAATTACATAATGAATAATGCACAACCTGGAGATAACATTGTTATAGGTTTTAATCGTTCAGGGAAGTTACAGTGCATTTTATTTAAAAATGGAAGTGAGGAGCATCAGGGAGAATATTTGTCCTGGGCAACCTATTAAACTTAGGGCCGCAATTGCGGCCCTATATTTTTACTTGGTCACACGCTTGTACTTGATGCGTTTTGGCTCCAGGGCATCTGAGCCGAGGGTACGCTTCTTGTACTCTTCGTATTCGGTGAAGTTCCCTTCGAAGAATTCGACTTTACCTTCATCCTGGTAATCCAGAATGTGGGTAGCGATGCGGTCCAGGAACCAGCGGTCGTGCGAGATAACCATCGCGCAGCCCGGGAACTCCAGCAGGGCGTTTTCCAGCGCGCGCAGGGTTTCGATATCCAGGTCGTTGGTTGGTTCATCGAGCAGCAGTACGTTACCGCCAACCTGCAGCAGCTTCGCCAGATGCAGACGACCGCGCTCACCACCGGACAGCTCGCCCACGCGTTTGCCCTGGTCAACGCCTTTGAAGTTAAAGCGGCCCACGTAGGCACGGCTTGGCATCTCGGTGTTGCCGATACGCATAATATCCTGGCCGCCGGAGACTTCTTCCCACACGGTTTTGCTGTTATCCATGGCGTCACGGAACTGGTCAACGGAGGCCAGTTTCACGGTCTCGCCGAGGGTGATAGAGCCGCTGTCAGGCTGTTCCTGACCGGACATCATGCGGAACAGGGTGGATTTACCCGCGCCGTTCGGGCCGATGATGCCGACGATGGCGCCTTTCGGGACGGAGAAGCTCAGATCGTCAATCAGCAGGCGGTCGCCGTAAGATTTACGCAGGTTGTTAACTTCCACCACTTTATCCCCCAGACGTGCGCCAGGTGGAATAAACAGTTCGTTGGTTTCGTTACGTTTCTGGTATTCGGTGTTGTTCAGCTCTTCGAAGCGTGCCAGACGGGCTTTGCCCTTAGACTGACGGCCTTTAGCGCCCTGACGAACCCACTCCAGCTCTTTCTCAATGGATTTACGGCGAGCCGCTTCCGTTGAGGCTTCCTGCGCCAGGCGCTGATCTTTCTGCTCCAGCCAGGAGGAGTAGTTACCTTCCCATGGAATACCTTCCCCACGGTCAAGCTCGAGGATCCAGCCGGCGACGTTGTCGAGGAAGTAACGGTCGTGGGTGATCGCCACCACGGTGCCCTCGAAGTCGTGCAGGAAGCGTTCCAGCCATGCCACGGATTCTGCATCCAGGTGGTTGGTTGGTTCGTCGAGCAACAGCATGTCTGGTTTTTCCAGCAGCAGGCGGCAAAGCGCAACGCGGCGGCGTTCACCCCCGGACAGCTTCTCGATTTTTGCATCCCAGTCCGGCAGGCGCAGGGCATCGGCGGCGCGCTCCAGCTGCACGTTCAGGTTATGACCGTCGTGCGCCTGGATGATTTCTTCATACTTGCCTTGCTGCGCGGCCAGCTTATCGAAGTCCGCGTCCGGCTCGGCGTATTTGGCGTAGACTTCGTCCAGGCCTTTCAGCGCGTTAACCACTTCGGAAACCGCTTCTTCTACGGACTCACGTACGGTGTGTTCCGGGTTCAGCTTAGGTTCCTGCGGCAGGTAGCCGATCTTGATGCCTGGCTGTGGACGGGCTTCGCCTTCGATATCGGTATCGATGCCGGCCATGATGCGCAGCAGGGTGGATTTACCGGCACCGTTCAGACCCAGTACGCCGATTTTGGCGCCAGGGAAGAAGCTGAGCGAAATATTTTTCAGAATATGTCGTTTCGGCGGGACAACTTTGCCGACACGATGCATGGTATAAACGAATTGAGCCACAGTGCGACTTTGCCTCTTTTATCGTGATGTAAGATGGTACTTAACAAAGGCGAAGTGTAGCGGTTTTCACGGTCTAATCCCAGCGGGGTATCGTGCTTCTGCCGCGCAGGGCGTCTTTATACGTTTCATGACCAAAATATCCCTTCCGGACGTGGCGTATTGCGTCTCCCCTGGTTAGCATGAATGCATTCGCTTATTGCAGCGCAGGCATGATGCCGTCAGGAAAATAATGAGGAGAAGGTGTGGTAAAAGCCAAACAAGTCGTATGGCAGTTGCTTGCCGCGGGCGTTAGCCTGGTGATGTTAAACGGTGCGGTACGTGCAGATTCTCTCGATGAGCAGCGCAACCGCTACGCGCAAATTAAACAGGCCTGGGATAACAAGCAAATGGACGTGGTGCAGCAGCTCATGCCCACGCTGCAGACCTATCCTCTTTATCCTTATCTTGAATACCGTCAGCTCACCGACGACCTGATGAACGAGCCGACCGTGGCGGTGGCCCAATTTATCCAGGCGAACCCAACTTTGCCTCCGGCGCGTACCTTAAGCTCCCGGTTTGTTAACGAGCTGGCAAGGCGGCAGGACTGGCAAGGTTTGCTGGCCTTTAGCCCCGAGCCGCCTGCCACTAACGAAGCAAAATGTAATTACTACTTTGCCAAATGGAATACCGGGCAAGCGGATGCCGCCTGGGCCGGTGCGAAAGAACTTTGGCTGACGGGAAAGAGCCAGCCGTCGAGCTGTGATGCGCTGTTTTCGGCGTGGCGAGCTTCCGGCACGCAGGATCCGCTGGCTTACCTTGAGCGAATCCGCCTGGCGATGAAAGAGGGGAATACCTCGCTGGTGAACGTGCTGGCGAACCAGATGCCAGCGGAATATCAGACCATCTCCAGCGCCCTGGTCAGCCTGCAAAATAATCCTGGCACGGTGCTGACCTTCGCTAATACGGTGGGGGCGACGGATTTCACTCGTCAGGCGGCCGCTATCGCCTTCGCAAGCGTTGCCCGTCAGGATGTAGAGAATGCTCGCCTGATGATCCCGTCCCTGGCTCAGGCACAGAAATTGACCGATGAACAGGTGCAGGAATTGCGTGACGTTGTGGCCTGGCGATTGATGGGCAGCGACGTGACGGATGAACAGGCTCGCTGGCGGGATGACGCTATTATGCGTTCCCAGTCTACCTCGCTGATTGAGCGGCGCGTGCGTATGGCGCTGGGCGCCGGAGACCGAACTGGGCTGAATACCTGGCTGGCCCGTTTGCCGATGGAAGCCAAAGAGAAAGACGAATGGCGCTACTGGCAGGCTGATTTACTGCTGGAGCGGGGACGTGAAGACGAAGCGAAAGGTATTCTTCGTGCCCTGATGCAGCAGCGCGGCTTCTACCCGATGGTTGCCGCCCAGCGGCTTGGGGAGGAATACCCCCTGCGCGTGGATAAAGCCGAGCCTGTTAATCCTGCGCTGGTGCAGGGGCCTGAAATGGCCCGTGTCCGCGAGCTGATGTACTGGAATATGGACAACACCGCGCGGAGCGAATGGGCAAACCTGGTCACCAGCCGCAGCAAGCAGGAGCAGGCCGGGCTGGCGCGCTATGCTTTTGAGCAGGACTGGTGGGATCTCAGCGTGCAGGCAACTATTGCCGGCAAGCTTTGGGATAATCTCGAAGAGCGCTTCCCGCTGGCTTATAAAGGCACCTTTGCCCGCTACGTTAGCGGCAAAACTGTGCCACAAAGTTATGCCATGGCGATTGCCCGCCAGGAAAGTGCCTGGAATCCGAAAGTGCGTTCCCCGGTGGGGGCAAGCGGCCTGATGCAGATCATGCCGGGCACCGCCACCCATACGGTGAAAATGTTCAGTATTCCAGGCTACAGCAGCCCGGTGCAGCTTCTGGATCCTGACACCAACATCAATATCGGTACCAGCTACCTGCAGTATGTGTTCCAGCAGTTTGAGAACAACCGTATCTTTGCTTCCGCCGCCTATAACGCAGGGCCGGGGCGCGTGCGGACCTGGCTGGGTAACAGCGCGGGGCGGATTGACGCCATCGCATTCGTGGAAAGCATTCCGTTCTCTGAGACGCGTGGCTATGTGAAAAACGTGCTGGCCTACGATGCCTATTACCGCTATTTCATGGGGCAGCCGGACAAGATTCTGTCTGACAGCGAGTGGCAGCGGCGTTACTGATTGCGCGGAGAGTATGTTATGCTGCCGTACTAGTTAAAGAGTATGGTGGCCTGACATGACTCAGCTCTCTCAGTATTCGGCGGAACAGGCCGAGCAAAGTAATAAAGAGTGGCTCCGCTTTGTGGGGCTGTTACAGCAAGCTTTTGGGCAGGAGCTTCACATGCCCCTGCTGACGCTGCTGTTGACGCCGGATGAGCGTACGGCGTTAGGCACGCGAGTACGCATTATCGAAGAGTTGTTGCGCGGTGAGCTAAGCCAGCGTGAGCTGAAGAATGAACTGGGCGCGGGGATTGCAACCATCACCCGCGGCTCTAACAGCCTGAAAGCTGCGCCGACGGAGTTACGGGCGTGGCTGGAAAAAGAGCTGCTGCAGAGTGGCAGCTCAAACCGCTAAATATTTTCCCGGCAGTAAATCTCGTTATGAAATGGACTTAGCGCCAGAATCACCGCCTGATGGTAAACGCTAGTACGCGTGAGCTTTCCGGCGGTGAACACCCCAATCGCTCCCTCTTTACGCCCAATCTCATTGATACCCGTATAGTCGGACATCACCGGCCCCAGAGCGTGGCCTGCGCTGACTTTTTGCAGAATGATGTCTGGCAGCGGCAGGGTTGCCGAACGGGCTTCACCGCGCTGCTGCCGATTCTCGATCACCACCCAACTGAAGGTACTCCCTTCGTCAATACCGGCCTCGATGGCGACCCAGAAGTCGGCATCTGGTCTGATCTCCCGGGCATTCGCTACTCTGCATCGTGCGCCAGTTCGCGTTTCCTGACTACCAAAGGGCTGCTCCGGCACGCCACTATCGACGACCACGGGCTCAATATGGCAGGATCCTTCGCCATAAATCTCGCTAAACGCCTGCAGAATCGCCTGAATTTTGGCGGGATTGGTTGTTGCAGCTACGACATGGTTCATAATAAGTCAGAACTCTCGATATTTCGTGACCGGAGTATAACGGAAAAAACGCATGTTACAGGTATACCTTGTTCGTCATGGCGAAACGCAGTGGAATGCTGAGCGCCGCATTCAGGGGCAGTCAGACAGCGCGCTGACTGAAAACGGAGAACGTCAGGCCTGGCAAGTGGCCGAACGAGCCAGAGCCCTTGGCATCACCCACATTATCAGCAGCGATTTAGGCCGTACTCGCCGCACCGCAGAGATCATCGCCGAAGCCTGCGGCTGCGAGATTATCCTGGATGCCCGCCTGCGCGAGCTCAATATGGGCGTGCTTGAACGCCGCAAAATGGACTCGCTGACCGAAGAGGAAGAGGGCTGGCGTCGGCGCTTAGTTGACGGCACGCCGGACGGACGTATTCCTGAAGGCGAAAGCATGCTGGAACTGAGTAACCGCATGCACGAAGCCCTGAATGCCTGCCGGGAACTGCCGGCCGGAAGCCGACCGCTGCTGGTGAGTCACGGTATGGCACTGGGCGGACTGGTGAGTACGATTCTTGGCTTACCGGCGTGGGCGGAACGTCGACTGCGTCTGCGCAACTGCTCGATTTCCCGCGTGGATTATCAGCACAGCCCGTGGCTGGCGTCTGGATGGGTGGTTGAAACAGCAGGAGACATCTCGCACCTTGATGCCCCTGCTCTGGATGAAATCCAGCGTTAACGGCGAACAGGGATCAGGTATTCACAGCGGATATGCATCGGCACATCCTGATCCCGCGTTTCATCCTGAGGGTAGAAACGTTCGATGTCCTGACCTTTACGGCGCGTCAGGTTGAGTGACGGCATGCAGGTGCCATAAACCGTCAGGATAAAGTCCTGCAGCCCGGTGCCCAGCCCTTCGTAGTTAAATTGAACATAATCCCCCCCTTCCAGCACTACCGGATGTGAATCCGGCAGGAAACCATTCGCCAGCTCAGGCGTGAGCGCCGTGGTGTAGAAGACTTCCTGCTCGTCGTCTTTTTCCGAGCTTGGGCGAGGCTCATGCAGGCCGTATAACACCCGCGGGATCGTCGGTGAGTTGCCGAGGAACTGTGTCCAGAACTGGATGCGCATCTCATTACGGAAGTCGGAGATTTGCTCCAGCGTGCAGCTGTAGCTTTGCGTCACCCCAACAAGATGCGTTTCCGGCATCGTGATGAAGTGGGCCTGCGGCGGCGTGAACTCGCCGAGACGCAGCGGTGGGCGCATACCGAAGGCGCTCCAGTCAGGAGAACGACGATAGAGCGCCGGCGTTTGAGCAAACTGCTTTTTAAACGCACGAGTAAACGTCTGCTGCGAGTCAAAGCGGTACTGAAGCGCAATGTCGAGAATAGGGCGCGCAGTCAGGCGCAGAGCAACGGCGGATTTGGAGAGTCGGCGGGCGCGAATATAGGCACCAATAGCGTGCCCGGTAACCTCTTTAAACATCCGTTGTAAATGCCACTTGGAATAACCTGCCTTTGCCGCCACATTATCAAGGGCGAGAGGCTGGTCGAGGTGGCCCTCCAGCCAGCTAAGAAGATCGCGAATGATCCCAGCCTGATCCATAAAATATCCTCATCCATACAAGCGAATGCCTGTTTACTAAGGTAGCGGATAATAGCATTTTTGTAGTTTATGCATTCACCGTTTTTATTTAACAAGTTGTGCCAAATTTGCCGATTATGGAGGCAGGTTTTGCTAATAATGTGATATTCAACGGTTTTTTGTCCAATTGTTGAATAGTCCCGTAGGGCAATTTTTATACAATGGTAACAATATGAAATATAAAGCTTTAGCACTTTGCAGTGCGCTTCTGGCCGTAAGCTACGGTGCGAGCGCGGAGCAGATCGGATCGGTGGACACTGTGTTTAAAGTCTTTGGTCCCGACCACAAGATTGTCGTCGAGGCGTTTGACGATCCTGATGTGAAGAATGTGACCTGTTATATCAGTCGTGCAAAAACCGGGGGTATCAAGGGCGGTCTCGGATTAGCTGAAGACACGTCTGATGCGGCCATTTCCTGCCAGCAGGTAGGCCCGGTTGAGCTCAGCGACAAGATCAAAGCGGGTAAAGCGCAGGGCGATGTGGTGTTCCAGAAGCGAACTTCGCTGGTGTTTAAAAAGCTGCAGGTGGTGCGTTTCTATGATGCGAAGCGTAATGCCCTGGCCTACCTTGCCTACTCTGATCGGGTCGTAGAAGGCTCTCCTAAGAACGCCATCAGCGCGGTGCCGATTATTCCGTGGAGTAAATAATCTGCGCACTGGCGATGAGCGGATGCATTCACGCATGGCCGCATGAGAAGCCTGATGTATTTCTAATGCATCAGGCTTGTCAGTTCTTACCTTCCTTATTAGTGTGTTATGACCGTGCCGTTGCCTTCTAAGGCTTCTTTGATGCAGATCGAGCCTCTACCGCCCCTGAATACCCTTATCGCCTTCGAATGCGTGGCCCGCTATGGCAACATTTCTCGTGCGGCGGAGGAGCTAAACCTGACGCAAAGCGCTACCAGCCGGCAAATTCTGCAGCTGGAAGAGATGCTCGGCTGCAAGCTCTTTACCCGAACCCAGCGGCGAGTGCTGCTTACGCCACGCGGTGAAGCTTATGCCGAGCGGGTCAGGCAGCAGCTTGCGGCGCTGTCGCATGCCACGGCAGAAGTGATGGGCTGGACCGGGTTGCCACAGGTCACGATCGCCTGTACCAGTGCTATGAGTTCGCTGTGGCTGTCATCCCGGTTGTCTGCCTTGCATCGTGAGCTGCCAGATTTGCAGATTCGCATGAAAATTACCGACAACTTCTCGGAGCTGCGCTCATCGGAATTTGATCTGGCTATTTTTTACCTGCGAAGCGTGCCCGTCGGCTTTCACGCCACGCCGCTCTTCGATGAAGTCTGTTATCCCATGTGCTCCCCGGCTTTTCTGTCCCGCATTGGTTCAGACGCACCGGCGGAAGCGCTGCTGCAGCACACGCTGCTGATTCAGGACGATCCCCAGCGGGAGTGGACCGGGTGGAGCGACTGGTTTGCTTCGCAAAATGTTTTGAGCTTTGTGCCAGGGCAAACCTGGCGAGCCAATAACTATCCGTTTTTAGTCGAGACGGCGGTCCGCGGCGACGGGATATTACTCGGCTGGGAAGGGCTGGTGCAGGATTATCTTAACCGAGGCGAGCTTGTCGCGGCGCACTCTGGCAAGCTGGCCGCCGCCAGTAAATGTTTCCTGCTTATCCCCCAGGATCGCTACATGAAGCCGGTTGTTCGCCATGTGATGAGCTGGCTGCAGCGCCAACCTTTGGCGGAATAATCAGAAAATAGATGTAAATCACAAAAGACGATTATTTTAATATTTTGGTCATCAATAAATTATCTGCTTATTTTATTAGCCATAACGTTTTCTTATGTAATGCGAAGGGAAATAAGTGATGAATCACATTTAATCCTTTGGTTTATTTATCGTCTCTAAATCCAAAGGCACTATTTTATTTTTCATCTCTGCGCGTCGACGATAAGAAGTATGCATACCTACAAGTGTGAAAACCAGCCACATCGACTGCGATATTACCGACGCTAAATTAAAATCATGGCTGAGAGAATACAGCCCGCCCACGCAGCCTGCGATGTTAAGACACGCATAACCATTTGAATCTATTGATAGCCTTCGCATTTGGACCAGGGCGTATGCCAGCAGGTAACAAAACACGCCAATTAAACCTACAAGGGTATGCAGTTCCACTTTTTCTTTCCTGATGTGACTCCGTGAACGGGAAATTATCTTTTTTGTCGTGGCTCTGCCGTGCATTTTTTTCATAGTCTGATACGAAAAACTCATGCCTCAGTGTTTAGCTGTTTTGATATAAATCATAAATAGATGTGCTATGGCATCTGGCCGGTGGTCAGACAAACAAATAATAACGGAGAAAAATAAATGAAAGACGATCGTTCAGACGAAAAAAAATACCTGCAAGGCGTGAGCATGAGCCGCCGTTCATTTATCAATACGGCGGCGCTGATTGGTATGGGCAGTGCGTTATCGCTGTCGCCGCTGGCGGGTTTTGCTGCCGAAGCGACGCCTAAAAAAGGGGGCGTGCTGAAGCTGGGCATGTCGGGCGGCAATACCAGCGATTCTCTGGATCCTACACTCTTTAGCGACTGGGTGCCGCTTAACCAGGCGTATATGTTGATGAACGGCCTGGTGGAAATTGATGAGAATAACCAGGCCACACCGGAACTGCTGGAAAGCTGGGAAGCGAAGCCGGGCGCGCAGGAGTGGACCTTTAAAGTGCGTCAGGGCGTGACCTTCCACAACGGCAAGGCGCTTACCGTGGAAGACATTCTTTACTCGATTAATCTCCACCGCGGTGACCAGTCACGCAGCGCCATTAAAACGCAGCTGGCGGCCATCAAAGATCTGAAGAAGAGCGGTGAGAACGAAATTACCCTGACGCTGGACAGCGGCAACGCCGACTTGCCGTTCCTGCTGGCGGACTATCATCTCGTTGTGGTGCCGGACGGCTTTACCGACTGGAAACACCCGATTGGCACCGGTGGCTTCGTCTTTGATCAGTACCAGCCGGGCGTGCGCTCCTACTTCAAACGTAATCCTAATTACTGGAAGCCAAACCGCGCGTTTGTGGACGCCGTTGAAGTGCTGGTGATCAACGATGCGACCGCGCGTACCAACGCCCTTATTTCGGGCCAGGTACACGCCATCAACCGCGTGGACTTTAAAACCGTCGATTTCCTGAAGCGTAGCCCGGCGCTGAACATCGTGCGGGCGGCCGGCGGGCAGCATTTCACCTTCCTGATGGACTGCCGCGTAGCGCCGTTCAACAACAATGACGTTCGGACGGCGATTAAATACGGCATCGATCGCGAGAAATTACTGGCTACCGTGCTGCGGGGGTACGGCACGCTGGGCAACGATCATCCGATCCCGAAAACCGATCGCTTCTTCAATAAAAGCCTGGAACAGCGCGCCTACGATCCTGACAAGGCTAAGTTCTTCCTGAAAAAAGCCGGACTAAGCGCGCTGCCGCTCGAGCTGTCGTCCTCTGATGCTGCCTTTGCCGGGGCGCTGGATGCCGCCGCATTGTTCCAGGGGGAAGCCGCTGCAGCGGGGATTCAGGTCAGCATCAAACGCCAGCCGGCTGACAGCTACTGGGATGACGTCTGGATGAAAGCGCCGTTTAGCATGGGCTACTGGGGCGGCCGCCCAACCGCAGATCAGATGTTCTCCACCGCCTGGCAGTCCACCGCTAAATGGAACGATACCCACTGGAAGAACGACAAGTTCGACAGCCTGCTGATTCAGGCGCGATCGCTGCTTGATGACCAAAAGCGGGCAGAGATCTACGGGGAGCTGCAAAGCATTGCCCGGGATGACGGCGGCGCGATGATCCCGCTGTTTGGCGACTATCTGGACGCCACCAGCAAAAAAGTCGGCGGCGTGAAACCTCATCCGCTCTTCAACTTTATGGGTGGCCGCCTGGCTGAACGCGTCTGGCTGGAGTCGTAATGAAAAAACAGATCCTTCATCGCTTATTGCTGGGCGTGCTGACGCTGTGGCTGGTTTCGGTTCTGATCTTCGTCGGCACCGAGCTGTTGCCCGGCGACGTGGCGAGCGCCATCCTCGGCCAAAACGGCACGCCGGAAACCATCGCCGCGCTGCGTCTCCAGCTTGGGCTGGATCAGCCGGCGGTTTATCGCTATCTGCATTGGCTGTCCGGCGTCTTGCACGGTGATTTAGGCACTTCGCTTGCCAACAACCAGCCTATTGGCGCCGAGCTGCTGCCTCGCCTGGCGAACACGCTGTTTCTTGCGCTATATGCCGCGCTGATCGCGATTCCGTTGGCGGTCGTATTGGGGATTGCTTCTGCGGTGTGGCGCGGTTCCTGGTTTGACCGCCTGGCGAATACGCTGACGCTGATGAGCATTTCGGTGCCGGAGTTTTTTGTCGGCTACGTGCTGGTGATCTTCTTTGCGATTCGCCTGGCCTGGTTCCCCAGCCTCGCGCTGGTCGACCCGGATGCCAGCCTGCTCGACAGGCTCTATGCCTGTACGTTGCCGATGCTGACGCTGGTGCTGGTGGTGCTGGCGCACATGCTGCGCATGACGCGCGCTTCAGTCGGCGCGGTGATGTCCAGCAGCTACATCGAAACGGCGCTGCTAAAAGGGCTTTCCCGCTGGCGCATTGTGCTCAGCCACGCGCTGCCCAACGCGCTCGCGCCAATCATCAACGTGATTGCTTTTAACCTGGCCTATCTGGTGGTGGGCGTCATCCTGGTTGAGGTGGTCTTTGTTTATCCGGGCATCGGGCAACTGATGGTGGATGCGGTGACAAAACGAGATTTGCCGGTGGTGCAGGCCTGCGGGCTGCTTTTTGGCGGGACTTATATCCTGCTGAATACGGCGGCAGATCTGCTGGCCATTTGGTGTAACCCACGACTGCGGCATGCGAGGTAGGCCATGAAAAATATCAAAATTCGCACGGTGCCGCTGTCGGCAATATTGGGGTTGACCATCATCGCCGTCAATTTGATTGCCGCGCTTTTTGCGCCCTGGCTGGCGCCGCACAGCGAAACGGCTCAGGTGGGTGACATCTGGATGCTGCCGTCGAGTTCGATGCCGTTCGGCACCGACAGTCTGGGGCGTGACATGCTGTCGCGTATTCTGTTTGGCGCCCGAACCACCATTGCGATTGCGCTGGCGATCACCGCTATTTCGTTTGTGGTGGGCATTATTACCGGTTTTACCGCCGCGATTTACGGGCGCTGGGTGGACGTCGTGCTCACCCGCATCGTCGATACGCTGATGTCGATCCCGGTGCTGATCCTGGCGCTGATCGTCCTGTCCGTGCTGGGGACCTCTATTCCGGTGCTGGTCGGAACCATTGCGCTGTTAGACGCGACTCGCGTTTTCCGTCTTGCTCGTCTGGTCGCGCAGGGGATCGTTTGCCTTGAATATGTTGAGGCGGCGCGCCTGCGTGGGGAAGGGCTGTGGTGGATCGTCCGTAAAGAGTTTCTGCCTAACGCCATGCCGCCGCTGCTGGCGGAATTCGGCATGCGCTTCTGCTTTACCTTCCTGTTTATTGCCGGGCTGAGTTTCCTTGGGCTGGGCATTCAGCCGCCGTGGGCGGACTGGGGCAGCATGGTGCGCGACAACGCGCAGGCCATTAATTTTGGCCAGTTTGCTCCGCTGTACCCCGCTGCGGCGATTGCCCTGCTGACGATCGGCGTCAACCTGGTGGTCGACTGGCTGCTGGTGCGTAACAACCTTTCGCTGGGAGAAGAGGGATGACACAACCGATTTTACAGATGCGTGATTTACGCATTGAAACCGAGCAGGGGCTGCCGCTGGTGAAAGGCGTCTCTCTCAGCCTGATGCCTGGCGAAGTTCTGGGGCTGATTGGCGAGTCCGGCGCGGGGAAATCAACTATCGGTCTTGCGGCCCTGGGCTATGCCCGACCTGGCTGCCGGATTGCGGGCGGTGAAGTGCTGGTGGCCGGGCAAAATATTGTGGCGCTATCCAGCAAAGAGAAACGTGAGTTTCGCGGTAAGCGCGTGGCCTATGTGGCGCAGAGCGCCGCCGCCGCGTTCAACCCGGCGCTGACCATCGGCAAGCAGGTTTGTGAAGGGCCGCTTCGCCATGGCCTGATGAGCCCGGAAGAAGCCCAGGACTGGGCCGTGACGCTGTTTAAAGCGCTTGATCTCCCGGAGCCTGAAACTATCGGCCAGCGCTATCCACATCAGCTCTCGGGCGGGCAGCTGCAGCGGGCGATGGCGGCGATGGCGATGTCCTGCAAGCCTGATGTCCTGGTCCTGGATGAACCGACCACCGCGCTGGATGTAACGACGCAAATCGAAGTGCTGGTGATGCTGCGCAAACTGGTCAGAGAGTTTAATACCGCCGCGTTATATATCACCCACGATCTGGCCGTTGTCGCACAGATTGCCGACCGCATTATGGTGCTGCGTCAGGGGAGCGAAGTGGAATGCGGCAGCACCGTCGATATTTTGCAGAATCCAACAGAAAGCTACACGCAGCGGCTGGTGTCCGAACGCGCCCACGCTTTAACGCCGGTGCATGCCGAAAGTAAACCTGAAGGGCAGCTACTGGCGCTGAACAATCTCTCTACGGGCTACAACGGTAAAGCGGTCGTCCACAACGTTTCCCTCAGCATTGCCAAAGGAGAAACGATGGCCATTATCGGCGAGTCCGGGAGCGGGAAGAGTACGCTTGCCCGGGCGCTCTGCGGCCTGCTGACTGACACAAAAGGCAGCGTTACCTTTGCTGACAAGGTGCTGGCCAACCGCTACCAGCAGCGTGATAAAGAGACGCTGCGCCGTATCCAGATGATCTATCAGTTGCCCGATGTGGCGCTTAACCCAAGGCAAACCGTGCTGGAGGCGATTGGCCGCCCGGTAGCGTTCTATTTTGGCCTTGATAAACAGCAGGTTCGCGCGCGGGTTCTGGAACTCCTGAAACTGACTGAACTCCCTGATTATCTGATTGATCGCTATCCTGGCTCGCTTTCCGGGGGGCAGAAGCAGCGCGTGTGTATTGCGCGAGCGCTGGCCGCGAAGCCCGATCTTATCATCTGCGATGAAGCAACCTCCGCCCTTGACCCACTGGTGGCGGAAGAAGTGCTGAAATTGCTGAGAAACCTGCAGGAACAGCTGGGGCTGTCTTATCTGTTTATCACCCACGACCTGAGCACGGTAAAACGCATTGCTCAGCAGGTTGCCGTGATGTATCAGGGCAACGTCGTCGCACAGGGCCCAACCGAGCAGGTATTCAGCGCACCAATGCACAGTTACACCGAAAAACTGCTGACTTCCGTGCCAGAAATGCGCCCTTCCTGGCTGGATGAGGTGCTGGGTCAGCGTCAGTTAAATGCGATGGCAGGAGCTTCATGAAAACTCTTATTACGCAATTCCCTCACAGCGTGAGCGTGACGGAACATTTGTGGATTGTTTTGAAAGACGGAACTCGGCTGGCGGCGCGTATGTGGCTACCTTTGTCGGCTTCGCAGCAGCCGGTGCCCGCTATTCTGGAGTACATTCCCTACCGCAAGCGCGACGGAACGCGTACCCGGGATGAGCCGATGCACGGCTATTTTGCCGGGAATGGCTATGCGGTGCTGCGGGTAGACATGCGCGGCAGCGGTGATTCTGATGGGCTGATGGCCGATGAATATCTTTTGCAGGAGCAAGAGGATGCGCTGGAGGTGATCGACTGGATCAGCCGTCAGGGCTGGTGCAACGGCGCCGTGGGCATGATGGGTAAATCCTGGGGCGGCTTTAACTGCCTGCAGCTGGCGGCTCGCCGCCCTCCGGCACTGAAAGCCATTATCACCGTTTGCTCGACGGACGATCGTTACAACGACGATATCCACTACAAAGGCGGCTGCCTGCTGAATGACAATTTGTGGTGGGGCGGCATTATGCTGGCCTACCAAAGCCGCCCGCAGGATCCGGAGCTGGTCGGGGAGGGCTGGTATCAGGCATGGCTGAACCGCCTTGAAAATATGCCTTTCTTCCCGGCGCTGTGGATGGAACATCCGCTGAAAGATGATTACTGGAAGCACGGCTCTGTGGGGGAAGACTGGCAGGCCATTACCTGCCCGGTGATGGCGGTGGGCGGCTGGGCGGATTCCTACAGCAACGCGGTTTTCCGCCTGATGGATAATCTTAACGTCCCGCGCAAGGCGATCCTCGGCCCGTGGGCGCATATTTATCCTCAGGATGGCTCGCCTACGCCGGCCATCGGTTTTCTGCAGGAGGCTGTGAGCTGGTGGGACCGCTGGTTGAAACAGATCGATAACGACGTGCTGGATGGCCCTCGCGTTCAGGCCTGGCTCAACGACAGCCAGCGACCTGATTCGCAGCGGCCGCGGGCCTTTGGAGAGTGGATTGCCATTGAGAACGATACCAACGCTGAAACCTTCCCTCAGCGCTGGCATCTGCAGCCTGGCCGGCTGGCGACATCGCCTTTAGTCGATGAATACCGGCAGGACATCCGTAGCGTGCAGAATCACGGGTTGTTCGCCGGAGAGTGGATGGGCGCGGGTGTGCTGGGGGAAAGCCCGAGCGATCAGCGAATGGATGATGGACTGGCCGAAAGTTTCGACAGCGCCCCGCTGAGCGAAAGCCTGGCGATTTACGGTTTCCCGCAGTTTGACGTCACGCTTTCCAGCGATAAACCTGCGGCCATGCTGTATGTCCGCCTGTCAGACATTGCACCTGACGGAGCATCAACCCGCGTCAGCCACGGCTGGGTGAATCTGAGTCATTTGCAGGGGCAGGAGCAGAACGTCGCGCTGGTGCCGGGCGAAAAGGTCAATGTTACCGTGCAGCTGGACGGCATCGCCTGGCGCTTTGCTGCCGGGCATCGGCTACGGGTTTCTCTCGCGACTACCTTCTGGCCGATGATCTGGCCGATGGCTGAAAATGCGACGCTTAGCGTTGATCTGGCCAGCGCTCAGCTGCAATTGCCGGTTTGCAGGGAAGTGAAGCCGATTGCTGGCCCGAATCCGCATCCTGAAACGGCAGCCAATACGCCGCTGACAATCCTCTCTCCTGGGCGGGTCGATCGCGAACTGCGCTATGACGTAGTGAAGGACAGCTGGCAGAGCATCACTCAGGGCGTGGGCGGCGTTTTTGGCGAGGGCGTGTATCGGTTTGATGATATTAATACCACCGTCGATCATAGCCTTAGGCGTCAGCTGACTGTGCAAAACAGCGATCCTCTCTCGGCGCATTACCTGCTGACTCAGAACATGAAAATCGGCCGGGAAGGCTGGTGGACGGACACAGATATTGTGCTGGAGATGCGCAGTGACCTGACGCATTTTATCGTCAGTGGAAAGATGACGGTTCAACACAATGGGGACGTGGTCTTTACCCGGGACTGGAATGAGCGCATTTCCCGCTGAAAGACAGGCATAAAAAAGGGCTGACAGATGTCAGCCCTTTTCGTTATTTCTAACCGCTTATTCCTGCAGATCGCCGCAGAAACGGTAGCCTTCGCCGTGGATGGTGGCGATAATTTCAGGCGTATCCGGCGTGGATTCGAAATGTTTACGAATGCGGCGAATGGTCACATCGACGGTACGGTCATGCGGCTTCAGCTCGCGACCGGTCATTTTTTTCAGCAGCTCGGCACGAGACTGAATTTTGCCCGGGTTTTCACAGAAGTGCAGCATTGCACGGAATTCACTGCGCGGCAGCTTATACTGTTCACCGTTCGGGCTAACCAGAGAGCGGCTGTTGATGTCCAGCTCCCAGCCGTTGAATTTGTAACTTTCAACGGAACGACGTTCTTCGCTGATGGCTCCTAAATTCATGGTGCGGGACAGCAGGTTACGTGCACGAATAGTCAGTTCACGCGGGTTGAAAGGTTTGGTGATGTAGTCATCCGCACCGATTTCAAGACCGAGAATCTTGTCTACTTCGTTGTCACGACCCGTCAGGAACATCAGCGCCACGTTAGCCTGCTCGCGCAATTCACGCGCCAGCAGCAGGCCGTTTTTACCCGGCAGGTTGATGTCCATAATGACGAGGTTGATGTCATTATCGGCAAGGATTTGATGCATCTCTGCGCCATCGGTCGCTTCAAAAACATCATAGCCTTCCGCTTCAAAAATGCTTTTAAGCGTGTTGCGTGTTACTAATTCGTCTTCGACGATAAGAATGTGCGGGGTCTGCATGTTTGCTACCTAAAATTGCCAACTAAATCGAAACAGGAAGTACAAAAGTCCCTGACCTGCCTGTTACATGCCATAAATTAACATGCCGGGCTTAACATGACTAAAGTACGTAATTGCGTTCTTGATGCACTTTCCATCAACGTCAACAACATCATTAGCTTGGTCGTGGGTACGTTCCCTTTGGACCCGACGGTGTCAAAAACGGCTGTTATCCTAACCATTTTAACAGCAACATAACAGGCTAGCGCTGCTTAGACACCTGATAAAACTACGCTTCGTTGACATATATCAATTTCAATTGTAGCACGTTAACAGTTTCATTAAATCATCGTAGCTCAATGCTAGCTTTTGTCACAACTTTTTAATAATCAAGATCGTAAAGCGTTAAAAAAGTAAGCTGAATCTGGCCTGTGGTGGTAATGAGCTTACGGAAGGATAAACCATGTTAAACAAGTGGATATAGCCGGTGTTTACCCCATTTTCATGGTATATAATCACGTAAAAGCATAAGCTTAAGTTATAAGTCCATCAGAAGTCATAGCCACAATATATGTTGCAACAAAGTAAATTTGCGATGCGTATTATCCAAATTTGTGCATCACTTCGCACGTTTTAACGAATTTTAGAAGAGAGTTCCAATGCGTTTGCCAATTATCCTGGTTTCACCGGCCAGAGCAGAGAACGTCGGGGCCGCTGCCCGGGCGATGAAGACCATGGGGTTTACGGAGATGAGGATCGTTGCCAGTGACGCGCATCTCCAACCCGCCGCGCGTTGGGTGGCGCATGGCGCGGGCGATATTCTTGATGGAATTCGCCACTTTGACACGCTCGCAGATGCCCTGAGTGACGTGGATTTTTCCATCGCCACAACGGCCCGCAGTCGGGCGAAGTTTCATTACTATGCGACGCCACAGCAGCTGCTGCCAATGCTCGAAGAGAAACGTCAGTGGGTAGGATGTGCGGCGCTGATTTTTGGCCGTGAAGATTCCGGACTGACCAACGAAGAGCTGGAGTTGGCGGATGTGCTAACCGGCGTGCCGATGGTCGCGGATTATCCGTCGCTTAACCTGGGGCAGGCCGTGATGGTTTATTGCTACCAGCTTTCCGCTTTGATGCAGCAACCGCCTGTGGAAAACGTGGCCGGTGACGGGCAGCAGTTGAATGCGCTGCGTTTGCGAATGGCGGCGCTTTTGCATCGTCTTGAGGTCGCGGACGACCAAAAAATGGTCGATTGGGTCCAGCAGCGTTTGGGGCTACTGGAGCAGAGAGACACGGCAATGCTTCACCGTTTGCTTCATGACATCGAAAAAAAATTACCAGAATGAAATGTTTTTGAATGACTCTTTTTGAGACGTTCATCTAACTTATTGCGCTATTTACGCGCTTTTACTCCCATTTTTGGTGGGTTTTTCAGCTCGACCGGGCAAGGCGATTTTTTGTGACAGAACTAAAAAAAATTGACTTGGTAAAGGGATTGCTTTAACCAATAGAGCTATTACAAATTTAGAGCACACAACATCCATGTTTCGCTTCAGCCTGATTACCACAATTATCACAACCACCATTACCACAGGTAACGGTGCGGGCTGACGCATACAGGTAAAAATGAAAAAAGCCCGCACCTAAACAGTGCGGGCTTTTTTTTCGGGAAAAAATCAAGGGGTCACAACAATGCGAGTGTTGAAATTCGGCGGTACTTCGGTGGCAAATGCGGAGCGTTTCCTTCGCGTTGCCGATATCCTGGAAAGTAATGCCAAACAGGGGCAGGTGGCGACCGTGTTGTCTGCTCCGGCAAAAATTACTAACCACCTTGTGGCGATGATTGAGAAAACCATCGGGGGCCAGGACGCTGTGCCGAATATCAGCGACGCAGAGCGTATTTTTGCTGAACTGCTGAATGGTCTGGCAGAGGCGCAGCCTGGCTTTCCGCTGGCTGAACTGAAAGGGTTAGTGAATCAGGAGTTTGCTCAGCTTAAACATGTTCTGCACGGGATCAGCCTGCTGGGCCAGTGCCCGGACAGCATCAATGCGGCGATTATTTGCCGGGGCGAGAAGCTGTCTATCGCTATTATGTCGGGCGTGTTGCAGGCTCGCGGCTACCAGGTGACCGTGATCGATCCGGTCGAGAAGCTGCTGGCGGTGGGGCATTACCTGGATTCCAGCGTGGATATCGCAGAGTCAACTCGCCGCATTGCCGCCAGCCGCATTCCTGAAGATCACATGATCCTGATGGCTGGGTTTACCGCCGGGAACGACAAAGGCGAGCTGGTTGTTCTGGGCCGCAACGGTTCCGACTATTCTGCCGCCGTGCTGGCTGCCTGTCTGCGAGCCGACTGTTGTGAAATCTGGACTGACGTCGACGGCGTTTATACCTGCGACCCACGCCAGGTCCCTGATGCCCGACTGCTGAAGTCGATGTCTTACCAGGAAGCGATGGAGCTTTCCTACTTCGGCGCCAAAGTACTTCACCCTCGCACCATCACCCCGATAGCTCAGTTCCAGATCCCTTGCCTGATTAAAAATACCGGAAACCCGCAGGCGCCAGGTACGCTCATTGGCGACAAGAGCGATGACGAAGGGCTGCCGGTGAAAGGCATCACCAACCTGAATAACATGGCGATGTTTAGCGTTTCAGGCCCGGGTATGAAAGGCATGGTCGGCATGGCTGCACGCGTGTTTGCCGCGATGTCCCGTGCCGGGATCTCCGTGGTGCTGATCACCCAGTCCTCCTCCGAGTACAGCATCAGCTTCTGCGTTCCGCAGGCCGATTGCGGCCGCGCTCGCAAGGCGATGGAAGACGAATTCTATCTCGAACTGAAAGAGGAACTGCTGGAGCCGCTGGCGGTCACCGAACGCCTGGCGGTTATCTCCGTCGTGGGCGACGGCATGAAAACGCTGCGCGGTATCTCCGCCAAGTTCTTTGCTGCCCTGGCTCGCGCGAATATCAACATTATCGCTATCGCACAGGGCTCTTCCGAGCGCTCTATCTCCGTTGTGGTCAATAACGACGATGCCGTGACCGGCGTGCGTGTGACTCACCAGATGCTGTTTAACACCGATCAGGTTATTGAGCTGTTCCTGGTAGGCGTTGGCGGCGTGGGCGCGGCTCTGCTGGAGCAGGTTAAACGCCAGCAGGCGTGGCTGAAGGAAAAGCATATCGACCTGCGCGTTTGCGGCGTGGCGAATTCTAAAGCCCTGCTGACTAACGTGCATGGCCTGGATCTCGAGAACTGGCAGCAGGCGCTGGAGCAGGCCAAAGAGCCGTTCAATCTTGGCCGCCTGATCCGCCTGGTGAAAGAGTATCATCTGCTGAATCCGGTGATTGTGGACTGTACTTCCAGCCAGGCCGTGGCGGATCAGTACGCTGATTTCCTGAGCGAAGGTTTCCACGTGGTGACGCCAAACAAAAAGGCCAACACCTCGAGCATGAATTATTACCACCAGTTGCGTAATGCCGCGGAGAGTTCTCGCCGGAAGTTCCTCTACGACACCAACGTGGGGGCGGGCTTGCCGGTGATCGAAAACCTGCAAAACCTGCTGAATGCGGGCGATGAGCTGCAGCGTTTCTCCGGCATTCTTTCCGGGTCGCTTTCTTACATCTTCGGGAAGCTGGATGAGGGAATGAGCTTCTCGCTGGCGACCAGCACTGCACGTGAAATGGGCTATACCGAACCGGATCCGCGTGACGATCTTTCTGGTATGGATGTCGCGCGTAAGCTGTTGATCCTGGCACGTGAGACCGGGAGCAGTCTGGAACTTTCGGATATCGAGATCGAATCCGTACTTCCGGAAAATTTTGATGCAAGCGGAGACGTCGAGTCTTTTATGGCACGCCTTCCTCAGTTGGATGATGAGTTTACGGCTCGTGTGAGGAAGGCGCGTGACGATGGGAAAGTGCTACGTTACGTCGGCATTATTGAAGAAGACGGCAGCTGCAAAGTGAAAATCGACGCCGTAGACGGCAACGATCCGCTGTATAAGGTGAAGAACGGCGAAAATGCCCTGGCCTTCTACAGCCACTATTATCAACCGCTGCCGCTGGTACTGCGTGGCTACGGGGCGGGTAACGACGTTACCGCCGCCGGCGTGTTCGCGGATCTGCTTCGCACCCTGTCATGGAAGTTAGGAGTTTAAGATGGTTAAAGTATATGCCCCGGCTTCCAGCGCCAATATGAGCGTCGGTTTTGATGTGCTGGGTGCGGCGGTGTCGCCGGTTGATGGCTCACATTTGGGTGATTACGTCACGGTTGAAGCGGCAGACAGCTTCAGCCTGACCAACCTTGGGCGGTTCGCCAGCAAGCTGCCGGATGAACCGCGCGAGAACATTGTTTATCAGTGCTGGGAGCGTTTCTGCCAGGAAATTGGCAAGACGATTCCCGTGGCGATGACGCTTGAGAAAAACATGCCCATCGGCTCCGGGCTGGGATCCAGCGCCTGTTCGGTGGTGGCTGGCCTGATGGCGATGAATGAATTTTGCGGTAAGCCTTTGAGCGACACACGCTTGCTGGCGCTAATGGGCGAGCTGGAAGGGCGTATTTCCGGCAGCATTCATTACGATAACGTCGCGCCTTGTTTCCTCGGCGGCATGCAGTTAATGATCGAAGAAAACGGCATCATCAGCCAGCAGGTGCCAGGCTTTGATGAGTGGCTTTGGGTGCTGGCGTACCCAGGGATTAAGGTTTCAACCGCCGAAGCGCGTGCGATTTTACCCGCCCAGTATCGCCGCCAGGACTGCATCAGCCACGGTCGTCATCTGGCCGGTTTTATTCATGCCTGTCATACCCGCCAGCCTGCACTCGCGGCGAAGCTGATGAAGGATGTGATTGCTGAACCTTACCGCGCCAAACTGCTGCCGAAGTTTGATGAGTCCCGTAAAGCCGTGGCGGATATCGGCGCCTTGGCGAGCGGGATTTCGGGTTCTGGCCCGACCTTATTTGCACTGTGCGATAACACCGATACCGCGCAGCGCGTGGCTGACTGGCTCAGCCAACATTATTTGCAGAACCAGGAAGGTTTTGTACATATTTGCCGTCTGGATACGGCTGGCGCACGAGTTTTGGGATAAGACATGAAACTGTACAACCTTAAAGATCACAACGAGCAGGTCTCCTTTGCACAGGCGGTTACCCAGGGCCTGGGCAAACAGCAGGGCCTGTTTTTCCCGCATGACCTGCCTGAGTTTGAACTGACTGAAATCGACGCCATGCTGGAGATGGATTTTGTCAGCCGTAGCAGCAAAATTTTGTCCGCATTTATCGGGGATGAGATCCCGCAGGAGATTCTGGAAGAGCGCGTGCGTGCGGCCTTCGCGTTTCCTGCACCAGTGAACATGGTTGAGCCGGACGTGGGCTGCCTGGAACTGTTCCACGGCCCGACGCTGGCGTTTAAAGACTTTGGCGGGCGTTTTATGGCGCAGATGCTGACCCACATCAGCGGCGACAAGCCTGTAACCATTCTGACTGCAACATCCGGCGATACCGGTGCGGCGGTGGCCCATGCGTTCTACGGCCTTAAGAATGTGCGCGTCGTTATTCTTTATCCGCGTGGGAAAATCAGCCCGCTGCAGGAAAAACTGTTCTGTACCCTCGGTGGAAATATCGAAACCGTGGCGATTGACGGCGATTTTGATGCCTGCCAGGCGCTGGTCAAACAGGCATTTGATGATGAAGAACTGAAGGTGGCGCTGGGGTTAAACTCGGCAAACTCCATCAACATTAGCCGCCTGCTGGCGCAGATCTGCTATTACTTCGAAGCGGTGGCCCAGCTGCCGCAGGAAGCCCGTAATCAGCTTGTGGTCTCCGTGCCGAGCGGTAACTTTGGCGATCTGACGGCTGGCCTGCTGGCAAAATCCCTCGGCCTGCCGATTAAGCGCTTTATTGCGGCGACTAATGCCAACGACACCGTTCCGCGTTTCCTGGCTGAAGGCCAGTGGGCACCTAAAGCGACCGTGGCCACGCTGTCCAACGCCATGGATGTTAGCCAGCCGAACAACTGGCCGCGAGTGGAAGAGCTTTTCCGCCGCAAAATTTGGCGTCTGACCGACCTTGGCTATGCTGCCGTGACCGACGAAACCACCAAAGACACGATGCGCGAGCTGAAGGCGATTGGCTACGTTTCTGAACCACACGCGGCGATTGCTTACCGTGCTCTGCGCGACCAGCTGCAGCCAGGTGAGTTTGGGCTGTTCCTGGGGACCGCGCATCCGGCGAAGTTTAAAGAGAGCGTGGAAGAGATTCTGGGCGAAGCGCTGCCGCTGCCGGAGGAGCTGGCCTCCCGCGCCGATCTGCCGCTGCTGTCCCACAACCTCCCGGCTGATTTTGCTGAACTGCGTAAATTCATGATGGTTAAAGCGTAATTCTGAAGCCCCATTTTGCTTGTCAGACTGGGGCGTTTTTCCCTGTAAATCAGGGAGAAAATAAGCAGGCATTTAGCAGGAAAAAAGGAGAAATTCCCATAAAATGCGGATGCTTAGATATTAGGATTGCGGAGAATAACGCGGGTGTGATTTCCGACATAAGCTCATCTTAACGGGCCCACTGGGCCGGCTTGAGAAGTAAGGAGCAAGTTATGTTGAAATCCATTTTTCTGGCGTTGTCCCTGCTGGTGGTGACGCCGCTGGCGGTACAGGCGGGAGAAATCACGCTGGTGCCTGCCGTGACGCTGCACTTCGGCGATCAGGATAACCACGGGCGCTACTGGGACGGCCATTACTGGCGAGACCACGACTGGTGGGTAAGACACTATGAGTGGCGTGAACATCGCTGGCAGCGGCATGCAAGATTCGATGGCCCACCGCCATATCACCATGATAATCGCTGGGACAGATAACCGGCGCGAGTTCAAAGTAAAACGCCAGCTTAACGCTGGCGTTTTTTTATTGCTCGTGGCGCTTAAACACCAGTTCGTTTTGCTGGGACGCTTCTTCATCAAAGAAATAGCCGTCGGTATTAAACGCTTTGAGTTGTTCTGGCTTTGTCAGGCGATTCTCAATGATGTAGCGGCTCATCAGCCCGCGCGCTTTTTTCGCGTAGAAGCTGATGACTTTAAACTTGCCGTTCTTCTCATCGAGGAAGACGGGCTTGACGATCTCCGCGTTCAGCTTCTTCGGCTTCACCGCTTTAAAGTATTCATCAGACGCCAGATTGACCACGATATTGTCGCCCTGGGTGGCCAGCACCTGGTTCAGCTTCTCGGTAATCGTCTCGCCCCAGAAGTGATACAGATCTTTGCCTTTCGGGTTTTCCAGGCGGATGCCCATTTCCAGCCGGTAAGGCTGCATTAAGTCCAGCGGACGCAGCACACCGTACAGCCCGGAAAGCATCCGCAGGTGCTGCTGGGCGAAATCAAAGTCTGCTTCACTAAACTCTTCGGCCTGCAGGCCGGTATAAACGTCACCTTTAAAGGCGAGAATAGCCGGACGCGCGTTTTGTGGCGTAAATGCCGGGTGCCAGTCATGGAAACGAGTTTCGTTCAGAGAAGCCAGCTTATCGCTGATGCTCATCAGGGAGGCAATTTGCGGCGCGCTAAGCTTGCGGGCAACGCTAATTAACTGTTGTGAGTATTCCAGCAGCTCCGGCTGTGTATAGCGGTCCGTCGGCAGCTCGCTTTGGTAATCCAGCGTCTTGGCAGGTGAGATAAGAATTAGCATGTCCACTCCTTGCATAGTTTGGCCGTTACTTTAGCAAATTTCCCGCCTGTCGCGGCCTATGGCTGCAATCAGCTAAGGTTTTTTTTCCACGTCTCTGTCCCAAACGCCGGGGGCAAGCTGGGTCTTAATCTCCGGGAAACGGTTGGGGTTGAAAATAGGCGATATGCCCAGCTTTTGCTGGCGCAGATAATCTGCCGCTATCGTTTTCACCACAGGAGAAAGCAGCAGGATCGCCGTGATATTGGTTAACGCCATAATAGCCATCGCCACGTCTGCCAGCTGCCAGACCAGTGGCAGCGCGGCCTGCGTACCGAACATCACCATAGTGAGCACCATAAAGCGCAGTAAAAATTTCAGCGCGCGGCTGTCCTGGTTCAGGAACAGCAAATTGTTCTCTGCGTAGGTGTAATTCGCCATGATAGACGTGAAGGCGAACAGGAAAACGATAACCACGATAAAACCGCTGCCCCAGCTGCCTACGGCTGAGCTGAGCGCTTGCTGAACCAGAATAATGCCGCTGCGTGACGTTTCTATGCCATCCATCATGCCGGACATCAGCACAATGGCGGCAGTCGCGGTGCAGATGATCACTGTATCAATTAATACCCCAAACATTTGCACCACGCCCTGAGTGGCCGGGTGTGGGGGCCATGCGGCCGCCGCTGCGGCTGCGTTAGGCGTGGAGCCCATGCCAGCTTCGTTAGAAAACATCCCGCGCTGGAAGCCATTGGTGATGGCCTGGCTGACGGTATAACCCAGTGCGCCCGAAGCGGCTTCGTGCCAGCCGAAGGCGTGGCTGAAAATCAGCCTGATGACATCGGGGAAACGTTCAATGTGCAGCCCCACAACATACAGGCTCATGCATACCCAGAGTAATGCCATTAGCGGCACCAGCCACTGTGAGAGGTGAGCAATGGTCCGCATTCCTCGCCAAATGACCAGCGCGGTAACCGTAACCAGGAAAAGGCCCACCCAGATTTTTGGCACGTCAAATGCGTAGTGAGTGGCAATCGCGATGGAGTTGGCCTGTACGGCGTTGAACACCATGCCGAAGGCAACGATCAAAAAGACGGAAAACAGCACCCCCATCCAGCGCATGCCAAGCCCACGCTCCATATACCAGGCCGGGCCGCCGCGGTAGTTTCCTTCTTTGTCGCGGGTTTTATAGAGTTGGGCGAGGGAGCACTCTGCGAAGGCGGTGGCCATGCTGAGCACGGCGGCAACCCACATCCAGAACACCGAACCGGGGCCACCTGCTGAGATGGCCAGCGCAATGCCCGCAAGGTTACCGCTGCCGACGCGCGCGGCAAGGCTGGTGCAAAGTGCCTGGAATGAGGATATTCCGGAAGGATCCGGCGAGTCGCTGTTGCGCAGGAAAAGGCGCAGCCGGGTAAAGTAACGGAACTGGACGAAGCCGCTGCGGAAGGTGAACCAGATGCCCGCGCCAATAAGCAGCCAAAGTAGGACCGAGCCCCAAAGCACCTCATTGATAAAAAATAAAAAATCTGTCATTAACGTCCCTCTTGTTAATGCGTGATGGCGGCGAGGTTGACGGGCCCGGGCCATGCAATCCATTACGTTACAGATAAAATGGCGGTCGAGTTTACCATATTCTCGTCCACTGGACGGACAGCACTTGTCGCGGTTGCACCTGATGGGCGGCGTGATATCATCAAGCCAGACCGGTTACATCTCCCTAACAAGCTACACCTGAAGAGAAACACTCATTATGACGGATAAATTGACTTCTTTGCGTCAACTGACCACCGTGGTTGCTGACACCGGAGATATCGCGGCGATGAAGCTGTACCAGCCGCAAGATGCTACTACCAACCCTTCTCTGATCCTTAACGCTGCACAGATCCCTGAGTACCGTAAACTGATCGACGAAGCGATTACCTGGGCTCGTAGCCAGAGCAACGATCGCGCTCAGCAGGTGGTTGACGCTTCCGACAAGCTGGCTGTAAACATCGGCCTGGAAATTCTGAAGCTGATCCCTGGCCGTATCTCTACCGAAGTGGATGCTCGCCTTTCCTATGACACCGAAGCCAGCATCGCGAAAGCCAAGCACCTGATCAAACTCTACAACGACGCGGGCATCAGCAACGATCGCATCCTGATTAAACTGGCTTCTACCTGGCAGGGCATCCGCGCTGCAGAGCAGCTGGAAAAAGAAGGCATCAACTGTAACCTGACCCTGCTGTTCTCCTTCGCTCAGGCCCGTGCCTGTGCTGAAGCTGGCGTGTTCCTGATCTCTCCGTTCGTTGGCCGTATCCTTGACTGGTACAAAGCTAACACCGATAAGAAAGAGTACGCACCGCAGGAAGATCCAGGCGTGGTTTCTGTGACTGAAATCTACCAGTACTACAAGCAGCACGGGTATGAAACCGTGGTGATGGGTGCAAGCTTCCGTAACGTCGGTGAAATCGTCGAGCTGGCTGGCTGTGACCGCCTGACTATCGCACCTGCCCTGCTGAAAGAGCTGGCAGAAAGCGAAGGCGCAATCGAGCGTAAGCTGAGCTACACCGGGGAAGTGAAAGCGCGTCCTGAGCGCATCACCGAGTCCCAGTTCCTGTGGCAGCACAACCAGGATCCAATGGCCGTAGACAAACTGGCGGACGGTATCCGTAAGTTTGCTATCGACCAGGAAAAACTGGAAAAAATGATCGGCGACCTGCTGTAATCATTCTCGTGGCCGGCTTCTGTCGGCCACGCTTTTCACCGCTTTCCCTGTCTGCAACGCCTTTCCCCGTGTATCATTCCTCTCAGACTTGCTGATTTCCGGGATTGATATGAATACCTTACGCATTGGACTCGTGTCCATTTCAGACCGCGCTTCTAGCGGCGTTTATCAGGATAAAGGCATCCCTGCGCTGCAAGAGTGGCTTGAGCAGACGTTGACGACGCCGTTTAAAATAGAAACCCGTCTGATCCCTGACGAGCAATCCATCATTGAACAAGCACTTTGCGAGCTGGTGGATGAAATGGCCTGCCATTTGGTGCTGACCACCGGCGGAACCGGGCCGGCGCGTCGTGACGTAACGCCGGACGCTACGCTCGCCGTCGCCGATCGTTTAATGCCCGGCTTTGGCGAACAGATGCGTCAGATCAGCCTGCATTTTGTCCCGACAGCGATCCTCTCGCGTCAGGTGGGCGTCATTCGCAAACAGGCCTTGATCCTCAACCTTCCGGGGCAGCCAAAATCTATTCAGGAAACGCTCGAAGGCGTGAAAGATGAAACCGGCAAGGTTGTGGTGCCGGGAATTTTTGCGAGTGTACCGTATTGTATACAGCTGCTGGATGGGCCTTATGTTGAAACGCATGACCATGTGGTAGCAGCTTTCCGCCCTAAAAGCGCTCGGCGCGAGACAAAACCCTGAATAATTAGCTTTTGTGACATAAGATCGAATTGATATGGAGTGTGAACATTTTATCGTTATAGTAACTCTGGCTTTACAGCTAAACGGAAAAAATAATTAACACTCCTCTTTACAAGCGGTCCCCTATGTCAAAACAGCACGCCAGACCTCTTAACCGGCAGGATTACAAAACCCTGACGCTTGCAGCCCTCGGTGGCGCCCTCGAATTCTACGACTTCATTATCTTCGTCTTCTTTGCGGCGGCGCTGGGAGAGCTTTTCTTCCCGGCCGATATCCCGGAGTGGCTGCGCCAGGTGCAGACATTCGCTATTTTCGCGGCCGGTTATCTTGTGCGTCCGCTGGGCGGGGTTGTGATGGCGCACTTTGGCGATCTGGTTGGCCGCAAAAAGATGTTTACCCTCAGTATACTGCTGATGGCGGTACCGACGCTGGCCATAGGTTTGTTGCCAACGTACGCTTCATTAGGCATTGCGGCTCCTCTGTTGCTGTTGCTGATGCGTATTCTGCAGGGGGCGGCAATCGGCGGCGAAGTGCCGGGCGCCTGGGTGTTTGTCTCTGAGCATGTGCCGGATAAGCGGATTGGTATTGCCTGCGGCATTTTGACGATGGGGCTGACCGTCGGGATTCTGTTGGGCTCCGTGGTGGCAACCATTATTAATACTTCCATGACCCAGCAGGCGATTCATGACGGCGGCTGGCGCATTCCTTTCTTCCTTGGCGGGATTTTTGGTCTGGTGGCGATGTACCTTCGCCGCTGGCTGCGTGAAACGCCGATCTTCCTCGAAATGCAGCAGCGTAAAGCGCTGGCCGAGGAGATGCCGCTTAAGTCAGTCGTGGTTGGGCATAAAAAAGCGGTGGTTGTTTCTATGCTGCTGACCTGGCTGCTCTCCGCCTGCATCGTGGTGGTGATATTGATGTCGCCGATCTGGCTGCAAAAACAGCATGGGATCGCGCCTGCCTTAACGTTGCAGGCAAACAGTATTGCCACGATTATGCTGTGCGTGGGCTGCCTGCTGGCAGGGCTGTCGGCTGACCGCTTTGGCTCAGGGAAAACCTTTACCGTCGGCAGCGTCTTGCTCGCCATCTGTAGCTGGATGTTTTATCACCTGAGTGGGACGCATCCAGAACATCTCTTCTTGCTGTATGGCCTGGTCGGGCTGAGCGTGGGCGTGGTTGGCGCGGTGCCATTTGTTATGGTGCGAGCCTTCCCGGCGCAGGTACGATTCACCGGAATTTCGTTTTCTTACAATCTGTCCTATGCCATTTTTGGCGGCCTGACGCCGATTGCGGTCACCATGTTAATGGGCGTGTCGCCAATGGCTCCGGCCTGGTACGTGCTGGCGCTTGCCGTTGTGGGTTTGGCGATGGGGATTTGGCTAAGAAAGGATATTCATCATCAGGACAAGATAGAGAAAAGGGCGCTGACGCCTTCCTGAATAAAAAAACGCGGAGCAGGGCTCCGCGTTTTGCTTTCCGCTAAAGGAATATTAGTGCTTTTCGCCGATAGGCAGCACGGTGCGGCCAAACTGCTCGTTCAGCACTTCACCCATCGCCAGGTAGATAGCGCTGGCGCCACACACCAGGCCAATCCAGCCCGCGACTTTCACCATACCTTCGTTATCTGCCAGGTGGCCAATCGCCAGCAAGGCAAACAGCACGGTCAGGCTGGCAAACACGAACTGCAGCATACGTGGGGCCTTCAGGGTGCCGAAGAACATGAACAGGGTGAAGACACCCCACAGGCTCAGGTACGCGCCAAGGAAGTGGCCGTTGGCCGCATCGCTGAGGCCCATTTTAGGCATCAGCAGAATCGCTACCAGCGTCAGCCAGAAAGAGCCGTAAGAAGTGAAGGCGGTTAAACCGAAAGTGTTCCCTTTTTTAAACTCCAGCAGGCCCGCGAAGATTTGCGCGATACCGCCGTAGAAAATCCCCATCGCGAGGATAGTAACGTCAAAACCAAAAATACCTGCGTTATGCAGGTTGAGCAAAATGGTGGTCATGCCGAAGCCCATTAAGCCCAGGGGAGCTGGATTAGCCAACTTAGTGTTGCCCATAGTTCCTCTGAAAAATTCATCTGAAATGTAGTGTTAATTAAGGCCCCGCAGCCGGGAGTCCGGTTGCGGGCGCGGCATAATAATCAGGCAGCACGTCGGCGTCTATGATCTGAGCGGGGGGAAAGCAGAAAATTTTTTTTCACCTGCCCCTTGATGGCAAGCGTTGCGACCCCATCTTGTATGCAACCGCAGTTGGCGGACCTGAAAAAAAACGCTTCGGGCAGTTGAAACAGACGCTTTTGCCCGCATAACAGGTTCACAACCACATGATGACGAATTTTTAGTGGAGACGTTTAGATGGGTAAAATTATTGGTATCGACCTGGGGACTACTAACTCTTGTGTCGCGATTATGGATGGTACAACTGCTCGTGTGCTGGAGAACGCCGAGGGCGACCGCACCACGCCTTCTATCATTGCTTACACGCAGGACGGCGAAATCCTGGTAGGTCAGCCGGCTAAACGTCAGGCAGTGACTAACCCGCAAAACACTCTGTTTGCGATTAAACGCCTGATTGGCCGTCGCTTCCAGGACGAAGAAGTGCAGCGTGATGAAGCCATCATGCCTTACAAAATCATCGGCGCTGACAACGGCGACGCATGGATTGACGTAAAAGGTCAGAAAATGGCACCGCCGCAGATCTCTGCTGAAGTGCTGAAGAAAATGAAGAAAACCGCTGAAGATTACCTGGGTGAGCCGGTAACCGAAGCTGTTATCACCGTACCTGCATACTTTAACGATGCTCAGCGTCAGGCAACCAAAGACGCTGGCCGTATCGCAGGTCTGGAAGTGAAACGTATCATCAACGAACCAACCGCTGCCGCTCTGGCTTACGGCCTGGATAAAGAAGTCGGCAACCGTACTATCGCGGTTTACGACCTCGGTGGTGGTACTTTCGATATCTCTATTATCGAAATCGACGAAGTTGACGGCGAGAAAACCTTCGAAGTTCTGGCAACCAACGGTGATACCCACTTGGGTGGTGAAGACTTCGACAGCCGTATGATCAACTACCTCGTTGACGAGTTTAAGAAAGATCAGGGCATTGACCTGCGTAACGATCCGCTGGCAATGCAGCGCCTGAAAGAAGCGGCAGAAAAAGCCAAAATCGAGCTTTCTTCTGCACAGCAGACCGACGTGAACCTGCCGTACATCACTGCAGACGCGACCGGTCCAAAGCATATGAACATCAAAGTGACCCGTGCGAAACTGGAATCCCTGGTCGAAGACCTGGTCAACCGTTCTATCGAGCCGCTGAAAGTTGCCCTGCAGGATGCTGGCCTGTCCGTTTCCGATATTCAGGACGTTATCCTGGTCGGCGGCCAGACTCGTATGCCAATGGTGCAGAAAAAAGTTGCTGAGTTCTTCGGTAAAGAGCCGCGTAAAGACGTTAACCCGGACGAAGCTGTTGCTATCGGTGCAGCGGTTCAGGGTGGTGTTCTGACGGGTGAAGTGAAAGACGTACTGCTGCTGGACGTTACCCCGCTGTCTCTGGGTATCGAAACCATGGGCGGCGTGATGACTGCACTCATCAACAAAAACACCACTATCCCGACCAAGCACAGCCAGGTGTTCTCTACTGCGGAAGACAACCAGTCTGCGGTAACCATCCATGTGCTGCAGGGTGAGCGTAAACGTGCTGCGGATAACAAAGATCTGGGCCAGTTTAACCTTGACGGTATTAGCCCGGCACCGCGCGGTATGCCACAGATCGAAGTCACCTTCGACATCGATGCTGACGGTATTCTGCACGTCTCCGCGAAAGACAAAAACAGCGGCAAAGAGCAGAAGATCACCATCAAAGCATCTTCTGGCCTGAACGAAGACGAAATCCAGAAAATGGTTCGTGATGCAGAAGCTAACGCCGAAGCTGACCGCAAGTTCGAAGAGCTGGTTCAGACCCGTAACCAGGGTGACCATCTGCTGCACAGCACCCGTAAGCAGGTTGAAGAAGCAGGCGACAAACTGCCGGCCGACGACAAAACTGCTATTGAGTCTGCGCTGACCGCGCTGGAAGCGTCCCTGAAGGGCGAAGACAAAGCGGACATCGAAGCTAAAATCCAGGCTCTGGCTGAAGTTTCCCAGAAGCTGATGGAACTGGCTCAGCAGCAGCACGCTGAGCAGCAGGCTGGCAATGCCGCAGATGCAGGCCACGCTAACGCCGGCAAAGACGACGATGTTGTTGATGCTGAGTTCGAAGAAGTTAAAGATAAAAAATAATCGCCCTGATGCAGGGTAATTAACCGGCACGGGCGCGGAGTTTACTCCACGCCCGTGCTCGTATGTTAAGGGCAGAAAAAAGAGATGGCGAAGAGAGACTATTACGAGGTTTTAGGCGTTCCGAAGTCAGCGGAAGAGCGTGAAATCAAAAAGGCTTACAAGCGCCTGGCGATGAAGTTCCATCCGGACCGTAACCAGGGCGATAAAGAGGCCGAGGCGAAGTTCAAAGAGATCAAAGAAGCCTACGAAATCCTTACCGACGATCAAAAACGTGCGGCCTACGATCAGTACGGTCACGCTGCGTTTGAACAAGGTGGTATGGGCGGCGGTGGCGGCTTTGGCGGCGGCGGTGCCGACTTCAGCGATATCTTTGGCGACGTATTCGGCGACATTTTTGGTGGCGGACGCCGCCAGCGTGCGTCCCGCGGTGCAGACCTGCGCTACAACATGGACTTAACGCTTGAGGAAGCGGTTCGTGGCGTCACCAAAGAGATCCGTATCCCGACGCTCGAAGAGTGTGAAGTTTGCCACGGCAGCGGCGCGAAGAAAGGGTCTTCCCCGCAGACCTGTCCAACCTGTCACGGCCAGGGCCAGGTGCAAATGCGCCAGGGCTTCTTTACCGTGCAGCAAAGCTGCCCGCACTGTCAGGGCCGCGGCACTATCATTAAAGATCCGTGCAACAGCTGCCACGGCCACGGCCGCGTAGAGAAAACCAAAACGCTGTCGGTGAAAATCCCGGCAGGCGTGGATACCGGTGACCGTATTCGTCTGTCTGGCGAAGGCGAAGCGGGCGAACACGGCGCGCCATCAGGCGATCTGTACGTTCAGGTTCAGGTGAAACAGCACCCAATCTTCGAACGTGAAGGCAACAATCTGTACTGCGAAGTGCCGATCAACTTTGCGATGGCTGCGCTGGGTGGGGAAATTGAAGTCCCAACCCTGGACGGTCGGGTTAACTTGAAGGTTCCGGGTGAAACGCAAACCGGCAAGCTGTTCAGAATGCGCGGTAAAGGCGTGAAGTCCGTACGCGGCGGTGCGCAGGGCGATCTGCTGTGCCGTGTCGTTGTAGAGACGCCGGTGAGCCTCAATGAAAAACAGAAAAAGCTGCTGCGCGATTTAGAAGAGAGCTTCGGTGGCCCCACCGGGGCGAATAACAGCCCGCGTTCGAAGAGCTTCTTCGACGGGGTGAAGAAATTCTTTGATGATTTAACTCGGTAATTTCTTCCTGTTGGTATGTTTCAAAAAACCTGAACTGCTTCATTCGGTTCAGGTTTTTTTATGCTTTTTGATATAAGTCGGTTTTTCCGATCGTTTTTTGTCATATAAGCTGTTTTTAACGATGTGTCATTGTCGCTATTCTGGCTACCCTATTAGTGTTCAGGATGAATACGCTACTTAGAGAGTTGGGTGAAATAATGACTAAAAATCTGCAACATTTTTTTCAGAATGATGCCGCCGGCGGTATTTTTTTGATTGTTGCCGCCGCGCTGGCAATGCTGCTGGCAAATATGGGATCGACCAGCGCCGGCTATGAGGCTTTTCTTGCCACACCTGTTGAAGTGAGAATTGGGCCGCTGGATATCAGTAAAAATCTGCTGCTGTGGGTGAATGACGCCCTGATGGCGATTTTCTTCCTGATGATTGGCCTTGAGGTGAAGCGGGAAATGGTTATCGGCTCACTGGCCGATCGCCGCCAGGCTTCATTCCCGGTCATTGCCGCCCTCGGCGGGATGGTCGTGCCGGCTCTGCTTTATCTGGTTTTCAACTATGCTGATCCTGTAACGCGTGAAGGCTGGGCCATCCCTGCGGCAACGGATATCGCGTTTGCTTTGGGGATCCTGGCGCTTTTGGGTAACCGTGTTCCGCTGGCACTGAAGGTTTTCCTGATGGCGCTGGCAATTATTGATGATCTTGGCGCAATTGTGATTATCGCGCTGTTTTATACCAGCGATCTTTCGGTGATGTCGCTCGGTGTCGCTGCCGTGGCCATTGTGGCACTGGCATTGCTGAACCTGTTTAACGTGCGTCGTACCGGAGTCTACATTCTGGTGGGCGTAATATTGTGGACTGCGGTACTGAAATCAGGCGTGCATGCCACGCTTGCAGGCGTGATTATTGGCTTCTTCATTCCACTGAAAGAAGAAAAGGGACGCTCGCCAGCTCAGGACCTGGAGCATGTGCTGCATCCGTGGGTCGCCTTCCTGATCCTGCCGCTGTTTGCTTTTGCTAATGCAGGGGTTTCCCTCAGCGGAGTGACCATGCAGGGGCTAACGTCGCTTCTGCCGCTGGGTATTATGGCCGGGTTGTTCATCGGTAAGCCGCTGGGCATCAGCCTGTTTTGCTGGCTGGCGCTGAAGTTTAAACTTGCCTCACTGCCAGAGGGAACAAGCTTCAGGGATATTATGGCGGTAGGCGTGCTGTGCGGCATAGGGTTTACGATGTCCATCTTCATCGCTTCGCTGGCCTTTGGTGACGTTGACGCGGAGCTGATCACTTGGGCGAAGCTGGGAATTCTGCTGGGCTCGTTGCTCTCTGCCGTCGTCGGTTTCATGATGCTAAAAGCACGATTGCCTAAGGCGACTTCATGACGTTACTGGCTGCCGGGTCATCGTCAGATGACCCGATAATGGATTAATTCTCAGGGAGTGAAGGGCATGTCCCATATCAATTACAATCATCTTTATTATTTCTGGCACGTTTGCAAAGAAGGGTCGGTTGTCGGTGCCGCTGAGGCATTGTTCCTGACCCCACAAACGATCACCGGGCAAATCAAAGCGCTTGAAGAGCGCCTGCAGGGCAAACTATTCCGCCGTCAGGGCAGGGGACTTGTCCCTTCGGAGCTGGGGCAACTGGTGTTCCGCTACGCCGACAGAATGTTTACCCTGAGCCAGGAAATGCTGGATATCGTTAACTACCGTAAAGAAGCTAACATTTTGTTTGATGTTGGCGTGGCGGATGCGTTATCCAAGCGTCTGGTTAGCGGCGTGCTGGATGCGGCCGTGGTCGAGGATGAGCAGATCCACCTGCGCTGTTTTGAATCTACCCATGAAATGCTGCTGGAGCAGCTTAGCCAGCATAAGCTGGATATGATCATTTCGGACTGCCCGATTGATTCTACTCAGCAGGAAGGGCTGTTCTCGGTGAAGCTCGGTGAATGCGGTATCAGTTTCTGGTGCCAGGGACCGAAGCCTGAACTGCCTTTCCCCGCCTGTCTGGAAACCAGACGTCTGCTTATTCCCGGGCGTCGCTCAATGCTGGGGCGCAAACTGCTTAACTGGATTAACATCCAGGGACTGAAGATTGAGATTCTGGGCGAGTTTGATGATGCCGCGCTGATGAAGGCGTTTGGCGCCGCACATAACGCTATCTTTGTGGCACCGACGCTGTATGCGCAGGATATCTATAACGATGACGATATCGTTGAGATAGGCAGAATGGATAACGTGCTGGAGGAGTACCATGCCATTTTTGCCGAACGAATGATTCAGCATCCTGCGGTGCAGCGTATCTGCAGCAAGGATTACTCAGCGTTGTTTAAAGTTGACTGAATGACAGGCATAAAAAAACCGGCGTTAGCCGGTTTTTTTATCAAAGCTCACAGCAAAAAGGCGATTAAGCCAGTTTGTTGATTTGCGCAGTCAGGTTTGCTTTATGACGCGCAGCTTTGTTTTTGTGGATCAGACCTTTAGCAGCCTGACGGTCCACGATTGGTTGCATTTCGTTAAATGCTTTCTGTGCAGCAGCTTTATCGCCAGTTTCAATCGCTGCGTATACTTTCTTGATGAAAGTACGCATCATAGAGCGACGGCTTGCGTTGTGCTTACGAGCCTTTTCAGACTGTACAGCACGTTTCTTAGCTGATTTGATATTAGCCAAGGTCCAACTCCCAAATATGATCTATGTGGACAATTCAAAGGCCGAGGAATATGCCCCGTTAGCCTTCTTTTGTCAATGGATTTGTGCAAATAAGCGTCGTTAAATTTCCGACACCTCTTACGTGTGATGGCGCGGATTCTACCAGCATCAGGCTTCGGAATACAGTCTTTCGCATCAAAATTCGTCAAGACAAATGCGAAGTCTGCGCAAAGCCCTTCCCAGTACAATGAATTCATTCAAGCTTTACGTTAAAGGCGCTAATCGCCGGTTAACCTTAATCGCGGTAGTTGGTATAATCCGCCAATTTCCACTGTTTTGAGCCAGCCATGAAGCTGATACGCGGTATACATAATCTGCGCCGGGAGCACCACGGGTGTGTACTCACCATTGGTAATTTCGACGGCGTGCATCGTGGCCACCAGGCGCTATTAAAGGGTCTGTGCGAAGAGGGGCGTGCGCGCAACCTTCCAGTAATGGTCATGATTTTTGAGCCTCAACCGCTCGAATTGTTTGCACCGGAAAAAGCCCCTGCACGGCTGACTCGCCTGCGAGAAAAGCTGCGCTACCTGGCCGAATGTGGCGTGGACTACGTGCTGTGCGTGCGCTTTGATCGCCGCTTCGCCGCGCTGAGCGCACAAAACTTTGTGAGCGACCTTCTGGTTGACCGGCTCGGGGTGCAATTCCTCGCGGTGGGTGATGATTTCCGCTTTGGCGCTGGTCGCCAGGGGGATTTCTTGTTATTACAGAAGGCTGGCCGCGAATACGGTTTTGATATCGCCAGCACCCAAACGTTTTGTGACGATGGGGTGCGTATCAGCAGTACCGCGGTGCGCCAGGCGCTGGCCGATGATGACCTGCAGCAGGCAGAAAACCTGTTAGGGCATCCGTTTATGATCTCCGGCCGCGTTGTGCATGGGGATGAACTGGGTCGTACTATTGGCTTCCCGACGGCAAACCTGCCGCTGCGTCGCCATGTTTCCCCGGTAAAAGGGGTTTATGCGGTGGAAGTCTCAGGCCTTGGTGAAAAGCCGATTGCCGGCGTGGCAAACATCGGTACTCGCCCTACGGTGGCGGGAATACGCCAGCAGCTTGAAGTCCATTTACTGGACGTTGTAATGGACCTTTATGGTCGCCATATAGAAGTAGTGCTGCGTAAAAAGATACGTAATGAGCAGCGATTTGCTTCACTCGATGAGCTGAAGGCGCAAATCGCCAGAGATGTGGTGTCAGCCCGAGAATTTTTTGAGTCAAATGCCTGAAAGGCTAACCGAAATACGGAACCGAGAATCTAATGAGTGACTTTAAATCTACCCTAAATTTGCCTGAAACAGGGTTCCCGATGCGCGGCGACTTAGCCAAGCGCGAACCGGGTATGCTGGCGCGTTGGAATGATGACGATCTGTACGGCATCATCCGTAATGCGAAAAAAGGCAAAAAAACCTTTATTTTGCATGATGGCCCTCCTTATGCGAACGGTAGCATTCACATTGGTCACTCAGTTAACAAGATTCTGAAAGATATTATTATCAAATCTAAAGGGCTTTCCGGCTTCGACTCGCCGTACGTGCCGGGCTGGGACTGTCACGGTCTGCCAATCGAGCTTAAGGTTGAGCAGGAATTTGGCAAGCCGGGCGAGAAATTCACCGCAGCAGAATTCCGTGCAAAATGCCGCGAATACGCCGCTAATCAGGTTAACGGTCAGCGCGAAGACTTCATCCGTCTGGGCGTGCTGGGCGACTGGTCGCATCCTTATCTGACCATGGACTTCAATACTGAAGCCAACATCATTCGTGCGCTGGGCAAAATCATCGGCAATGGCCACCTGCACAAAGGTGCTAAGCCGGTTCACTGGTGCGTGGACTGCCGTTCTGCGCTGGCGGAGGCCGAAGTTGAGTATTACGACAAAACATCCCCGTCCATTGACGTAACGTTCAATGCCGTTGATGCCGATGCGGTGAAAGCTAAGTTTGGTGCTTCTGCCGTTGATGGCCCGGTCTCTCTGCTTATCTGGACCACAACGCCGTGGACGCTGCCAGCTAACCGCGCTATCTCTCTGGGCGCCGAGTTCGATTACGTGCTGGTGCAGATTGAAGGCCAGGCGCTGATCGTGGCGAAAGACCTGCTGGAAAGCGTGCTGAAGCGCGCTGGCGTAACTGATTACCAGGTTCTCGGTACCGTAAAAGGCGCTGAGCTTGAGCTGCTGCGCTTTAAGCACCCGTTTATGGGCTTTGACGTCCCGGCTATTCTGGGCGATCACGTTACCCTGGACGCGGGTACCGGTGCGGTTCACACCGCCGGTGGTCACGGCCCGGACGACTACACCATCAGCCAGAAATACGGCCTGGAAATCGCGAACCCGGTTGGCCCGGACGGGAGCTATCTGCCGGGAACCTATGAAGGTCTGGACGGTGTTCAGGTGTTCAAAGCGAACGACCTGATCGTTAACATCCTGCGTGATAAAGGTGCTCTGCTGCACGTTGAAAAACTGCTGCACAGCTACCCACACTGCTGGCGCCACAAAACGCCGATCATTTTCCGTGCAACGCCACAGTGGTTTATCAGCATGGATCAGAAAGGCCTGCGCGCGCAGTCCCTGAAAGAGATCAAAGGCGTACAGTGGATCCCTGACTGGGGCCAGGCGCGTATCGAATCCATGGTGGCAAATCGCCCTGACTGGTGTATCTCGCGTCAGCGTACCTGGGGCGTGCCGATGTCCCTGTTCGTGCATAAAGAGACCGAAGAACTGCACCCACGTTCGCTCGAGCTGATGGAAGAAGTCGCTAAGCGCGTTGAGCAAGATGGCATCCAGGCGTGGTGGGATCTCGATCCGCGCGACATCATGGGTGATGACGCAGACAACTACGTTAAAGTGCCTGATACCCTGGACGTATGGTTCGATTCAGGATCTACTCACTCTTCCGTTGTCGACGTGCGCCCAGAGTTCCACGGTCACGCGGCGGATATGTACCTGGAAGGTTCGGATCAGCATCGCGGCTGGTTCATGTCTTCCCTGATGATCTCCACGGCGATGAAAGGCAAAGCGCCTTACCGTCAGGTACTGACCCACGGCTTTACCGTGGATGGTCAGGGCCGCAAGATGTCCAAATCTATCGGCAACACCGTTAGCCCACAGGACGTGATGAACAAACTCGGCGCGGACATTCTGCGTCTGTGGGTGGCATCTACCGATTACACCGGCGAGATGGCCGTTTCCGACGAGATCCTGAAACGCTCCGCTGACGCTTACCGCCGTATCCGTAACACCGCCCGTTTCCTGCTGGCCAACCTGAACGGCTTCAATCCAGAAACCGATATGGTGAAACCGGAAGAAATGGTGGTGCTGGATCGCTGGGCCGTTGGCTGTGCGCAAGAGGCGCAGGCGGATATCATCGCCTCTTACGAAAACTACGATTTCCACGAAGTTGTGCAGCGCCTGATGCGCTTCTGCTCCGTGGAAATGGGCTCGTTCTACCTCGACATCATCAAAGACCGTCAGTACACCGCGAAAGCGGACAGCGTGGCGCGTCGCAGCTGCCAGACCGCGCTGTACCACATTGCTGAAGCGCTGGTCCGCTGGATGGCGCCGATCATGTCCTTCACCGCCGATGAAATCTGGGGCTACCTGCCAGGTTCTCGCGAGAAGTATGTGTTCACCGGTGAATGGTACGAAGGTCTGTTTGGCCTGGCGGAAAGCGAAGCGATGAACGGTGAGTTCTGGGACACGCTGCTGACCGTTCGTGGTGAAGTGAACAAGGTTATCGAGCAGGCTCGTGCTGATAAGCGCATCGGTGGTTCTCTGGAAGCGGCAGTGACGCTGTACGCTGACGCAGAGCTGGCGGCCAAGCTGAACAGCCTGAGCGATGAATTACGATTTGTCCTGTTGACCTCCGGGGCTGCGGTTGCCGATTATGCGCAGGCGAGTGAAGACGCTCAGCAGAGCGAAATCCTCAAAGGGCTGAAAGTGGCTCTGCGTAAAGCCGACGGTGAGAAGTGCCCGCGCTGCTGGCATTACACCACCGATATCGGTCAGGTAGCGGAACACGCAGAAATCTGCGGCCGCTGTGTCAGCAACGTAGCCGGTGACGGCGAACAACGTAAGTTTGCTTGATGAAACCCATTTTCTCTACCGGATTGCGCTGGCTGTGGCTGGTGGTGGTAGTGCTGATTGTGGACCTGGGCAGTAAATATCTGATCCTCCAGCATTTCATGCTGGGGGATACGGTATCCCTGTTCCCGTCCCTGAATTTGCACTATGCGCGTAACTATGGCGCGGCGTTTAGCTTCCTGGCCGACAAAGGCGGCTGGCAGCGCTGGTTCTTCGCGGGTATCGCTATCGGTATCTGTGTGGCGTTGGTGTGGATGATGTATCGCGCTAAAGCCAGCCAGAAACTGAATAACATCGCCTATGCGTTAATCATTGGCGGTGCGCTCGGGAATCTGTTCGATCGCCTGTGGCACGGTTTTGTCGTCGACATGATCGATTTCTACGTTGGCGACTGGCATTTTGCCACCTTCAATCTGGCCGATACCGCAATTTGTATCGGTGCGGCGCTGATTGTGCTGGAGGGATTCTTTGTTTCCTCCGACAAGCCCGCGAAGCAAAAAGGGTAATCCATGGCTGAATCCGTACAAACCAACAGCGCGGTGCTGGTGCACTTTACGCTTAAGCTTGAGGATGGCTCCACCGCGGAGTCAACCCGCGCTAACGGTAAGCCTGCGCTATTCCGCCTTGGGGATGAAACATTGTCGCCAGGCCTGGAAGACCAACTGGTTGGCCTGAAAGCTGGAGACAAAAAAGCATTCTCGCTGGCGCCAGAAGCAGCTTTTGGCATTCCAAGCCCGGATATGATCCAGTACTTCTCTCGCCGTGAGTTTGTCGAAGCGGGCGAACCGGAGCCGGGCGCTATCATGCTCTTTACCGCAATGGATGGCAGCGAAATGCCGGGCGTGGTGCGTGAAGTTAACGGTGATTCTATCACCGTAGACTTTAACCATCCGCTGGCCGGGCAGACTATCCATTTTGATATTGAAGTGCTGGAAGTTGATCCGGTCCTGGAGGCGTTGAATGCAGATCCTGTTGGCTAATCCCAGAGGCTTTTGCGCTGGGGTCGACCGCGCTATCAGCATTGTGGAAAACGCGCTGCAGATTTACGGCGCGCCTATCTACGTTCGTCATGAAGTGGTGCATAACCGCTATGTGGTGGACAGCCTGCGCGAGCGCGGAGCGATTTTTATCGAGCAAATTAGCGAAGTGCCGGACGGCGCTATCCTGATTTTCTCCGCGCACGGTGTTTCTCAGGCGGTGCGTAACGAAGCGAAGAGCCGTGAGCTGACAGTTTTCGATGCCACCTGTCCGTTAGTGACTAAAGTGCATATGGAAGTGGCGCGTGCCAGCCGCCGAGGTGAAGAGTCTATTCTGATTGGCCATGCTGGCCACCCGGAAGTGGAAGGCACCATGGGCCAGTACAGCAACCCGAAAGGGGGCATGTACCTGGTGGAGTCACCGGACGATGTCTGGACGCTTGAAGTCAAAGACGAAAGCAATCTGTCGTTTATGACCCAAACTACGCTTTCCGTGGACGATACCTCGGATGTGATTGACGCCCTGCGTCAGCGCTTCCCGAAAATTATCGGCCCGCGTAAAGACGACATTTGTTATGCCACGACCAACCGTCAGGAAGCGGTTCGGGCGCTGGCCACGGAAGCTGATGTTGTGCTGGTGGTAGGCTCCAAAAACTCCTCAAACTCCAACCGTCTTGCCGAACTGGCGCAGCGGATGGGGAAAGCCGCCTGGCTTATTGATGATGCTTCTGATATTCAGGAGTCCTGGCTAAAAGACGTGAATTGCGTCGGTGTTACCGCCGGGGCCTCTGCGCCTGATGTATTGGTGCAAAACGTCATTGCTCGCCTGCGCGAACTTGGCGGGAGCGAAGCTCAGGAACTGACAGGGCGCGAAGAGAACATCGTCTTTGAAGTGCCGCGTGAACTGCGCGTGGACATCCGTGAAGTGGATTAGCGTCGCAGATTTCCGTTTATGAGAAGATGCCAGCTGGTGTATGCCCGCTGGCATTTTTTATGGAGAACAGCATGACCAGAACCCCGATTATTCTTGATACTGACCCCGGTATCGACGATGCGGTTGCCCTTGCCGCGGCTTTATTTGCACCCCAGCTAGATTTGAAACTCATCACCACCGTGGCTGGAAATGTCTCGGTGGACAAAACCACGCGTAATGCCCTTCAACTGCTGGAATTTTGGCAGAAAGAGACGCCCGTAGCGAAAGGGGCTTCTGTCCCGCTGCTGCGCCCGCTGCGGGATGCAGCTTACGTGCACGGCGAGTCGGGAATGGAAGGGTATGTCTTCACCGAAACATCTCGTCGTGAACTACCAATTCCCGCATTCCAGGCCATGTACGATTGTCTGAAAAGCAGCGATGAGCCGGTGACTCTGGTTACCATTGGTCCACTGACTAACGTTGCCATGTTGCTGACGCAGTACCCTGAATGTAAGACGCGTATTAAACGCGTGGTCATGATGGGCGGCTCTGCGGGGCGGGGTAACTTTACGCCGACGGCTGAATTTAATATGGCCATTGATCCCGAGGCGGCAGCACGCGTCTTTGACAGCGGGCTGGATATCGTCATGTGTGGGCTGGATGTGACAAATCGTGCAATGCTTGCGCCTGAATTTCTGGCCCATCTGCCAGCCTTGAATCGCACCGGGAAGATGCTGCATGCGCTATTCAGTCATTACCGCAGCGGCAGCATGGATACCGGCCTGCGAATGCATGATTTAACAGCGATTGCGTGGCTGGTGAAGCCCGAGCTGTTCCAGACATTCCCCTGCTTTGTCGCGGTAGAAACGCACGGCACTTATACCAGCGGAACGACAGTGGTGGATCTCGAACATCGTCTCGAACGTCCGGCCAATGCACAGGTTGCGCTGGATATTGATATCCCAGGTTTTCAGGCGTGGGTTGCTGAAGTTCTGGCGTTGGCACCGTGAATAATTATCCCATTAAAAACAGGGGTATTATCTGCGTTATTGATAACTGCCGGGCCATGACAGTAAATTCTAATTATGGGTGTTTTCGGCTGGCGGCCTGCTAGAGGGCTGGTTAACCTGATAACGTTTTTAAGAATTATTTAACCAAAGAGTAATGATATGCATGATGCACAGATTCGCGTAGCCATCGCTGGCGCGGGCGGCCGTATGGGACGCCAGTTAATTCAGGCGGCTTTACAGCTGGATGGCGTTCAGCTTGGGGCGGCGCTTGAGCGTCCTGGCTCTTCCCTGGTCGGTAGCGATGCGGGTGAGCTGGCCGGCGTGGCAAAAACAGGGGTGCTGGTAAGCGATAACCTGGATGCGGTCGCTAACGATTTCGACGTTTTTATTGATTTTACCCGCCCTGAGGGAACGCTGGCTCACCTGGCATTTTGCCTCAAGCATGGCAAAGGCATGGTCATCGGCACGACGGGTTTTGATGAAGCCGGCAAGCAGGCCATTAACGATGCGGCGCGTGAGATCCCGATTGTTTTCGCGGCAAACTTTAGCGTGGGCGTGAACGTCATGCTGAAGCTGCTGGAGAAAGCGGCAAAAGTCATGGGCGATTACACCGATATCGAAATCATCGAAGCGCACCACCGCTACAAGGTGGATGCCCCGTCAGGCACCGCGTTGGCGATGGGTGAAGCGATTGCTCAGGCGATGGACAAAGATCTTAAAGATTGTGCTGTTTATACCCGCGAGGGCCATACCGGTGAACGTGTGCCTGGCACCATCGGTTTTGCCACCGTGCGTGCGGGCGATATCGTCGGGGAGCATACCGCGATGTTTGCAGATATTGGCGAGCGGGTTGAGATTACCCATAAGGCTTCCAGCCGCATGACGTTTGCTAACGGGGCAGTTCGCTCAGCTTTATGGCTTAAAGGTAAAAAGAACGGTATTTTTGATATGCGAGATGTACTGTATCTCAATAATTTGTAGTTAAATGCATCCTTATAAATGTGGTTGTTTGTTTTTAATTGATTGATTTTAGGGTGATTTATTTCACCCTTTTATTTTTTTGAGTGTTTGATACTAATTTATCTGTGTGAGTCATTAAATTGGTGGTCATCCTCTGTTTTTGTGTTGTTGTAATGTTAATTTTGACCACCTGGTCCACTTTTTCACTGTCCTCTCTCCACTTTTCCAGTATTTATGGTCGGCAACCGATTACTTTCCCCAGGTTAGTTGGCTATTTTGACCTTCAAATCAGATATTTTTACTCTGAGCGGCAAAAGAGACATAAAAACTTCGTCTTGAGGTAGACTTTTCCCCGGCTTGTCTCTAGAATGCCGCCGTTTGCCAAAAATCCGTAGGGCAGACGCTTTTTGCATTTGATTCAGGCGTTAGTTTTGAATTAATATGCGAATAAATTGAATGTTTATTCCCTGGAGGACGTTTTGATTAAGTCAGCGCTGTTGGTTCTGGAAGACGGAACCCAATTCCACGGTCGGGCCATTGGGGCATCGGGTACGGCAGTGGGTGAAGTCGTTTTCAATACCTCATTGACCGGTTATCAAGAAATCCTCACTGATCCTTCCTACTCCCGCCAGATCGTCACTCTTACTTATCCTCATATCGGTAATGTCGGCACCAATGAAGCCGACGAAGAATCCTCCCAGGTTCATGCGCAAGGCCTCGTCATTCGTGACCTGCCGCTGATTGCCAGTAACTTCAGAAGTCAGGAAGACCTTTCTTCATACCTTAAGCGCCATAACATCGTGGCGATTGCCGATATTGATACCCGTAAGCTGACCCGCCTGCTGCGTGAAAACGGTGCCCAGAACGGCTGCATCATCGCGGGCGATAACGTAGACGCGGCCCTGGCGCTGGAAAAAGCGAAAGCATTCCCTGGCCTGAACGGCATGGACCTCGCTAAAGAAGTCACCACGAAAGAAGCTTACACCTGGCAGCAGGGGAGCTGGACGCTGGAAGGCGACCTGCCAGAAGCGGCGAAAACCGAAGAGTTACCTTTCCACGTAGTGGCTTATGACTACGGCGCGAAACGCAATATTCTGCGTATGTTGGTGGACAGAGGCTGTCGCCTGACGGTGGTGCCTGCTCAAACGCCAGCGGAAGACGTGCTGAAGATGAACCCGGATGGCATCTTCCTTTCTAACGGCCCTGGCGACCCGGCACCTTGCGACTACGCCATCAGCGCAATCAAATCCTTCCTGGAGACAGAAATTCCTGTCTTTGGTATCTGCCTTGGCCACCAGCTGTTGGCGCTGGCCAGCGGTGCCAACACCGTAAAAATGAAGTTTGGTCACCACGGCGGCAACCACCCGGTAAAAGACCTGGACAAAGACTGCGTGATGATCACCGCGCAGAACCACGGTTTCGCGGTTGATGAAACCACGTTGCCTGCTAACCTGCGCGTAACCCACAAATCACTGTTCGATGGCACCCTGCAGGGGATTCATCGTACCGATAAAGCCGCGTTCAGCTTCCAGGGGCACCCTGAGGCGAGCCCGGGGCCGCACGACGCTGCACCGCTGTTTGACCACTTTATCGATTTGATTAAGCAATACCGTTCTACCGCTAAATAATCAGGAGCCGAGAAGACCATGCCAAAACGTACAGATATAAAAAGCATCCTGATCCTCGGTGCGGGCCCGATTGTTATCGGCCAGGCCTGTGAGTTTGACTACTCTGGTGCGCAGGCTTGTAAGGCGCTGCGTGAAGAGGGTTACCGCGTTATTCTGGTGAACTCCAACCCGGCCACCATCATGACCGACCCGGAAATGGCGGATGCAACCTACATCGAGCCAATTCACTGGGAAGTGGTACGCAAAATCATCGAAAAAGAGCGTCCGGATGCGGTACTGCCAACCATGGGCGGCCAGACCGCGCTGAACTGCGCGCTGGAGCTTGAGCGTCAGGGCGTACTGGAAGAGTTCGGCGTCACCATGATCGGCGCTACCGCCGATGCTATCGACAAGGCTGAAGACCGTCGTCGCTTCGACATTGCGATGAAAAAAATCGGTCTCGACACCGCTCGTTCCGGTATCGCGCACAATATGGAAGAAGCGCTGGCGGTTGCGGCAGACGTGGGTTATCCGTGCATCATTCGTCCATCCTTTACCATGGGCGGTACCGGCGGCGGCATCGCTTATAACCGCGAAGAGTTTGAAGAGATTTGCGAGCGCGGCCTGGATCTCTCCCCAACCAAAGAGCTGCTGATTGATGAGTCGCTGATTGGCTGGAAAGAGTACGAGATGGAAGTTGTGCGTGATAAGAACGACAACTGCATCATCGTCTGCTCTATCGAAAACTTCGACCCGATGGGGATTCATACCGGGGACTCCATCACCGTGGCACCAGCGCAAACGCTGACCGATAAAGAATACCAAATCATGCGTAACGCCTCGATGGCGGTACTGCGTGAAATCGGCGTGGAAACCGGCGGCTCAAACGTTCAGTTCTCCGTGAACCCAAAAACGGGCCGCCTGATTATCATCGAGATGAACCCGCGTGTGTCCCGTTCCTCAGCGCTGGCGTCTAAAGCTACGGGCTTCCCGATTGCTAAAGTTGCCGCGAAGCTGGCAGTCGGTTACACCCTTGATGAGCTGATGAACGACATCACCGGTGGCCGTACTCCGGCATCCTTCGAACCGTCCATCGACTACGTTGTGACGAAAATTCCTCGCTTTAACTTCGAGAAATTTGCTGGCGCAAATGACCGTCTGACCACCCAGATGAAATCCGTGGGTGAAGTCATGGCTATCGGTCGTACTCAGCAGGAATCACTGCAGAAAGCGCTGCGTGGCCTGGAAGTGGGCGCTACCGGCTTTGACCCGAAAGTCAGCCTTGATGACCCGGAAGCGCTGACAAAAATCCGCCGCGAGCTGAAAGACGCTGGCGCAGAGCGTATCTGGTATGTGGCTGACGCATTCCGCGCGGGCCTGTCCGTAGATGGTGTGTTCAATCTGACCAACATCGACCGCTGGTTCCTGGTGCAGATTGAAGAGCTGGTGCGTCTGGAGGAGCAGGTGGCTGAAGTGGGCATCACCGGCCTGAACCATGACTTCCTGCGTATGCTGAAGCGTAAAGGTTTTGCGGATGCACGCCTGGCTAAACTGGCTGGCGTTCGTGAAGCTGAAATTCGCAAACTGCGCGAGCAATATAACCTGCACCCTGTCTACAAACGCGTAGACACCTGTGCGGCAGAATTCGCTACCGACACCGCTTATATGTACTCCACGTATGAAGAAGAGTGTGAAGCGAACCCGAACCATGACCGTGACAAAATCATGGTGCTGGGCGGCGGACCAAACCGTATCGGCCAGGGCATCGAGTTCGACTATTGCTGCGTACACGCCTCGCTGGCGCTGCGTGAAGATGGTTACGAAACCATTATGGTTAACTGTAACCCGGAAACCGTGTCTACCGACTACGACACCTCCGACCGCCTCTACTTTGAGCCTGTCACCTTTGAAGACGTGCTGGAAATCGTCCGCGTTGAGAAACCAAAAGGTGTCATTGTACAGTACGGCGGGCAGACTCCGCTGAAACTGGCTCGTGCCCTGGAAGCGGCTGGTGTGCCGGTTATCGGTACCAGCCCGGATGCTATCGACCGTGCAGAAGACCGTGAGCGTTTCCAGCACGCCGTTGAGCGCCTGAAGCTGAAACAGCCTGCTAACGCCACCGTAACGGCTATCGAGCAGGCGGTAGAGAAAGCCGTCCAGATTGGCTATCCGCTGGTGGTTCGCCCTTCCTATGTGCTGGGCGGCCGCGCGATGGAAATCGTCTACGACGAAGCAGACCTTCGCCGTTACTTCCAGACCGCGGTTAGCGTTTCCAACGACGCGCCGGTGCTGCTTGACCGCTTCCTTGACGATGCGGTCGAAGTGGACGTGGATGCCATTTGCGACGGTGAAACCGTGCTGATTGGCGGCATCATGGAACACATCGAGCAGGCGGGCGTTCACTCCGGTGACTCCGCATGTTCTCTGCCGGCTTACACTTTGAGCCAGGAAATTCAGGATGTGATGCGCCAGCAGGTGCAGAAACTGGCCTTTGAGCTCCAGGTGCGTGGCCTGATGAACGTGCAGTTTGCGGTGAAGGACAACGAAGTTTACCTGATTGAAGTGAACCCACGTGCCGCGCGTACCGTACCGTTCGTTTCTAAAGCGACGGGCGTGCCGCTGGCGAAAGTTGCCGCTCGCGTTATGGCAGGCAAAACGCTGGTTGAGCAGGGCGTCACCAAAGAAATCATCCCGCCTTATTACTCGGTGAAAGAAGTGGTGCTGCCGTTCAACAAATTCCCGGGCGTTGACCCGCTGTTAGGGCCAGAAATGCGCTCTACCGGGGAAGTGATGGGCGTGGGTCGTACTTTCGCAGAAGCTTTCTCTAAAGCGATGCTGGGCAGCCAGTCCACCATGCGTAAGCCAGGCCGCGCGCTTCTCTCCGTGCGTGAAGGTGACAAAGAGCGCGTAGTTGACCTGGCCGCGAAGCTGCTGAAACAGGGCTTCGAGCTGGATGCGACCCACGGTACAGCGATTGTGCTGGGCGAAGCGGGTATTAACCCACGCCTGGTGAACAAGGTGCATGAAGGGCGTCCGCACATTCAGGACCGTATCAAGAATGGCGAATACACCTACATCATCAACACCACCGCGGGCCGCCAGGCGATTGAAGACTCCAAGCTGATTCGCCGCAGCGCGCTGCAGTACAAGGTGCATTATGACACCACGCTGAACGGCGGTTTCGCCACGGCGATGGCGCTGAATGCCGATGCTACCGAGAAGGTGATTTCGGTGCAGGAAATGCATGCCCAAATTAAGGGCTAAGCTTTCTCGTCCTGAAAGAATGTTCCGAAAATAACGCCAACGGCCTCTGAAAAGAGGCCGTTTTATTTTATACCCAGCGAGATAGTCTACAGTTAACCAGCACACAACTGAAAATGACTAAACACGCTGGGAGAACACCATGCAGAAACGAACTTTACTTGCTTCCCTCTTCACTGCCGCAACGCTGCTGACCGTGGCGGGCTGCTCGTCCAATCAGGCAGTTAAAACCAACGATGGCAAAACGATCGTGACCGACGGCAAACCGCAGGTCGACAAAGATACGGGGCTGGTGTCGTATAAAAATGCCGAAACGGGAAAAACCGAGCAGATCAACCGCGATCGGGTGAAAGAGATGAGCGAGCTGGATAACTAGTTAAGAAATATCCAACAACACGCTCAGCAATATTGACTGTTAGCCTGTCGATTAACTGACTAAACTCACTGTCATTAAAGGCAGTAGTGAAGACAGGCTTAACAATGATTCTTATAATTTATGCGCATCCCTATCCCCAGCATTCCCATGCCAACCGGCAAATGCTCGAGCGAGCCAAAGCGCTTCCGGGGGTAGAGATTCGCTCCCTCTATGAACTTTATCCCGACTTTAATATCGATATTGCCGCTGAGCAGCAGGCGTTAAGCCGCGCTGATTTGGTTATCTGGCAGCATCCGATGCAGTGGTACAGCATGCCGCCGCTGATGAAATTGTGGATAGACAAAGTGCTTTCGCACGGCTGGGCATACGGCAAAGGCGGGAATGCCCTGCACGGTAAAGAAGTGATGTGGGCCGTGACAACCGGCGGCAGCGAAAAACATTTTGAACTGGGCGATCACCCTGGATTTGACGTTCTCGCCCAGCCTCTGCAGGCCACGGCGCTCTACTGCGGAATGCGGTGGCTGCCGGCCTTCGCGATTCATTTCACCTTTGTTTGCGATGAATTGACGCTTGCCCGCCAGGCGGATGACTATAAGCAACGCTTAATTGACTGGCAGGAGGCTCATCGTGGATAGCCACAGCTTAATTCAGGCATTGATTTACCTCGGTTCTGCCGCGCTGATCGTGCCTATCGCCGTGCGGCTCGGATTAGGGTCCGTGCTGGGCTACCTGATTGCCGGCTGCATTATTGGGCCATGGGGGCTGGGGCTGGTTACCGACGCCGAAACTATTCTGCACTTTGCTGAAATTGGCGTGGTGCTGATGCTCTTTGTTATCGGGCTTGAGCTTGATCCTCAGCGGCTATGGACGCTTCGCGCCTCGGTGTTTGGCGGCGGTTTTCTGCAAATGGCGGCCTGCGGGCTGGCGCTCGGCGCGTTTTGTATCGTGATGGGGCTCAACTGGAAGATCGCCTTGCTTATTGGCCTGACGCTGGCGCTCTCATCCACCGCGATTGCTATGCAGGCGATGAACGAACGCAACCTGACCGTCACGCCGATGGGGCGAGGCGCGTTTGCCGTGCTGCTGTTCCAGGATATCGCGGCGATCCCTCTGGTGGCGATGATCCCGCTGCTGGCGAGCAGCGGCGGGACGATGACCTTTGCGACGTTTTTAATTTCCGCGCTTAAGGTAGCGGCGGCGCTGGCTCTGGTTGTACTGCTTGGGCGCTATGTCACCCGGCCAGTGCTGCGATTTGTGGCGCGCTCGGGGTTACGTGAAGTGTTCAGCGCCGTAGCGCTATTCCTGGTGTTTGGCTTTGGCCTGCTGCTTGAAGAGGCCGGGCTTTCGATGGCGATGGGGGCGTTTCTTGCCGGGGTGCTGTTAGCCAGCTCCGAATATCGTCACGCGCTGGAAAGCGATATTGAGCCGTTCAAGGGCCTGCTGCTGGGGCTGTTCTTTATCGGGGTTGGGATGTCTATCGACTTCGGGACTTTGCTCGACAACCCGCTGCGTATTCTCGTCCTGCTGGTCGGTTTTCTGGTCATCAAAACGCTGATGCTCTGGCTGGTCGCTAAGCCTTTAAAAGTGCCGCATAAGCAGCGACGCTGGTTCGCCGTTTTGCTGGGGCAGGGAAGTGAATTTGCTTTTGTTATCTTCGGCGCGGCTCATATGGCTCAGGTGCTGGACGATGACTGGTCGAAGTCGCTGACGCTTGCCGTGGCGCTATCCATGGCGGCCACGCCTCTGTTGCTGGTGCTGCTGAACAGGCTCGAGAAAACGGGCAGCGAGCAGGCCGGAGAGGCCGACGAAATTGATGAAGAGCAGCCCCGGGTTATCATCGCGGGCTTCGGACGCTTTGGGCAGATTGCCGGTCGTCTGTTACTGAGCAGCGGAGTGAACGTGGTTATTCTGGATCACGATCCTGACCATATAGAGACGCTGAGAAAATTTGGCACCAAGGTCTTTTATGGGGACGCCACCCGCGTTGACCTGCTTGAGTCAGCCGGGGCCGCAGGAGCTGAAGTGCTGATTAACGCCATTGACGATCCTGAAGCCAGCATGCAGCTCACTGAACTGGCGAAGGAGCACTTCCCGCATCTGCAGATCCTTGCCCGCGCGCGCGATATTAATCACTACATCCGCCTGCGCCAGGCGGGGGTCGAGATGCCGGAACGTGAAACGTTTGAAAGCTCGCTGAAGATTGGCCGTCGTGCGCTGGAGGGATTGGGCGTCGGCAAATACGAAGCGCGAGAGCGGGCTGACCACTTCCGCCGCTTTAACCTGCAAATGCTTGAAGAAATGGTGCCGACTGATGATAAGACCGCCGAGCGCGCGGATGTCTTTAAGCGCAACAGCGCGATGCTGACAGAGGTTATTAACGAGGATCGTGCGCACCTGCACGTTATCCAACGTGATGGCTGGCAGGGAACAAAAGAGGGTCTTCACAGCGGTAAACTTTCCGATGAACCCCCGGTCAGGCCAGCAGAGTGAACTTGCTGAAAAATATTTACTTTTCCTTATAGTGAACGGGGGTTAACGCTAACCCCTTGTTCCATATCCCGCAGTTGAAAATCAGGGCGCGATGGCCGCAGCAGAATAAAAAAAATTCTCGTTACGCCCATCGCCTGCTGTCGACGAAAGATTGCGCTTTCCGTATAGTGGCGGCAATTTTTTTCATCATCCTTAGGTTATATAAATGATCAGTCTGATTGCTGCTTTGGCGGTGGATCGCGTTATCGGCATGGAAAACGCCATGCCATGGGATTTGCCTGCCGACCTGGCCTGGTTCAAGCGCAATACGCTCAATAAACCTGTTGTTATGGGGCGCCTGACCTGGGAGTCTATTGGCCGCCCGCTGCCGGGACGTAAAAACATCGTTATTAGCAGCCAGGCCGGAAATGACGATCGCGTTGAGTGGGTGAAATCGGTGGAAGAGGCTATTAAAGCCTGCGGTGATGCCGAAGAAATCATGGTGATTGGCGGGGGGCGCGTATACGAGCAGTTCCTGCCCAAGGCGCAGCGTCTTTACCTGACCCATATTGATGCGGAAGTGGAAGGGGACACGCATTTCCCGGATTACGATCCGGATGAGTGGCAGTCAACCTTCAGTGAATTCCACGATGCCGACGAGAATAACTCCCACGGTTATTGCTTCGAAATTCTGGAGCGTCGTTAAGTTTTACCCCTCTCTCGACAGAGAGAGGGGTAACTTCTAAGAGGCGGCAGCGGTTTGATCTTCGCCGCTATCCTGCTGACGATTTGAAGGCTGTACGAACCAGGCTTTATCTTCCCAGCGCAGGCAGGTGAGTTCTCCCCCCCAGCAGCAACCCGTATCCAGCGCATAGATCCCTTCCGGCGTGCCTTTCCCTTCCAGCGATGCCCAGTGACCAAAAGCCACAGAATATTCGGCGGTAACGGGGCCAGGAATCGCAAACCAGGGCTTCAGCGGCGAAGGCGCTTTTTCCGGCGTGTCTTTGCAGTACATATCCAGCTGGCCGTTAGGGAAGCAATAGCGCATGCGGGTGAGCGAGTTAGTGATGAAACGCAGGCGTGCCAGCCCGGAGAGATCGCTGGACCAGTTGTTGGGCATATCGCCATACATTGCATCCAGGAAAAGCGGGTAGCTGTCGCTGGAAAGAACGGCTTCGACATCACGCGCGCAGGCCAGCGCGGTATTGATATCCCACTGCGGCGTGATCCCCGCATGAGACATAACAAGCTTTTTCTCTTCATCCACCTGAACGAGCGGCTGGCGACGAAGCCAATTGAGAAGCTCGTCGGCATCAGGCGCTTCCAGCAGTGGCGTAACGCGGTCTTTAGGTTTGTTGCGGCTGATGCCCGCAAAGACGGCTAAAAGATGCAGGTCATGGTTACCGAGTACCACTCGTACGCTGTCACCGAGACTGCGAACATAGCGCAGCACTTCCAGAGAAGCTGGCCCACGAGCCACCAGATCGCCCGTCAGCCACAGCGTATCTTCTTCAGGGTTGAAATTAACCTGCTGCAGCAACGCGATCAGTTCATCGTAGCAGCCGTGAACATCGCCAATCAGATATGTAGACATGGTATCAGTGAATAAAAGTTGGAATGGCCAGACGGAAAACGGGGATCTCGACCCTGAAGGCCTCTCCTTGCGCATCGACCATTTCATAATGGCCCTGCATGGTACCGAGGGGCGTTTCGATAACCGCTCCGCTGGTGTACTGGTAGTCGTTGCCCGGTTCAATATGCGGCTGTTCGCCGACGACACCTTCGCCCTGAACCTCGGTTTCGCGGCCGTTACCGTTGGTTATTAGCCAGTAACGGCCAAGTAGCTGAACTGCTGTTCGCCCCAGATTGCGAATAGTGACTGTGTACGCAAATACGAAACGCTCATCCTCAGGCGAGGACTGCGACTCAATATAAAAGCTTTGTACCTGCACGCATACGCGGGGCGAATCAAGCATAGTTTAGCTCTCCGACGGCTGTTGTGGGTTGTCAGCCAGATAGTTTGCAAGCTTACAGTACTGCTCAACGGAAATGTTTTCCGCACGCAGCGTCGCATCGACGCCCAGCTCCGCCAGCACGTCGGCACTGAACAGATGACCAAGGCTGTTACGGATAGTTTTACGACGCTTGTTAAAGGCTTCCGTGGTGATACGGCTCAGCACGCGCAGATCTTTCACCGGGTACGGTAAAGTCGCGTGTGGTACCAGACGCACAACGGCAGAGTCCACTTTTGGCGCAGGCGTAAACGCCGTTGGCGGGACTTCAAGCACAGGAATAACGTTGCAGTAGTACTGTGCCATCACCGACAGGCGTCCATAGGCTTTACTGTTTGGCCCGGCGACTAAGCGGTTAACCACCTCTTTTTGCAGCATGAAGTGCATGTCTGCAATGGCATCAGTATAGCTAAAGAGATGGAACATCAGCGGGGTGGAGATGTTATATGGCAGGTTACCGAAGACGCGTAACGGCTGGCCGATTTTCTGCGAAAGATCGCCGAAATCCATGGTCATGGCATCCTGCTGATAAATTGTCAGCTTGGGGGCCAGGAACGGGTGCGTTTGCAAACGTGCGGCAAGATCGCGGTCCAGTTCGATAACGGTCATTTTATCCATGCGTTCACCCACGGGCTCGGTCAGTGCGCCAAGGCCTGGACCAATTTCGACCATTGCCTGGCCTGGCTGTGGGTTAATAGCGGAGACAATACTGTCGATAACGAACTGGTCATTAAGGAAGTTTTGTCCAAAACGTTTGCGGGCAAGGTGGCCCTGGTGGACTCGAGTATTCATTGACTATTTACAATCATTTTAATGGCGAGATTAAGCGCCGTAATAAAACTGCCGACGTCGGCTTTCCCCTGGCCTGCCAGCTCAAGAGCCGTGCCGTGGTCAACCGAGGTACGGATAAAAGGTAACCCCAACGTGATATTTACCGCGCGGCCGAAGCCCTGATATTTCAACACGGGCAGACCCTGATCGTGATACATCGCCAGTACGGCGTCAGCACTATCGAGGTATTTAGGCTGGAATAGCGTATCTGCCGGTAACGGGCCAGAAAGGTGCATCCCCAGAGCGCGCATCTCATTTAACACCGGGATAATAGTGTCTATCTCTTCGGTGCCCATATGGCCACCTTCCCCGGCGTGCGGATTGAGACCGCAAACCAGTACATGCGGCTGCGGGATACCAAATTTGGTTTGCAGGTCATGATACAGGATGGTGACAATCTGGCGTAGTAAATCCGGCGTAATGGCGTCAGAAATTGCTTTCAGCGGCAGATGCGTTGTGGCCAGCGCAACGCGCAGCTCTTCCGTGGCCAGCATCATCACCACTTTTTCGCTGTGTGAGCGCTCTTCGAAGAACTCCGTGTGACCAATAAACGGAATCCCGGCATCGTTGATAATGCCTTTGTGTACCGGCCCGGTAATCAGCGCGGCGAATTCTCCGTTCAGGCAGCCATCGCATGCCCGAGCGAGCGTCTCGACGACGTAAGCACTGTTACGTACATCCAGTTGCCCTGGAATGACCGGCGCACGTAGCTCAACGGGCAGCACGGTTAATGTACCTGCAGCCTGTGGTTTTGCCGGTTGATTTGCCTCGAAAGGCTGGAGCGTCAGGGGGAGACCGAGCAGAGAGGCTCTGGCAAGTAGCAATTCTGGAGAAGCGCAGACGACCAGTTCAACGGGCCAGTCGCGTTGCGCTAACGCGACGACCAGGTCGGGACCAATCCCGGCGGGTTCGCCGGGAGTGATGGTCACACGAAAGATGTTAGCCATTGCTGCCTATGATTTTCACGTAAGCGCTGGCACGCTGTTCCTGCATCCAGGTTTGCGCTTCTTCGGAGAACTTGCGGTTGAACAGCATGCGGTAGGCACGGTCTTTTTGCGCCGCATCGGTTCTGTCGACTTTACGCGTGTCCAGCAGTTCGATCAGGTGCCAGCCGAAGGAAGAGTGCACCGGGGCGCTCATCTGGCCTTTGTTCAGCTTCTGCAGTGCATCGCGGAAAGCAGGATCATAAATATCCGTTGCCGCCCAGCCCAGATCGCCACCCTGGTTCGCTGAACCTGGATCGTCCGAGAAGGATTTCGCTGCTGCGGCAAAAGTGGTTTTCCCGCTCTTAATGTCAGCGGCAATTTGCTCCAGCTTCTGGCGCGCCTGAGTATCGTTCATGATAGGCGACGTTTTCAGCAGAATGTGGCGGGCGTGAACTTCGGTCACAGAAATATTCTGGTTCTGACCGCGCATATCGTTAACTTTCAGGATGTGGAAACCAACGCCTGAACGAATAGGCCCGATAATGTCGCCCTTCTTCGCCGTGCTCAATGCCTGGGCAAAAATAGAAGGCAGTTCCTGGATGCGACCCCAACCCATTTGGCCGCCTTTCAGCGCCTGCTGGTCGGCAGAATAGCTGATCGCTAACTTGCCGAAGTCTGCCCCGTTGCGTGCCTGATCGACAACGTTACGTGCCTGTTTTTCTGCGTCATCAACCTGAGCAGAGCTTGGGTTTTCAGGCAGCGCAATCAGGATGTGGCTCAGGTTCAGTTCCGTACTGCTGTCGTTCTGGTTGCCGACCTGTTGTGCCAGGGCATCAACTTCCTGCGGCAGGATTGAGACGCGACGACGGACTTCATTGTTACGCACTTCCGAAATCGTCATCTCTTTACGGATCTGACTGCGGTAGGTGTTGTAGTTCACGCCATCATAGGCCAGACGGCTGCGCATCTGATCCATGGTCATGTTGTTCTGTTTTGCGATGTTGGCGATGGCCTGATCGAGTTCATCGTCGGTGATCTTCACGCCCATCTTCTGGCCCATCTGCAGGATGATTTGATCCATGATCAGACGTTCAATGATTTGATGGCGAAGCGTCGCGTCGTCGGGAAGCTGTTGCCCCGCGTCGCGTGAGTTCATTTTGACGGACTGCATTAAGCCGTCAACATCACTTTCAAGGACTACGCCGTTATTGACTACGGCAGCTACTTTGTCGACAACCTGCGGGGCTGCAAAAGTCGTGTTCGCCACAAGTGCGACACCAAGAAGCAGCGTTCTCCAGTTCTTCATACTTTTTCCATTTTACTTAGCCGCAAAGCGGATTATTTAGAGAATTCGTCAAAGTGAATTACATCGAGCTCTGGTACGGCAGAATGTTAGAACGCAGCATCTGCGGAATACCCAGGCCATAGTTGGAACTCAGGCCGCGTAACTCGATGTTAAAGCCGATTACGTTATCGTATTTGCTTTGGTTATTTTCCCAGCCGTTGATTTTACGTTCGACGCCTACGCGAATGGCATAACAGCAAGAGCTGTACTGCACGGCGAACATAGAGTCAGCGGACTGTCGGGCATTGGTATCGTAGTAGTAGGCCCCGACAACTGACCAGCGATCCACGATTGGCCAGCTGGCGACCATACCGATCTGCGAAATCCCTTCTTTATACTGTTCGTAAGTCGAGTATGTCGGCAATGTTGCCTGAATATACTCCGGACTCGCATAACGATAGGTCAACTGCGCAATACGATCGGCATCACGGCGGTATTCAATGGCACCGTTACCGTTAGCCACGCTGCCCAGGCGAGCATCATACTGAACGCCGCCACGCAGGCCCCAACGGTCAGTCATACGCCAGTAAGTATCGCCAGCCCAAAGCATAGAGCCCGTTTTCTTATCTTTCTCCCAGTTAATATTGTCATCCCCGGTACGGGACTGGGTGAAATAGTAGATTTGACCCGCGGATACGTTAAAACGTTCAACCGAAGCGTCATCATAAACGCGAGAAGTTACGCCCGTCGTTACCTGATTGGCGGAAGCAATACGGTCAAGGCCGCCGTAAGTACGGTCGCGGAAGAGCCCGTTGTAGTCAGACTGCAGCAGCGATGAGTCGTAGTTGTTGATAGCACTTTGGTTGCGATATGGCACGTACAGGTACTGGGCGCGTGGCTCCAGGGTCTGCGTCCAGCCGGCAACGGAGTCCATATCACGATCGAAGATCAGCTTTCCATCCACTTTAAACTGCGGCAGCGTGCGGTTGACCGATGATTCGAGGCCGTTAGCTGAATCTCTAGCCTGCTGATAAGGGGTATATGTTGGATTATTGCTGGCTAAATTAGCCGTGTAATTTTTGTACGCTTCCAGATTATCCTGCTGATAATGGGTCATCATCAGCTTGGCTTCGGTATTCAGACTTGCCCAGCCGTTAGACAGTGGCAGGTTGATGACAGGTTCCAAATGGAGACGAGTTGCACTTGGGTAGTCAGAATTCACGTTAGTGAATTTCACCGCCTGACCATAAATTCGGGTATCAAATGGGCCAACGTCATTCTGGTAGAAGTTGACGTCCAGCTGTGGTTCCGCACGGTAAGAGCTCGCACCGCTGTTTAGCTGGTTAGCGAACACCTGAAACTGTTTAGTTGATAATGTGGCGTCGAAGTTTTCAACTGCGTAGCCGACGCTAAATTTTTGCGTGGCGTAGCCGTCGGTACTGTTGCCGTACTGCGAGCTGAAGTCGTTGAAGTAGCGTGAGTCGCTAACCTTGGTGTAATCGACGTTGAAGCGCCACACCTGATCCATGACCCCGCTGTGGTTCCAGTAGAACAGCCAGCGGCGATCTTTTTCGCCCGGCGAAACGCCCGACTCGTTTTTGTATTCGTCATCCGATGGGAGATAGTCAAACTCCATCAGGCCTGAACCTGCCTGGGTCAGGTAGCGGAATTCGTTCTGCCACTGGATACCGCCACGCTTATCAATATAGTGAGGCGTGATAGTGGCATCGAAGTTAGGCGCAATGTTCCAGTAATAGGGCAACGCGAACTCAATGCCGCTGTTGGTGCTGTATTTAGCGCTAGGGATCAGGAAGCCCGAACGGCGTTTATCACCAATCGGAAGCTGCAGATAAGGGCTGTAGAAGACCGGCACGGGGCCCAGTTTAAAGCGGGCATTCCAAATCTCTGCCACTTCTTCCTGCCTGTCCTGGATCACTTCACTGCCGACCACGCTCCAGGTATTGGAACCCGGCAGGCAGGAGGTAAACGTCCCGTTCTCAAGAATCGTGTAGCGGTTGTCGCCGCGCTGTTTCATGAGGTCTGCGGTACCGCGCCCTTGGCGGCCAACCATCTGGTAATCACCGTTCCAGACGTTAGTATCTTTGGTGTTTAAATTTGACCAGGCTTTAGGACCTTTCAGGATGACCTGATTGTCGTCGTAATGCACATTACCTAAGGCATCCACGGTGCGGACGGGATCCGTTTGACCTTCGACCAGCTTCTGGTGAAGCTGAACTTCGTCTGACTGCAGGCGGCTGTTGCCCTGCTGAACGTCAACATTCCCGGTAAAAACGGCATTGTCCGGGTAGTCACCTTTGGCGTGATCGGCCTGGATTGTTACCGGCTGGCTATTGCCGTCGTCCTTAACCAATGGGCGATTGTAGCTTGGAATACCCAGCATACACTGCGAGGCAAGGTCGGCAGCCATACCTTGTTGGCTATAAAGGGCTGAACCAATCAGTGTGGCCAGCAAGGTGGGAATACGTTTTTTCATACGTGTTATTTGTTGTTCCGTCATCAGGGTATAGCGAAGGCAAACGGTCAGAGACTAACGTACTCATCACCACAGCGCTAGTGTTAATCCAGCCCATTAGCAGTATGCCGTTAGGCAGCGCTATCAATGGCGGGTATGATAAAGCAAATTCTAGACGACAGCATGACGATTTGGGGAGTATATGCAGTATTGGGGAAAAGTACTCGGTGTTGCTTTGGGTTTAATCTCGGGCGGCGGCTTTTGGGGTGTGGTGATAGGTTTTCTTATCGGCCATATGTTTGATAAGGCACGCAGCCGTCGCGGGGCCTGGTTTGCTAACCAACAGCAGCGCCAGGCGATCTTTTTTTCTACCACTTTTGAAGTGATGGGGCACCTCACCAAATCGAAAGGTCGGGTAACGGAAGCTGATATTCAAATAGCGTCTTTATTGATGGACCGAATGCAGCTTCATGGTGAGGCGCGAGCCGCCGCTCAGCGAGCATTTCGCGCGGGGAAAGAAAATAACTATCCGCTCAGAGAAAAGATGGGGCAGATGCGAAGCGTCTGTTTTGGCCGCTCTGACTTAATTCGGATGTTTCTGGAAATACAAATCCAGGCTGCGTTTGCGGATGGCTCGCTGCACCCAAATGAGCGTCAGGTGCTGTATGTGATTGCCGAAGAACTGGGGATCTCGCGTGCCCAGTTCGATCAGTTCTTGCGCATGATGGAAGGCGGCCAGCAGTTCGGTGGTGGCCAGTACCAATACCAGCAATCGCAAGGCGGCTTCGCGCAGCAACAAAGAGGCCCGACGCTGGAAGATGCCTGCAAGGTGCTTGGGGTAAAAAGCAGCGATGAGCCAACGGTTATCAAGCGCGCGTATCGTAAGTTAATGAGTGAGCACCACCCTGACAAGCTGGTGGCAAAAGGCCTGCCGCCGGAAATGATGCAGATGGCGAAGCAAAAGGCCCAGGAGATTCAGGGCGCTTACGACCTGATTAAAACCGCAAAAGGGTTTAAATAGAAAAAAGCCTCTCAAATGAGAGGCTTTTCTTTAGAACTCCGCCGGCGCTTTAAACGTCATTGGTGTGCCGTAGCTCGGGTGCGTGATGGTGAGCATCTCGGCATGGAGCTGAAGACGCGGCGCCATGGCAAGCGCTTCTGGCGTGGCATAGAAGCGATCGCCTAGAATCGGATGCCCCAGCGCCTGCATATGGACGCGAAGCTGGTGTGAACGCCCGGTAATCGGCTTGAGCTGTATACGCGCGGTATTATCCGCCGCATATTCCAGCACCTGATACTCGGTTTGCGCAGATTTCCCTGTCTCGTAGCATACCTTCTGCTTTGGTCTGTTAGGCCAGTCGCAAATCAGCGGCAGATCCACCAAACCTTCTTCCGATTGTGGATGGCCCCAAACGCGAGCCACATACTGCTTTTTCGGCTCGCGTTCACGGAACTGACGCTTCAGCTCGCGCTCTGCCGCTTTGGTCAGCGCCACCACGATCACGCCGCTGGTTGCCATATCAAGCCGATGGACCGATTCCGCCAGCGGGAAGTCGCGCTGAATGCGCGTCATCACGCTGTCTTTGTGCTCGTCAAGACGTCCCGGAACGGACAGCAGGCCGCTGGGCTTGTTAACCACCATGATGTGCTCATCCTGGTACAGGATAACCAGCCAGGGATCGAGAGGCGGATTGTAGGGTTCCATCAGCATTTACTCTGCATCCTTCAAGCTGCAGCCGCGTTGGCTGCTCTCACTTATCCCAGTCACTGACTTTAGTCAGCTCCTGGGAATTCTCTCTTTTGCCGCCTTGCTACAACTCGAATGATTTGAGTAAAGCGACGCATATTTACTGGTGCGTCACAACGATCAAACGCAGGGCATCAAGACGCCAGTTAGCCTGGCTCAACGCTTCCATCACCTGCTGGCGATTGGTTTCGATAGCCGCAAGCTCGTCGTCACGAATGTTTGGGTTAACGGCTTTCAACGCTTCCAGACGGGACAGCTCAGCGCTCAGCTTCTCATCGGCTTCTTCACGAGCTGCGTCGATCAGCGCCTGTGCCGCATCGGCAACTTTCTCTTCCGCCACCTGCAGAATAGCGTGCACGTCGGACTGCACCGCATTCACCAGTTTGCTGCCGGTATGGCGGTTAACCGCGCTGAGCTGGCGGTTGAAGCTTTCAAACTCCACCTGCGCCGCGAGGTTAGTGCCGTTCTTATCCACCAGCATGCGCACCGGCGTCGGCGGCAGGAAGCGATTGAGCTGCAGCTGTTTAGGCGCTTTGGCCTCAACAACGTAAACCAGCTCCAGCAGCAGCGTGCCCACCGGCAACGCTTTGTTTTTCAGCAGAGACAGGGCACAGCTACCGGTATCGCCTGACAGGATCAAATCCAGGCCGTTGCGGATGATCGGGTGTTCCCAGGTCACAAACTGCGCGTCTTCGCGGGACAAGGCGACGTCACGCTCGAAGGTGATTGTGCAGCCGTCTTCCGGCAGGCCCGGGAAGTCAGGGACCAGCATATGGTCGGACGGCGTAATAACGACCATGTTGTCGCCTCGATCGTCCTGGTTAATGCCGACGATATCAAACAGGTTCATGGCAAAGCTAACGAGGTTAGTGTCGTTATCTTGCTCGGAAATGGCTTCTGCCAGCGCCTGCGCTTTTTCACCGCCGTTGGAATGAATTTCCAGCAGACGGTCGCGGCCCTGCTCAAGCTGCTGCTTCAGGGCATCGTGCTGCTCGCGGCACTGCTTGATCAGCGCGTCAAAGCCTTCGGTATTTTCCGGGGCGGCGAGATATTCGATCAGCTGCGGATAGACGCTGTCATAAATGGTGCGGCCGGTCGGGCAGGTATGCTCGAAGGCGTCCAGACCGGCGTGATACCAGTCCACCAGGACCGACTGAGCGGTTTTTTCCAGGTACGGAACGTGGATCTGGATGTCGTGCGCCTGGCCAATACGGTCGAGACGGCCAATACGCTGCTCCAGCAGGTCCGGGTTAAACGGCAGGTCAAACATCACCAGCTGGCTGGCGAACTGGAAATTACGGCCTTCTGAGCCAATCTCGGAGCACAGCAGGACCTGAGCGCCGGTATCTTCTTCCGCAAACCAGGCTGCAGCGCGGTCTCGTTCGATGATGGACATGCCTTCATGGAAGACGGCTGCGCGGATGCCTTCGCGCTCACGCAGAACCTGCTCAAGCTGGAGTGCCGTCGCGGCCTTGGCGCAGATCACCAGCACTTTCTGCGAACGGTGGCTGGTCAGGTAGCCCATCAGCCATTCAACGCGTGGGTCGAAGTTCCACCAGGTGCCGGTGTCGCCTTCGAACTCCTGATAAATCTGCTCCGGATACAGCATATCCCGGGCGCGATCCTCCACGGACTTACGCGCGGCCATAATACCGGAGACTTTAATCGCCGTCTGGTACTGGGTTGGCAGCGGCAGGCGAATGGTGTGCAGTTCGCGTTTCGGGAAACCTTTCACGCCGTTACGGGTGTTACGGAACAGCACGCGGCTGGTGCCGTGCCTGTCCATCAGCATGGAGACCAACTCCTCGCGCGCGGCTTCACTGCCTTCGCGATCGCTGTTGGCGGTTTGCAGCAGTGGCTCGATATCCTGCTCGCCAATCAGCTCACCCATGGTATTCAGCTGCTCATCGGTTAAGCGATCTCCTGCCAGCAGCAAGGCGACGGCGTCTGCAACCGGGCGGTAATTTTGCTGCTCGTCGACGAACATGGCGAAATCATGGAAGCGATTTGGGTCCAGCAGGCGTAAGCGCGCGAAGTGGCTTTCCATGCCCAGCTGTTCAGGCGTGGCGGTCAGCAACAGGACGCCAGGAACATGTTCGGCCAGCTGTTCAATGGCCTGGTATTCACGGCTGGGCGCATCTTCGCTCCACACCAGATGGTGAGCTTCATCGACAACCAGCAGATCCCACTCCGCTTCGCAGAGGTTTTCCAGGCGCTGTTTATTGCGGCGCACGAAGTCCAGCGAGCAAATGACCAATTGTTCGGTGTCAAACGGGTTGCTGCTGTCGTGCTGGGCTTCCGCGTAACGTTCATCGTCAAACAGCGCGAAGCGCAGGTTAAAGCGGCGAAGCATTTCGACCAGCCACTGATGCTGCAGTGTTTCCGGTACTACAATCAACACGCGCTCGGCGCTACCGGCCAGCAGCTGCTGGTGGATGATCATCCCGGCTTCAATGGTTTTACCCAGGCCAACCTCATCCGCGAGCAATACGCGCGGCGCATGGCGGCGGCCAACATCATGAGCGATGTTCAGCTGGTGAGGGATCAGGCTGGTGCGCATCCCGCGCAGGCCGCTCCAAATCTGGCGCGACTGTTCGCTCTGATATTTGCGGGCGCGGAAACGCAGCGCAAAGCGGTCCATACGGTCGATTTGCCCGGCAAACAGGCGATCCTGTGGTTTGCTGAAGACCAATTTGCTGTCGAGAAACACTTCGCGCAGCAGGACGTCAGACTCTTCGGTATCGAGACGGGTGCCGAGGTAGGCGAGTAAACCCTTTTCTTCCTTAACTTCATCAACTTTCAGCTGCCAGCCTTCATGGCTGGTAATCACATCGCCTGGGTTAAACATCACGCGGGTGATCGGGGAGTCATTTCTGGCGTACAGACGATTTTCACCCGTTGCCGGGAAGAGCAGGGTAACCATACGCGCATCCAGCGCCACCACGGTTCCCAGTCCCAGTTCGCTTTCGGTATCGCTGATCCAACGTTGACCAAGTGTAAAAGGCATAAGTTTTCGGCTCTATTTCAGTGACTTAAATTTGCAGGCAATAGCATGGCAACCGCGCACAGGCGGCGCAGTTGTTTAAAATTGGGTCTAAGGATTCGAAGAAAGGGCGCTATGGTACTGGATGGCAACGGATTCGTCACGCACTCGTCATGCTTCAAATTACGGCGGCGCTGGCTGTACGCTCTTAGCGCCTCGCCGTAAGCTGAGTTATGTAGAGTATTTTTAAAATAGCCCCATCTGCCCCGTCATCAGTGTAGCAAAGTCGTCTTCAAGGAAGGGCAAAATCCCCTCGGCGACGGGCTGCAGCTGGCGAGTCAGGTAGTGGTCATAATCCAGCGGAGATTGCTGATAATCAACCGGCTCCGGGCCGCTCAGGGTCATGACATATTTTATCGTGCCGCGATTCTGGTATTGCGCCGGCCTGCCCAGACGTTGGTTATGTTCATCGGCAAGCCTGGCCGCACGAACGTGAGGCGGCACGTTTTTCTGGTACTCGCTTAACGGGCGGCGCAGGCGTTTGCGATAGATCAGCTGTGAATCCAGCTCACCCGACATCAGGCTAGCAATGGTCTCACGGATGTAGTCCTGATAGGGCTCACCGCGGAAAATTCGCCAATAGAGCGTTTGCTGGAACTGTTGGGCGAGGGGCGTCCAGTCGGTGCGCACTGTTTCAAGCCCTTTAAATACCATGCGCTGTTCGTCGCCCTCCTGAATAAGCCCGGCGTAGCGCTTTTTACTGCCCTGGTCCGTTCCCCGGATGGTGGGCATCAGGAAGCGGCAGAAGTGCGTTTCGTACTCCAGCTCAAGGGCGCAGTCGAGATTCAGCGTGGTTTTCAGATGCCGTTGCCACCAGGTGTTGACGTACTCAACCAGCTTCCTGCCAATCTGTGCGGCGTCCTTTTCGCTGTGGGCCTGTTTCAGCCAGACAAAGGTTGAATCCGTATCGCCGTAGATAACGTCATAGCCCTGGGATTCAATCAGCGCTTTTGTCTGGCGCATGATCTCGTGACCGCGCATGGTGATCGACGAAGCAAGGCGGGGATCGAAAAAGCGACAGGCACTGGTACCCAGCACGCCGTAAAAAGCATTCATGATGATCTTGAGTGCCTGGGAGAGCGGCTTGTTGCCGTGGCATTTTGCCTCGTCCCGGCCATGCCAGATCTGGCTCACGATCTCGGGCAGGCAGTGTTTGTCGCGGGAGAACCAGCCGCCAATAAACCCTTCAACGGAGTGCGTCACGTTCGGCTGGGCTGTACCTTCGACGAGGCCGACCGGATCGATTAAGAAGGTACGGATAATCGACGGATACAGGCTTTTATAATCGAGCACCAGCACCGAGTCATAGAGTCCAGGACTAGAATCCATCACATAGCCGCCGGGGCTTGCCTGCGGCGGAACCTCGCCCAGATTGGGGGCGACATAGCCTGCACGATGCATACGCGGGAAATAAAGGTGGCTGAAAGCCGCTACCGAGCCGCCGTGTTTATCCAGGGGGAGCCCGTTGACCGTCGCCCGCTCCAGCAGGAAAGGCATCAGCTCAGTCTTGTGGAAAATACGCGTGACCAGCTCGCAGTCTTTGAGGTTATAGGTAGCCAGCGCGGGTTTGTCTTCGGCAAAGCGGCGGTCGATCTCATCCATACGATCCCAGGGGTTATCAATCGACTTCCCTTCACCCAGAAGTTCACGGGAGACCGTTTCCAGCGAAAACGAAGAGAAATTCCAGAACGCCGATTTTAGCGCTTCGATGCCGTCGATAATCACCCGGCCCGCAAGTTGGGCAAAGAAAACGCCCTGCTTAAAGCCGTGCTCACGCCATTCTAGCGGGCTGTTGCCGCGGCCCAGGCGGAGCGGAACCTGGTAGCGTTCGGCCATTTTTTGCAGCACGCGCAGGTCAAACTGCACGACGTTCCAGCCGATCAGGACGTCGGGATCGTGCTCGGCAAACCAGCTATTCAGCTTATCCAGCAGCAAAGGGCGGCTGGCGACATATTCCAGCGTAAAGTCCAGGTCAGCAGCATCGCCGTTTTCAGGCCCCAGCATATAGACGTGGCGCTGCCCGCAGCCTTCAAGGCCGATGCAGTACAGCTCACCGTGCCGATTCGTTTCGATATCCAGCGAGACCCATTTCAACGGCGGACGGTATTCCGGGGCGGGTTTCAGGCGGGTATCCAGCAGTACATCGCCCTGAGGATGGCCGCTAAACCAAACCGGCGCGGTAATAAAGCGTTCCATCAGGAAGCGCTCCGGGGGGCGAATATCCGCCTCATAGACCGTCACGCCGCCATCGCGCAGGAGTTTCTCCAGCCGCATTAGCTGGCGGTGCTGCTGGCAATACAGGCCCGCCACCGGCTGGCGATGGAAGTCTTTGAGTTCGAGCGGCGTAAGGCGGAATTGGTTTTCACCGGCTAGCAGACGCTGCGCCTGGGCTAACTGCGCCTGGGGAATAAAGGCCACGGATTCCTGTGGCGGCAGGCGCACCTTAAGCGGGCCATCGTCCGTGGCCAGCCAGAAATCGACTTCGGTACCGCGCGGGGTGTCTCGCCAGTGCCTGGTCAGCAGAAACCCCTGACGAGCTTGAGACACGCTGCATTCTCTCTCAGGAAAAGTGTTTCGATTATAGCGCAAACAACCGTTACTTACTGCATTTATATACAGTATTGTTTGCCGGGTGTGCGAATTGTCCGGAACTTTACCGTCTATTCTTTATTCATAGAAATGAGACCTTGACGCCTGTCACGTTAATTCTGGAGAATCGCCCGCTCGCTCATCGACGGAAAGCTTATGGAAGCCTTACTGGAACACTTTATTACACAGTCAGTTGCATATTCGCTTATCGCGGTGATGCTGGTGGCCTTTTTTGAGTCGCTGGCGCTGGTGGGACTGATCCTGCCGGGCACGGTAATGATGGCCGGACTGGGGGCGCTGATCGGCAGTGGCCAGGTGAATTTCTATTATGCCTGGGGCGCCGGGATCGTCGGCTGTCTGCTGGGGGACTGGATCTCGTTCTGGCTTGGGCAGCGTTTCAAAGGGCCGCTGCACCGCTGGTCATTTATGAAGAAGAATAAGGCCCTGCTGGATAAAACCGAACACGCGCTGCATCAGCACAGTATGTTTACGATCCTGGTTGGGCGCTTTGTTGGCCCTACGCGCCCGCTGGTGCCGATGGTTGCTGGCATGCTGGATTTACCGCTGGCGAAGTTTTTGCCGCCGAATATCATCGGCTGCCTGCTTTGGCCGCCGCTCTATTTTTTGCCGGGGATCCTCGCCGGAGCGGCCATTGATATTCCTGCGGACATGAAAAGCGCCAGCTTCAAGTGGCTGCTTTTGGCGGTGGCTTTACTGCTTTGGCTGGCTGCATGGCTGTGCTGGCGTTGGTATCGCAGCGGTAAGCGTGGCTCAGATCGCCTGGCCCGCTATTTAACGCAGGCCCGACTAAACTGGCTGGCTCCGTTGATGCTGGTGGCGGGCATTGGCAGTTTTGTCGCCTTGCTGCAGCATCCCTTGATGCCGGTTTACTGGGACATCCTGCGGAAGGTGCTGTCGCACTAATTACCGATACCCAACAGCGCGGAGGCGCTTGCCTCGCCGCTGAGCAACATGCCCGTTTCACCGTCCCATGCAATGCGCCCGTCTTTTATCACGATGCTGCGGCTGGCGATGCGGGCGGCATCTTCAATACTGTGGGAGACCATCAGCAGCGCCAGCTGCTGCTCCCGGCACAGATCGTCGAGCAGCTGCAGCATCTCTTTGCGCAGCGCCGGATCCAGCGCCGAGAAAGGTTCGTCCAGCAGTAAAACGGGCTGCTGACGAACCAGGCAGCGGGCCAGGGCGACGCGCTGCCGCTGTCCGCCGGAAAGCTGAGACGGCAGACGGTCCAGCATGTCAGTTAACCCCACGCGTTCCGTTATTTCCCGCAGTCGCCGCTTCTGGGCTTCATTAAGTTTCATTCCCGGATGCATGCCCAGGGCGATATTTTGCCGGACGGTCAAATGGCTAAACAGATTATTTTCCTGGAAAAGCATGGACACCGGGCGGACTGAAGGCGGTGTCCGGGTGTGATCCACTCCGTCGATGACGATGCTGCCGCTGGCAGGCACCAGGAACCCGGCAACCAGGCCCAGCAACGTACTTTTCCCCGCCCCGCTTGGCCCCAGGATGGCGATTCGTTCCCCCGCCGCAACCTTCAGGGAAAAGCGCATGGGTAAGTGCTGGTACAGCCAGGTTACATCAGTCAGAGTTAGCATCTTGCCCCGGAAGTTTTTCAATCAAGGTAAACAGCATAAAACAAAGCAGCAGCAGAAGTAGCGCTGTGACCGCGCCGTCCTGGCTGCGGTAAGAGCCGATCTGCTGATACAGCCAGAAGGGCAGGGTTCTAAAGTCTTCGTTACCGAACAGTGCCACGACGCCGAAATCGCCAATCGACAACACGCAGGCAAATGCCAGCGCCTGGGCTATTGGGCGTTTCAGCGCTTTTAACTCAATAAATCGCAGGCGATTAAAGCCGCTGATATCCAGCGACTGGCAAAGCTGAGAGTAACGCTCCGCCACGTCTCGCATGGGGTTTTCGAGCACCTTTAAGGCGTAAGGAATCGCCATCAGCGCATTGGTAAAAATAACAATGCCGTCGGCGGATTGCGGCAGGCCCACGGTATTGTTTAACAGCAAGAAGAAGCCGGTGGCGAGGACGATGCCCGGCATGGCCAGAATCAACATGCCACTAAGTTCAATGGCCTGCCCGGCGAAGCGTTGGTTACGCAGCCGAAGTTCACGCGAACTCCAGAGCAGCATCAGCGTCAGCGTCACGCTGACAAGTCCGGCGGCAATGGCAATTCTCAGTGAAGTCCAGAGCGCGTTCCAGAGCGCTGGCTGGCGCAGCACGCTGCCCATGCTGCCGTTAATCCCGTCGACCATCACCGCCAGCAGCGGTGGGAGAAGCAGCAGCAGGGCGAGCATAATAAGCAGGCCATCGCTAAGTTTTCGGCGCAGAGAATCCTGCGGATCGCGCCAGCCCTGAAGCTGGCTGACGCCGACGGGAATCGCCTTGCTTAACTTCTGGCTCAGCAACACCAGTCCCAGGCAGCACGCCATTTGCAGCAGAGCCAGCAATGCCGCTTTGGCGGGATCGTAGTCGTAGCTTAATGCCTGAAAGATGGCCAGCTCGATGGTGGTTGCCTGCGGACCGCCGCCCAGAGAAAGCACGGTGGCGAAGCTGGCGAAGCAAAGCATAAAAATCAGGGCGCCAACCGGAAGTATCTGGCGGCGCAGCCAGGGCCACTCGACGAAACGGAAGAAATGCCAGCCCTGCATCCCCAGCTGTGCCGCCAGCTGACGCTGTTCCGAAGGGATAGTGTTCAGCGCCTGCAGCAGAAGACGGGTCGCCATCGGCATATTAAAGAAGACGTGCGCCAGCAGAATGCCCTGCAGGCCATAAGGGGAAAAGTGCCATTCAAAGCCCAGCCAGCCGCAGAGCGTGGCCAGCCAGCCTTCTCGCCCATAAACGGAAAGAATACCGAAAACGGCGACCAGCACCGGCAGTACCAGCGTCATGGCGCACAGCCTCAGCAGCGCCAGTCGGCCAGGAAAGCGGCGGCGGTAGAGCGCGCGGGCTAAAAAGATGGCCGGAAAAACGGAAAGTGCGGCGGAAAGAAAGGCCTGCCAGAAGGAAAAGCGCAGGACGTGCCAAAGATAGTCGTCCTGTAAGATGGCAAAGACATCCGTCTGTGGAGCGTTAAGCCACAGCGCCAGAAAAGCCGCCAGGGCTACCGCCACGACCAGCGTTGCGGCAAAGAGCCCTGGATACAGCCAGCCTGGTATTAGCGGCTGACGGCGCGTTGCCATTCATTGATCCATTCTGCGCGCTGGGTGGCCACCTGCTGAGGGGAGAATTCCAGCGTGGTTTGCGGCTTCACCAGGCTGTCGAAGCCAGCAGGTAATGCCACGTTGGTCACCGGATACATCCAGTTGCCGGTAGCAATGGTGTTCTGGAAACCTGGCGTGGTGATGAATTTGATAAATTTCTCGGCGAGTTCAGGCTGCTTACTGTTCGCCAGTCGGCCCGCAACTTCAACCTGCAGGTAATGTCCTTCGCTAAAGTCCGCGGCGGCGTAGTTGTCTTTCTTCTCTTCGATGATGTGGTAGGCCGGGGAGGTGGTGTAGCTCAGTACCAGGTCGGCTTCCCCTTTCAGGAATAAGCCGTAAGCTTCGCTCCAGCCTTTGGTGACGGTGACGGTTTTTTTCGCCAGCTTTTGCCAGGCTTCCGGGGCTTTATTGCCGTACACTTTTTGCATCCACAGCAGCAGGCCAAGCCCTGGGGTACTGGTGCGCGGATCTTCGTAAATGACCTTCCATTTTTGATCGCTTTCAACCAGCTCTTTCAGGCTTTTGGGCGGGTTTTTTAGCTTGTTCTTGTCGTATACGAAAGCAAAGTAGCCGTAATCGTAAGGCACGAAGGTGCTGTTCTTCCAGCCGCCTGGCACCTGAAGGACGCCGCTTTCAATATTAGAAGGCGCAAACAGTTTGGTTTGCGTGGCGGCCTCTACCAGGTTGTTGTCCAGCCCCAGCACGACATCCGCTTTGCTGTTCTTGCCTTCCATGCGCACGCGGTTCAGCAGAGAAACGCCGTCTTCCAGCGCCACAAATTTCAGCTCGCAGTTACAGTCGGCCTCAAAGGCTTTTTTCACCGCCGGGCCAGGGCCCCAGTCGGCGGCGAACGAGTCGTAGGTGTAAACGGTTAATACAGGTTTAGCGAAAACAGGCATGGCGGCCAGCGCCAGCAGCGGCAGAAATTTTTTGAACACTTTGCACCTCAGTAAAAGGGGGCAAAGGAATTGAGTTGAGTGTCTCAAATCCCTTCGCCGGCGTTATCCGGATCAGGTTCGACGGGTATTATCTCAGCGCGGACAAACTGTCCTGGCACCCCGTTGAGCAGGGAGGATTCTACTGATTTCCTTTGGGTTACGGAAGTAATGTTACGAAAGCGTTATGGGCCCGGTGGGGCAAACCAGGCTGACTTGAAATCAAACCAGCCTAGCGTGTTCATCCTCACCCCGCGCATACTGCGCTGGCCTTCAATGCGCAACCAGTGGTGAATCAATGGGATAACGTCATTGCGCTCCAGCATTTGCTTGCACCACTCAGGCAGAGCCAGCGTTTTGCTGTGCCAGCGGCGGGCATCGCCCTGCCAGTCGCCAGGGATGCATTTTTGAATCAGCGGGACTTCGTAAAGCTGGGCAAACAGAGAGTATTCCAGCGGCATGGTGAAGTTCACGCTGTTCAGCCAGATGTCGCTTTCGGCCTCGCCCTGATGCCACTCAGCATAGTCTATCTCCTGCACAACCAGCTTCACGCCCTGCTCTGCCAGTAATTCGGTCATGATGCTACTGATCACCCGGTGCTCTACGTGGTCGCGGTAGTAGGTGAGCGTTATGCTCTCCAGGCCGGCAGGTTTAGGGAGCAACGGCCCGGGCCTCGAATGGTGCCAGCGGGGGAGCAAACCATAAGCCGGGAACCAGTACTGCTGATACTGCTCTGTAGCGCGGTAGATAAGGTTAACCGGGGAGAGAATATGCCCAATCCACTGGCGTACGCTTTCGTCAACGCCAAGGCTGGATCGGCTGTCGAACAGCAGGTAATAGCAACCTTCTTCCGGACGGCTTTCGACGGCTTTTTCGCTGTCCGGCATGCCCTGCAGCTGCACGCCGCAGCTGGACTCCTCGCCAACTTCCGGCAGTACCCAAAAGTTGACCTCGTCAATGAGCGCCCGGAAGCCAAAGTAATCATCAAAGGCGTGGATCTTCAGCTGGTTGCGGTTGTTCCGTGCCACGGAATAGGGGCCCGTGCCGATGGGCTGGCTGGCGAAATTTGTCATCGTTGTCCATTCGCGCGGCAGGATCATGGCGTTCACGCTGCCCAACAGCCACGGCAGCCAGTCATCCGGCTGACTAAGGTGGATATCCAGTGTCCAGATAGTCGGCGAGGTGATTTGCGTGATATGGGCAAAAAGCGGCAGAGCGTTGATGCGCTGCAGGGAAGAGATGATATCGAGCATGTCCAGCTCGCGACCGTGATGGAAATGGATGCCTGGGCGCAGGAAGAAGCGCCAGCGTAAAGGGGAAATTTGCTGCCAGTGGTGAGCAATATCCGCTTCGAGTTCCCCATTTTCCTCATTTATTCGCGTCAGGCCGCTAAAAATCTGGCGGGCGATGTGGGTTTCAGAGCGACGCAGCGCCGAGCCAGGCAGCAGATTTAGCAGCGGGCGATAGTAAAGGACACGCAGAATATGTCGGCCCTGGCGAAAACTACGGCCAAGATGAGAAATCAGCATCTGGCGGACAGCGGCTTTGTCGCCGACGATTTGGACCAGCTGATCGATGCGATCCTGCTCCAGCAGATCTTCCGCCCGCTGCTGCTGAAGCGCCAGCCCGGTATAGAGGAAAGTGAGCTGTGAGCGCTTGCCTCGTCCGGCTTCCGCCTGCCAGCTTAGCCAGCCCTTTTCCTGCATAGCATTAAGCAGCGTACGCATATGGCGGCGGGAACAGCTCAGCAAATCCGCTAAATCATTCAGCGTGGTTTCCTGAGGTTTGCCTTCGCAGCATTGCCACAGGCGGATGAATTGTTGTTGCAGGCGTGACGAAGACATAAAAGAGGAACTCCTGGCGGAAACTCATCAATTTAACTCTCCCTATATTACGTCAATAATGACTGTCGATGAAGCGAGGAGGTGTTTATGAAGCGGTCATCACCTGCGAAGTTTTTCCAACAGTACTTTGCCGCAACACAGTTTGTTTGCTCTGGATGGCTGGCTCGCCTGACGGTGGAGCAAAGACTAAGGATGCTCGAAGACTTGATGCAGTGGGAGGTTACAACCCCGATGCCCGAGAACGCCAACGCGCCGACTCATGTGTGACTGAGTATTGGTGCTTTTCACCGGCCAGCAGCTGTTTACTGCTGGCTTTTTTCGTTTAATCTTTACGCATTTAACAAATACCCCTGACGACATCTCCTTTTAAGGACATTCCATGCTCTGGTTTTTGACCCGCGCACGCCGTTTTAACCCTGTTTACGCTGCCTTCATGGCCGTCTCTTTTATGATTGGCGTGGCCGGGGCGTTGCAGGCACCGACGCTTAGCCTCTTTTTAACGCGTGAAGTTGAAGTCAGGCCGTTTTGGGTCGGCCTGTTTTACACCGTTAACGCGATTGCCGGGATTGGCGTCAGTTTGCTGTTGGCCAAAAGGTCGGACAGCCGGGGCGACCGGCGAAAACTGATTATGGTTTGCTGTGCGATGGCGGTGGCGAACTGCGTTCTGTTTGCCTTTAATCGTCATTATCTGACGCTGATTACGCTTGGCGTGATGTTTGCCTCAATAGCCAATACCGCCATGCCGCAGATTTTTGCCCTGGCGCGTGAATACGCTGACCGTTCCGCCCGCGAAGTGGTGATGTTCAGCTCGATCATGCGGGCGCAGCTTTCTCTGGCGTGGGTTATCGGGCCGCCACTCTCTTTTATGCTGGCGCTGAAATATGGCTTTACCACGATGTTTCTTATCGCTGCCGGGATATTCGTTATTTCACTGGCGCTGATTATTTTCGCGCTGCCGTCCGTGCCGAGGGTTGAGCAGCCCGCAGAGGTGGCAATAACGCAGGTCAGCGGCTGGAAAGACAGTAACGTGCGGATGTTGTTTATCGCTTCGATGCTGATGTGGACCTGCAACACCATGTACATCATCGATATGCCGCTGTGGATAAGCCAGGATCTTGGGCTGCCGGATGAGCTGGCGGGGTTATTAATGGGCACGGCGGCAGGGATTGAGATCCCCGCGATGATCCTCGCCGGCTACTACGTGAAGCGCTTTGGAAAACGTAACATGATGCTGGCGGCGGTTGCTGCGGGCGTGCTGTTTTATGTTGGGCTGATCCTGTTTCACTCTAAAACGGCATTGGTGATCTTACAGCTGTTTAATGCGGTGTTTATCGGGATCATTGCGGGGATAGGCATGCTGTGGTTCCAGGATTTGATGCCGGGAAGGCCGGGATCTGCAACGACGCTATTCACCAACAGTATTTCAACGGGCGTGATTCTGGCTGGGATACTGCAGGGCGCGCTAGCGGAAGGTTTTGGTCACTATTCTGTTTACTGGCTGATGGCGGTGCTGGCGCTGGTCGCGCTGTTCCTGACTAGCCGGGTTAAGAACGTTTAAAATTTTCCCCTCTCATGAGCGAGAGGGGAAAATGAATTACCGCATAAACGCTGGCAGTTTTTGCTCGTAGCCAGAAATAGCGGTTTCGTGCTGCAGCGTCAGGCCGATGCTGTCCAGGCCGTTCAACATGCAGTGACGGCGGAAGCTATCCAGCTCGAACGAATAGCTTTTCTCACCCGCCTGAACCGTCTGGGCTTCAAGGTCGACGACAAACTTAATGCCGGGCTGGGCATCGACCAGCTTGAACAGCTCATCAACCTGCTCATCGCTCAAGATAACCGGCAACAGCTGGTTGTTAAACGAGTTGCCATAGAAGATGTCCGCGAAGCTTGGCGCAATGACCACTTTGAAACCGTAGTCGGTTAATGCCCACGGGGCGTGCTCGCGCGAAGAGCCGCAGCCGAAGTTTTCACGCGCCAGCAAAATAGAGGCGCCTTTAAATTCCGGGTAGTTCAGCACGAACTCCGGGTTAGGCACTTGCCCGGCATCGTCCAGAAAACGCCAGTCGTTAAACAGGTGGGCGCCAAAACCGGTGCGGGTGACCTTCTGCAAAAACTGCTTCGGGATAATGGCATCGGTATCGACGTTCGCCGCGTCCAGCGGAACGACCAGGCCGGTATGTTGGATAAATTTCTCTGCCATGGTAGTTCCCCTTATTTCAGTGTACGAATATCGGCAAAATGACCGGAAACAGCGGCGGCTGCTGCCATCGCCGGGCTGACCAGATGAGTACGTCCGCCGCGGCCCTGACGACCTTCGAAGTTACGGTTGCTGGTGGAGGCGCAACGCTCGCCCGGATTCAGGCGGTCGTTGTTCATGGCCAGGCACATGGAACACCCAGGCAAACGCCACTCAAAACCGGCTTCAATGAAGATCTTATCCAGCCCTTCAGACTCGGCCTGAGCTTTAACCGGACCTGAGCCTGGCACAACCATGGCCAAAACGCCTGGTGCGACTTTGCGACCTTTGGCGACTTCGGCTGCTGCGCGCAGGTCTTCGATACGCGAGTTGGTGCAGGAACCGATAAAGACTTTATCAATAGCCACTTCGGTCAGGGGAATACCCGGCTTCAGGCCCATATAGGCCAGCGCTTTTTCTGCCGAGGCACGCTCTACCGGATCGCTGAAGGACTCCGGAGCAGGAATATTATCGGTGACGGAAATCACCTGGCCTGGGTTGGTTCCCCAGGTAACTTGTGGAGCAATGTCGGCGGCGTCTAAGGTGACGATAGTGTCAAATTTCGCGCCATCGTCGGTGCTGAAGGTTTTCCAGTACTCGACGGCTTCATCCCAGTCCGCGCCTTTAGGGGCGTGCAGACGACCTTTCACATAGTTGAAGGTGGTTTCATCCGGCGCAACAATCCCGGCTTTGGCCCCCATTTCGATAGCCATGTTGCACAGCGTCATGCGACCTTCCATGCTCAGCGCACGAATAGCGTCGCCGCAGAATTCAACCACGTGACCGGTGCCGCCGGCGCTGCCGGTTTTGCCGATGATAGCCAGCACGATATCTTTGGCCGTGATCCCCGGAGCCGCTTTGCCCTGGACTTCAATTTTCATGGTTTTCGCACGACCCTGTTTCAGAGTCTGCGTTGCCAGGACATGCTCAACTTCGGAAGTCCCAATCCCAAAAGCCAGCGCGCCGAATGCGCCGTGAGTGGCAGTATGGGAGTCGCCGCACACGATGGTCATGCCCGGCAGGGTGATCCCTTGTTCTGGCCCCATAACGTGAACGATGCCCTGATAAGGGTGGTTCAGATCGTACAGCTCAACGCCAAACTCTTTGCAGTTCTTCATCAGCTCCTGCATCTGAATGCGGGCCATCTCGCCGGAGGCATTGATGTCCTTTGTTTGGGTCGACACATTGTGGTCCATTGTGGCGAAGGTTTTCCCCGGCTGACGAACCGGGCGGCCATGGGCGCGCAATCCGTCAAAGGCCTGCGGGGAAGTCACTTCATGCACCAGGTGGCGATCGATATACAGCAGCGGTGTCTCTTCCGGGGCTTCATACACGACGTGGGCGTCGTACAACTTCTGATATAAGGTCCTGGCCATGATTATTTCCCCTGAGCGATGTAGCGGGCAATGATATCGCCCATTTCGTCGGTGCTGACTGCTTGACCATCGCGGGCTAAATCCCCGGTACGGTGGCCTTCTTCTAACGCGCGATTGATGGCGCTTTCGATAGCCTGCGCGGCTTCTTCGGCATCCAGGCTATAGCGCAGCAGCAGCGCCAGCGACAGGATCTGCGCGATAGGGTTGGCAATGTTCTTCCCGGCGATATCCGGTGCTGAACCGCCCGCAGGTTCGTATAAGCCAAAGCCTTGTTCGTTGAGGCTGGCAGAAGGCAGCATGCCCATAGATCCGGTGATCATGGCGCACTCGTCGGACAGGATGTCTCCGAACAAGTTGGAGCAAAGCAGAACGTCGAACTGCGATGGATCTTTAATTAACTGCATGGTGGCGTTGTCGATATACATGTGGGACAGCGACACATCCGGGTATTCTTTAGCGATTTCGTTGACGATTTCACGCCACAACAGTGAGGTTTGCAGCACGTTTGCTTTATCAATGGAGGTCACTTTGCTGCGGCGTTTGCGGGCAGATTCAAAGGCGATGCGTGCAATGCGCTCGATCTCAAAGCGGTGGTAAACCTCGGTATCGAAGGCTTTCTCGTGCATACCGCTACCTTCACGGCCTTTCGGCTGTCCGAAGTAAATCCCGCCGGTCAGTTCGCGAACGCACAGAATATCGAAGCCGTTAGCTGCGATGTCGGCGCGCAGCGGGCAAAACTCTTCCAGCCCCTGATACAGACGCGCAGGGCGCAGGTTGCTGAAGAGTTTAAAATGTTTACGCAACGGCAGCAGGGCACCGCGTTCAGGCTGTTCTGCTGGTGGCAGATGTTCCCATTTCGGGCCACCTACAGAGCCGAACAGAATCGCATCGGCCTGCTCACAACCTTCGACCGTGGCCTGCGGCAGCGGGCTGCCGTGGCGATCAATCGCGGCACCACCGACGTCATAGGAGCTGGTGCTGATGCGGATATCAAAGCGATTGCGAACTGCATCCAGTACTTTCAAGGCCTGAGCCATCACTTCCGGGCCAATACCGTCACCCGGCAAAACTGCAATATGGTAATTTTTCGACATTACACGGTTTCCTGATTTTGTTCTTTATTCTGATGTTGAGCTTTGCGTTGCAATTCTTTTTCGACTTCACCGGCACGCCAGATGTTGTTCAGCACGTGGACCATGGCTTTGGCTGATGATTCGACGATATCGGTTGTCAGCCCTACGCCGTGGAAGCGGCGGCCGTTGTAATCCACCACGATATCTACCTGGCCCAGAGCGTCTTTGCCTTGCCCTTTGGCGGTTAAGCTGTATTTCACCAGCTCAATGTTGTAATCGGTGATGCGGTTAATTGCCTGATAGACCGCATCCACCGGGCCGTTACCGTTTGCTGCTTCAGCTTTGACCTCTTCGCCGCAAACCAGCTTCACGGATGCCGTCGCGATACCGTTAGAACCCGACTGCACGCTGAAATAATCCAGGCTGAAGTGCTCAGGCTCTTCCTGCTGCTTGTTGATGAAGGCCAAAGCTTCCAGGTCGTAGTCAAATACCTGGCCTTTTTTATCTGCCAGCTTCAGGAAGGCGTCGTACAGGTTATCCAGGTTGTAATCAGCCTCTTTGTAACCCATCTCGTCCATGCGGTGCTTAACCGCGGCACGGCCGGAGCGTGAGGTCAGGTTCAGCTGTACCTGATTCAGGCCGATGGATTCCGGCGTCATGATTTCGTAGTTTTCGCGATTTTTCAGCACGCCGTCCTGGTGAATACCGGAGGAGTGGGCGAAGGCGCCGGTACCGACGATAGCTTTGTTGGCCGGAATTGGCATGTTGCAGATTTGGCTAACCATCTGGCTGGTGCGCCAGATTTCCTGATGATTGATATTGGTGTGCAGGTTCATGATGTCCTTGCGCACCTTGATAGCCATGATGACTTCTTCCAGTGAACAGTTACCCGCACGTTCGCCGATACCGTTCATCGCGCCTTCAACCTGGCGAGCTCCCGCGTGAACTGCCGCCATGGCATTACCTACGGCCAGCCCCAAATCGTCGTGGGTATGTACGGAAATAATCGCTTTATCAATGTTTGGCACGCGCTCATACAAACCGGTGATGATGTTGGAGAACTCAAACGGCATGGTGTAGCCGACGGTATCAGGAATATTAATGGTTGTAGCACCTGCATTGATCGCGGCTTCGACTACGCGAGCCAGGTCTGCAATCGGCGTACGGCCAGCATCTTCACAGGAAAATTCTACGTCATCGGTGTAGTTACGGGCGCGTTTCACCATATAAATAGCGCGCTCAATGACTTCATCCAGCGTACTGCGCAGCTTGGTGGCGATGTGCATTGGAGAAGTGGCGATGAAAGTATGAATACGGAAGGCTTCAGCGACTTTTAAGGATTCAGCGGCAACATCTATGTCTTTCTCAACGCAGCGAGCGAGGCCACAAACGCGGCTGTTTTTGATATTGCGGGCAATAGTCTGTACGGACTCGAAATCACCGGGGGAAGAGACAGGGAAGCCGACTTCCATGACGTCGACGCCCATACGTTCCAGCGCCATAGCGATCTGCAATTTCTCTTTTACGCTCAGGCTTGCCTGTAAAGCCTGTTCGCCGTCGCGCAATGTTGTATCAAAAATAATGACTTGCTGGCTCATGGTTCGGTCCTTTATCTCTTTGGGTGCCTTCGCGACGAGCATAAAAAAACCCGCGCATTGGCGCGGGTTTTTTCTGTCTGAAGGCTTGAATCAACGCTGATTGTCGCCCACCAGTCTACCGCGCAAATAAGATGCGTTTAGTAGTAGACCAAGTAGGCGGACGGTGCGATTCATGTTTCAAGCCCTGTGCAATTTCGTGATGTATTTATTGGTACTTGATCTCAACGCAGGTGTCAACCTTTAGGCTGGCTGTGGGATCGCTGGGCCGATGAGTTCGTCGTGTTTGCTCAGTGAAAGATACCGAGAAAATGTCTTTTCTTAATATATTAATTAAGATTAAAAGGCGTAATATCGTCTGAGAACAGGGCTGAGTTTAAATAATTCATCTTATGAATATGATGGAACTGATGTATTGTTCATGGGCTGACAGATTTATTATTATCCATCCGATGACTTACTGGTTTTTATTGAGTGGTTTCATTGCTTCAGTAATAACGGTTCTGGTTAATTGAGTCGTTATAAATTCTTGTCAGAAAGATATTAAAATGAAATTTCCAACTTATGCATTGTGGAATGGTAATCAATTTATTACTGGAGTAGAAATGGATTCTAAAATACATAAGAGTCGGGAGACTCTGGATGCAATAAGACCTCTGTTACGTAATGTAGACTTAAACCTGCTGACTGTTTTTGACACGGTAATGAGAGCACAAAGTATTACCGGTGCAGCCAGGTTGCTGGGGATGTCTCAGCCTGCCGTCAGCAACGCCGTGTCCCGGTTGAAAACCACCTTCAAGGATGAGTTATTTGTTCGCAATGGGCGGACGATACAAGCAACAGCCAGAGCTTTTCAGCTTTATGACGTGATTCGTGACGCCTTACAGATGGTCCAGAATGAGCTACCGGAAGGGGACTTTGATCCTCTGAGGAGCAAGCGGCAGTTTACGCTTTGCGTTGCCAGTCCTTTAGACAGTAAAATAATGTCAAGTATTTTAGATATGATGAAATATAAGGCGCCAAACGTTCAATTAATTTTTAAATCTTCTTTTAATGAAGATATTGAGCGGCAGCTACGCTATCAGGAAGTTGATTTTTTGATTTGTTATGATCAAATCTCTCGGCCTGAGTTTAAAAGAATTCCACTGTTTGAGGATGAAATCGTTTTAGTTACTGGCCAGGAGCATCCTGGTTTTTGTTCTCCGCTAACGACGCGTGATTTCTATAATCAGCAGCATGCGGTGGCTTCTCCAGAATGTTATGGCTCCTTCAGTTCGCCGTGGTATGACACGTTGAATAAGCAAAATGCGATTGCCTATCAGGGAATGGCAATGACCTGTGTATTAAATGTGGTTTCGCAAACACGGCTTGTGGCAGTTGCACCACTCTGGTTGGTTGATAGTGCCCCTAATGAATTGAATCTAAGAGTGTTTCCTGTGCCTTTTATCAAAAGAAAGCGTACTTGTTATTTATCCTGGTATGGCTCAGCCGGACAAGACAAGGGGCATTTGTGGATGAAAAATCAGATAGCAAAAAGCTTATGTCAATAACGTTACCAGTATTATGGATGTTCGGGCCTGAACAGCCCGTTTCCACTTTTTTATGTTAGAAAGGCAGTATTTTGTACTTTAGCATTTTCTGGCGGCCTCTTCCTCACAGCTTAATAATGCTAAATTAATACATAACGCACTGTGTTTTCCCGCATCTTTGGCATATTCGTCATTAGTCACCCTCTCTATTTAGTCGATCGCTCCGTTATGCCTGATTTTTATAGAGGTGAGTGCAATTTCTTCTCTTCAGGTTGCTCTGGCGGGTAATTGCCTGACGGATCTTGAGCGGTTATGTTAATGGGCTAAACCTATAAAAATGATACAGGCAGAGACAAAACCTGTCGCAACGACGGTGCGGAAATGACTTCTGCATGCAGTCAAAAACGTGAGCCTGGAGGCAAAACCATGGAGATGTTGTCAGGAGCCGAGATGGTCGTCCGGTCGTTAATCGATCAGGGCGTAAAACAAGTATTCGGCTATCCGGGAGGCGCAGTACTCGATATTTACGATGCGCTTCATACTATGGGGGGGATCGATCATGTGCTGGTACGCCATGAACAGGCTGCAGTGCATATGGCCGACGGCCTGGCGCGTGCTACGGGGGAAACCGGCGTTGTGCTGGTGACTTCAGGGCCTGGCGCTACAAATGCTATTACCGGCATTGCAACCGCCTACATGGACTCCATTCCGATGGTTGTGTTGTCCGGGCAGGTCGCAACCTCATTGATTGGTTACGATGCCTTTCAGGAATGTGACATGGTCGGTATCTCCCGACCAGTCGTTAAACATAGCTTCCTGGTAAAACAGGTCGAGGACATACCAGGGATCATCAAAAAGGCATTCTGGCTTGCTTCCAGCGGCCGCCCAGGGCCGGTGGTCGTTGATTTACCCAAAGACATCATGAGTCCGCTGAATAAGCTGCCGTATGCCTGGCCAGACGCCGTTAGTATGCGCTCTTATAACCCAACGACGCAGGGCCACAAAGGGCAGATCAAGCGCGCCCTGCAGACGCTGATTGCGGCTAAAAAACCGGTGATGTACGTAGGCGGTGGGGCGATCAATTCAGCCTGCGAGGCAGAATTGTTGACGATTGCCGAAAAGCTCAATATTCCGGTTGTCTCATCGCTGATGGGGCTAGGTGCATTCCCGGCTACACATCGGCAGTCGCTGGGTATGCTGGGCATGCACGGCACTTACGAAGCCAACATGACGATGCATCATTCGGACGTTATCTTTGCCGTTGGCGTTCGCTTTGATGACCGAACCACTAACAATCTCGCTAAATACTGCCCGAATGCGACGGTGTTGCATATTGATATCGACCCTACGTCTATCTCCAAAACAGTTGCGGCGGATATCCCAATTGTGGGGGATGCGCGTCAAGCTCTGACACAAATGCTGGACTTGCTTACTCAGGAAGACATTCAGCAATCCGGGGATGATATTCGGGACTGGTGGCAACAGATTGAACAGTGGCGCGCTCGTCACTGCCTTGAGTTCGATCGCCATAGCCAGGCTATCAAGCCGCAGGCTGTTATTGAAACCGCTTATCGCCTGACGAACGGTGATGCTTATGTCACCTCCGATGTGGGCCAGCACCAAATGTTTGCCGCGCTCTATTATCCGTTCGATAAGCCACGCCGTTGGATAAATTCCGGTGGTTTAGGCACGATGGGCTTTGGTCTTCCTGCCGCGCTTGGCGTGAAGATGGCGTTGCCGGATGAAACGGTCATTTGCGTCACCGGCGATGGCAGTATCCAGATGAATATCCAGGAGCTTTCTACCGCGCTACAGTACGGCTTGTCGGTTCTGGTTTTGAACCTTAACAACCGTTACCTCGGCATGGTGAAACAGTGGCAGGACATGATTTATTCGGGCCGCCACTCTCAGTCTTATATGGAGTCGCTCCCGGACTTTGTTCGCCTGGCTGAAGCTTATGGCCATGTGGGGATTAGTATCACTAAGCCAGAAGAACTGGAAAGTAAACTTGCCGAAGCGCTGGAAACCGTGCGCGGTGGGCGACTGGTGTTTGTAGATGTCACAGTTGATGGTACTGAACACGTTTATCCGATGCAGATTCGCGGTGGCGGTATGGATGAAATGTGGCTAAGCAAAACGGAGAGAACCTGATTATGCGCCGGATATTATCTGTATTACTGGAAAATGAATCAGGTGCGCTGTCCCGGGTCATTGGTCTGTTTTCCCAGCGTGGTTACAACATTGAAAGCCTTACCGTAGCGCCTACGGACGATCCCACGCTTTCTCGTATGACGATCCAAACCGTGGGTGACGAGAAGGTGCTGGAACAGATTGAGAAACAGCTGCACAAGCTAGTGGATGTGTTACGCGTCAGTGAGCTGGGGCAGGGGGCCTACGTTGAGCGTGAAATCATGCTGGTGAAGGTACAGGCCAGCGGATACGGGCGGGAAGAGGTGAAGCGCAGCACGGAAATTTTCCGTGGGCAAATCATTGATGTGACACCAACGCTTTACACCGTCCAGCTTGCCGGGACCAGCGATAAACTCAATGCGTTCCTTGATACGATCCGTGATGTTGCGAAAATCGTTGAAGTGGCCCGTTCGGGTATTGTTGGCGTTTCGCGTGGCGATAAGATCATGCGTTAGCCCCGAATGTGATCTAATTCACATGCCCGGTAATCACTGCCGGGCTTTTTTTTGCAAATAAGAAAACAAGCGCCTGCAAAAGCGGTTGCCGGAGTTATTATTCTGCGCTTAGATGTGAATGTCGTTAACCATAACCAGAGCATGGGTATGGATCACCTGGAGAGTAAGGGGCTACAGTGAAATTGGATGAAATCGCGCGTCTGGCTGGCGTGTCGCGCACCACGGCAAGCTATGTAATCAACGGAAAAGCAAAACAGTATCGCGTCAGCGATAAAACCGTTGAGAAAGTCATGGCGGTGGTACGCGAGCATAATTACCACCCTAATGCGGTAGCCGCTGGGCTACGTGCAGGACGCACGCGTTCTATTGGGCTGGTGATCCCAGACCTGGAAAACACCAGCTACACCCGTATAGCAAATTACCTTGAGCGTCAGGCTCGCCAGCGCGGCTATCAGTTGCTGATCGCTTGCTCTGAGGATCAACCCGACAACGAAATGCGCTGTATTGAACATCTTCTGCAGCGGCAGGTTGATGCCATTATTGTGTCTACCTCTTTGCCGCCGGAACATCCTTTTTATCAGCGTTGGGCAAACGATTCGTTCCCGATTATTGCGCTCGACCGTGCGTTAGACCGTGAACACTTCACCAGCGTTGTCGGCGCCGATCAGGACGATGCAGAAATGCTGGCCGAAGAGCTGCGGAAATTCCCTGGTGAAAATATCCTTTACCTTGGTGCATTACCTGAACTGTCCGTGAGTTTCCTGCGCGAGCAAGGGTTCCGTACTGCCTGGAAAGACGATCCTCGTACCGTCAATTATCTCTACGCTAACAGCTATGAGCGTGAGGCTGCCGCTCAGCTTTTTGAAAAGTGGCTGGAAACTCACGAGATGCCTGATGCGCTGTACACAACGTCCTTCGCACTGCTGCAGGGCGTGATGGATGTCACGCTGCGCCGTCAGGGGCGGCTGCCTTCGGAGTTGGCGATCGCCACCTTCGGCGATCATGAGCTGCTGGATTTCCTGCAGTGTCCGGTATTGGCGGTCGCACAGCGTCACCGCGATGTTGCCGAGCGCGTACTGGAACTGGTGCTGGCAAGCCTTGATGAGCCACGTAAGCCGAAGCCTGGGTTGACCCGAATTCGCCGCAATCTTTATCGTCGGGGTAGCTTAAGTCGTTACTGATAAAGAGATCATTATCAGCCACTTAAAGTTAATTAAGATTTTTCCCGTATATTTACCCTTATTTTTTAAGGCAATTAATTAGGCGGGAAAAATCGGGTAAAAAAATCTCTATCGAGAAATAAATCTCTTCCTTGTATTATTTTGTTACACACCAACAGCTAAGAAATGTTGGATTATTAATCATTAGCAACCTCTCTTTACTTCTGTCTCGCGCAGAGCCAGCGCCAGACGGGCATCTGGCGCTGTTCACTCGCTTTGAAATACCTTAAAATGCCGCCCGCGTCGCAAACTGAGTACTTAATATTTCTCCAGACAAGTATTCGGTCGTTTTAACGCTGTTGATGTTTATTGGTCTTTTTCTTTCAAATATTCATAACGTTAATTTTGCCTCGCTATTGCGGGCTTTTTCACGCCAGCCATTTATCAATCGCTTAGGCGCGGGAATTTATTCCCGTAAGCGGCCTGGCTGGCTTGACAAGGTTTTCCTCCCCTCCGTAAACTCCTTTATGTGGGAATTTGTGGGTTAAAGTGGTGAAATGGGTCATTAAAGGGTGAGGCTGGCATGTTCCGTGGGGCAACGTTAGTCAATCTCGACAGCAAGGGGCGGCTCGCCGTACCTACCCGTTATAGGGAAAAGCTGATCGAAACCTCAGAAGGTCAGATGGTTTGTACCATCGACATCCACCACCCCTGCCTGCTGCTTTATACCGTTCCTGAGTGGGAAATCATTGAACAAAAGCTTGCCCGTCTGTCGAGCATGAACCCCGCAGAACGCCGCGTACAGCGTCTGTTATTGGGGCATGCCAGTGAATGTCAGATGGATAACGCCGGGCGATTGCTGTTGGCGCCCGTTTTACGGCAGCACGCCGGGCTTACCAAAGAAGTCATGCTGGTCGGCCAGTTCAATAAGTTTGAGCTGTGGGATGAAGCGACCTGGCATCAACAGGTCAAGGAAGATATCGACGCTGAGCAGGGTTCGACAAACACCTTGTCGGATCGTCTGCAGGACTTGTCACTTTAGAAATGATGGAAAATTTTAAACACACTACGGTGCTGCTGGACGAGGCCGTGAACGGCCTGAATATTCGTCCCGACGGCATCTACATTGATGGCACTTTTGGTCGCGGTGGCCATTCACGCCTGATTCTGTCCCAGCTCGGTGAGCAAGGACGGCTGCTGGCGATCGACCGCGATCCGCAGGCGATTGCTGCGGCTGCCGCTATCGATGACCCACGCTTCTCCATCATTCATGGCCCATTCTCTGCGCTTGCAGATTACGCACGTGAGCGCGAACTGGACGGCAAGATCGACGGCATTTTGCTGGATCTTGGCGTCTCTTCTCCTCAACTGGATGATGCAGAACGCGGTTTCTCGTTTATGCGTGATGGGCCGCTGGATATGCGTATGGACCCAACGCGAGGTCAATCCGCTGCCCAATGGTTGATGACGGCGGAAGAGGCCGATATTGCCTGGGTTATTAAAACCTTTGGTGAAGAACGTTTTGGTAAGCGCATTGCACGCGCCATCGTTGAGCGTAACCGGGAAGAGCCGATGACGCGTACCAAAGAGCTGGCGGCCGTCGTCTCTGCCGCTATGCCGGTTAAAGATAAGTTTAAGCACCCGGCTACCCGAACATTTCAGGCTATCCGGATCTGGATCAACAGCGAGCTGGATGAAATTGAAAAAGCGCTGAATGGCTCGCTGGAGGCGTTATCTCCCGGTGGCCGTTTATCGATCATCAGCTTCCATTCTCTGGAAGATCGTATTGTTAAACGCTTCATGCGTGAAAACAGCCGTGGGCCACAGGTCCCAGCCGGTTTACCGATGACGGAAGCACAGCTGAATAAGCTGGGTGGCCGCCAGTTGAAAGCGCTAGGTAAGCTGATGCCAGGTGAAGAAGAAGTGGCGGAAAATCCACGTGCCCGTAGTTCTGTATTGCGGATTGCGGAGAGGACTAACGCATGATCAATCGGGTGACAGAAACCCTCAGCAGAGTGACGCAGCTCGGCAGCAATGAGCGTCATGCGCTGCCTGCCGTGATTGGTGGCGATCTTCTGCGCCATGGGAAACTGGCACTTTGCTTGTTCGTTGCCATTATTGTGACCGCGGTTTCCGTGGTCACGACGGCGCACCATACACGTCTGCTCACTGCACAGCGCGAGCAGATGGTACTCGAACGTGATGCGCTGGATATTGAATGGCGAAACCTGATTCTTGAAGAAAATGCGCTCGGCGATCATAGCCGGGTAGAACGGATCGCGACGGAAAAGCTGCAGCTGCAGCATGTCGATCCTTCACAGGAAAACATCGTAGTTCAGCAATAAGGAACAGTGCGGCAGATGAGAGCAGCGGCAAAAACGCTTAAACCAAAACGTCAGGAAGAACAGGCCAACTTTGTGAGTTGGCGTTTTGCGTTGCTCTGCGGTTGCATTCTGTTGGCGCTGACTTTTCTTCTGGGCCGTGTTGCCTGGCTGCAGATAATCAACCCAGACATGCTGGTACGTCAGGGTGACATGCGTTCATTGCGCGTGCAGGAAGTGTCTACTTCCCGAGGGATGATAAGCGATCGCGCGGGACGCCCTCTTGCGGTTAGCGTACCGGTAAATGCCGTCTGGGCCGACCCGAAAGAATTGCATGACGCTGGCGGAGTCACGCTGGACAACCGCTGGAAAGCGCTAGCCGATGCACTAAAAATGCCTCTCGACCAGCTTTCATCCCGCGTGAACAGCAACCCCAATGGGCGGTTTATTTATCTTGCGCGTCAGGTTAACCCGGATATTGGCGACTACATCAAAAAGCTTAAGCTTCCGGGCATTCACCTTCGCCAGGAATCTCGTCGCTACTACCCATCCGGCGAAGTGACTGCTCACCTCATCGGCTTCACCAACGTGGACAGCGAAGGGATCGAGGGGGTGGAAAAAAGCTTTGATAAATGGCTCACCGGTCAGCCTGGCGAGCGCATTGTGCGTAAAGACCGCTACGGGCGCGTTATCGAAGACATTTCCTCTACCGACAGCCAGGCCGCCCATAACCTGGCTTTGAGCATTGATGAACGCCTGCAGGCGCTGGTTTATCGTGAACTGAATAACGCCGTTGCTTTCAACAAAGCCGAATCGGGCAGTGCCGTTTTGGTTGATGTTAATACAGGTGAAGTTCTGGCGATGGCGAACAGCCCGTCCTACAACCCGAACAATCTAACCGGCACGGCAAAAGACGTAATGCGTAACCGCACCATCACTGACGTCTTCGAGCCGGGTTCCACCGTTAAGCCGATGGTGGTGATGACCGCGTTGCAGCGTGGCGTAGTGAATGAAAATAGCGTACTGAATACGATTCCGTACCGCATTAATGGTCATGAGATCAAAGATGTGGCGCGGTACAGCGAATTGACCCTTACCGGGGTATTACAGAAGTCGAGTAACGTCGGTGTTTCTAAGCTGGCGTTAGCGATGCCCTCCTCAGCGTTAGTAGATACTTACTCACGTTTTGGACTGGGAAAAGCGACCAATTTGGGGTTGGTCGGGGAACGCAGTGGCTTATATCCTCAAAAACAACGGTGGTCTGACATAGAGAGGGCCACCTTCTCTTTCGGCTATGGGCTAATGGTAACCCCGTTACAGTTAGCGCGAGTCTACGCAACGATTGGCAGCTACGGCATTTATCGCCCGCTGTCGATAACCAAAGTTGACCCGCCGGTTCCCGGCGAGCGTATCTTTGCTGAATCAACCGTTCGCACCGTGGTTCACATGATGGAAAGCGTGGCGCTTCCCGGCGGCGGCGGCGTGAAGGCGGCCATTAAGGGCTACCGTATTGCGATTAAAACCGGTACTGCGAAAAAAGTCGGGCCGGACGGTAAATACATAAACAAATACATTGCTTACACCGCAGGCGTTGCGCCAGCCAGCCAGCCGCGATTTGCGCTGGTGGTAGTTATCAATGACCCGCAGGGCGGTAAGTATTACGGCGGTGCCGTATCTGCACCTGTGTTCGGTGCCATCATGGGCGGCGTACTGCGCACCATGAACATCGAGCCGGATGCGCTGGCAACCGGTGAGAAAAGCGAATTTGTAATTAATCAGAAAGAGGCATCAGGTGGCAGATCGTAATTTGAGCGACCTTCTTGCTCCGTGGGTAGCCGGGCTACCTGCGAGAGCGCTGCGAGAGATGACACTCGACAGTCGCGTGGCGGCTGCGGGCGATCTTTTTGTGGCCGTGGTCGGTCATCAGGCGGACGGGCGTCGTTATATCCCGCAGGCGATAGCACAGGGTGTGGCTGCCGTGATCGCAGAAGCGGACGGTGAAGCGGCGGATGGCGAAGTTCGAGAGATGCACGGCGTACCGGTCATTTACCTGAGCCAGCTGCATCAACGCCTGTCTGCATTGGCTGGCCGTTTCTATCATCAACCTTCTGAATCCTTACGTCTGGTTGGTGTCACCGGCACCAACGGCAAAACGACAACGACTCAACTGTTGGCGCAGTGGGCGCAGCTGTTGGGTGAAACCGGCGCAGTGATGGGGACCGTGGGCAATGGCCTGCTCGGGCAGGTTGTGCCGACAGAAAATACCACGGGTTCTGCGGTAGACGTGCAGCACGTGCTGGCGAGCCTGAAGGCTCAAGGTGCAACCTTTGGTGCCATGGAAGTTTCATCCCATGGTCTGGTTCAGCATCGCGTGGCGGCGCTGAAGTTTGCTGCGTCGGTATTTACCAATTTAAGCCGCGATCACCTTGATTATCACGGTGATATGGCGAATTACGAAGCCGCTAAGTGGCTGTTGTTTTCCGAGCATGACTGCGGTCAGGCGATCATCAACGCCGATGACGAAGTGGGTCATCGCTGGTTGGCGCGCCTGCCGGATGCCGTGGCGGTCACCATGGAAAATAACCTTGAGCCGGGGGCGCATGGGCGCTGGCTGAAAGCTGATGAAGTGGTTTATCACGATGGTGGAGCGACGATTCACTTCAGTTCATCGTGGGGCAATGGCGAAATTGAAAGCCGCCTGATGGGCGCGTTTAACGTCAGCAACCTGCTGTTGGCTTTAGCCACGCTGTTGGCGCTGGGTTATCCGCTCGAAGCATTAATTGCCACAGGCCCGCGTCTGCAACCTGTTTGTGGGCGAATGGAAGTGTTCAGCACTACCGGCAAACCTACCGTGGTTGTGGATTATGCCCACACGCCGGATGCGTTGGAAAAAGCGCTACAGGCAGCTCGTCTGCACTGTTCCGGCAAACTGTGGTGTGTATTCGGCTGTGGTGGCGATCGCGATAAAGGTAAACGGCCAATTATGGGCGGTATTGCCGAACAATATGCCGATGTGGTGGTGGTGACCGATGACAACCCACGCACCGAAGAACCGAAGGCCATCGTCGACGATATCCTGACCGGTATGCTGGATGCAGGCCGTGCGCACGTTGTGCTGGGCCGCGCAGAAGCGGTGACTAACGCGATTATGCAGGCCAAAGAAAATGATGTGGTTCTGCTGGCGGGCAAAGGCCACGAGGACTATCAGATTGTTGGCAACCGTCGTCTGGATTACTCCGATCGCGTTACCGCAGCGCGCCTGCTGGGGGTTGTGGCATGATTCGCGTCTCCCTGAAGCAACTGGCATCCATTCTTAATGGGCAGCTCCATGGCGCAGACGCCGACATTATTGATGTCACAACGGATACCCGTAAGCTGACAGCTGGCTGTCTGTTTGTTGCGCTGAAAGGCGAGCGTTTTGATGCCCACGACTTTGCCGCCGATGCGGTGAAAGGCGGGGCAGGCGCATTATTGGTTAACCGTAAGCTGGATATTGATGTTCCCCAACTGGTTGTGGCCGATACCCGCCTTGCATTTGGCGAACTAGGTGCGTGGGTTCGCCAGCAGGTGCCTACTCGCGTTGTGGCACTAACCGGCTCTTCCGGCAAAACCTCCGTGAAGGAAATGGCGGCATCTATTCTGCGCCAGTGCGGCAACACGCTTTATACAGCTGGCAACCTGAATAACGATATTGGCGTGCCGATGACGCTGCTGCGCCTGACGCCGGAATACGATTATGCCGTTATTGAGCTGGGTGCAAACCACCAGGGGGAAATCGCCTGGACCGTAGGGTTAACCCGCCCGGAAGCGGCTCTGGTAAACAACCTGGCGGCTGCGCATCTTGAAGGGTTTGGTTCTCTGGCGGGCGTAGCGAAAGCTAAAGGCGAGATCTTTACCGGCCTTGCGGCAAACGGTACGGCGATCCTTAATGCCGATAACAACGACTGGCTGAACTGGCAGGCGATCATTGGCGATCGTAAAACCTGGCGCTTCTCACCAAACGCGGCAGGCAGCGATTTCACCGCAACGAATATCCATATCACCTCCCACGGTACCGAATTTACTCTGCATACGCCGCAGGGCGATGTTGATGTCATTCTGCCGCTGCCGGGTCGTCACAATATTGCTAACTCGCTGGCGGCTACCGCGCTGGCAATGGCCGTTGGTGCGACGCTCGAATCCGTAAAAGCGGGGCTTGCTGAGCTTAAAGCCGTGCCGGGCCGCCTGTTCCCTATCCAGCTTGCAGAGAATCAACTGCTGCTGGACGACAGCTACAACGCTAACGTGGGTTCAATGACCGCGGCGGCACAGGTTCTGTCAGAAATGCCGGGTTACCGTGTGATGGTAGTTGGCGATATGGGCGAGCTGGGTGAGGAAGCCGAAGCTTGCCATCGTCAGGTTGGCGAAGCGGCAAAAGCCGCAGGTATTGACCGTGTTTTGAGCGTTGGCGTGTTAAGCAAAACGCTGAGTGACGCATCAGAAGTTGGTGAACATTTTGCCGATAAACAGGCCGTGGTGGCGCGTTTGAAAGCGCTTATCGCGGAACATTCAATTTTAACCATTTTGGTGAAAGGTTCACGTAGTGCGGCCATGGAAGAGGTGGTTCGCGCATTACAGGAGAAACAAGCATGCTAGTTTGGCTGGCCGAACATTTGGTCAAATATTATTCCGGCTTTAACGTCTTTTCCTATCTGACGTTTCGCGCCATCGTCAGCCTGCTGACCGCTCTGTTTATCTCCCTGTGGATGGGACCGCGGATGATCGCGCGTTTACAGCAACTCTCCTTCGGGCAGGTTGTACGTAACGATGGTCCAGAGTCGCACTTTAGCAAGAAAGGGACGCCAACCATGGGCGGGATCATGATCCTGACCGCCATTGTGGTGTCCGTGCTGATGTGGGCTTATCCCTCGAACCCTTACGTCTGGTGCGTGCTGTTCGTACTGATCGGCTTCGGGATTGTTGGCTTTGTCGATGACTACCGCAAAGTGGTTCGTAAGGACACCAAAGGTCTGATTGCTCGCTGGAAATACTTCTGGATGTCGGTGATTGCACTGGTCGTTGCTTTCACAATGTATGCAGCCGGGAAAGGGACGCCAGCAACTGAACTTGTTGTGCCGTTCTTCAAAGACGTGATGCCGCAGCTTGGTTTGTTCTATGTGCTGCTGGCGTATTTTGTGATTGTTGGTACCGGTAATGCGGTAAACCTGACGGATGGTCTTGATGGCCTGGCGATTATGCCTACCGTGTTTGTCGCTGCAGGTTTTGCGCTGGTGGCATGGGCTACGGGGAACATGAATTTTGCGGGCTACCTGCACATTCCTTACCTGCGCCATGCGGGTGAACTGGTTATCGTCTGTACGGCGATTGTCGGCGCAGGCCTGGGCTTCCTGTGGTTCAACACATACCCGGCTCAGGTCTTCATGGGCGATGTAGGCTCGTTGGCTCTTGGCGGGGCGCTGGGGACTATCGCGGTACTGCTGCGTCAGGAGTTCCTGCTGGTGATTATGGGTGGCGTGTTCGTCGTTGAAACGCTATCGGTGATCCTGCAGGTGGGCTCGTTCAAGCTCAGAGGGCAGCGTATCTTCCGTATGGCGCCCATTCACCATCACTATGAATTGAAAGGCTGGCCGGAGCCACGCGTGATTGTGCGCTTCTGGATTATTTCGCTGATGCTGGTGCTTATTGGCCTGGCTACGCTGAAGGTTCGCTAAATATGGCAGATTACCAGGGTAAAAATGTTGTCATCATTGGACTGGGCCTGACGGGCCTGTCCTGCGTGGATTTCTTTATTGCGCGCGGCATTACGCCTCGCGTAATGGATTCCCGTATCTCCCCTCCTGGTCTTGATAAGCTGCCTGAGAACGTTGATCGTCATACCGGTTCGCTGAATGAGGACTGGTTGCTGGCGGCGGATTTGATTATTGCCAGCCCTGGCGTGGCGCTGGCAACTCCAGCCTTGAGCGCGGCGGTGGATGCCGGGGTCGAGGTCATTGGTGATATAGAGCTGTTTTGCCGCGAGGCCCAGGCTCCGATTGTCGCGATTACCGGCTCCAACGGTAAAAGTACCGTCACCACCCTGGTGGGAGAGATGGCGAAAGCCGCTGGTGTGAACGTGGGCGTTGGCGGAAATATTGGTCTGCCGGCGTTGATGCTGCTGGACAAAGGCTGTGAGCTTTATGTTCTTGAGCTATCAAGCTTCCAGTTGGAAACCACCCATAGCCTGAAGGCCGCGGCGGCGACCGTTCTGAACGTGACGGAAGATCATATGGATCGCTATCCGTTCGGGATGCAGCAATATCGTGCGGCAAAACTGAGCATCTATGAAAATGCCAAAGTTTGCGTGGTCAACGCAGATGACGCGTTAACGATGCCGGTACGCGGCGCGGACGAGCGCTGTATCAGCTTCGGTGTGGACGTCGGCGATTATCATCTTAATCGTCAGCAGGGTGACACCTGGCTGCGGGTGAAAGGGGAGAAAATCCTCAACACCAAAGAAATGAAACTGGTTGGGCAGCATAACTATACTAACGCGCTGGCAGCGCTGGCGCTGGCGGATGCGGTGAATCTGCCTCGTTCCAGCAGCCTGAAAGCATTGACCACCTATACTGGCCTGGCTCATCGTTTCCAACTGGCCTGGGAACGGAATGGTGTTCGCTGGATTAATGACTCTAAAGCCACCAACGTCGGCAGTACTGAAGCCGCGTTAAACGGTCTGCACGTTGAAGGAACTCTGCATCTTTTGTTAGGCGGTGACGGCAAGTCTGCCGACTTCTCACCTTTAGCTCGCTACCTGCAGGGTGATCGCGTACGCCTTTACTGCTTTGGCCGTGACGGTGCTGAACTGGCTGAGTTACGCCCGGATATTGCCGAGCGTACAGAAACCATGGAGCAGGCGATGAAGCTTGCCGCGGCCCGTGTGGAATCTGGCGATATGGTGCTGCTCTCTCCAGCCTGCGCGAGTCTCGATCAGTTTAAAAACTTTGAACAACGCGGCGACATGTTTACTCAATTAGCGAAGGAGCTAGGCTGATGCGTTTATCTCTCCCTCGCCTTCGCGTCCCCCGTATTCCAGGGTTTGGTATCCTGGCCTGGGTCGCTTCGGCGTTAAAAGGGTGGGTAATGGGCTCCCGTGAGGCCGACGCCAACAGCATGGTGCTGTATGACCGCACGCTGCTTTGGCTGACCTTAGGCCTTGCTGCGATCGGTTTTATTATGGTGACCTCGGCGTCGATGCCGGTTGGCCAGCGCCTGGCAAACGATCCATTCCTGTTTGCCAAACGCGACGGGCTCTACATCATCGTTGCGTTTGTGCTGGCGATGGTGACGTTGCGCTTGCCGATGGATTTCTGGCAGCGTCACAGCACGGCCATGCTGCTGGCTTCGATCGTGATGCTGCTAATTGTACTGGTCGTCGGTAGCTCGGTTAATGGGGCATCACGCTGGATTGCTTTCGGCCCGCTGCGTATTCAGCCCGCAGAGTTTTCCAAGCTGTCACTGTTCTGTTATCTCGCCAATTACCTTGTGCGCAAGGTGGATGAAGTTCGAAATAACCTGCGCGGCTTCCTGAAGCCAATGGGCGTGATTCTGGTGATGGCCGTTCTGCTGCTAGCCCAGCCTGACCTCGGTACCGTAGTTGTGCTGTTTGTCACTACGCTGGCGATGTTGTTCCTCGCAGGAGCAAAGCTGTGGCAGTTTATCGCGATCATCGGGATGGGGATCTCGGCAGTTATCCTGTTGATCCTCGCCGAGCCTTACCGTATTCGCCGCGTAACGTCGTTCTGGAACCCGTGGGAAGATCCATTCGGCAGCGGCTACCAGTTAACGCAATCACTGATGGCTTTTGGGCGCGGTGAATTGTGGGGACAAGGGCTTGGGAACTCGGTTCAGAAGCTGGAATATCTGCCCGAAGCGCACACTGACTTTATCTTCTCGATCATCGGCGAGGAGCTGGGATATATCGGTGTGGTGCTTGCACTTTTGATGGTATTCTTCGTCGCTTTTCGCGCGATGTCCATCGGCAAGCGCGCGCTGGAATTGGATCAGCGTTTCTCCGGTTTCCTGGCGTGTTCTATCGGGATCTGGTTTAGCTTCCAGGCGCTGGTTAACGTTGGCGCTGCGGCGGGGATGTTGCCCACGAAAGGCCTGACGTTGCCGCTTATCAGTTACGGCGGTTCCAGCCTGTTGATTATGTCCACGGCAATCATGCTGTTGTTGAGAATAGATTATGAAACGCGTCTGGCTAAGGCTCAGGCGTTTACACGGAGTGCCAAATGACGGGCAAAGCGAAGCGATTGATGGTGATGGCGGGTGGTACAGGTGGGCATGTTTTCCCAGGCCTGGCCGTTGCCCATCACCTTCGGGCGGAAGGATGGGATATTCGCTGGCTTGGTACTGCGGACCGTATGGAAGCCGATCTGGTGCCGAAAAACGGGATTGAGATCGATTTTATTCGCATTTCTGGCCTGCGCGGCAAAGGCGTAAAGGCCTTGTTGATGGCTCCTGTACGTATTTTTAACGCGTGGCGCCAGGCTCGCGCCATCATGAAAGCGTGGAAGCCGGATGTTGTACTGGGCATGGGCGGGTATGTTTCCGGACCAGGTGGCCTGGCAGCCTGGTCTCTTGGCATTCCGGTTGTCTTGCATGAGCAGAACGGCATTGCCGGTCTGACGAATAAATGGTTGGCAAAGATCGCCACCAAGGTAATGCAAGCCTTTCCCGGCGCATTCCCTAAAGCGGACGTTGTTGGCAATCCGGTGCGGACAGATGTGCTTGCTTTACCGCTTCCGCAAGTGCGTTTTGCCGGAAGAGAAGGCCCGGTTCGCGTGCTGGTTGTCGGCGGTTCTCAGGGCGCTCGAGTCTTGAACCAAACCATGCCGCAGGTAGCGGGGCGCTTAGGTGACTCCGTGACTATCTGGCACCAAACCGGAAAAGGCGGTCAGGCGGTTGTGCAGCAGGCTTACGCTGAAGCAGGGCAGCCTCAGCACAAGGTCACCGAGTTTATTGATGATATGGCAGCAGCCTACGAATGGGCTGATGTTGTGGTTTGTCGCTCCGGGGCGTTAACCGTGAGTGAAATCGCGGCTGCAGGGTTACCAGCCTTGTTCGTTCCTTTCCAGCACAAAGATCGGCAGCAGTACTGGAATGCACTGCCGCTGGAAAAAGCGGGAGCCGCGAAAATACTGGAGCAACCGCAGTTTACCGTGGATGCCGTTACCCGTACCCTGACCGGATGGGACAGAGCAACGCTGCTGGCAATGGCCGAGCGAGCGCGCGCTGCCTCCATTCCTGATGCAACAGAACGTGTAGCAAACGAAGTCAGCGCCGCAGCACGCGCGTAATACTTGTGGGTGGCAAATTGTCGCCCGTAAATTTGATGTAATGGCGGCATGCCGCTTGCAGGTTTAGAGAATGAATACACAACAACTGGCGAAACTGCGTTCAATTGTGCCTGAGATGCGTCGCGTCCGGCACATTCACTTTGTTGGCATCGGCGGCGCCGGTATGGGCGGTATTGCTGAAGTATTGGCTAACGAAGGTTACCAGATCAGCGGTTCCGATTTGGCGCCGAACCCGGTCACGCAGCAGTTGTCGGCACTGGGTGCCACGATTTATTTCAACCATCGCCCTGAAAATGTGCGCGATGCAAGCGTGGTTGTTGTTTCTACGGCAATTTCTGCGGATAACCCAGAAATTGTTGCTGCCCACGAAGCGCGTATTCCGGTCATCCGTCGTGCTGAAATGCTGGCTGAACTGATGCGTTTCCGTCACGGCATTGCGATTGCGGGGACGCATGGCAAAACCACGACAACGGCGATGGTATCGAGCATTTATGCTGAAGCGGGCCTGGATCCAACGTTTGTAAATGGTGGTCTGGTGAAAGCCGCCGGCGTCCATGCTCGCCTGGGCAACAGCCGCTACCTGATTGCAGAGGCTGACGAAAGCGATGCTTCGTTCCTGCACCTGCAGCCGATGGTCTCTATTGTGACCAATATCGAAGCCGACCACATGGATACTTACCAGGGCGACTTCGAAAATTTAAAACAGACGTTTATTAATTTCCTGCACAACTTGCCGTTTTATGGGCGTGCAGTGATGTGCGTAGACGATCCGGTGATTCGCGAGCTTCTGCCGCGCGTGGGGCGTCAAATCACCACATATGGCTTTAGCGACGACGCGGATGTACGCGTTGAAAATTATCAGCAAAAAGGTGCTCAGGGCTTTTTCACCATTGTGCGTCAGGACAAGCCTGAGGTGCATGTGGTGTTGAATGCACCGGGCCGCCATAACGCGCTGAATGCGGCTGCTGCAGTTGCCGTTGCGACGGAAGAGGGCATCGAAGACGGCGCTATTTTGCGTGCGCTCGAAAGCTTCCAGGGAACGGGGCGTCGTTTCGATTTCCTGGGCGAATATCCTCTGGCTCCGGTAAATGGTAAAGCGGGCACGGCTATGCTGGTGGATGACTATGGTCACCACCCAACGGAAGTGGATGCCACCATTAAGGCGGCGCGCGCAGGCTGGCCGGATAAAAATCTGGTGATGATTTTCCAGCCACACCGCTATACGCGTACGCGTGATTTGTATGATGACTTTGCTGGGGTGCTGTCCCAGGTTGACTCCCTGGTGATGTTGGAAGTTTATCCTGCAGGTGAAGCCCCCATTCCTGGTGCGGATAGCCGTTCTTTATGCCGCACCATTCGCGGTCGTGGCAAAGTTGACCCTATTTTGGTTTCTGATCATGCGGAAGTGGCGGAAATTTTAGCCCCTGTTTTGACGGGAAATGATTTGATTCTCGTTCAAGGTGCCGGGAATATCGGCAAAATCGCCCGAAATCTGGCTGAAATCAAATTGCAGCCTCAAACTAAAGAGGAAGGGCGTCATGGCTGATAAGATCGCCGTTCTTCTCGGAGGAACCTCTGCCGAGCGCGAGGTTTCTCTGCAATCCGGCAGCGCGGTGCTGGCGGGATTAAAAGAAGCGGGTATTGATGCACATGCTTTTGATCCACAAAGCGAGTCTGTACTTGAGCTGAAGGCTCAGGGTTTTGACAAGGTTTTTATCGCGCTGCACGGTCGCGGTGGTGAAGACGGGACTTTGCAAGGGCTGTTGGAGTTCCTTCAACTGCCTTATACCGGCAGCGGCGTTATGGCTTCGGCGATAACGATGGATAAGGTGCGCAGCAAACTGCTGTGGCAGGGGGCAGGTTTACCCGTTGCGCCATGGGTTGCCGTCAACCGTCAGGATTTTGCAGCAGGCCTGAGCACAGCGCTGGTTGAGCGTGTTGCTGCATTAGGTTTACCGGTTATCGTCAAGCCGAGCCGTGAAGGTTCCAGCGTAGGTATGTCTAAGGTGGACAGCGTAGATGCGCTGCCAGCCGCGCTTGAGCTGGCCTTCGAGCATGACGAAGAAGTGCTGATTGAAAAATGGTTGAGTGGCCCGGAGTATACGGTTGCGATTTTAGGCGAGGAAATTTTACCGTCTATTCGCATCCAACCCGCTGGAACCTTCTATGATTATGAAGCGAAGTATCTCTCTGATGAAACTCAATATTTCTGCCCTGGTGGATTAATTGAACAAAGAGAGCAGGAATTGCAGGCATTAGTTCTGCAGGCCTGGCAGATTCTCGGCTGTAGCGGCTGGGGCCGGGTCGATGTGATGCTGGATAGCGATGGTCAGTTTTACCTGTTAGAAGTGAATACTTCTCCGGGGATGACCAGCCACAGCCTGGTGCCGATGGCGGCTCGCCAGGCGGGGATGAGCTTCTCACAATTAGTTGTACGTATTTTGGAACTGGCGGACTGATATGTCGCAGGCTGCACTGAATGCGCGTAATCGTGCCGAGGAAAATGCCAGCGCTCGGCGCAGCAACGGCTCCCGTCTGGCAGGGATGATTTTCCTGGGTGCGGTATTGTTGAGCGTGTTTATCGGCGGTTGGATTGTGGTGGGCTGGATGGAAGATGCCCAGCGTTTACCACTCTCCAGGCTGGTGGTAACCGGGGAGCGGCACTACACACGTAATGATGATATACGCCAGTCTATTCTGGCCCTGGGGCCTCCGGGTACTTTTATGACCCAGGATGTGAATATCATCCAACAGCAGATAGAGCGCTTGCCCTGGATCAAGCAGGCAAGCGTTAGAAAGCAGTGGCCGGACGAATTGAAGATTCATCTGGTTGAATATGTGCCGATAGCACGTTGGAATGACCAGCATATGGTTGACGCAGAGGGGAATTCCTTCAGCGTACCAGCAGAGCGTACCAGCAAGCAGACTTTACCGATGCTTTCCGGCCCGGAAGGCAGCGAAAACGAAGTTCTGCAAGGTTACCGTGACATGGGCGTGGTGCTGGCAAAGGATAAATTTACGTTGAAACAAGCGGCTATGACCGCTCGTCGCTCCTGGCAGTTGACGCTGAATAACGGAATTAAGCTCAACCTTGGTCGGGGCGACACGATGAAACGTCTGGATCGTTTTGTAGAACTGTACCCGGTTCTGCAGCAGCAGGCGCAGGCTGATAACAAACGGATCAGTTATGTCGACCTGCGATACGATTCAGGCGCCGCGGTAGGTTGGGAGGCACTTCCTCCTCCGGTACCTAATCCGAATCAGCAACAGAATCAGGCACAGGCAAAACAACAATGATCAAGGCGACGGACAGAAAACTGGTAGTTGGACTGGAGATTGGCACCGCGAAGGTTGCCGCTTTAGTAGGGGAAGTTCTGCCCGACGGTATGGTCAATATTATTGGCGTGGGCAGTTGCCCTTCGCGTGGTATGGACAAAGGCGGGGTAAACGACCTTGAGTCGGTGGTTAAATGCGTTCAACGGGCGATTGACCAGGCTGAATTGATGGCAGACTGCCAGATATCTTCAGTTTACCTGGCGCTGTCCGGCAAGCATATCAGCTGCCAAAACGAGATAGGCATGGTGCCGATTTCGGAAGAGGAAGTGACGCAGGAAGATGTTGAAAATGTGGTGCATACGGCAAAATCAGTGCGTGTTCGCGATGAACACCGCGTTCTGCATGTGATTCCGCAGGAATACGCTATTGATTACCAGGAAGGGATCAAAAATCCGGTAGGCCTGTCCGGCGTCCGTATGCAGGCGAAAGTGCATCTGATTACCTGCCATAACGATATGGCAAAAAACATCGTTAAAGCGGTTGAACGTTGTGGTTTGAAAGTTGACCAATTAATTTTCGCCGGTCTGGCCGCAAGCTACGCGGTACTGACCGAAGATGAACGCGAGCTGGGTGTCTGTGTTGTGGACATCGGCGGTGGTACCATGGATATGGCGGTGTATACCGGCGGTGCGCTGCGTCACACCAAAGTTATCCCTTATGCAGGGAACGTAGTTACCAGCGATATCGCCTATGCGTTCGGAACGCCACCGAGCGATGCTGAGGCGATTAAAGTTCGCCATGGTTGTGCCCTGGGATCTATCGTCGGCAAAGACGAGAACGTTGAGGTTCCGAGCGTGGGTGGACGCCCACCACGCAGTCTTCAGCGTCAGACGCTGGCTGAAGTGATTGAGCCTCGTTACACCGAGCTGCTCAACCTGGTCAATGAAGAGATTTTGCAGTTACAGGAGCAGCTTCGCCAGCAGGGTGTGAAACATCATCTGGCGGCGGGGATTGTGTTAACCGGCGGCGCGGCACAAATAGAAGGCCTGGCAGCCTGTGCTCAGCGTGTGTTCCATACGCAGGTGCGTATCGGTCAGCCGTTGAATATTACTGGCCTTACTGATTATGCCCAGGAGTCGTATTACTCGACCGCAGTAGGGTTGCTGCACTACGGGAAAGAGTCACATCTCAGTGGTGAAGCAGAAGTGGAAAAAAGGACCTCTGTTGGCTCATGGTTTAAGCGACTGAACAGCTGGCTGAGAAAAGAATTTTAATTTTTATAAGAGACCGGAGACAATTAGCGGTCTCAGGCGACAGGCACAAAACGGAGAGAAACTATGTTTGAACCTATGGAACTGACCAACGACGCGGTGATTAAAGTCATCGGCGTCGGTGGCGGCGGCGGTAACGCCGTTGAACACATGGTGCGTGAACGCATCGAAGGCGTTGAATTCTTTGCGGTTAACACTGACGCTCAGGCACTGCGTAAAACCGCTGTCGGCCAGACGATCCAGATCGGTAATGGGATCACTAAAGGTCTGGGTGCAGGCGCAAATCCAGAAGTGGGTCGTAACGCTGCGGAAGAAGACCGCGAAGCTTTACGCGCTGCGCTGGACGGGGCAGACATGGTGTTCATCGCTGCTGGCATGGGCGGTGGTACCGGTACGGGTGCTGCTCCTGTTGTTGCCGAAGTAGCTAAAGATTTGGGTATCCTGACCGTTGCCGTCGTGACTAAGCCTTTCAACTTTGAAGGCAAGAAGCGTATGGCTTTCGCGGAGCAGGGTATCGCCGAGCTGTCTAAGCACGTTGACTCTTTGATCACTATCCCGAATGACAAGCTGCTGAAAGTGCTGGGGCGCGGCATTTCTCTGCTTGACGCATTTGGTGCAGCAAACGACGTACTGAAAGGCGCCGTGCAGGGTATTGCCGAACTGATTACTCGTCCGGGCCTGATGAACGTTGACTTCGCGGACGTGCGTACTGTTATGTCCGAAATGGGCTATGCCATGATGGGCTCTGGCGTGGCCAGCGGCGAAGACCGTGCTGAAGAAGCGGCAGAAATGGCTATCTCCAGCCCGCTGCTGGAAGATATCGACCTGTCTGGCGCTCGTGGCGTGTTGGTTAACATCACCGCTGGCTTCGACCTGCGTCTGGATGAGTTCGAAACCGTGGGTAACACCATTCGTGCGTTCGCATCTGACAACGCAACTGTGGTTATCGGTACTTCTCTGGATCCAGAGATGAACGACGAACTGCGCGTAACTGTTGTTGCTACTGGGATCGGCATGGACAAACGTCCTGAGATTACCCTGGTGACTAACAAGCAGGTACAGCAGCCAGTGATGGATCGCTACCAGCAGCACGGTATGGCTCCGCTGACGCAAGAGCAAAAGCCGGCCGCTAAAGTGGTTAACGACAATACACCGCAGACGGCGAAAGAGCCTGATTATCTGGATATTCCAGCGTTCCTGCGTAAGCAAGCTGATTAAGAATAAACCGGAAGTTGGGAATATTCGCTCTTTGTGCTAAACTGGCCTGCCGTTAGTGATATACACTCTCGGCTAGCTTAGTAATTTGGCGGGATTATACGATGATCAAACAAAGGACACTTAAACGTATCGTTCAGGCGACTGGCGTCGGTTTACATACCGGCAAGAAAGTCACACTGACGCTGCGCCCTGCGCCGGCAAATACCGGGGTCATCTATCGTCGCACCGACTTGAATCCTCCGGTAGATTTTCCGGCTGATGCCAAATCCGTGCGGGATACCATGCTCTGTACTTGTCTGGTCAACGAGCATGATGTACGGATTTCTACCGTAGAGCACCTCAACGCTGCCCTGGCAGGGCTGGGTATCGACAACATTATTGTTGAAGTCGATGCGCCAGAAATCCCTATTATGGACGGCAGTGCGGCGCCGTTTGTCTATCTGCTGCTTGATGCAGGGATTGACGAACTGAACTCGGCCAAGAAATTTATACGTCTGAAAGAGACGGTTCGCGTGGAAGATGGCGATAAATGGGCTGAAATGTCACCGTTTAATGGTTTCTCGTTGGACTTTACCATCGACTTCAACCATCCGGCGATTGATGCAAGCACCCAGCGCTACACCATGAACTTCTCTGCTGAAGCATTTATGCGTCAGATTAGCCGTGCGCGTACCTTCGGTTTTATGCGTGATATCGAATATCTGCAGTCCCGCGGCCTGTGCCTGGGCGGCAGCTTCGATTGTGCCATCGTTGTTGACGATTATCGCGTATTGAACGAAGACGGCCTGCGTTTTGAAGATGAATTCGTTCGTCACAAAATGCTGGATGCTATCGGCGATCTGTTCATGTGTGGCCACAACATTATCGGCGCGTTTACCGCCTATAAGTCTGGTCATGCCCTGAACAACAAACTGCTGCAGGCTGTTTTGGCTAAACAGGAAGCCTGGGAATGGGCGACCTTCGAAGACGAAGCCGAACTTCCGCTGGCGTTTAAAGCACCTAAACTGGTGCTGGCGTAACGCTTAAATTAGCGATTACGACTGGTTTTGCTGGTACCCTCTCCGGCCAGTGAAGCCAGTCGTTCTATTGTTGCTCTTAATTTCTCCGGGCTACGTTTAGCCACCTCTCTCAACACTTCTGCACTCTGCTTACTCAGTTGACGATTTACTTCGTATTTCTCAGTCTCTGTCTGAGTGGTGTTTTCTTGAACAAATTCCTGCCCTTTTACCGCCAGTGAAGGATTAATCCTGATGTCGATTGATGTCAATGATGGTAAGATTTGGGCGCGTAATGCACTCAGCAGCGTGGCTTGTTCATAGCGTAAGCGCATCAGCCAGCTGGCATTTGCGGTTTCAAGGACGAGAATGCCCTGACGGAAGTTGGCCACCCGGCACCAGGGATGCAGTGGAGCAGGCAAAATGCCTTTCACTGCCCGGTTAAGACGCAGCAGAGCGACGGCACGTTGCTGTACGCTCTGTAGCATGCTTTCCTGACCGGCTTCGTCAAACAGATTTTCTAAAGATTGCGGGCGACTGTCGCGCATACATTAAGCTCCGGCGGAAAAAGTGATTGGTATTCTAAATCGTTGGCGACAATTTGGCAGACGTTATTTCTGGCCGCATCTCCTGTTGGGGATGGTCGCGGCGAGTTTTGGCATGCCTGCACTCAACGGTAACACAGAAACCGGTGTGCCCGCTGAAGCTTCCGCCAGCCGTCACGATTCGGCGCGGCAGCTGCGTTTCGATAGCCTTGTTCAACTGCAAGAAAGCACTCGCCGTCCTTCCTTTAGTGTGGACTACTGGCACCAGCATGCAATCCGCACCGTTATCCGTCATCTTTCCTTTGCTATGGCACCTCAGGCTTTGCCTGTGGCACAGGAAAGCGTGCCGCTTCAGGCACAGCACCTTGCCCTGCTGGACACGCTTAGCGCGCTGTTAACGCAGGAAAGTAAACCTCCCGTTATTGTTCGCCAGACTGCGTTTAGGTCATCTCCTGTAGGAGACGTTTTCAGTACCGTGACGTGGATCCGTCAGGTACAGGGCATCCGCGCAGGCCCGCTTTGCCTCAGCTAATTCATCTTCCAAACTAACAACAATTTATTGACCGTACTGACGGCAGGCGTTTGAGAATTTATTATGCTAATCAAATTATTAACTAAAGTTTTCGGTAGTCGTAACGATCGTACACTGCGCCGTATGCGCAAAGTGGTTTCCGTAATCAACAGCATGGAACCGCAGATGGAAAAGCTCACGGATGATGAGCTGAAGGCTAAAACCGGTGAGTTCCGCGCGCGTCTGGAAAAAGGTGAAGTGCTGGAAACGCTAATCCCGGAAGCTTTCGCCGTTGTTCGTGAAGCAAGTAAGCGCGTCTTCGGTATGCGTCACTTCGACGTGCAGCTGCTGGGCGGCATGGTCCTGAACGATCGCTGCATCGCGGAAATGCGTACTGGTGAAGGTAAAACCCTGACGGCAACGCTGCCAGCTTATCTGAATGCACTGAGCGGCAAAGGTGTGCACGTTGTTACCGTGAACGACTACCTGGCCCAGCGTGACGCCGAAAACAACCGTCCTCTGTTTGAATATCTGGGCCTGAGCGTAGGAATTAACCTGCCAGGCATGCCAGCGCCAGCTAAGCGTGAGGCTTACGCAGCAGACATCACCTACGGTACCAATAACGAATACGGTTTCGACTACCTCCGCGACAATATGGCTTTCAGCCCTGAAGAGCGCGTGCAGCGCAAGCTTCACTATGCGCTGGTGGATGAAGTCGACTCCATCCTGATCGATGAAGCGCGTACGCCGCTGATCATCTCCGGCCCTGCGGAAGACAGCTCTGAGCTGTACAAACGCGTGAACAAAATCATTCCGCACCTGATGCGTCAGGAAAAAGAAGACTCTGACACCTTCCAGGGTGAAGGCCACTTCTCCGTGGATGAAAAATCTCGCCAGGTTAACCTGACCGAACGTGGTCTGGTACTGATTGAAGAGCTGCTTGTGCAAGAAGGCATGATGGAAGAGGGCGAGTCGCTGTACTCACCAGCCAACATCATGCTAATGCATCATGTGACCGCGGCACTTCGCGCCCATGCGCTGTTCACCCGCGACGTTGACTACATCGTTAAAGATGGCGAAGTCATCATCGTTGATGAACACACGGGCCGTACTATGCAGGGGCGTCGTTGGTCAGATGGTCTTCACCAGGCCGTTGAAGCCAAAGAAGGCGTCGAAATTCAGAATGAAAACCAGACGTTGGCGTCCATCACCTTCCAGAACTACTTCCGTCTTTACGAGAAGCTGGCAGGGATGACCGGTACTGCAGACACCGAAGCGTTTGAATTTAGCTCTATTTATAAGCTCGACACCATCGTTGTGCCGACCAACCGTCCAATGATCCGTAAAGATATGCCGGATCTGGTTTACATGACCGAACTGGATAAAATTGGCGCGATTATCGAAGACATTAAAGAGCGTACCGCGAACGGCCAGCCTGTGCTGGTGGGGACCATCTCCATTGAGAAATCTGAAGTGGTTTCCAATGAGTTGACCAAGGCCGGTATCAAACACAATGTTCTGAATGCCAAGTTCCACGCCAACGAAGCGGCTATCGTTGCTCAGGCGGGTTACCCAGCCGCGGTAACTATCGCGACTAACATGGCGGGTCGTGGTACGGATATCGTGTTGGGCGGGAGCTGGCAGGAAGAGATTGCTGAGCTGGATGAGCCAACGCCAGAGCAAATTGCTCAGATCAAAGCGGACTGGAAAGTTCGCCACGATGCGGTACTGGCTTCAGGTGGTCTGCATATCATCGGCACCGAGCGTCATGAATCCCGCCGTATCGATAACCAGCTGCGTGGCCGTTCTGGCCGTCAGGGTGATGCTGGTTCTTCCCGCTTCTACCTGTCGATGGAAGATGCCCTGATGCGTATCTTCGCCTCGGATCGCGTATCCAATATGATGCGTAAACTGGGTATGAAGCCGGGCGAAGCCATTGAACACCCTTGGGTAACCAAGGCGATTGCCAACGCACAGCGTAAAGTCGAAAGCCGTAACTTTGATATTCGTAAGCAGCTGCTGGAATACGATGACGTCGCAAACGATCAGCGCCGCGCTATTTATACCCAGCGTAATGAGCTGCTCGACGTTACCGACGTGAGCGAAACCATCGCCAGCATTCGTGAAGACGTCTTCAAAGTCACCATCGATGCGCATATTCCGCCTCAGTCTCTGGAAGAAATGTGGGATGTAGAAGGTCTGGAAGAGCGTCTGAAAAACGACTTTGATCTCGAGATGCCAATCAAAGAGTGGCTGGATAAAGAACCTGAGCTGCACGAAGAAACGCTGCGTGAGCGTATTCTGCAGACGGCGATTGAGCTTTATCAACGTAAAGAAGAAGTCGTGGGTGCAGAAATGATGCGCCACTTCGAAAAAGGCGTGATGCTGCAAACGCTGGATTCCCTGTGGAAAGAGCATCTGGCCGCAATGGATTACCTGCGTCAGGGGATCCACCTGCGCGGTTATGCGCAGAAAGATCCGAAGCAGGAATACAAGCGTGAATCCTTCTCTATGTTTGCCGCGATGCTGGAGTCACTGAAATATGAAGTGATCAGCACCCTGAGCAAAGTCCAGGTCCGCCTGCCGGAAGAAGTTGAAGCGATGGAACAACAGCGTCGTGAAGAAGCCGAGCGTCTGGCACGTATGCAGCAGCTTAGTCATGTGGATGATGAAACTCAGGCCGCACAGGCGCTGGCAGCAGAAACTGGCGATCGTAAAGTGGGTCGCAACGATCCTTGCCCTTGCGGTTCCGGTAAAAAATACAAACAGTGCCATGGCCGTCTGAGCTAAGGTCTGACAAAATCGAAAAGGCGCAGCTTGCTGCGCCTTTTTTACGCATGGAGTTTGAGAATATGAAGCAACTGCAAATCGCTGTCGGCATTATCCGTAATCAACAGGGTGAAATTTTTATCACGCAGCGCGCAGCCGATGCGCACATGGCGAACAAATGGGAATTTCCCGGCGGGAAGATTGAGGCAGGTGAATCCCCGGAACAGGCCGTTATCCGGGAACTACAGGAAGAAACCGGTATTGTGGTGCAAAGTGCCAGCCTGTTTGAAACCCTGGAGTACCAGTTCCCGGATCGTCATATTTCCCTGTGGTTCTATCTGATAGAAAGTTGGGAAGGTGAACCCTGGGGCAAAGAAGGGCAACCCGGGCGTTGGGTTGCTCAAGGGGAACTCATCGCCGACGAGTTTCCGCCAGCCAATGAGCCCGTCATTTTAAAGCTGCTAAACGATTAGCGTTCCTGTTCTTCGCTCCAGCCTTCGCTTTCAGAGAGGTCGCCGCTGCTGGGAATACGTTTTTCCTCAGCGGCCCACTCGCCCAGGTCGATTAGCTGGCAGCGCTTGCTGCAAAATGGTCGGTATGGGCTGCTTTCGTTCCAGATAACCGCTTTGCCGCAGCCAGGACAATTAACGATGGTTTCTTCGTTCATGTTTTTTCCTTAGCAGCAGGCCAGCTCAAAGTCGAGGCGTTCAGGCACCAGGCCATTTTCTGAATCCAGCGGCATAAAACGAATCGCAAAGCGGCTTTTGTGGCCGGAAATCTGTGGATAAAGCTGATCGCCGAGAGTGAGATGAAGACGAAGCAGGTCGGCATCGTCGCCATTGTCCTGGTAGAATCCATTGAGGCTGGTTTGTTTCCGGAATGGCGCAGAATTGCGGATGATGTCCAGCAGAAGATCGAGCGACTGTTTCACTGGTTCGAGACTGTTTAGCCAAAAATGAACCTGAGCATCGCGTTGTTCCTGCGGCAGATAAAGCCAAATGTGCAGGGTAGGCAGGTCGAAGCTACAGCAGCCGCCTGGGATGCTAAGCCGCTGGCGTACCAGCGCAATAAGGCGATCTTCTCGCAGAATTTGCCCGATGCGCGGCGCGGCCATCAACACGCTGCCGCAGCTCTCCAACTGGCTTCGCAGCGAGTCGATGCGCTGCATATCAACCCCCGGGACTTCTGACCAGCTCAGCAGTTTACGCTGCTGACGGCTTATCTCTTTGAGAATATCGGTGCGAATTTCGCCCCTTTCAAACACATCCAGTAAGTCACCGACGTTACGAAAAAAATGCAGCGCCTTTGCGCTGTCATTGATAGGAAGTGCTGACTGCATCTGTTGGATCAAAAACTCAATACGCAGCCATGTGCGCATTTTCTCATTCAATGGGTGTTCGAAAAGAACCTGAGTGTTCATCATTCTGCTTCCTGTTGTGCGGCCAGACTAGCCAGTTTCAGGTACTGGCGATGCAGGCGGTCAACATGCACGACAACGTCCTGGGGACTGCCGTCATTATTAATTACATCATCTGCTACGGCGAGGCGAGCTTCCCGGGACGCCTGAGCGTCCAGAATCTGTTGGGCGTGTTCGCGGGAAACATTGTCCCGCAGCATAGTACGCGCAATCTGGGTCTCGGGGGAAACATCCACCACTAAAATCCGGTCTGCCTTTTGTTGCAGATTGTTTTCTACCAGCAGAGGGACTACCCACAACACGTAAGGTGAGGTAGCACGAGCAATCTCATCACGAGTTTGCTGCTGGATAATAGGATGTAGCAGGTTATTAACCCATTGCTTTTGCTGCGGGGAGCTGAAGATCGTTTCTCTCAACGCTCGACGGTTTAAAGAACCATCTTCCAGAAGGATCTTTGGGCCAAAATGTTGAGAAATGAGAGCTAACGCACGTTGACCTGGCTCAACAACCTGACGGGCAATTACATCTGCATCTATGACGGTGACTCCAGCGCGGGAAAAGGCTTCGGCGATGGTACTTTTACCACTGCCAATGCCGCCCGTAAGTGCAACCGTGTAAACCATAAATAACCGATCCTGATGCTATATTTATCAATAAGATAAAAAGTCTTTAGTGGCGTGATTTTAGGTGATTTTATTTCACGTAAAAATCGGGTATTCGCCGTCTGCGGGCTTTTTACCGTTTACCAGGTAAATTTAAACGATTGTAGCGTAAAAAAGTCGGTTTTCGCAGTCTTGCGGAGTCATTATTACTGCGTATGATAGCGTCACTGGAGTTGGCTGTTGTTTGCTCGTTTTACTTTAAGCCACAGGTACGTTTTCCGTGCTTGCTCACCCCAGCGTCTGATTTCTGTATATCTGGGTTCCGGGCTTGCCGTTGTTCTCTGTCTTGAGTAATGAAGAGCCTACCGCCGATCGCGTTCATCGCCATTCGACCCAGGGATCTGCATCATGCGTATTGAAGAAGATTTGAAGTTAGGTTTTAAAGACGTTTTAATTCGCCCAAAACGCTCCACCCTCAAAAGCCGTTCAGACGTTGAGCTGGAACGTCAATTCACATTTAAGCATTCCGGTATCACCTGGTCTGGCGTCCCTATTATTGCTGCGAATATGGACACCGTAGGCACTTTCGCGATGGCGCAGGCGCTGGCCTCATTCGATATTCTTACCGCCGTGCACAAACACTACTCTGTAGAAGAGTGGAGCAATTTTATTCGTTCCGTGCCTGAAAACCTGTTACGCCATATCATGGTCTCAACCGGCACTTCTGATGCAGATTTTGCCAAAACTAAGCAGATTCTGGCTCTGACTCCTGCACTGAAATTTATCTGCATCGACGTGGCGAACGGCTACTCTGAGCACTTCACCCAGTTCGTCAGCAAAGCCCGCGAAGCTTGGCCTGATAAAGTTATCTGTGCGGGTAACGTGGTTACCGGTGAAATGTGTGAAGAATTGATTCTGTCCGGGGCCGATATCGTGAAAGTGGGCATTGGCCCAGGCTCTGTATGCACCACGCGCGTTAAAACCGGCGTGGGGTATCCTCAGCTTTCCGCCGTGATTGAATGTGCTGATGCAGCTCACGGCTTAGGAGGCCAGATCGTCAGCGACGGTGGCTGCACTGTGCCGGGCGATGTGGCTAAAGCCTTTGGTGGTGGAGCTGACTTCGTTATGCTGGGCGGTATGCTGGCAGGGCATGAAGAAAGCGGTGGTACCGTTGTTGAGCAGGATGGCGAGAAGTTTATGTTGTTCTACGGCATGAGCTCCGAGTCTGCCATGACCCGCCACGTAGGCGGTGTCGCGCAGTACCGCGCTGCAGAAGGAAAAACCGTTAAGTTGCCTCTGCGAGGGCCGGTGGAAATTACCGCTCGCGATATCCTTGGCGGCCTGCGTTCTGCCTGTACCTATGTAGGTGCCTCTCGCCTTAAAGAGCTGACTAAACGCACAACTTTCATCCGCGTAGCGGAACAGGAAAACCGCGTTTTCAATAGCCTCTGATGAGCATCGATGACGCAGTTCAGACTGCGTCATCCTCCTCCTCCCATGGCATCCCCCATCTGGAAAATAGGTAGATACATGGCTATCACCAGCGTGCCAATAATCAAGCCAATGACCAGCATCATGACTGGCTCCAGCGTGGCGGCAAGATTTTCAGCCAGCTCCTGCGTTTTCTCATAATGCCAGCGCGCCAGGCGCTCAAGCATCAGATCCAGAGAACCGGATTCTTCACCAATTCGAACCAACTGTTGGCAAAGTGGTGTGAAATACCCCGACTGCTCCAACGCCTGCCAGAGGGGCTTTCCCTCGGAAACCCGATCGCGTATATCAGTAATTTGCCGTTGCCAGAACGTCTGGGTCAGCGTTTTTTCAACCGCTTCAAGACCCTGTAACAGGGGGACGCCAGAGTGCTGAGACAGCGTTAGTACGGTAAATATCTGGCTGAGTAGCTGGCCTCGCCTCAAGGGAGCAATGACCGGTATTTTTAACAGCAGTAATTGTTCTTTTTCTCGAATGGCGGGTTGGGTGCGGCGAAGCCACCAACCTATAACGGCTAAGAGCATAGCGGTTAAAATCCACCATCCTCCTTGAGACGTTGCCCACTCTGAAATACTCATAACGGCCTGGGTGATCGCGGGCAGAGGCGCGTTAAAAGAACGATAGATATTGGCAAACTCAGGCAGAACAAACCCAACCATGCCTGCGGTTACCAGCAGTGCAACAATCAAAATAAAGAGCGGATAACGCAGGGCTTTTACGACCTTTTTGCTGAGTTGGTAGTGTTGTTCTTGTTGTTCTGCCAGCCGCTGGCAGCAATCTGCAAGCCTTCCCGTCAGCTCTCCGGTATGCAGTAATGCAATAAACAGGGGCGGGAAGATATGGGGCCATTGCTTAAGCGCTTCGGAAAACGGTATGCCCTGCGCTACCTGTCGTTCTATGTGCTGTAATAATGCCGACCATGCAGGTTTGGGATGCTGTCGGGCTATGAGCAACAGCGCGTCAGTTAAGGCGATACCGGCATGGATCAGCGCTGCAAGTTGCCGGACAAAGTCAATTTTGTGCTGAATATGCCAACAGGATCTTCCTGACAGCGATGATTTTTTAACGGACAGGAGCTGAAGCTGCTGCTGAGCAAGCTCCTCCTCAAGAGAAGTGCGCTCGACGGCAAGCGATTCACCATTTTTTAATTGGCCTTCGTGGTCTATGGCTTCCCATCGCCAAAGCAGAGGTTTAGGCATGTGGCACACCTAGCACGCGGTAAACCTCTTCCAGTGTCGTATGGCCTTGTGCTACGGCAACGCAGCCATTTTCGAAAAGCGTACTCATCCCTTGCTCTCTGGCGAGTCTTTCAATGTTACTTGCGGATTCGCCTTGCGTGATGGCTTGTCTTAGAGCGGCGGATAGCGGCAGGATTTCAAATAACGCTGTTCGCCCATAATATCCTCCGTAGCAACGTTCACATCCTGTCGGATGCCAATTGGGCAGCGCGGAAGGCCAAATGTGTCCCGGTAATGTTATGGCTGGTTCGTGGTGTGTTTTGCAGTGAGGGCAAAGCTTTCTCACCAGCCTTTGAGCCACGATGATATTCAAGGCAGACGCGATCATCCAGCGAGGAATGGCCATTTGCTCCAGGCGGACAAGCGTTTCAACGGTGGAGTTGGTGTGCAATGTCGATAAAACCAGGTGCCCGGTCTGGGCAGCTTTGATGGCAATTTCTGCTGTTTCACCATCCCTGATTTCACCGACCATAATGACGTCTGGATCCTGCCTCAGTAATGCGCGCAGGACGTGCTGAAAGGTGAGACCAGCCTTAGGGTTTATCTGCGTCTGGTTCAGCCCTTCCTGAGGAATTTCTATTGGATCTTCTACGCTGCAGACGTTGATACCCGATTGGTTAAGCGCCGCCAGGGCACTATACAGCGTAATGGTTTTTCCGCTCCCTGTAGGACCGGTTACCAGAATCATCCCCTGCGGGGCCAGGAGTGATTGCTGAAGTTGTTTTTTTTCATCCACTGACATCCCCAGAGAATGAATGTCCATATGCTGTTTGCCCTGCTGAAGAAGCCGTAAAACGACCTTCTCGCCGTATCGGCAAGGCAGCGTCGAGACGCGAAATGACGCTTTCACCTCCTCGGCGAGGTAGTCCATTTGTCCGTCCTGAGGCAGCCGCTTTTCCGCGATATCCAGGTTAGCCAGAATTTTGAGCCTTGCAGTGACGGACGCTGCCATTGCCTGAGGTAGTAGTGGTTGACATTGCAGCACGCCATCAATGCGAAGCCGAATTCGATAGGCATTTTCGAAGGGCTCAAAATGGATATCGGATGCACGCTGCTGTACGGCGGTGGCAAGTGTTGTATTCAAAAGTGCGACCACTGAACTGCTGCGGTCGTGCTCCGAAGGCTGAGAGGGCTCCAGGGTTTGCCATTTCTCGAGCCGTTCAATGGGCCAGATCTCTACATCAATGTGTTTATCACAAAGAAAGCGGAGCGCCTCGTACATTTGCTCGTTTGGGGCTTCAACCGCAGCAATTCGTACCGCGTCAGGCGTTTCCTCTATCAGTATGGCGTTGTAGTGCTGGCATAGGGAGTTAAGCTGTTCTTTTGTGCTCATTTATCAGCCCCCGCTTGCGTTTCGTTAAAGCGGAAAACATCTTCACAGGCTTGTTTCAGCGGCGATCCGTTTTCAGCACTGCAGACCCTTGCCCAGCCGGTTACGCCGTTAGCGTCGCTCCACTGAGGGGTGAACGTAACCGCCAGCCCGTTCAGGGATTCCTGGCCGTTGAGCGTCACAATCCCGCTGGCAACGCTCATTGAACTGATGTAGCGCGTCGTTTTGGTTTCAGCGATGCCGTTACTGCCTGCATTGCAACCGGAGATCCCTCCACGCTCGATGGCACAAAGTTCGACGGCGGTACGATAGGGCAGGAAGGTTTGCAGCATATCGGTCAATGCTGCTTTACGAAGGTAGTTTTGATATCCAGGAATGCCGATGGCGCTCAGAATGGCGATGATGCCTATCACCACCATTAGCTCAATTAGCGTAAATCCTTTTTGCTTGTTCATCTGTCGCTCCTTTTGGTTAGAGAGCAACACTGTGCTGAACAGGCTAAGCAATAGCGAACAGGGAAACGGACATTCGGGAAATGCCTTCCGAGTTATTTAATGCAGTTGTATGTATCGACAATAAAAATGGAAGTCAGTACGCAAAAAAGCGGGCGCGGTAATGGCCGGCCCGCCGTGGTGTTGCATTAGCGGAAGCGCATAGACAAGTCGAGGGCGCGTATGTGCTTAGTCAGAGCGCCTACGGAGATGTAGTCCACGCCGGTATCAGCGAATGTTCTCAGCGTCTCTTTGGTCACGTTGCCAGAGACTTCCAGGCGCGCTTTCCCTTGGGTGAGTGCCACGGCTTCACGCATTTGCTCAACGGTAAAGTTGTCCAGCATGATGATGTCAGCCCCAGCTTTGAGCGCTTGTTCCAATTCATCCAGTGACTCAACTTCCACTTCTACCGGCACGTCAGGGTGCATCCAGAATGCTTTCTCCACTGCCTGACGAATAGAGCCGGAAGCAATAATGTGATTTTCTTTGATCAGGAAAGCATCGGAAAGGCCGAGGCGATGGTTGCTGCCCCCGCCGCATAGCACGGCATATTTCAGCGCGGTGCGCAGGCCCGGAAGCGTTTTACGGGTATCCAGCAACTGCGTTTTAGTGCCCTCAAGCAGCGCCACGTAACTGTTAACTTCGCTGGCTACGCCTGAGAGCGTTTGTACGAAGTTCAGCGCCGTTCTTTCTCCGGTCAAGAGAATACGGGCCGGGCCATTAAGCTCAAAAAGTGGCTGATTGATGGTGACTTCAGCGCCATCTTCGACATGCCAGGTCACCGTCACCTCGCCGCCAAGCTGAATAAAGACTTCTTCTACCCAGCGTTTACCGCAAAAAATGCCATTTTCGCGGGTGATAACAACCGCATGCGACGTGTTTTCTGGGGGTAATAATTGTGCCGTGATGTCGTTGTTTGGGTCGACTTCACCGCCCAGATCTTCCCGCAGCGCCTGGGCTACGGCGAGAGGGATATCGAGGGTAATTCGTTCGAGCAGCTCGTCACGTCGGCGGTCAGGATTATAACGGCGGGGCGGCATGATTAAACTCCAGAATGAATAAGTTAATATTGTTTCATGCTACTCTGAAGCGACTTCAAGTACCACTCTAAGGAGAACCTCTCATGCAGCTTAAAGACGGCTGGCTGGTGGGGGTAAAACATCTGCCATCCCCGCATTGTGACGGCCGACCGGAAGAGGAAAACCCCTCATTGCTGGTGGTGCACAATATCAGTTTGCCGCCGGGGGAGTTTGGCGGCCCCTGGATTGATGCGTTATTTGCCGGAACGCTCGATCCTGCAGCGCACCCTTACTTTGCCGGTATTTCGCATTTGCGCGTGTCAGCCCATTGTCTGATTCGCCGGGACGGCGAAATTGTTCAGTACGTCCCTTTCGATAAACGAGCCTGGCATGCGGGCGTCTCGAGCTATCAGGGAAGAGAAAAGTGCAACGACTTTTCTATCGGTATTGAGCTGGAAGGTACCGATACGCTGGCCTATACCGACGCTCAATATGAACAACTCACAGCCTTAGCTAACTTACTGATTCAACACTATCCTGATATGGCGAAAAACATCACGGGCCACAGCGATATAGCACCTGGTCGGAAGACCGATCCAGGCCCTTCGTTTGACTGGCCGCGCTTTTTGGGTGCGGTTGAAGAGGCAACTGACAAGGAGAGCACATGACCCTGTTTACCCTGCTGTTAGTCCTGATGGGCGAGCGATTGTTCAAAATGGGCGAACACTGGCAGTTAGATCATCGTCTTGAAGTCCTGTTTGGACGGGTTAAGCATTTTTCTCTGTTAAGAACGCTGTTAATGACCGCTGCATTTATGGCCGTGGTTTTCCTGATTCTTCGTGCTTTGCATGGGCTACTATTCAACGTCCCACTGCTGGTGTTCTGGATTGCGCTGGGTGTGCTTTGCATCGGGGCCGGGCAGGTCAGGCTGCATTACCATTCGTATCTTAAAGCCGCCAGCCATGATGATGAACATGCCCGTGATGCAATGGCTGCAGAGCTTACATTGATTCATGGTGTTCCGCCTGAGTGCAGCGAGCGTGAATACCTGCGCGAGCTACAAAACGCGCTGCTGTGGATTAACTTCCGTTTCTATCTCGCGCCGCTGTTTTGGTTTGTGGTGGGCGGAACATGGGGGCCGGTTACGCTCGCAGGGTATGCTTTCCTGCGCGCATGGCAGACATGGCTTGCCCGGCACCATACGGCACACGAGCGCTTGCTCTCGGGAATTGACGGCATTCTTCATATTCTTGACTGGGTGCCCGTGCGTTTGGTGGGTGTCGCTTATGCTCTGTTGGGTCACGGTGAGCGAGCGCTGCCGGCCTGGTTTGCATCCCTTGCCGACAGGCATACCTCTCAATACCAGGTTCTCACACAACTGGCACAGTACTCGCTGGCGAGAGAACCCCATCAGGATAAGATGAAAACACCGAAAGCTGCGGTATCGCTGGCGAAGAAGATTTCATTGGTGATTGTGGTCGTGGTGGCGTTACTGACGATTTACGGCACTTTGGTTTAGGGCCGGAAGGTTGTAATAAAACGCCCCGCATTGCGGGGCGTTTTATTTATCAGGCTTTCACTGCCTTCAGGTTTTTCTGCTTCAGGAAATAACCGACGCCCAGAATCGCAATCCACACTGGGATCAGGTAAACCGAGATGGCCATGCCTGGCGTTATCAGCATGATGACCAACACGCCAACCATAAACAGCAGGCAGACCCAGTTTCCTAACGGATAGAACAGGGCAGGGAAGCGGGTTTTCACCCCTTGCTGCTGCTTAGCACGGCGGAACTTCATGTGAGCCAGGCTGATCATCGCCCAGTTGATCACCAGGGCTGAGACAACCAGCGCCATCAGCAGGCCGAAAGCGGATTCCGGTGCCAGGTAGTTAATCAGCACGCAAAGGGCGGTAAAGCCTGCGGAAACCAGAATCGTGTTCACCGGTACACCGCGCTTATCGACGCTTTTCAACATCTTCGGCGCGTTCCCCTGCTGTGCCAGACCGAACAGCATACGGCTGTTGCAGTAAACGCAGCTGTTGTAAACCGACAGGGCGGCGGTGAGCACCACGATATTCAGAGCGTTAGCCACGAAAGTGTCGCCCAGCTCATGGAAGATCAGCACGAACGGGCTGGTGTCTGCGGTCACGCGCGTCCACGGCAGCAGGGACAGCAGAATCGCCAGCGAACCCACATAGAAAATCAGAATACGGTAGATAACCTGGTTGGTCGCTTTTGGAATGCTCACTTCCGGGTTGTCTGCTTCAGCGGCGGTAATACCGACCAGCTCAAGACCGCCGAAGGAAAACATAATGATAGCCATCATCATGACCAGGCCGGTGATGCCGTGCGGCAGGAAGCCACCCTGATCCCAGAGGTTGCTGACGGACGCCTGTGGGCCACCGTTGCCGCTAAAGAGTAACCAGCCGCCGAACAGAATCATGGCGATAACCGCTACTACTTTGATGATAGCGAACCAAAACTCCATCTCACCAAAGACTTTAACGTTAGTTAAGTTGATGGCGTTGATAGCAACGAAGAACACCGCCGCCGTAGCCCAGGTTGGGATCTCCGGCCACCAGAATTGGATGTATTTGCCGACGGCCGTCAGTTCAGCCATGGCGACCAGGACATAGAGTACCCAGTAATTCCAGCCTGATGCGAAGCCTGCAAAACCACCCCAGTATTTATAAGCGAAGTGGCTGAATGAACCGGCTACCGGCTCCTCAACGACCATTTCACCCAGCTGGCGCATAATTAAAAATGCGATAAACCCGGCGATAGCATAGCCGAGAATAATTGCCGGACCTGCCGACTGGATGACGGATGCGCTGCCCAGAAACAGGCCCGTCCCGATAGCTCCACCCAGCGCGATAAGCTGAATGTGGCGGTTTTTAAGACCGCGCTTCAGCGTGTCGCCGTGCTGTTGACCTTCCATCATGTAACCTCGTAGTGGTTAATGTCTGCGCTACATTGACGCGGATGTAATTGTTGTATTCCGTAATGTGTAGTCTTTTTTTTACGGTTATCAATTATGAATTTTGCGGATAGGGCTACCGCATCGCAAAGAATAATGTTAAGCGCAGGCCTTTGCACCTGCTTTCTGCCACTGCTCTGACGAGTTGGGCAAAAAGAAACCATTTGTAAAAAAGAGGGGAGGAGAAGGTGAGTCGGGAATACTTCTTGAGCGGCCGTTTTGCGTCACAAAAATGACATACATTCACCGCGTCTTTCGGTTGTTTTTGAAAAATATATCGTTTCAGAAACGTTAACTTACCGCTTTGTGGGTAAACGCGAGTTAGTGCCCAGGTTATGGTTTTGAAAAGCCCTTCTTTTGTTATTGTTAAAATGTGCCTGCTTTCATGATTTCAATCAAAACCAATATGGACAGAAGGTGAATACTTTGTTACTTTTAGCCTCACGAACGTGAAATTGGTCTTACCAATTGACTCCGGGCTAATGGCAGAGATAGGGAACGATGGCCTACAGCAAAATCCGCCAACCAAAATTATCCGATGTGATAGAGCAGCAGCTGGAGTTTCTCATCCTTGAGGGCACTCTACGCCCGGGCGAAAAACTTCCACCTGAACGCGAACTGGCGAAACAATTTGATGTTTCCCGTCCTTCGCTGCGCGAGGCCATCCAGCGTCTCGAAGCCAAGGGTTTGCTGCTTCGTCGCCAGGGCGGCGGTACTTTTGTCCAGAACAGCCTTTGGCAGAGCCTGAGCGACCCGCTGGTCGAACTGCTCTCAGACCATCCCGAATCCCAGTTTGATCTACTTGAAACCCGCCATGCGCTTGAAGGTATTGCTGCTTATTACGCGGCGCTGCGCGGAACCGAAGAAGATCTCTCGCGCATTGGTGATTGCCATATTGCCATCCAGCAGGCTCAGGAGTCCGGTGATTTAGACGCCGAAGCCGATGCCGTCATGCAGTATCAAATTGCCGTAACCGAAGCCGCGCATAATGTTGTGCTTCTTCATTTATTGCGCTGCATGGAGCCTATGCTCGAACAGAACGTTCGCCAGAATTTTGAATTGCTCTACGCGCGCCGCGAGATGTTGGCGCAAGTGAGCAGCCATCGCGCCAGCATTTTTGCGGCGATTATGGCTCGCCAGCCGGAGCAGGCGCGAGAAGCGTCGCACCGTCACCTGGCGTTTATTGAGGAAATATTGCTGGATCGCAGCCGCGAGCAGAGCCGTCGTGAGCGCTCTCTCCGTCTCCTTCAGCAACGTAAGGATTAAGCGCCAAACTTTTAGCGCGCGGCAACTAAACACAGAACCTGTCTTATTGCGTTCTTTTCTTCAGTTGCCCGAATTCATTCGGGCAAGAGCGCAATGGGACAGGTTCCAGATAAATCAACGTATTAGACAGATAAGGAATACCCCCATGTCAGAACGTTTCCCAAATGACGTGGATCCGATTGAAACTCGCGACTGGCTACAGGCGATCGAATCGGTTATCCGTGAAGAAGGTGTTGAGCGTGCACAGTATCTGATCGATCAGCTGCTGTCCGAAGCCAGCAAAGGCGGTGTGAAAGTCGCTGCTTCTGCAGGTGCTCGCAACTATGTGAACACCATTGCCGTTGAAGACGAACCGGAATACCCGGGCAATCTGGATCTGGAACGCCGTATCCGTTCTGCTATCCGCTGGAACGCCATCATGACCGTTCTGCGCGCATCCAAGAAAGATCTGGAACTGGGTGGCCACATGGCATCCTTCCAGTCTTCTGCGACCGTTTACGAAGTGTGCTTCAACCACTTCTTCCGTGCAGCCAACGAGAAAGACGGCGGCGATCTGGTGTACTTCCAGGGCCACATCTCTCCGGGCATCTATGCACGTGCTTTCCTTGAAGGCCGCCTGACCGAAGAGCAGATGAACAATTTCCGTCAGGAAGTTCACGGTAAAGGTCTGTCTTCTTATCCGCACCCTAAACTGATGCCAGAATTCTGGCAGTTCCCGACCGTTTCCATGGGTCTGGGCCCAATCGGTGCGATCTACCAGGCTAAATTCCTGAAATATCTGGAACACCGTGGCCTGAAAGACACCTCTGAGCAAACCGTTTATGCCTTCCTGGGCGACGGTGAAATGGATGAGCCAGAATCTAAAGGCGCGATCACCATCGCGACCCGTGAGAAGCTGGACAACCTGTGCTTCATCATCAACTGTAACCTGCAGCGTCTGGATGGTCCGGTCACCGGTAACGGCAAGATCATCAACGAACTGGAAGGCATCTTCAGCGGTGCTGGCTGGAACGTTATCAAAGTGATGTGGGGCGGTCGTTGGGATGAGCTGCTGCGTAAAGACACCAGCGGTAAACTGATCCAACTGATGAACGAAACCGTTGACGGTGACTACCAGACCTTCAAATCCAAAGACGGTGCCTACGTTCGTGAGCACTTCTTCGGCAAATACCCTGAAACCGCAGCGCTGGTTGCAGACTGGACTGATGAGCAGATCTGGGCCCTGAACCGCGGTGGTCACGATCCGAAGAAAGTCTACGCTGCACTGAAAAAAGCGCAGGAAACCAAAGGTAAAGCGACCGTTATCCTGGCCCACACCATCAAAGGTTACGGCATGGGCGATACCGCAGAAGGTAAAAACATCGCTCACCAGGTGAAGAAAATGAACATGGACGGCGTGCGTTACATCCGCGACCGTTTCAACGTGCCAGTGACCGATGAGCAGGTAGAAAACCTGTCTTACATCACCTTCCCAGAAGGCACTGAAGAGCACAAGTACCTGCACGAACGTCGTCAGGCGCTGAAAGGCTACCTGCCTGCTCGTCAGCCTAACTTCTCCGAAAAACTGGAATTGCCTGCGCTGGAAGACTTCTCTCAGCTGCTGGAAGAGCAGAACAAAGAGATCTCCACCACCATCGCCTTCGTTCGTGCCCTGAACGTGATGCTGAAGAACCCGTCTATCAAAGACCGTCTGGTTCCAATCATCGCCGATGAAGCGCGTACCTTTGGTATGGAAGGTCTGTTCCGTCAGATCGGTATCTACAGCCCGAACGGCCAGCAGTACACCCCGCAGGACCGCGAGCAGGTTGCATACTACAAAGAAGACGAGAAAGGCCAGATTCTGCAGGAAGGGATCAACGAACTGGGTGCTGGCGCATCCTGGCTGGCGGCTGCGACCTCTTACAGCACCAACAACCTGCCGATGATTCCGTTCTACATCTACTACTCGATGTTCGGTTTCCAGCGTATCGGTGACCTGTGCTGGCAGGCTGGCGACCAACAGGCTCGCGGCTTCCTGGTCGGCGGGACTTCCGGTCGTACTACGCTGAACGGTGAAGGTCTGCAGCACGAAGATGGCCACAGCCACATTCAGTCTCTGACTATTCCTAACTGTATCTCTTACGATCCGTCTTACGCGTACGAAGTGGCTGTCATCATGCACGACGGTCTGACCCGTATGTACGGTGAAGCACAAGAGAACATTTATTACTACATCACCACCCTGAACGAAAACTACCACATGCCGGCTATGCCAGCAGGTGCCGAGGAAGGTATCCGTAAAGGTATCTACAAACTCGAAACCGTTGCAGGTAGCAAAGGTAAAGTTCAGCTGCTGGGCTCCGGTTCTATCCTGCGTCACGTGCGTGAAGCAGCACAGATCCTGGCGAACGACTACGGCGTGGGCTCTGACGTGTACAGCGTAACCTCCTTCACCGAACTGGCTCGTGATGGCCAGGATTGTGAGCGCTGGAACATGCTGCACCCAATGGAAACTCCGCGCGTACCTTACATCGCTCAGGTGATGAACGACGCTCCAGCGGTTGCTTCTACTGACTATATGAAACTGTTCGCTGAGCAGGTTCGTACTTACGTACCAGCTGATGATTATCGCGTACTGGGCACAGACGGCTTCGGTCGTTCTGACAGCCGCGAAAACCTGCGTCACCACTTCGAAGTTGATGCTTCTTACGTGGTCGTAGCAGCCCTGGGCGAACTGGCTAAACGTGGCGAAATCGATAAGAAAGTGGTTGCTGACGCAATTACTAAATTCAACATCGATGCAGAAAAAGTTAACCCGCGTCTGGCGTAAGAGGTAAAGAGACAATGGCTATCGAAATCAAAGTACCAGACATCGGCGCTGATGAAGTTGAAATCACCGAGATTCTGGTCAAAGTTGGCGACAAAGTTGAAGCTGAACAGTCGCTGATCACTGTAGAAGGCGATAAAGCCTCTATGGAAGTTCCGTCTCCACAGGCTGGCGTCGTGAAAGAGATCAAAGTCTCTGTCGGCGACAAAACCGAGACCGGCAAACTGATCATGATTTTCGATTCCGCCGAAGGTGCAGCAGCCGCTGCACCTGCTAAGGCAGAAGAGAAGAAAGAAGCCGCTCCGGCCGCAGCACCTGCTGCCGCGAGCGCAAAAGACGTTAACGTGCCAGACATCGGCGGTGACGAAGTAGAAGTTACCGAGATCATGGTGAAAGTGGGCGACACCGTTGCCGCTGAACAGTCTCTGATCACCGTAGAAGGCGACAAAGCTTCTATGGAAGTCCCTGCTCCGTTCGCGGGCGTGGTGAAAGAGATCAAAATCAGCACCGGCGACAAAGTGTCTACCGGCTCTCTGATCATGGTCTTCGAAGTGGCGGGTGCCGCACCTGCCGCCGCTCCAGCACAGGCTGCTGCTCCGGCTGCTGCCGCAGCACCTGCGGCTTCCGGCTCTAAAGAAGTTAACGTCCCGGACATCGGCGGTGATGAAGTTGAAGTCACTGAAGTGATGGTGAAAGTGGGCGACAAAGTTGCCGCTGAGCAGTCACTTATCACCGTAGAAGGCGACAAAGCTTCCATGGAAGTGCCTGCACCATTCGCCGGCACCGTGAAAGAAATCAAAATCAGCACCGGCGACAAAGTGTCCACCGGCTCCCTGATCATGGTCTTCGAAGTAGAAGGCGCTGCACCTGCTGCGGCTCCAACTGCTGCTGCACCAGCTCCAGCCGCTGCGGCACCAGCCCCGGCAGCCAAAGCCGCTGCACCTGCTGCTAAAGCAGAAGGTAAATCTGAATTCGCTGAAAACGACGCGTACGTTCATGCGACTCCGCTGATCCGCCGCCTGGCTCGCGAGTTCGGCGTTAACCTGGCGAAAGTGAAAGGCACCGGCCGTAAAGGTCGTATCCTGCGTGAAGACGTTCAGGCTTACGTGAAAGACGCTGTTAAACGCGCTGAAGCGGCTCCGGCTGCGACCGGCGGTGGTCTGCCAGGCATGCTGCCATGGCCGAAAGTTGACTTCAGCAAGTTCGGTGAAATCGAAGAAGTGGAAATGGGCCGCATCCAGAAAATCTCTGGTGCTAACCTGAGCCGTAACTGGGTGATGATCCCGCACGTTACCCACTTCGACAAAACCGATATCACCGATCTGGAAGCGTTCCGTAAGCAGCAGAACGACGAAGCCGCTAAGCGTAAGCTGGACGTGAAGTTCACTCCTGTAGTGTTCATCATGAAAGCCGTTGCGGCCGCGCTGGAGCAGATGCCTCGCTTCAACAGCTCCCTGTCCGAAGATGGCCAGAAGCTGACGCTGAAAAAATACATCAACATCGGTGTGGCGGTTGATACCCCGAATGGTCTGGTTGTTCCAGTCTTCAAAGACGTGAACAAGAAGAGCATCACCGAGCTGTCTCGCGAACTGATGGCTATCTCCAAGAAAGCTCGCGACGGCAAGCTGACCGCTGGCGAAATGCAGGGCGGCTGCTTCACCATCTCCAGCCTGGGCGGTATCGGGACAACTCACTTCGCGCCGATCGTTAACGCGCCAGAAGTGGCTATCCTGGGTGTCTCCAAGTCTGCGATGGAGCCGGTCTGGAACGGTAAAGAGTTCACGCCGCGTCTGATGATGCCGATGTCTCTTTCCTTCGACCACCGCGTAATCGACGGCGCTGATGGAGCTCGCTTCATCACCATCATCAACAACATGTTGTCTGATATTCGCCGCCTGGTGATGTAATTGAAAAGCCGGCCAATCGGCCGGCTTTTTTCTGGTAATCTCATGGTGTTTGTGAGGTTATTGGCGAAAGCGACAATTCGTGAGCCGTTTGTTGTTTCAAAATTGTTAACAATTTTGTAAACTGCGGGCGGATAGAACGACCCGGTGGACGACGGGTATAAATTAAGAGGTCATGATGAGCACAGAAATCAAAACTCAGGTCGTAGTACTTGGGGCAGGCCCGGCAGGTTACTCCGCAGCATTCCGCGCCGCGGATTTAGGTCTGGAAACCGTCATCGTAGAGCGTTACAGCACCCTTGGTGGTGTTTGTCTGAACGTCGGCTGTATCCCTTCTAAAGCGCTGCTGCACGTTGCTAAAGTTATCGAAGAAGCAAAAGCACTGGCCGAACACGGCATCGTTTTCGGTGAGCCGAAAACCGATATCGACAAAATTCGTACCTGGAAAGAGAAAGTTATCACTCAGCTGACCGGCGGCCTGGCGGGTATGGCCAAAGGCCGTAAAGTGAAAGTGGTAAACGGTCTGGGTAAATTCACCGGGGCTAACACCCTGGAAGTGGAAGGCGAAAACGGTAAAACCGTGATCAACTTCGACAACGCTATCATCGCGGCGGGTTCCCGTCCGATCGAGCTGCCGTTCATTCCTCATGAAGATCCACGCGTGTGGGATTCCACGGATGCGCTGGAGCTCAAATCCGTACCTAAACGCCTGCTGGTAATGGGTGGCGGTATCATCGGCCTGGAAATGGGCACAGTATACCATGCGCTGGGTTCAGACATTGACGTGGTTGAAATGTTCGACCAGGTTATCCCTGCCGCAGACAAAGACATCGTTAAAGTCTTCACCAAACGCATCAGCAAGAAATTCAATCTGATGCTGGAAACCAAAGTGACTGCCGTTGAAGCGAAAGAAGACGGCATCTATGTTTCCATGGAAGGCAAAAAAGCCCCAGCAGAACCGCAGCGTTACGACGCGGTTCTGGTGGCTATCGGCCGCGTGCCGAACGGTAAAAACCTCGATGCAGGCAAAGCCGGCGTTGAAGTGGACGACCGTGGCTTTATCCGCGTTGACAAACAGCTGCGCACCAACGTGCCACACATCTTTGCTATCGGCGACATCGTCGGTCAGCCAATGCTGGCACACAAAGGTGTTCATGAAGGCCACGTTGCCGCAGAAGTTATCGCCGGGATGAAGCACTACTTCGATCCGAAAGTGATCCCATCCATCGCTTACACCGAGCCAGAAGTTGCATGGGTTGGTCTGACTGAGAAAGAAGCGAAAGAGAAAGGCATCAGCTACGAAACCGCCACCTTCCCGTGGGCTGCTTCTGGCCGTGCTATCGCTTCCGATTGCGCAGACGGTATGACCAAGCTTATTTTCGACAAAGAGACTCACCGCGTTATCGGTGGGGCGATTGTCGGGACCAACGGCGGCGAGCTGCTGGGCGAAATCGGTCTGGCTATCGAGATGGGTTGTGACGCAGAAGACATCGCGCTCACCATCCACGCTCACCCGACGCTGCACGAATCCGTTGGCCTGGCGGCTGAAGTCTTCGAAGGCAGCATCACCGACCTGCCTAACGCGAAAGCGAAGAAAAAGTAACTTTCAGCGTCTGATAAAGCGGCCCTTTGGGGCCGTTTTTTTTGCCCGTAAAAGGCCGCCCTTGCGAGCGGCCAGTAGCTTAATTGCCCAGGTTCAAAACGAACTGAACGGTAATGTCTGAAATATTCCAGCCACCCTGGCTCAGCAAAAGCAGTGAACCTAACAACAGAAGCAGCGCGTACAGCAAACGCATTTCCATTGCGTGTATACCCTTTGGGCTACGGCGATTCCTTCTTCACCGGGAAAGGCAGAATCAGGCAAGTGTACAGGACTTACCACGTAGAGCGGTTAAACTGCTCCCGAACCCGATGACTGGCTGCTACACCAGCGAAGCAGGCCATCGTCGAATTTAGGGTAAAAGAGGGGGATCGGATATGGAGATTTTAAGCTTGCAGTGGCTTACATCCTCTTTTAGATGTCAGCTCGCAAAATGAGCAATATGCCTTGCAACCATATACTGATAAGGGCATTATCGTCCTCGTACTGGACTTGCCACAAAACATTTCCTTTCATCGTGTGCTACCACTTTGTCAGGGCAAACGAACCGCCGAAAGGCGGTTTTTTTGTGTCTGAGGGTCATATCAAAAAGTAATCTATTCCCCCTTAACGATTCAGCAACGTTTTAATGTTGCTTTTTTGTAAACAGATTAACACCCCCTGAAAATCCTGCTATGCTGCCCGACGCGGTACCGGGCATTTACCCTACAAACTGCTGTCTCACAGGAGCGTGAAGAGAGAGATCCGGTAGCGCCAAATGACAATGAGAGCGAGGAGAACCGTCGTGCTAGAAGAATACCGTAAGCACGTAGCTGAACGTGCCGCAGAAGGGATTGTTCCAAAACCCTTAGATGCCACCCAAATGGCCGCACTGGTTGAGCTGCTGAAAACCCCACCAGCAGGTGAAGAAGCATTCCTGTTAGATCTGATTACTAACCGTGTACCGCCGGGCGTTGATGAAGCCGCCTACGTGAAAGCCGGTTTCCTTGCTGCCATTGCCAAAGGCGATGCCACTTCCCCGCTGATCTCCCCTGAAAAAGCCGTTGAACTGCTGGGCACCATGCAGGGTGGCTACAACATTCATCCGCTGATTGACGCGCTGGATAACGAAAAGCTGGCGCCGATTGCCGCCAAAGCGCTGTCCCACACGCTGCTGATGTTTGATAACTTCTACGACGTAGAAGAGAAAGCCAAAGCGGGCAACACCTACGCTCAGCAAGTGCTGAAGTCCTGGTCCGAAGCCGAATGGTTCCTGTCTCGCCCTAAACTGGCCGAGAAAATCACCGTTACCGTCTTTAAAGTCACCGGCGAAACCAATACCGACGATCTGTCCCCGGCCCCGGACGCATGGTCCCGCCCGGACATCCCGCTGCACGCCCTGGCGATGCTGAAAAACGCCCGCGAAGGCATTGAGCCGGATCAGGCTGGCGTAATTGGCCCTATCAAACAGATCGAAGCGCTGCAGAAAAAAGGTTTCCCTCTGGCCTACGTGGGCGACGTTGTGGGCACCGGTTCTTCCCGTAAATCTGCCACTAACTCCGTGCTGTGGTTCATGGGTGACGATATTCCGAACGTGCCGAACAAGCGCGGCGGCGGCGTTGTGCTGGGCGGCAAAATCGCCCCCATCTTCTTCAACACCATGGAAGATGCTGGCGCACTGCCGATCGAAGTTGACGTTAACGATCTGAATATGGGCGATGTGATCGACATTTACCCGTACAAAGGCGAAGTGCGTAACCACGAAACCAATGCGGTGATCGCCAACTTTGAATTGAAAACCGACGTGCTGCTGGATGAAGTCCGCGCCGGCGGCCGTATCCCGCTGATCATCGGCCGTGGCCTGACCACCAAAGCGCGCGAAGCACTGAGCCTGCCGCATAGCGACGTATTTGTTCAGGCGAAAGACGTTGCCGCCAGCACCCGCGGTTACTCGCTGGCGCAGAAAATGGTTGGCCGTGCCTGTGGCGTGGAAGGTATCCGCCCTGGCGCTTATTGCGAACCGAAGATGACTTCCGTCGGTTCACAGGACACCACCGGGCCAATGACCCGTGATGAGCTGAAAGACCTTGCCTGTCTTGGCTTCTCTGCGGATCTGGTGATGCAGTCCTTCTGCCACACCGCGGCTTATCCTAAGCCGGTGGACGTGACGACTCACCACACGCTGCCTGACTTCATCATGAACCGTGGCGGCGTCTCTCTGCGTCCGGGCGATGGCGTTATTCACTCGTGGCTGAACCGCATGCTGCTGCCGGATACCGTTGGTACGGGAGGTGACTCCCATACCCGTTTCCCAATCGGGATTTCTTTCCCGGCGGGTTCTGGTCTGGTGGCGTTTGCTGCGGCGACCGGCGTTATGCCGCTGGATATGCCTGAGTCCGTGCTGGTTCGCTTCAAAGGCGAAATGCAGCCGGGTATTACCCTGCGTGATTTGGTACACGCGATCCCGCTGTACGCGATCAAACAGGGCCTGCTGACCGTGGAGAAGAAAGGCAAGAAAAACATCTTCTCTGGCCGTATCCTGGAAATCGAAGGTCTGCCGACGCTGAAAGTTGAGCAGGCGTTTGAGCTGACCGATGCTTCCGCGGAGCGTTCTGCCGCAGGTTGCACCATTAAACTGGATCGCGAGCCGATCGAAGAGTACCTGAATTCCAACATCGTGCTGCTGAAGTGGATGATTGCCGAAGGTTACGGCGATCGTCGTACGCTTGAGCGCCGTATTCAGGGCATGGAAAAATGGCTGGCAGATCCACAACTGATGGAAGCCGACGCTGATGCAGAATATGCGGCAGTGATCGACATCGATCTGAACGATATCAAAGAGCCAATCCTCTGCGCGCCAAACGACCCGGACGATGCTCGTCTGCTGTCCGACGTGGCCGGGGAGAAGATCGACGAAGTATTTATCGGTTCCTGTATGACCAACATCGGTCACTTCCGTGCGGCCGGTAAACTGCTGGACAGCCACAAAGGTCAGCTGCCAACTCGCCTGTGGGTGGCGCCGCCAACCCGTATGGACGCGGCTCAGCTGACGGAAGAAGGCTATTACAGCGTGTTCGGTAAGAGCGGGGCCCGTATCGAAATTCCAGGCTGCTCCCTGTGCATGGGTAACCAGGCTCGTGTGGCAGATGGCGCGACGGTCGTGTCGACGTCAACCCGTAACTTCCCGAACCGTTTGGGAACCGGGGCGAATGTCTTCCTGGCTTCTGCTGAGCTGGCGGCCGTGGCTTCCCTGTTGGGTAAACTGCCAACTCCTGACGAATATCAGACCTTCATGACTCAGGTTGATAAAACGGCGGTAGACACTTACCGCTACCTGAACTTTGACCAGCTGTCTCAGTACACCGAGAAAGCGGACGGCGTCATCTTCCAGACCGCCGTTTAAAGGCTAAATACCCTCACACTGTGCTCTCTCTCCCTGTGGGAGAGGGCCGGGGTGAGGGCACCAGACCACTCTGCGTTTCTCCTTTTTATTTCTCGTCCTTCTACTCGCCACGCTGTTTTCCCCTGACTTTGCTGCGATAATTAAGCCTATAGGCGTGGGTGAGGATTTCCCCCGCGATGTAGAGGAAACAGCGATGGACTATGAATTTCTGCGTGACATCACCGGTATGGTGAAGGTGCGTATGTCAATGGGGCACGAGGTTGTCGGCCACTGGTTTAATGAGGAAGTGAAGGGTAACCTGGCGCTTCTGGATGAAGTCGAGCAGGCCGTGCTTTCCGTGAAAGGCAGCGAGCGGCAGTGGCAGCGGGCCGGGCACGAATATACGCTGTGGCTGGACGAGGAGGAGGTCATCGTCCGCGCTAACCAGCTGGAAATTTCCGGGGATGAGATGGAAGAGGGAATGAGCTACTACGACGAAGAGAGCCTCTCTTTTTGCGGCGTAGAGGACTTCCTGCAGGTGGTACACGCTTACCGGGAATTCCTGCAGCAGCGTTAACGCGCTGGGGCTGATACCGCCCCCACGTTGTTTGGTCTTAGAGCCAATGACCGTGGTTACACGGTCATTATTTCAGCCTCGGTGGGGAAAGCGTTATTTAACGTAGGCCAGCAGGCTTAAGGAATCGCGTGCCAGAGATTTGCATTTTGTTGCCGTGGGGATGGCAATACCGCTCAAATCTTTGTAGCTGTCTTCACCTAATGCTTTCATGTTCCAGCTATCGTAGTTGCTGAGATCCCATTGATTTTGTTGGGCAAAAAATACCAGCGCGCGTCGGATCTGGCCGTTAGGGAGGTTTTGGTAGCCACAATCATTTTTTAAGAACACAAATACCGCAGTCAGATCGGCCATATCTTCTGCTTCAGACTCACTCAGCGCCAGGCTGCTGGTAGAAAAAGCCAGCAAAATGCCCAGTAATAACGCCCTAACTCCCATCTTCATCACGTCTACCACTTTTTCTCAGATACGAAACGTTAACACAGTTAAATGGGCGTCGACGATATTTATTATGAGCTTAAAACTTGACCTTACCGTTAGGGAAAGGTTTATGCTCGCCGACAAGTATGCCAACTAAAGGAACTGACTATGCATCGCCGTAATTTTCTAAAATATACCGCGGCGCTGGGGGCTTTCAGCGCGCTGCCACTCTGGAGCCGTGCCGCGCTGGCGGCCGATCGTCCGGCGTTGCCTGTCCCACCTTTGCTTGCCCCGGATGCCAAAAATAGCATTCGCCTCACCGTAAACGCAGGAAAGAGCATTTTTGCCGGGAAATCTGCCACGACCTGGGGCTATAACGGCGCTTTGCTTGGCCCGGCGTTAAAGCTAACGCAAGGGGAAGCGGTCACGGTCGATATCTATAATAACCTGGCAGAAGAAACCACGCTGCACTGGCATGGGCTTGAGGTCGACGGCGAAGTCGATGGCGGCCCGCAGGGCGTTATTGCCGCCGGTGCAAAACGCAGTGTCACCTTTACGCCGCAGCAGCGTGCGGCGACCTGTTGGTTCCACCCGCATCAGCATGGTAAAACCGGGCATCAGGTGGCCATGGGGCTTGGTGGCCTCGTATTGATTGAAGATAACGAAAGTGCCCAACTGATGCTGCCGAAGCAGTGGGGCATCGATGATATTCCGCTGATTATCCAGGATAAACGTTTCGGTAAGGACGGAGAGATTGACTACCAGCTGGACGTCATGAGCGCGGCCGTAGGCTGGTTTGGCGACACGCTGCTATGCAACGGCGCCGTTTATCCCCAGCACACCAATCCGCGCGGCTGGCTGCGCCTGCGTTTGCTTAACGGCTGTAATGCCCGCTCGTTGAACATTGCTGCCAGCGACAATCGCCCGCTCTATGTCATAGCCAGCGACGGCGGACTGCTGGCAGAGCCAGTCAAAGTCACGGAGCTGGAAATTCTGATGGGGGAACGGTTCGAGGTGCTGGTCGATACCCGTGACGGCAAGCCTTTTGATATTGTCACGCTGCCGGTGAAGCAAATGGGCATGACCGTGGCACCTTTCGACAAACCTGCTCCGGTGGTTCGCATTCAGCCGCTGATTATCGCAGCCTCTGGCACGTTGCCGGACAAACTGGTCAACGTGCCTGCGCTCCCGTCGCTGGAAGGTGTAACCGAGCGCTGGCTGCAACTGATGATGGATCCGATGCTCGACATGATGGGCATGCAGGCGCTGATGGATAAATATGGCATGCAGGCGATGGCGGGCATGTCGATGGACGGCCACGGTGATATGGGCGGTATGAGCCATGGCAGCATGAAGAACATGGACCACGGCAGTATGGGGAAGATGAATCACGGCGGCATGGGCCACGGATTTGATTTCCACAATGCCAACAAAATCAACGGCAAAGCTTTCGATATGGCGAGCACGGCGTTTGCTGCGCAAAAAGGGAAATACGAGAAGTGGACGATATCCGGGGAAGGCGACATGATGCTGCACCCGTTCCATATTCACGGTACTCAGTTCCGTATCCTGTCCGAAAACGGCAAACCGGTGGCGGCGCATCGCCAGGGCTGGAAAGACACGGTGAAGGTGGAAGGTGCGCGCAGCGAAGTGCTGGTGAAGTTTGAGCATGCAGCACCCAAGGAAGCGGCCTATATGGCGCACTGCCATCTGCTGGAGCATGAAGATACCGGGATGATGCTCGGTTTTACCGTCGCATAAACGAAAGAGCGGGTGGCCTGAGCCACCCGCAGTGTTTTATTTTGCGTCGTCCGGCAGAGCGTACGCCACAATATAATCCCCCATCTTCGTGCCGAAGGAACCGTGGCCGCCTGCGGAAATCACCACATACTGCTTACCGTTCACTTCATACGTCATCGGCGTAGCCTGTCCACCGGCTGGCAGACGCGCTTCCCACAGCTGTTTCCCGTCACGCATATCAAACGCGCGCAGGTAGTTATCTGCGGTAGCACCAATGAACATCACGTTACCGGCGGTGGAGATTGGGCCACCCAGCATTGGCATCCCCATGCGGAATTTCATTGGAATACCGGTTGGGAACGGCATGCTGTCTTCCACGGTACCAATACGTTTCTTCCACACGATTTCGTTGGTTTTCAGATCAACGCCAGAGATGTAGCCCCAGGCCGGCTGTTTACACGGCAGGCCGAACGGCGACAGGAACGGGTTCAGCGTGACGCCATACGGCACGCCGTACTGCGGCTGAACGCCGGATTCCGTGCCTGAGCCTTTCGCGTCCTTTGGTGGTTCCATTGGGTTACCCGGCCCGCGTGGAATCAGCTTAGACACGAACGGCAGCGCCATTGGGTTGGTCATCGCGACCTGATTATTTGGGTCAACGGAGATCCCGCCCCACTCGAACATGCCCAGGTTGCCTGGGAACACCAGCGTCCCTTTCTCTGAAGGTGGGGTAAAGATGCCTTCATAGCGCATGCTGTGGAACATCACGCGGCAGACCAACTGATCGAACATGGTCGCGCCCCACATATCCGCTCCGCTCAGATCTTTCTTCGGACGGAAGGTCAGTTCGGAGAATGGTTGGGTAGGGGAAACATGGTCGCCTTTGGCGGCACCCTGTGGAACAGGCTGCTCCGGGGCTGGCACCACCAATTTGCCGTCGCGGCGGTCCAGCACAAAGATGTTGCCGGTTTTAGCCGGGGCGTACACCACCGGCACCTTGTTGCCGTTCTTGTCGGTGATATCCGCCAGCGTTGGCTGGGCAGGCATGTCCATATCCCACAGGTCGTGGTGGACGGTCTGATAGGACCAGGCCAGCTTACCTGTGGTGGCATTCAGCGCCACGATGCTGCTGGCGTAGCGTTCCTGCTCAGGCGTGCGGTTGCCGCCCCAGATGTCCGGCGTGGTCACGCCCATCGGCAGGTAAACCAGATCCAGTTTTGCATCATATGCCGCCGGAGCCCACGAGTTCGGCGAGTTCAGCGTGTAATGATGTTCGTCATCCGGGATAGCGTTTGGATCTTTCGCGCCCGGGTCAAACGCCCACAGCAGTTTACCGGTATTAACGTCAAAACCACGGATGACGCCGGAAGGCTCACGGGTAGAGAAGTTGTCGGTCACTGCCCCGGCAATCACAATCACCTTGTCGGTCACGATAGGCGGTGAAGTCGGCTCGTACATACCTGGCGTAGTCACCGGCTGGTTGGTCTGCAGGTTCAGAATACCTTTGTTCGCAAAGCTCTCACACAGCTTGCCGGTATCGGCGTTGAGCGCGAACAGGCGGCCATCGTTCACCGGCAGAAGGATGCGGCGAGGACAGTCGGCCACTACATCCGCGGGGGCGTTATCCGCGGTGGCTTCGTGGTAAGAAACGCCACGGCAGGTCACGTGCTGGAACGAAGGGTCGGTATTTAACTGAGGGTCAAACTTCCACTTTTCTTTCCCGGTGGAGGCATCCAGTGCAAACAGCTGCTGGTGGGCGGTACACAGGTAAAGCATATCGCGGATTTTGATCGGGGTGACTTCGTTGGTGATTTCACCCGGGTCGGTAGCACGCTTCACGTCGCCGGTCTGGAAACGCCAGGCTTCCTTCAACTGGCCCACGTTCTGCGTGGTGATCTGCTTGAGCGGAGAGAAACGCTGCCCTTCCTGATTGCGGCCATAAGCTGGCCAGTCGGCATCAGGAATGGAAGACTCAGCGGTAGCTGCGGCATTATCCAGATTCAGCGTGCCGTTGATCTCTTGCGGGTCGTTAAAGCCCGCCCAGACCAGCACAACGGCGGTAATCAGCAGGGAAACCACCAGCGATGCTGCCGCGCCGCTTGCTGGAATCACCAGGCGGCGATACACAAACGGCAGCAGAAGCCAGACGCCGAAGAACACCAGCACGTCGCAGCGCGGCGTCAGCGCCCAGAAGTCGAAGCCGACTTCCCAGACGCCCCAGGCCATCGTACACAGCAGCAGGGCCGCGTAGAGCCAAAGCGCGGAGGCTTTGCTCTTCCACAGCAGCCAGGCGACGCCGAGCATCACCAGGCCGGCGATCGGGTAATACCACGACCCGCCTATAGCCACTAACCATATCCCGCCAAAGAGTAAATAGAGCCCGCAAAGCACAGCAAAGAGGGCCGAGAGGGTCACAAATAGTTGCGATCCGGTTTTATTTATTTTCACAATTATCACACTCGTAAAGGTTTGATAGCATTTAATTATAGTTATTAACAAGTGTGATGGTTGTCACATTTATGGCTTTTTTTTGAAGTGGGGATGTGAAGGCGATTTGCTGGTATACTCCACGCCTCACTATTTTGTGTTGGCTGCAGGTGAACCAGCATTAAATGATTTGTTTTTAAATCATATGGTTAGAGATATGAAACATACTGTTGAAGTGATGATCCCGGAAGCGGAGATCAAAGCCCGTGTCGCTGAACTGGGTCGTCAAATCACCGAACACTATCGCGACAGCGGCAGTGACATGGTGCTGGTGGGTCTGCTGCGTGGTTCATTTATGTTTATGGCGGATCTGTGCCGTGAAGTTCAGGTTTCCCATGAAGTCGATTTTATGACCGCTTCAAGCTACGGCAGCGGCATGTCCACCACTCGCGACGTGAAGATCCTGAAAGATCTGGACGAAGATATCCGTGGGAAAGATGTGCTGATCGTGGAAGATATCATCGACTCCGGCAACACCCTGAGTAAAGTGCGCGAGATCCTGAGCCTGCGCGAACCAAAATCTCTGGCCATCTGTACGCTACTGGACAAACCGACTCGCCGCGAAGTGAATGTTAACGTTGAATATGTTGGCTTCTCTATCCCAGACGAATTCGTCGTTGGCTACGGCATCGACTATGCCCAGCGCTATCGCCACCTGCCGTTCGTTGGCAAAGTGGTGATGCTGGACGAGTAATCAATCGTCGTAAGCTAACAAAAAAGGGCCTTAAAAGGCCCTTTTTGCTATCCACATTTCACCTAATTATTGCGAAGCTGCGCGATTCCGGTGGCTATGGTGGGTATTCTTCAGGTTGGCTATGCCGCTGCGGTAGCCCTGCTCGAGTGACTCGCGGCTGGTGGCCGTCACTTCAAGGTCGCGCAGGCGCCCGTCGTGAATACCGTAGACCCAGCCGTGAACCGTGACTTTCTGGCCGCGCTTCCAGGCAGACTGCATGATGGTGGAATGGCCGATGTTGTATACCTGCTCCATGACGTTCAATTCACAGAGCGTGTCCATCCGCTGTTCCGGTGCCAGTTCCCCTAAGAGCGAACTATGCTTGAACCACAGGTCGCGAATGTGCAGCAGCCAGTTGTTAATTAGGCCCAGCTCCGGGTTTTCTACTGCAGCCTGAACGCCACCGCAGCCGTAGTGACCGCAGATAATAATGTGCTCAACTTCAAGGACGTCTACAGCGTACTGCACAACGGAAAGGCAATTCAGATCGGTATGAACAACGAGGTTTGCCACGTTACGGTGAACAAAGAGTTCGCCTGGCTCCAGGCCGGTAAGTCGTTCGGCGGGAACACGGCTGTCGGAGCAGCCAATCCAGAGAAAGCGGGGTTTTTGTGCCTGGGCAAGTCTTTCGAAGAAACCGGGGTCTTCCTCAACCAGCATTTTTGACCAAAGTTCATTATTGCTGATAAGGGAATCAATGTCTTTCATGTGAGGTTAACGCCTGTCACCCGAGAAGTGCGATGGGGTAATATAGGGTAACTCAACGAATTTTCAAACAAGTACCGAATAAGGTAAGCGAATATCCATGACAATTGCATTGGAACTGGAACAGTTAACGAAAACCTATCCCGGTGGCGTCCAGGCGCTACGTGGCATAGATCTTCGCGTTGAAGCGGGTGATTTCTATGCGCTGCTCGGCCCTAACGGTGCGGGAAAATCCACCACTATCGGCATTATCAGTTCGTTGGTGAATAAAACCTCCGGCCGCGTGCGGGTGTTTGGCTACGATCTGCAAAAAGACGTGGTCAACGCCAAACGCCAGCTTGGCCTGGTTCCCCAGGAATTCAACTTCAACCCGTTTGAAACGGTGCAGCAGATCGTCGTGCACCAGGCTGGCTACTACGGCGTTGAGCGCAGCGAAGCGATAGCGCGCAGCGAAAAGTATTTAAAACAGCTTGATCTGTGGGAAAAACGCAACGAACGTGCGCGGATGTTATCGGGAGGGATGAAGCGTCGCCTGATGATTGCCCGTGCGTTAATGCACGAACCTAAGTTGCTGATTCTGGACGAGCCTACCGCCGGCGTAGACATCGAGCTGCGCCGCTCTATGTGGGGCTTCCTGAAAGATCTCAACGACAAAGGCACTACCATTATTCTGACTACTCACTATCTGGAAGAAGCCGAAATGCTGTGCCGCAACATCGGCATTATCCAGCGTGGTGAATTGGTAGAGAACACCTCGATGAAATCGCTGCTTTCCAAGCTGAAATCAGAAACTTTCATCCTGGATCTGGCCCCTAAAAGTCCACTGCCTAAGCTCGACGGTTACCAGTATCGGCTGGTGGACACGTCCACGCTGGAAGTCGAAGTTTTGCGTGAACAGGGGATTAACAGCGTGTTTAGCCAGCTAAGCGCGCAGGGGATTCAGGTACAGAGTATGCGTAACAAAGCTAACCGTCTCGAAGAGTTGTTCGTGACGCTGGTAAACGGTAAACAAGGGGATCAGGCATGATGCAGCTGTACTGGGTGGCGCTGAAAAGCATCTGGACCAAAGAAGTTCACCGCTTTGCCCGTATCTGGATCCAGACCCTGGTTCCGCCGGTCATCACCATGACCCTGTATTTCATTATCTTTGGTAACCTGATTGGCTCGCGTATCGGCGAAATGCACGGCTTCACCTATATGCAGTTCATCGTGCCGGGCCTGATCATGATGGCGGTGATCACCAACGCCTACGCCAACGTCGCTTCCTCATTCTTCAGCGCGAAGTTCCAGCGCAATATCGAAGAGCTGCTGGTGGCACCGGTACCCACGCACGTGATCATCGCGGGCTATGTTGGTGGCGGCGTCGCGCGCGGTCTGTGCGTGGGGATCCTGGTCACGGCGGTGTCGTTGTTCTTCGTCCCGTTCCAGGTGCATTCCTGGCTGTTCGTGGCGTTGACGCTGGTACTGACGGCTATTCTGTTCTCGCTGGCCGGTCTGCTGAATGCCGTCTTTGCCAAAACGTTCGATGATATCAGCCTGATCCCGACCTTCGTGCTGACGCCGCTGACCTATCTGGGCGGGGTGTTTTATTCCCTGACCCTGCTGCCTCCGTTCTGGCAGGCGCTCTCGCATCTGAACCCCATCGTCTACATGATTAGCGGCTTCCGTTTTGGTTTCCTGGGCATTACCGATGTGCCATTGGTGACCACCGTCGGTGTGCTGGCAATCTTTATCGTCGTGTTTTACTTGTTGTGCTGGTATCTCATCCAGCGCGGTCGCGGGCTCCGAACCTAATAGTTCCTGATTAAATCCCCCTCTTTAGGGGGATTTTTTTACGCCAAATTGATACGCATCAGGCTACTTATTCAGCGTTCTGGCACACTGTCGCTCCATAAACAGGAGAGACTTTATGCTTGGCTGGGTCATTGCCGGACACGACGACTACGCACAAAAGATACTGGATGCTCTCGAGCAGCGCTTTGGGCCGCAGCCTCAGTGCTGTGCGGTGAATTTCTGGCACGGGTTAAGCACCAATATGCTTAGCCGGATGATGTGCGATGCTCTTCACCACTGCGATTCGGGCGACGGCGTTATCTTTCTGACCGATCTCACCGGGGCGGAACCTTACCGGGCAGCGGCATTGATGAACCATAAGCATGAGCATTGCGAAGTTATCGCCGGGGTAACGCTGCCGCTGCTTTTAGCGATGCGTGAGCAGCGGGAAAATATCTCCAGCGAAGCCTTTCGGCAGCTTATTGTGGAGCAGGGCGGGGAGGCGGTGACCAGCCTTTGGCACCAGCAGCAAAAGAATCCGCCGTTCGTATTGTTGCACAGCTATTAAGGGTATTCATTTATTCGGGTTGGTATTCACAGGTCTTTTGCTAAACTAATGACTTCCTTCCGTCTTTCCGACAAAAACTGACTAATTTGCCATGTTAACTCGCCTTGTTTATTGCGTCATGCTGGTCATCAGCATCGGAACTGCTCAGGCTAGCCTGCTCAGTAGCCATGACACCCCCGCCCAATATATGCAAACCACCGAAGATGCCGATATCTGGGCGCAGGTTGGTGATAATGTGATTTCCGTCGGCCGTATCGGCCAGGGGCAAATCCTGGCGGTGGTGCCGACGCCCGCAGATTACTACGAGTTCAATTTCGGCTTCGGTACCGGGTTTATCGACAAGGCGCATCTTGGCCCGGTAAAAGGCAAGCAGCGAGTGGAAGACCGGCTGGGGGATCTCAACAATCCGTTGAGTAACCAAAACTTGATCACCTTCCGAGACGTGGCTATCTATAGCGAGCCGGCTACCTCGTCAGCGGTGTTCGGCACGCTGGCAGATAACCTGCGTTACCCCATCATTGGCAAGCTCAAAGATCGCCTGAACCAGACCTGGTACCAAATCCGCATTGGCAATCGCCTGGGCTACATCAGCAGCCTGGACGCGCAGCCGGATAACGGCATTCCGGTTCTGACCTATCACCACATTCTGCGTGATGAGGAAAATACGCGTTTCCGCCATACGTCGACGACCACCTCGGTGGTTGCGTTCAGCAACCAGATGACCTGGCTGCGTGACATGGGTTACACCACGCTGACGATGTATCAGTTGGAAGGTTATCTGCGTAACCGTATGAATCTCCCGGCTCGCTCGGTGGTGATCACCTTTGATGACGGCTTGAAATCAGTCTACCGCTACGCGTTCCCGATTCTGAAACAGTACGGCTTTAAAGCGACGGCTTACATTATCTCGTCACGCATTAAGCGCCATCCACAGCCGTGGAATCCAAAGTCTCTGCAGTTTATGAGTATTTCTGAGCTGGAGGCGATTCAAAGCGTGTTCGATATTCAGTCGCACACGCATTTCCTGCATCGCGTGGATAACTACCGCCGCCCGATTCTTCTGAGCCGTAGCTACCACAATATCCTGTTTGATTTTGAGCACTCGCGCCGTGCGCTGTCGCAGTTCAATCCGCACGTGCTTTATCTCTCTTATCCGTTTGGCGGCTATAACGATATTGCGGTAAAAGCGGCGAACGATGCAGGGTTCCATATGGCGGTAACCACCGTGCGTGGGAAGGTGAAACCGGGCGACAACCCGTTCTTGCTGAAGCGGCTTTATATTATGAGGACGGATTCGCTGGAGACGATGTCGAGGACGATTACCAATCAGCCTGAATCGTGAGTACCTGAGCTAAACTGGGGTTGTTCGATCCCTCTCCCGCGTAGGGAGAGGGTTAGGGCGAAGGAGGTTGTTACGCGACCTGAACCGGCACGGCTTTCGCGAGACGCTTCATCTCATTCTCACCGTCAAAGTAGGCCACTTTTGGCTGCCAGCTGCGCGCCTGCTCATCTGGCATAGTAACGTAGCTGGCGATAATCAGGATGTCACCGACGTTGGCGCAGTGTGCCGCCGCGCCGTTAACGGAGATGATTTTAGAGCCGCGTTCACCGGCGATAGCGTAGGTAGAAAAACGCTTCCCGTTGGTGACGTTGTAGATGTCGATGGCTTCATATTCCAGAATGCCTGCCGCCTCAAGGAAGTCCTGATCGATGGCGCAGGAGCCTTCGTAATGCAAGTCCGCCTGAGTCACTTTGACGCGGTGTAACTTGCCTTGCAGCATGGTGCGAATCATAAACTTGAACCTTTGTTACTGGGCTTAAAAAGCGCGGATATCACCCGCGCCGTGGATATTCGAGGCAGTATTGCCCTTTTTATTTAGGCTGTCTACTGTGCCAGATCGACGGTGACGTTATCAATCAGTCGGGCCTGACCGAGCCAGGCCGCCATCAGGACCACCGCACGTTTGCTTTCCGCTGACAGCTCCAGCAAAGTGTCCGCATCGCGGATTTGCAGGTCATCAGAACGGAAACCTTTTTCGTTCAGTTCTGTTGCCGCGAGAATCAGCATCTCTTCGGTATCACGGTCGTCGCCGCGCAGTTTTTCCGCCAGACCGTTCATGACCTTGCTCAGTCCTGGGGCGATTTTACGCTGATCTGCAGTCAGGTAGCCATTACGTGAGCTGAGCGCCAGGCCGTCTTTAGCGCGCACGGTCGGTACGCCAATAATCTCAATGTCGTAGCCCATATCGGCGACCATTTTGCGGATCAGCGCTAGCTGCTGATAATCCTTTTGGCCAAAGCAGGCAACGTCGGGTTGAACGAGGTTGAACAGTTTGCTGACAATGGTGGAAACACCACGGAAATGCCCTGGGCGGCTGGCGCCTTCCAGCATGGTGGAGATGCCCGGCACATCCACAAATGTCTGTGTGTCGAGGCCCTGAGGGTAAACATCAACCGGCGCCGGGGCAAAGACCATATCCACCTTGCGGCGGTTCAGCTTTTCGCAATCTTCCTGCAGGGTGCGCGGGTAGCGGGCTAAGTCGTCCGGTCTGTCAAACTGCATCGGGTTCACGAAAATACTGACCACGACCACATCAGCCACGGCTTTGGCTTCTTCCACCAGCGTCATGTGCCCATCGTGCAGGTTGCCCATGGTCGGCACCAGGGCGATGCGTTTTCCTTCCTGGCGCCAGCGGCGAATCTGCTGACGCAGCAGCGGTAACGTTTCGATAATCAGCACAACCTATCTCCTGTCAGTAAAAACTGTGTTCGTTGCCCGGATAACTGCCGGATTCGACTTCACTAATGTACTGGCGCACCGCGGTGCGAATATCGGCGGTCTCAGCAAGGAAATTCTTCGCAAACTTAGGAATATGGCCGCCGGTAATCCCAAAGGCATCATGCATCACCAGAATCTGCCCGTCCGTGACGTTGCCCGCGCCAATGCCAATCACCGGGATAGAAAGCGCTTCGGTTACGCGTTTAGCCAGCTCAACGGGAACGCACTCCAGCACCAGCAGCTGGGCGCCAGCGGCTTCCAGCGCCAGAGCGTCATCCAGCAGCGTTTGCGCGGCCTGTTCGTCGCGGCCCTGAACTTTATACCCGCCAAAAATATTGACCGACTGCGGCGTTAATCCCAAATGACCACATACCGGAACGGCGCGCTCCGTCAGCATTTTCACCGTGTCAGCCAGCCAGCGTCCACCTTCGATTTTCACCATGTTAGCCCCGGCGCGCATGACCTCTGCGGAGTTGGCAAACGCCTGCTCCGGCGTGGCGTAGGCCATAAACGGCAGGTCAGCCAGCAGCAGGCAGTTTGGTGCACCGCGGCGAACCGCACGAGTGTGGTAGGCAATGTCTGCCACCGTGACCGGCAGCGTAGAGTCGTGGCCCTGAACCGTCATGCCCAGCGAATCGCCAACCAGCAAAACGCCGACGCCTTCGTCAGCAAACAGCTTAGCGAAGCTAAAGTCATAGGCGGTAAGGGTGGCGAATTTCTTGTTATCCTGCTTGAGCTTACGCAGGGTGGAGGTGGTAGTGGGTTTCATCATCATCCCCGGAGAAAGGTTAGAACAGGATACGGGCGCGCTGTTTACCAGCGGGTGATGCCCTCCTGGGAGAGGCTAGCCAGTATCGCGGCAACAGACTGCCCGTCGGGAAAGCGGCATTCCGGTGCTATTTCCAGCAGAGGAACCAGCATAAACGCGCGGTTCTTCATGTCGTAATGAGGCACAGTCAGGCGTTCGGTGTGCATCACCTCATCGCCAAACAGCATAAGATCGAGATCTAACGTCCGCGGCCCCCAGCGCTCTGCTTTGCGCACCCGGCCATGCTCCAGTTCAATACGTTGGGTATGGTCCAGAAGGGTTTCGGCAGACAGGTCGGTGTCCAGCACCACGGCAGCATTCAGATAATCTGGCTGATCCTGCGGGCCGAGCGGGGGGGTACGGTAAAACGAAGAAGTGGCCACCATTCGGCTTTGTGGAATGGCGGCCAGGGCGTCAAGGGCAGATGAAACCTGCTCCAGCGGCGACGCCTGGTTACTGCCCAGCGCGATATACGCGAGGGTCATGAATTACCTTCGCGACGTGGCGCGCGTTTGCGTGGGCGACGCGTGCGGCGGCGAGCTGCAGGCTCATCGCCAAGGTCGTTCAGCATATCTTTTTGCATTGGCGGCGCAGCGACCTGGAACTCGCCCCACCATTTGGTCAGACGCAGCAGTTCCTGGTTGTTCTCGACTTCCGCGCGCAGCGCCAGCAGGTCGTAAGACGCCCGGAATTTAGGATGCTCCATCAGCTTCCAGGCGCGTTTACCCTGGCGGCGGGACAGACGAAGCTGCAGGCCCCAGATGTCACGCACCAGCGTAGTAATGCGTTTTGGAATCGCCAGCGCACGGCAGGCTTCATCCAGCACTTCATTCATTGCCAGCGCAAAGGCGTCGTAGTAGGCGAGACCGCTTTCCTGGGCAATCTTTTGCGCCATTTCCAGCTGTGGATACCAGAACATCGCCGCAAACAGGAACGCCGGATTTACGCGCATATCGTTGTGAATGCGGGTATCGGTGTTCTTCAGCACCAGCGTAATAATGCGTTCCATCGGGCTGTCGCCCTGCTCGGTGAAATAGCGGGTGATGATCGGGAACAACGGCTGGAAGAGCTGATATTCACGCAGCAGTTGGTAGGTTTCAAACCCGTATCCGGCCTGCAGAAGTTTGAGCGATTCTTCAAAGAGACGCGCCGGGGGCACATCGTTCAGCAGCGTGGCAAGGCGCGGAATCGGCTCGCCGGTTTCCGGGCTGATGGTCATATTCAGCTTGGCGGCAAAGCGCACGGCGCGCAGCATTCGCACTGGATCTTCGCGGTAACGCGTTTCCGGGTCGCCAATCAGGCGAATAATGCCTTTGTTCAGATCGTTCAGGCCGCCGACGTAATCCCGCACGGAGAAATCGGCCACGCTGTAGTAAAGACTGTTGATAGTGAAGTCGCGGCGTTGAGCATCTTCTTCGATAGAACCAAAGATGTTATCACGCAGCAGCATGCCGTTCTGGCCACGCTGCGAGGTCTGACGGTCAGCAGACTGCTGCTCTTCGTGATGGCCGCGGAAGGTGGCCACTTCGATGATTTCTGGCCCGAACATCACGTGAGCCAGGCGGAAACGGCGGCCAACCAGGCGGCAGTTACGGAACAGTTTGCGAACTTGTTCTGGCGTCGCGCTGGTGGTGACGTCGAAATCTTTCGGTTTTTTGCCCAGCAGCAGGTCGCGGACGCCGCCGCCGACGAGGTAAGCCTCGTAGCCTGCTTTGTTTAAACGGTAGAGCACCTTGAGGGCATTTTCACTGATATCTTTGCGGGAAATAGCGTGCTGATCGCGCGGGATAACAGTAATGTGCGGGAGAGTTTCGGTCTCCTCGACCACGACGTCATCGCGGTTAAGCACCTTGCGGCAAAAATTAGCGACTCGGGTAAAAATAGTCCACCTCGGCAGTGTCAATCATAGGGACAAAAAAAACAGCGGCTAATCATAGCTCAGTGTGGGGCATTTGAGAATGATGTATTCACCGGCACACTATTAAGCGACCAGTTCATTACGGCTTGCTCCAGCAGCCTTTCCTGCGTCAGATCTTGCCAGCCGTCCGCTACTTGTTGATTTAAAAAGCGCAACGCTTCCACCAGCAGCGGGCGAGGATCGCCCTGCGGCAGCGCGGGCGCGTGATTCTGCTTCGAAAGCTTAGAGCCCTGCTCGTTGAGCGCCAGTGGCAGATGAATATAGCCGGGAGCGGGCCAGCCAAACTGCTGGTATAGCGAGATTTGCCGCACCGTCGGCTCTATTAAATCTGCACCGCGCACGATCTCCGTCACGCCCTGGAAGTGGTCATCCACCACGACAGCAAGATTATAGGCGAACAGACCGTCACGACGGTGAATGATGAAATCTTCCCGCGCCAAAGACTCATCGGCATGCAATTGCCCGCGCAGGCCGTCCTGGAAGCTCAGCACCGGGTTGTTTTGCACCAGGCGCATTGCGGCGTTTTGTGGCCCGTTGCCAAGGGTTCTGCAATGCCCATCGTAGAAACCGCCGATCTGCTGAATACGGCTGCGGGTGCAGGTGCAGTAATAGCTCAGCCCTTGCTGCCGGAGCCAGTTCAGCGCGGCGCGATAGGCCTCATGGCGGTGGGACTGCCATAGCACATCGCCATCCCAGTGCAGGCCGTAATGCTCAAGCTGCTTGAGGATGGTGTCGGCGGCGCCGGGAACTTCGCGAGGAGGATCGATATCTTCGATGCGTACCAGCCAGCGACCCTGTTGGGCGCGAGCCTGAAGGTAGCTGCCAAGAGCGGCAATGAGTGAGCCAAAATGCAGTTCCCCGGAAGGTGAGGGGGCAAAACGGCCAATGTAGAGTTGAGCTGACATTTTTTGGGGTGCAATAAAGTAATATGGCGGGAGAGTCTCCCGCCATAGAGGTTTGGCATTTCCGAGGGCCGTTAGCCGGCCATCTGTTTTTCGCGGATTTCTGCCAACGTTTTGCAGTCGATACACAAATCAGCGGTCGGACGTGCTTCAAGGCGACGAATGCCGATTTCTACACCGCAGGATTCGCAGTAGCCGAAATCTTCGTCTTCCACTTTCTTGAGCGTTTTTTCGATCTTTTTGATCAGTTTGCGTTCACGATCGCGGTTACGCAGTTCGAGGCTGAACTCTTCTTCCTGGGCCGCACGGTCTACCGGGTCCGGGAAGTTAGCCGCTTCATCCTGCATGTGCGAAACGGTGCGATCTACCTCGTCCCTGAGCTGATTACGCCATGCTTCAAGAATAAGCTTGAAGTGCGACAGCTGGGCTTCGTTCATGTACTCTTCGCCCGTTTTCTCCTGGTATGGCTCCACCCCAGCGATGGCGAGAATACTCAGGGACGACGTTTTACGCTTTTGCCCTTCTTGCATGTTGCTTCTCCTTAACACGCACTTATCGGTCCCCTGTCGGGGTAAAATCAGGCCGCTATAAATAGCAGATGCTTTTCAGGTTGGCAATTATATAAACTCCTCTCTTGACAACCGTGTGAAGAAAAGCTTATTTGCGAAACGACCCGACTATAAAAAAGACAATACGTTATCTGTCCTTAACCAGATGCTGATTATAAATAGACAGGCAACGGCGTAGTTAGAGTGATCCTCTCGGCAGAAAGTTCTGCTTTCCAGGCGATAATTTCAACCCCACACTGCTGTGCCTCGGTTAACAGCCGCGCATATTTCTCATCAATGTGGCGGGCTGGCGAGACGCTATTTATAGCAGAATGTAAAACCGCAAACAGTAGCACCGCGCGCTCTCCTTGCTGAACCACATTCATCAACTCTCTTAAATGCTTCTGGCCCCGCAGGCTAACAGCATCGGGAAAATAGCCTTTATCCTGCTCGAGCAACGTGACTGATTTCACTTCAATATAGCAGTTAACCTTGTTACTCGCTTGTAACATAAAGTCAATTCTGCTGCGTTCTTCACCGTATTTTACTTCGGCCTGAAGGCTGTCATAGCCCGCCAGTTCTGTCGGAGGATATGTCGTCAGCATCTCTCTGACCAGAGTGTTTGCTCGTAACGTATTGACGCAAATTATCTCACCCTTTTGTGTTTGAGTAAGCTCCCATGTATGGGGGTATTTGCGCGTTGGGCTGGCCGATGTGGAATACCAGACCGTGTCGCCCGGCGTGGCGCAGCCTGTCATTGCTCCGGTATTGGGGCAGTGCAACGTCATGGTTTCGCCGTTGGCGGTTACAACGTCCGCCAGAAATCGTTTATAGCGTTTAATTAGCGTGGCGGGCTGCAGCGCGGGTGAAAACTCCATCTACTCTTCCTTATTAGTCAGCGACCAGCGCTCCAGCGCCTGATAGCGGGTTCTGCCCTGTTCAAAAACGGACTCGTACAGCGAAAATTCATTCACCTGAAATTGCCAGCTAAAGCCCGGGGCGGGGATCGCCACGGAGCGTATGGCATTGCGATAAAGCGTCACGTGGGGATGAAACGGCTGCGGAGACTGATAGCAGCCGCTGCGAGCGGCCTGGGAGCGTAGCATATTGGCCAGTTGCAGCAGGCCGCGCGGAGCCTGGCGTGGCCCCAGCCATACGACGCTTGAGCGCAGCCATTGCCCGGCATCGTCCAGGCGCAGCGTAAAGCCGGGCTGGTTAATTCTTCCGGCGAGGCGACACAGTGCCTGGCGTTTTTCTTCGGAGACATCCCCCAAAAACGCCAGCGTGAGGTGCAGATTGGCTGCGGCTACCGGTCGGCCAGCATCCGCCGGGAACTTGGCGGCTCGCCAGTGAATGATTTGCTGCTGAACCTCGGGCGGTAACGTCAGGGCAAAAAACAGGCGTCGATTTTCGGCCATGCTTGTCTCTCGGTTATGGTTTGGCGGGATGCTACAATGCGCGACTGCCGATGTTAACCCTTTGGAGCCGTTTGTGTCCTCATTACCGGTTGCGGCCGTACTGCCAGAAGTGCTGAAAGCGCTCGAGTACGCCCCGCAAGTTTTGCTCAATGCCCCTACCGGCGCAGGTAAATCTACCTGGCTCCCGCTGCAAATCCTTCAGCAGAGTAAGCTGGGAGGCCGCATTCTGCTGCTTGAACCTCGTCGCCTTGCCGCCCGCAATGTTGCTCAGCGGCTGGCCGAATTATTGGGTGAAAAACCGGGCGAAACCGTTGGCTACCGGATGCGCGCTGACAGCTGCGTGGGGCCAAACACCCGGCTTGAGGTGGTGACCGAAGGGATTCTAACGCGGCTTATCCAACAGGATCCCGAGCTCAACGGTATTGGGCTTGTGATCCTCGATGAATTTCACGAGCGCAGTTTACAGGCCGATCTCGCCCTGGCGCTGCTGCTGGACGTGCAGGCCGGGCTTCGCGATGACCTTAAAATTCTGATTATGTCGGCGACGCTGGACAACCAGCGTCTGCAGCAATGCCTGCCGGATGCACCGGTGATTACCTCTGAAGGTCGTGCTTTCCCGGTTGAGCGCCGCTACATGGCTTTGCCAGCGCATCAGCGCTTTGATGACGCAGTTGCCGCCGCCGTGGCCGGGCTGCTGCGTGAAGAGTCAGGATCGCTGCTGCTGTTTTTACCCGGCGTGGGTGAAATTCAGCGTGTACAGGAACAACTCAAAGAGCGAGTGCCGAGCGATGTTCAGCTTTGCCCGCTGTACGGCGCTTTACCTTTGAGCGAGCAGCGTAAAGCGATTCTGCCCGCCGCGGCGGGAACCCGGAAGGTCGTACTGGCGACTAACATTGCCGAGACCAGTTTGACCATTGAAGGCATTCGCCTGGTAGTGGATGCGGCGCAGGAGCGCGTCGCTCGCTTTGACGCTCGTACCGGGCTGACCCGGCTGGTCACTCAGCGTGTGAGTCAAGCCTCAATGACCCAGCGGGCCGGACGCGCCGGGCGTCTGGAGCCGGGTATATGCCTGCATCTGATCGCCGCCGACCAGGCCGAACGTGCGGCGGCCCAGAGCGAACCGGAAATATTACAAAGTGATTTATCCGGCCTGCTGCTGGAGCTATTGCAATGGGGCTGCCAGGACGTGCGCCAGCTAACCTGGCTTGATGTGCCGCCGGAGGTCAACCTGGCGGCAGCTCAACGTCTGCTAGGTCAGCTAGGGGCCGTTGACGAGCAGCAACGCCTGACGGCAGAAGGGCAAAAAATGGCGAAAATGGGTAACGACCCGCGCCTTGCCTCAATGCTGGTGACGGCCAAAACGCCGGATGAGCAGGCCACAGCCGCGTGGCTGGCAGCAATCCTGGAGGAACCGCCGCGTACTCAGGGCGGCGGCGATTTGCGGTCACTTTTCGACAGTAGAAACGGTAACTGGCGGCAGCGCGCCGCTCAGCTGCTGAAAAGAATAAATGCCCGAAGCGGGGAGCCGGATATCTCGCTAGCCATGCCGCTGCTGGCAAGCGGGTTTGGCGACCGTATCGCCCGGCGGCGCGGGGCAGAAGGTCGCTATCAGTTAGCCAACGGCATGGGTGCGATGCTGGAGCAGGATGACGCCATGACGCGGCATGAATGGCTAATAGCGCCGCTTTTGCTGCAGGGCAGCCAGTCGCCGGATGCCCGCATCCTGCTGGCGCTGCCGCTGGATGTTGAAGAGCTTGTCGTTCGTATCCCGCATCTGCTGACGGAAAGTGATTCGGTGGAGTGGGATGAAGAGCGGGGGGCGTTAAAAGCCTGGCGGCGGCGTCAGATCGGCAAATTAGTGGTGAAAACTCAGCTGTTAGCGAAGCCTTCCGAAGAGGAAATGCAGCAGGCGATTTTAAACGGCATTCGTGAACGCGGGCTGGGCCTGCTGGAGTGGTCCGTTCCAGCCCAGCAGCTGCGGTTGCGCCTGAGCTGCGCGGCTCGCTGGCTGCCGGAGCAGAAATGGCCTGCGGTGGACGATGACTCCCTGCTGGCAAAGCTCGAAGACTGGCTGCTGCCAGAAATGCGCGGCGTGCATTCGCTACGTGCGTTGAAAAATATCGACCTTAGCCGGGCGCTGGGCAACTTGCTTGACTGGGCAATGCGTCAACGGCTGGATAGTGCCCTGCCAACTCATTACACTGTGCCGACCGGAAGCCAGATTGCGATTCGCTATGACAGCGAAAATCCGCCGGTACTGGCGGTGCGTATTCAGGAAATGTTTGGTGAAGCACAGACGCCTTGCATCGCCGAGGGGCGCGTTCCGCTGGTGCTTGAGCTATTATCTCCGGCGCAGCGGCCGTTGCAGATCACCCGCGATTTAACGGCGTTCTGGAACGGGGCCTGGCGCGAAGTGCAAAAAGAGATGAAGGGACGTTATCCGAAGCACGTCTGGCCGGACGATCCGGCGAATACTGCCCCGACGCGCCGGACGAAAAAGTATTCCTGATGCTCTCCCCAATGGGATAGCTAGCGAGCATGAAAAGGCATTCTTAAAAAGAATGTCCGGCTGTTTTTTTGAGAGATTTCTTCTTTCGCATTGCGCGGAAGAACGGAGAATCGGGCCTTTGCGCCTGAACTTTTGTGGAGAAGATGCATGGCGGGGAATGACCGCGAGCCTATTGGACGTAAAGGAAAACCAACGCGTCCGGCGAAAGAGAAGGTGAGCCGTCGTCGACTCAAGGAAGAGGAGTATGACGACGAGTACGAAGACGATGATTACGAGGACGAAGAACCTATGCCGCCGCGGAAAGGAAAAGGTAAGGGGAAAGGCTCGGGCCGCCCGTCGAAAAAACGCCGTTTCTTCTGGCTGTTGGTGAAGCTGGCGATCATCTTCTTTGTGGTGCTGGTTATTTACGGCGTGTACCTCGATCAGCAGATCCGTAGCCGCATTGACGGCAAAGTCTGGCAGCTTCCGGCGGCGGTCTATGGCCGCATGGTAAACCTTGAGCCAGATATGCCTTACAGCAAAGCGGAGATGGTGAAGCTGCTGGAAGCGACGCAGTACCGGCAGGTGTCGAGCATGACGCGCCCGGGCGAGTTCACCGTGCAGGGGAACAACATCGAGCTGATTCGCCGCCCGTTTGACTTCCCGGACGGTAAAGAAGGGCAGATTCGCGCTCGCCTGGTGTTCGACGGTGGCCATCTGGAATCTATCCAGAACATGGATAATAACCGCAGCTTCGGTATCTTCCGCCTCGACCCGCGGCTGATCACCATGCTTTCTTCGCCAAACGGCGAGCAGCGCCTGTTCGTGCCGCGTTCCGGCTTCCCGGATCTGCTGGTGGACACGCTGATTGCTACCGAAGACCGCCATTTCTATGAGCACGACGGGATCAGCATTTACTCTATTGGCCGCGCCGTTGTCGCTAACCTGACGGCCGGGCGAGCGGTGCAGGGCGGCAGTACGCTGACTCAGCAGCTGGTGAAAAACCTCTTCCTGAGCAACCAGCGTACGCTGTGGCGTAAAGCCAACGAAGCCTACATGGCGCTGATCATGGATGCTCGCTACGACAAAGATCGCATTCTTGAACTGTATCTGAACGAGGTTTACCTCGGCCAGAGCGGCGACGATCAGATTCGTGGCTTCCCGCTGGCCAGCCTGTATTACTTCGGCCGCCCGGTGGAAGAGCTTAGCCTCGACCAGCAGGCGCTGTTGGTAGGTATGGTGAAAGGGGCATCGCTGTATAACCCATGGCGAAATCCGAAGCTGGCGCTTGAACGTCGTAACCTGGTCCTGCGCCTGCTGCAGGAACAGAAAGTTATCGATCAGGAGCTGTACGACATGTTGAGCGCGCGTCCTCTGGGCGTGCAACCTCGCGGCGGCGTGATTTCGCCACAGCCAGCCTTTATGCAGATGGTGCGTCAGGAGCTTCAGGATAAGCTGGGCGACAAGGTAAAAGACCTGTCCGGCGTGAAGATCTTCACCACCTTTGATTCCGTGTCTCAGGATGCGGCAGAAAAAGCAGTGACCGAAGGCGTTCCGGTGCTGCGTGCTTCCCGTAAGCTGAACGACCTGGAAGCGGCGATGGTCATTGTTGACCGCTTTACCGGTGAAGTTCGCGCGGTCGTCGGCGGCGCGGAACCGCAGTTTGCGGGCTTTAACCGTGCGCTGCAGGCTCGTCGCTCCATTGGCTCGCTGGCAAAACCAGCCACTTATCTGACGGCGTTGAGCCAGCCGGATAAGTTCCGCCTGAACACCTGGCTTGCCGATGCCCCGATTGGCATCAAACTGTCGAATGGCCAGGTCTGGTCGCCGCAGAACGATAACCACCAGTACAGCGGGCAAGTGATGCTGGTGGATGCGCTGACGCGTTCGATGAACGTGCCAACCGTAAACCTGGGGATGACGCTGGGCCTGCCGGCCATTACCGATACCTGGACCAAGCTTGGGGTACCCAAAGACCAGCTTAATCCGGTGCCAGCGATGATTCTGGGGGCGTTGAACCTGACGCCTATTCAGGTTGCGCAGGCGTTCCAGACGATTGCCAGCGGCGGGAACCGCGCCACGCTTTCCGCGCTGCGGTCGGTGATTGCTGAAGACGGCACCGTGCTGTATCAGAGCTTCCCACAGGCGGAGCAGGCGGTACCTGCGCAGGCCGCTTATCTGACGCTGTTTGGGATGCAGCAGGTGGTGGCTCGCGGTACGGGCCGTGCGCTGGGCGGGAAATACCCGAACCTGCATCTGGCCGGGAAAACCGGGACCACCAACAACAACGTGGACACCTGGTTTGCCGGCGTTGATGGCCGCGAAGTGACCATTACCTGGGTAGGGCGTGATAACAACCAGCCAACCAAGCTGTACGGTGCCAGCGGCGCAATGTCGCTGTATCAGCGTTATCTGTCAAACCAGTCGCCGATCCCGCTGGATCTGACCCAGCCGGAAGATATCGTGGACATGGGCGTCAACGGCGCGGGTTACTTCATGTGTAGCGGCGGTGGTGACCGTGTGCTGCCGGTCTGGACGACGAACCCGAGCGCGCTTTGCCAGCAAAGTCAGCAGGAAGAGCAGTCGGCTAATCCATTCAGCCAGGCGCCAGCAGGCCAGCAGCCGCAGCAACAACCGCAGCAGCAGCCTCAGCAGCAACAGCCCGCTCAGGAACAGAAGAGCGACGGCGTTGCCGGCTGGATTAAGGACATGTTCGGCAGTAATTAAGCCTCGCTTCACTTACAAACCTCTCCCTAACCGGGGGAGGTTTTTTTTGCTTTTTTGTCCGCCATAACGTGTTTTTTATCTTAAATTTCACGCCCAATTAACACCGCGCAAACTATATGGTTATTTCTTATTCCCTTAATAAGCCTGAGGGTGTGAGGCGCTTGCTATGCAGCCAGCGTTTCGTCTATTATCCTGCGGGCATAATAATAATTATCGTTTACGTTATCATTTACCACTTCACCAGAGAAAATATCATGGCGCGTTCACTCCCAGGTTTGCCAGCCAAAAACCCTGTCCGTAAGCTTGCCCTGTTTGTGGCGGCGGCGATGGGCACCGTCAGCGTTAATAGCTTCGCGGCGGACACCGGCACGACCAAAAAAGAAGACACTATCACCGTTTCAGCCGCCGCAGTGCCTGCCGAAAGCGCATGGGGGCCATCGCCAACCATCGCCGCTAAACGCAGCGCCACGGCGACCAAAACCGACACCCCCATTGAAAAGACCCCGCAGTCTATTTCGGTGGTGACCAGCGAAGAGATGCAGATGCATCAATTCCAGTCCGTGAAAGAAGCCCTGGGCTACACGCCGGGCGTAACGGTTAGCAGCCGTGGTGCTTCCAATACCTACGATTTTGTCATTATCCGTGGTTTTTCATCCGTGGGCCTGAATCAGAATAACTATCTGGATGGCCTGAAAATGCAGGGTGATTTCTATAACGACGCGGTCATTGACCCTTATATGCTGGAGCGCGTGGAGCTGATGCGCGGTCCAACTTCCGTGCTGTACGGCAAAAGCAGCCCGGGCGGTATTGTGAATATGGTCAGCAAGCGACCGACTACCGAGCCGCTGCATGAAATTCAGTTCAAAATGGGCACGGACAACCTGTATCAGACAGGCTTTGACTTCAGCGATGCCCTGGATGATGCGGGTGTTTATTCTTATCGCCTGACCGGCGTTGCGCGCTCTAATAACGAGCAGCAGGATAATGCCAAACAGAAGCGTTATGCCATTGCACCCTCTTTCTCATGGCGTCCTGACGACAAGACAAACTTCACCTTCCTGTCTTACTTCCAGAATGAGCCTGATACAGGCTATTACGGCTGGCTGCCGAAAGAAGGTACCGTTCAACCGTTGCCAAACGGTGGGCGTCTGTCTACCAGCTTCAACGAAGCGGCAACTAACAATAGCTATTCCCGTAACCAGAAAATGGTGGGCTATAGCTTTGAACATGGTTTCGACGACACCTTTACCGTGCGTCAAAACCTGCGTTTCTCTGAAATGAAAGTTGCTCAACAAAGCGCTTATGGTACCGGGCTGTGCAACAACAGCATGAATGCTTTCAATGTCTACTGTCAGGCACTGACTGCAGAGCAAAAAGCTCACTATTTAGGGCGTGGTACCGTTGTTGATAATGAACGTCTGCAAAACTTTAGCGTAGATACTCAGCTACAGAGTAAATTTGCAACCGGAGCTATCGATCACACGCTGTTAACCGGTGTGGATTATATGCGCATGCGTAATGACATTAGCGCTCTGTTTGGTAATGCACCTGCCCTCGATCTAAACAATCTGCCCTCAATGAGCGATGTCGATTTTGGCAGCGCTGTGCCTTACCAGATGAACGAAAGTAAGCAAACGGGTCTTTACGTGCAGGATCAGGCGGAGTGGAACAAGTGGGTGATGACGCTGGGTGGACGCTATGACTGGTCTAAACAGGCAACCACAGTTCGCAGTGATAACGGTTATATAGACCGTAATGATCACCAGTTTACCTGGCGCGGTGGAGTTAACTACCTGTTCGACAACGGAATCTCTCCGTACTTCAGCTACAGCCAATCCTTTGAGCCGAACGCGTTCAGTCTCTACAGCACACCTCGTGTGGCCTATCAGCCATCCAAAGGTGAGCAGTATGAAGCTGGTGTGAAATATGTGCCTAAGGATATGCCGATCGTTGTGACGGGTGCAGTTTATCAGTTGACGAAAACCGATACCCTGATGACTGATCCGACGAACGCTCTGAATCAGGTTCCGGCGGGCGAAGTCCGTGCGCGTGGCGTAGAGCTGGAAGCGAAGGCGGCGTTGAACGCCAACATTAACGTGACGGCTTCCTACACATACACCGATGCGCAGTACACTAAAGACACGACCCTGCAGGGCAATAGCCCGGTTCAGGTTCCTAAACATATGGCTTCCCTGTGGGGGGATTACACCTTCAACAGCGGCATCCTGAGTGGCCTGACTCTGGGGACTGGTGGACGCTTTATCGGCTCCAGCTACGGTGACCCGGCTAACACCTTCAAGGTGGGCAGCGCTGCGGTTATGGATGCGGTCGTGAAGTATGACCTCGGTCGCTTCGGCCTGAACGGCTCCAGCATTGCGGTCAACGTGAATAACCTGCTTGACCGTGAATACGTTGCCAGTTGCTTCGACACCTACGGTTGCTTCTGGGGCGCTGAGCGTCAGGTGGTTGCTACCGCGACCTTCCGCTTCTAACTTGTCTCCCGGGCACGGTTCGCCGTGCCCTTCACTAAGATGGCTACCATGCAGGATAAACAGCTTCATCCCGACACGACTTTTAGCCTCACTGATGTCACGTTCCGCGTGCCTGGCCGCACGCTACTCCATCCGCTGTCTATCACCTTCCCGGTGGGCAAAGTCACTGGCCTGATTGGCCATAACGGCTCCGGTAAATCGACGCTGCTGAAAATGCTGGGTCGCCATCAGAAACCTTCTGAGGGTGAAATTCTGCTGAACTCACAGCCGCTGGACAGCTGGGGCAGCAAAGCTTTTGCCCGGCAGGTGGCCTATCTTCCCCAGCAGCTTCCTGCCGCTGAGGGTATGACGGTGCGTGAGCTGGTGGCGATTGGACGTTACCCGTGGCATGGGGCGTTAGGGCGCTTTGGCGTGGCTGACCGTGAGCTGGTGGATGAGGCAATCAGTCTGGTAGGGCTGAAGCCGCTCGCGCATCGCCTGGTGGACAGCCTGTCCGGCGGCGAGCGCCAGCGGGCATGGATCGCCATGCTGGTGGCGCAGGATAGCCGCTGCCTGCTGCTGGATGAGCCAACGTCTGCGCTGGATATCGCTCATCAGGTGGACGTGCTGGCGCTGATCCATCGTCTTAGCCAGGAGCGCGGCCTGACCGTGGTTGCCGTTCTACACGACATTAATATGGCTGCGCGGTACTGCGACAATCTGGTGGCGCTACGCGGTGGCGAAATGATCGCGCAAGGGACGCCGGAAGCCTTAATGCAAAGTGATACGCTGGAGCATATCTACGGTATTCCGATGGGCATCCTGCCGCACCCGGCGGGGGCTGCGCCGGTCAGTTTTGTTTATTGATGAGCCGTATGAATGACTTTATTTTAACCCGTCGCCGCCTTTTGGCGGCGATGGCGCTTTCACCGCTGCTGCTAAAATTACCTGCCGCGCAGGCGGCGGTGCCGGATGCAAAACGCATCATCGCCCTGGAATGGCTGCCCGTTGAGCTGATGATGGCGCTCGGCGTCACGCCGATGGCCGTCGCCGACATCCCTAATTACCAAATCTGGGTGAACGAACCTAAGCTGCCGGAAGGTGTGATTGATGTTGGCCTGCGCACCGAACCTAACCTCGAGCTGATGGCGCAGCTAAAACCATCGCTGATTCTCTATTCTGCGGGCTACGGCCCTTCGCCGGAAAAAATAACCCGTATCGCCCCTGGGCTTGGGTTCAATTTTAACGATGGCTCCGGCAAGCCGCTGGAGATTGCGCGTAAATCGCTCATTCAACTGGGGGATACGCTGGGTATGCAGCAGGCCGCCAGTCGGCATCTGGCCGAATTTGATGCGTTTATTGCCAGCATGAAGCCTCGCTTTGCCGCGCGCGGCAACCGTCCAGTGCTGCTGATGTCATTTTTGGATAATCGCCATGCGCTGGTGGTGGGCAAGCACAGCTTATTCGAGCAGGTGATGGATTTGCTGGGGGTGAAGAATGCCTGGCAAGAAGAGACGAACTTCTGGGGGACGGCGGTCGTTGGGATTGAACGTCTGGCGGCGATAAAAGACGCCGATGTGCTGTGCTTCGACCATAAAAACGAAGCGATGGCCCGCCAGGTGACGGCCACGCCGCTGTGGAAAGCGATGCCGTTTATCCGCCAGAACCGTTTTCAGCAAGTTCCCGCCGTCTGGCTTTATGGCACGACCATGTCGGCTATGCACTTTGCCCGCGTGCTGGACGACGGCCTGAGGAGCCTGGCCTGATGAGACGTCACGTTATTTTCCCCGCCAGCCTGCTGCTGGTGCTGTTTGTTTGTGCGCTCTGGCTGACGCTGCATAACATGCATGGCGTCTTACCCTCTTCGCAGTGGCGCAGTGCTTTTATCCAGCCGGACATCGACAATGTTCAACAGATGCTGTTTCACTTCAGCCTGCTGCCGCGTCTCGCAATATCGCTGTTGGTTGGTGCCGGGCTGGGTCTCGTCGGCGTGCTGTTCCAGCAGGTGCTGCGCAATCCTCTGGCGGAGCCGACAACGCTTGGTGTAGCCAGCGGGGCTCAGCTTGGCGTCACGGTTGCTACGCTTTGGGTGCTGCCGCTGGCTGCCCAGCCGTTTGCGGCGCTGATTGGTGCGGCGGTCGTTGGCCTGCTTGTTTTTGGCGTCGCCTGGGGCAAGCGGATGTCGCCGGTCACGCTGATTCTTGCGGGCCTGGTGCTGAGTCTTTATTGCGGGGCGGTCAACCAACTGCTGGCAATCTTCCACCATGACCAGCTGCAGAATATGTTCCTGTGGAGCACTGGATCGCTCAATCAACAGGACTGGAGCAGCGTTGAGAGTCTGTGGCCACGCCTGCTGGGCGGCCTGCTGCTAACGCTGCTGTTGCTGCGTCCGTTGACGCTGATGGGACTGGATGATGGCGTGGCGCGTAATCTGGGCCTGGCGCTTTCGCTGGTCAGGCTGGTGACGCTGGCGCTGGCGATTGTGATCAGTGCTCAGTTGGTTAATGCGGTCGGGATCGTTGGTTTTATCGGGCTGTTTGCGCCGCTGCTGGCAAAAATGCTGGGTGCTCGGCGCCTGGTTGCTCGTTTGTGCCTGGCTCCGCTTATTGGGGCGCTGATTCTCTGGCTGTCTGACCAGGTGGTGGTTTGGCTTTCCAGCGTGTGGGGTGAAGTCTCTACCGGGACGGTCACTGCGCTGATTGGCGCACCTATCCTGCTGTGGCTGCTGCCGCGTCTGCGTACCAGCGGTGCACCGTCCATGAGCGCCGGAGATCATGTTCAGGCTGAACGCCAGCGTGTGCTGCTTTGGGTGGCCACGGGACTTGGCATTCTGCTGCTGGTGATTGCCGCCGCGCTGGCACTGGGGCGTGACGCACACGGCTGGCGATGGTTAAGTGGTGCGCTCTTTGACGATGTGCTGCCGTGGCGCTGGCCGCGCGTTATGGCGGCTTTGACCGCAGGCGTGATGCTGGCGGTTGCGGGCTGCCTTATCCAGCGGCTAACCGGCAACGCGATGGCAAGTCCGGAAGTCTTGGGTATTAGCTCCGGCGCGGCCTTCGGCGTGGTATTGATGCTGTTTATTGTGCCGGGGAATGCGTTTGTCTGGCTGTTGCCGGCGGGCAGCCTTGGTGCGGCGGTAACGCTGCTGATCATCATGATGGCTGCCGGACGAGGCGGTTTTTCTCCTCAGCGTATGCTGTTGGCCGGGATGGCGCTCAGCACCGCCTTTACCATGCTGCTGATGATGCTGATGGCAAGCGGCGATCCGCGTATGGCGACGCTGCTGACCTGGATTTCTGGCTCGACGTATAACGTTACAGGCGAGCAGGCGGTCAGAACGCTGGTTGTCATGGTTGGGCTGTTAGCCATCACGCCGCTACTGCGCCGCTGGCTGATGATTTTACCACTGGGCGGTGCCACCGCACGGGCGGTGGGAATGGCGTTAACACCATCGCGCTTTGCGCTGCTGTTGCTGGCGGCAACGCTTACCGCCACGGCGACGTTAATCGTCGGCCCGCTGAGTTTTGTCGGGCTGATGGCGCCACATATTGCTCGCATGCTTGGCTTCCGCAGGGCAATGCCGCAGATAGCGATGGCCGGGATTTTTGGCGGGATGTTAATGATTCTGGCGGACTGGTGCGGCAGGATGATTCTGTTCCCAAATCAGGTGCCGGCGGGGCTGCTGGCGACGTTTATCGGTGCGCCTTATTTCGTTTATTTGCTGAGAAAGCAGGGGCGGTAACCCCTCACCCTAACCCTCTCCCCAAAGGGGAGAGGGAACTGAAAAGAGCATAAATCTGCTGTTTTTCCCCCTCGCCCTTCCAGGGAGAGGGTAAAATTACAGCTTCGCAAACACGCGGCGTGCCGCGTCGATGGTCCGCTGAATATCTTCTTTGCTATGCGCCACGGACATAAAGCCCGCCTCAAACGCTGACGGCGCAAGGTATACACCTTCTTCCAGCATCAGGTGGAAGAAGCGCTTGAAGCGCTCTACATCGCAGGCAACCACGTCTTTATAGCTGGTGACGGTTTCGGCATCGGTGAAGAACAGGCCGAACATGCCGCCGACGTTATTCACCACCAGTGGGATATTTTCTGCTTTAGCCGCATTCAACAGGCCATTAGCCAGCATTTCCGTCAGCTCGGTCAGGGTCTGGTGAACGCCGGGCTGCGACACTTCTGTCAGGCAGGCGAAGCCCGCCGCCATGGCGATAGGGTTCCCGGAGAGCGTGCCCGCCTGGTAAACCGGGCCCGTTGGAGCCAGCGCGTCCATGATTTCGCGACGGCCACCGAAGGCGCCGACTGGCATCCCGCCGCCGATGATTTTGCCGAGGCAGGTCAGGTCTGGTTCGACGTCGTAGTAAGACTGAGCGCCCGCCAGCGCCACGCGGAAGCCGGTCATCACTTCATCAATAATCAGCAGTGCACCAAATTCGTCGCACAGCGCTCGCAGGCCCGGCAGGAAGTCCGCATGCGGAGGAATACAGTTCATGTTGCCCGCGACGGGTTCAACGATGATGCAGGCCACGTCCTGAGGATATTGCTCAAAGGCTTCGCGCACGGAGGCCAGATCGTTATAGGTGCAGGTCAGGGTGTGCTTCGCAAAGTCAGCCGGCACGCCCGGAGAGTTTGGTTGGCCGAGCGTCAGAGCGCCGGAACCGGCTTTCACCAGCAGGCAATCAGCGTGGCCGTGGTAGCAGCCTTCGAATTTGATGATTTTATCCCGGCCAGTGTAGCCGCGAGCGAGGCGGATAGCGCTCATGGTGGCTTCGGTGCCGGAGTTCACCATACGAACCATGTCCATGGTCGGCACCAGCTCACAAACCAGCTCCGCCATTTTCACTTCCATTTCGGTTGGCGCCCCAAAGCTCAGGCCGCGCTCAACGGCTTCAATGACAGCGTTGCGGATCGCCGGGTGGTTGTGGCCGAGCACCATTGGGCCCCATGAGCCAACGTAATCGATATAGGCTTTACCGTCTGCGTCATACAGGTAAGCCCCGTCCGCACGCTCGATAAACAGAGGCACTCCGCCTACGCCAGTAAAGGCGCGTACCGGAGAGTTAACGCCGCCGGGAATGACCTGGCGGGCTGCGGCGTACAGGTTTTCAGACTTACTCATGAATCGGCTCCTGATTCGTGGAAATGGTGACAGCGGGCTATTCTATGTGAAACCTGCCTCGCGTTGAAATATTTGCCCAAATCAAACGTTACGGTTTATTAGCTAATTTAATAAGACGAAGGTCTTTTCTGTGGGTAAAATGCCCGCCTTATTTGTATGACTAACCGGTTCGGAACCATGAATTTAGCCCATAACTCTCTCGATCAGGCGCAAAGCGTCCAACAGCGTCGCGGGGCGATTCTGCGTCGTCTGATTGGCCAGGATAAAATGCCGCTAATGATTTTGCTGATGGCCGCGGTGGTTGGCACGCTGGCGGGCCTGGTCGGCGTGGCGTTTGAGAAGTCGGTTAACTGGGTGCTTCAGCACCGTATCGGTATGCTGGTGCAGGTCGCGGACAGCGCCTGGCTGGTGTGGCCGCTGGCGTTTATCAGCTCGGCGCTGCTGGCGATGGTGGGCTATTTTCTGGTGCGTCGTTTCGCGCCTGAAGCCGGTGGGTCGGGCATTCCTGAAATCGAAGGGGCACTGGAGGATTTGCGGCCGGTGCGCTGGTGGCGCGTGATCCCGGTGAAATTCATCGGCGGGATGGGCACGCTCGGCGCGGGTATGGTGCTGGGGCGCGAAGGTCCGACCGTACAGCTTGGCGGTAACATCGGGCGTATGGTGACGGACATCTTCCGCATGAAAAGTGCGGAAGCTCGTCATTCGCTGCTGGCAACCGGCGCTGCTGCCGGGCTGTCTGCGGCATTTAATGCGCCGCTGGCCGGGATCCTGTTTATCATCGAAGAGATGCGTACCCAGTTCCGCTATAACCTGATTTCGATAAAAGCGGTGTTTATCGGCGTGATTATGTCGAGCATCGTGTTCCGGATCTTTAATACCGAAACCACGGTGATTCAGGTGGGCAAACTTGCGGATGCGCCGGTCAACACGCTCTGGCTGTATCTGATCCTCGGCATGATTTTTGGCATTGTCGGCGTGGTGTTTAACCGGCTGGTGATCGGCGCTCAGGATATGTTCCAGCGCATTCACGGCGGCAACATTAAGAAGTGGGTGCTGATCGGCGGGCTTATTGGTGGGCTTTGCGGTGTGCTGGGGCTTATTCAGCAGGCGGCGTCCGGCGGCGGGTTTAGTCTTATCCCGATTGCGGCCGTGGGGAATTACACCATCGGGATGCTGCTGTTCCTGTTCATCGCTCGGGTCATCACTACTTTGCTCTGTTTCTCCTCCGGTGCACCGGGCGGTATTTTTGCCCCGATGCTGGCGCTGGGCACGCTGCTTGGCACCGCGTTTGGCACGGCTTGTGCCGCCTGGTTCCCCGCGTATCATCTTGATATGGGCACTTTTGCGATTGCCGGAATGGGAGCGTTACTCGCCGCCTCACTGCGTGCACCGCTCACCGCTATCGTGCTGGTGCTTGAGATGACGGATAATTACCAGCTCATTCTGCCAATGATTATCACCTGTCTTGGGGCGACACTGTTGGCACAATTTTTGGGCGGGAAACCGCTATACTCGGTGATTCTGGCAAGAACTCTGGCAAAACAAGAAGCTGAGAAAGCGCGAGCGGGCGAGCAGGCTTCCGTCGGGCAGAATACTTGAACGAATTACTCGGGTATTAGATAATGCCGCAAAAGTGCGGGTTGTTTTCTGCCCGACTTGTTAATTGTTGGGAGCAAAAAATGAGTGATGACGTAGTAGCGCTGCCGCTGCAGTTTACCGAAGCCGCAGCCAATAAAGTGAAAAGTCTGATTGCAGACGAAGAGAACCCGAATCTGAAACTTCGCGTCTATATCACCGGTGGTGGTTGCAGCGGCTTCCAGTATGGCTTTACCTTTGACGACCAGATCAACGACGGCGATATGACCATCGAGAAGCAGGGCGTTGCCCTGGTTGTGGATCCAATGAGCCTGCAATACCTGGTCGGTGGCGCGGTGGATTACAGCGAAGGCCTGGAAGGCTCCCGCTTCGTGGTGACTAACCCGAACGCGAAAAGCACCTGCGGGTGTGGTTCCTCCTTCAGCATCTGATAAGTTGCTGAAATAAAAAAGCCGCGTATCAAACGCGGCTTTTTTTATCGCTATTGTCGGTCATTTAGCGCAAAGGTCGGCAGTTTAAGGTGCCAGTAGATGGCCGCCAGGCGAATCGTCAGCGTGACCACCATGCCAATCATACTGGCCTGCTCCAGCGGGACGTTAAAGGTGTGGTAAGCCGTGGCGTGGACGATACCGCCAATAATACAGGCGGTGGCATAAATCTCGGTGCGCAGAATCATCGGGACTTCACGGGCCAATACGTCGCGGATGATCCCGCCGCCTACGCCAGTGATTACGCCCATGCAGATTGCAACCAGCGGGCTGGCATGGGCCAGAAACGCTTTATTGACGCCGATGCCAACAAACACGGCCAGGCCGACGGCATCCAGCACGGGAAGTACCCACTTAGGCAGACGTCGCGGCTGGCGAACCAGGACGATTGTCAGCATACAGGTCACCATGGCGACGACAAGGTCAGTGGGATCTTTCACCCAGAATACCGGGCCGTTGGCTAATGCCATATCGCGAATGGTTCCCCCGCCTACCGCGGTAACCACCCCGAGCACCAGCACGCCAAAGGGATCCATCCGCAGCTTCCCGGCCAACAAAACGCCGGAAATAGCGAACACGGCGGTACCGACAATATCCAGCCAATAGACCAGCATTTATGACCCTCAGAGCATGACGTTAAGCTTTCGCCAGCTCTTCGCAGAGCTGTTTTGCGGCGAGGATAATACGCGGGCCTGAGCGAGTAAACCAGTCATCATTCACGGCAATAACCGGAACTTTCAACTGATTACTCCAGAACTGCTGCACCGACGGAATATTGCTCGCATCGTCTGAGATAATAATAGCCTGCGGCTGGCGCGTCAGAACCTGCTCGCGACTGACCTGCGGCCAGGGAACCCGGCTGTCGGCGAAAATATTGCGCCCACCGCAAAGCTCAACGACTTCGTTCTGAATGGAATCTTTGCTGGTGGTAAACAGCGGCTGCTGGCTGAACTGCAGGAACACTTTTTTGCTTTGGGTATGGCCGTAGCGAGTTTTTAGCTCTGCAAACTGCCGGGATAGCGTCTCTGCGGCTTTGATTGCCTTTTCTGGTGTTGGACTGAGCGGGGCTAGCTGACGCAGCGCGGCCTCAACGTCAGCAACGCTTTTAGGATCCAGCCAGATGACCTTAATGCCCAGCGAAACCAGTTGGTTTACCTGCCTGTCCGGGTTACCACCTCGCCAGGCGAGGACTGCGTCCGGTTTCAGGGCAACGATGCGCTCGAAGTTCACGCCCTGCCAGTTGGCTAACTGTTCAATCTGCTTTGCCTGAGGTGGGTAATCAGAATAAGCACTCACCGCAATAGGGGTGATACCGGCGGCGAAGGCCAGTTCTGTATTAGCGGGAGAGAGGGAGATGACCCGAGGCGCCGCAAACAGCAGCGCCGGGAGGCAAAGGAGCAGGGCGGTCGCCCCGCGCCAAAGGATGAGCTTAGCCACGAGCCAGGTGCTGAACCAGTTTTTCCACCATCAGAGTGGATTGCTTGGCGGCGACGGCCAGGAATTCTTCGAAGCTCAGGTGGGACTGCTGATCGGCCACGTCGGAGATGGCGCGTACAACTACAAACGGCGTGTTGAAGTTATGGCAAACGTGGCCGATGGCCGTCGCTTCCATTTCTACCGCCACGGCCTGCGGGAAGTTGTGGCGAATTTTTGCCAGCGCCACTGAGCCGTTAATAAACGCGTCGCCGCTGACGATCAGGCCGCGAACCGCGTGCAGATCCAGCTCTTTAATGCAGGTTTCTGCTGCCTCAATAAGCTTTTTATCGGCAATGAAAGCTGCCGGACAGCCCGCCATCTGGCCATATTCGTAACCGAAAGCAGTGACGTCAGCATCGTGGTAACGCACTTCGTCAGATACCACGATATCGCCCACTTTCAGCGTCGGCGCCAGGCCGCCTGCGGAACCGGTGTTGATGATCACGTCTGGCTTGCAGTGTTCCAGCAGCAGCGTAGCACCCATGGCCGCAGAAACTTTGCCGATGCCGGACTTCAGCAGCGCCACTTCAACGCCGTTCAGCGTCCCGGTATAAATTTCGCAACCGGCGATGCTCAGAGTGTGACGGTTTTCGATTTTGTCACGCAGCAGCGTAACTTCTTCTTCCATTGCACCAATAATGCCTGCTTTCATAGAGATACTCGCTAATGTGGTGGAACATGACTCAATTTTCGGGGCATAGTCTATCATGGCAAACAGTCTCCTTATCAACGGAACAGGAGTGGGCATGAGCGAAATAGACTTCCGCAAAAAAATTAACTGGCACCGACGCTTCCGCTCGCCCGAAGGAGAGAAGAGCGAACTTGAGATCCTGCGTATCTTCGAAAGCGATCGCGGCAGGATCATTAATTCTCCCGCAATTCGCCGCCTGCAGCAGAAAACGCAGGTCTTCCCGCTGGAGCGTAATGCTGCCGTGCGCACCCGTCTTACCCATTCGCTGGAGGTGCAGCAGGTCGGGCGCTACATTGCCAAAGAGATCCTTAGCCGCCTGAAAGAGCAGAAGGCGCTGGAGAAATATGGGCTGGATGAGCTAACTGGCCCGTTTGAAAGCATAGTGGAAATGGCCTGCCTGATGCATGACATCGGCAATCCGCCGTTCGGGCATTTTGGCGAGTCGGCGATTAACGACTGGTTCCGCCAGCGTCTGCAGCCGAAAGACAGCGGCGGGCAGCCACGCAGTGACGATCGCTGCAAGGTGGATGTGCTCCGGCTGCGCGAAGGCGAAGAGGGATTAAATACGTTACGCAGCAAAGTTCGCCAGGACTTGTGCCATTTTGAAGGGAATGCGCAAGGCATCCGGCTGGTGCACAGCCTGCTGCGGATGAACCTAACCTGGGCGCAGGTCGGCTGCATTCTCAAATACACCCGCCCGGCCTGGTTTGCCCAAAAGCCACCAGCAAGCCACGCTTATTTGATGAAGAAGCCGGGTTTTTATTTGTCGGAAGAAGGATACATCGAGCGCCTGCGCAAAGAGTTGAACCTGGGCGAGTACAGCCGTTTTCCGCTGACCTGGATCATGGAGGCTGCGGACGATATTTCTTACTGCGTGGCGGATCTCGAAGATGCCGTTGAGAAACGTATTTTCAGCGTCGAGCAGCTTTATCAGCATCTGAGCGAGTCCTGGGGCGAGCAGAAGAAAGGCGATCTCTTTGAGCTGGTAGTCAAAGATGCCTGGGAGAAATCCCGCACCAACCAAATGCGCCGCAGTGCGGAAGATCAGTTCTTTATGTACCTGCGCGTCAATACGCTAAACAAACTGGCGCCGTATGCCGCCCAGCGTTTTATCGACAATTTGCCTGAGATTTATTCCGGCGAGTTCAATCATGCGCTGCTGGAGGACGACAGCCCGTATGCCCGACTGCTGGAGCTGTACAAGCAGGTGGCCGTGCGGCAGGTCTTCAGCCACCCGGATATTGAGCAACTGGAGCTGCAGGGGTATCGGGTTATCAGCGGTTTACTGGATATTTACAGTCCCTTACTCGAGCTTTCAACGGAGGACTTCACGGAGCTGGTGAGCAAGGAAAGCCTGCGTCGTCTGCCTATTGAATCAAGACTTTTCCACAAACTTTCAACTAAACATAGGCTTGCCTATGTAGAAGCGGTGAGCGCTTTGCATCCGGCAAGCCTTGATTTTTCCGTGTGGGAATACTATTTCCGTGCAAGGCTTATTCAGGATTACATCAGTGGAATGACCGATTTATATGCCTGGGATGAGTATCGACGCCTGATGGCGGTGGAGTGAGTTTTCTCGGGAGTTTTGTAAAGATAGAGAATAAATTTTTACTTTTTCCATGCACTTAAGCGCTGAACTTAGCGCGTAAACTTCACTCTGAATGGTGTACCAACACAGCAATTTTGCGTTATTTGAAAGTTGAGATGATTCCATGAAAAAAACCACGTTAGCAATGAGTGCGCTGGCTCTTAGTCTGGGTTTGGCGCTGAGTCCGATGTCTGCCTCCGCCGCTGAGACGGCCTCTTCCGCATCTGCTGCGCAGCCGCTGCCAAGCCTTGCGCCGATGCTGGAGCAGGTGATGCCTTCAGTGGTGAGTATCAACGTTGAAGGGAGCACAACGGTAAATACTCCGCGTATGGGGCGTAATTTCCAGCAATTCTTCGGCGACAATTCCCCGTTCTGCCAGGACGGTTCGCCGTTCCAAAGCTCACCTTTCTGCCAGGGCGGTGGCGCTCAGGGCGGTGGTGGTGACGGAGGCAGCCAGCAGCAGAAATTTATGGCCCTGGGCTCTGGGGTAATTATTGATGCGGCGAAAGGCTATGTCGTGACCAACAACCACGTGGTGGATAACGCCACCGTGATTAAAGTTCAGCTAAGCGATGGCCGTAAGTTTGACGCCAAAGTGGTGGGTAAAGACCCACGCTCCGATATCGCGCTGATTCAGCTGCAGGATCCTAAAAACCTGACGGCGATTAAAATTGCCGACTCCGACGCGCTGCGCGTAGGTGATTACACCGTAGCCATCGGTAACCCATATGGCCTGGGCGAAACCGTGACCTCCGGTATCGTTTCTGCGCTGGGCCGTAGCGGCCTGAACGTGGAAAACTACGAAAACTTTATCCAGACCGATGCGGCGATCAACCGCGGTAACTCCGGCGGGGCGCTGGTTAACCTGAACGGCGAGCTTATCGGTATCAACACGGCGATTCTGGCTCCGGACGGCGGCAACATCGGTATCGGCTTTGCTATCCCGAGTAACATGGTGAAAAACCTGACCGCTCAGATGGTGCAGTACGGTCAGGTTCGTCGTGGCGAGCTGGGGATTATGGGCACTGAGCTGAACTCCGAGCTGGCGAAAGCGATGAAAGTCGACGCTCAGCGTGGTGCGTTTGTCAGCCAGGTCATGCCGAACTCTTCCGCGGCTAAAGCAGGAATCAAAGCAGGGGATGTGATCACCACGCTGAACGGCAAGGCGATCAGTAGTTTTGCCGCACTGCGCGCAGAAGTGGGTTCTATGCCAGTGGGCAGCAAAATCTCGCTGGGTCTGCTGCGTGATGGTAAGCCAGTGACGGTGAGTCTGGAGCTGCAGCAAAGCACTCAGAATCAGGTTGATGCCGCCACTATCTTCACCGGTATTGAAGGTGCGGAGATGAGCAACCGCGGCGGTAAAGACCAGAAAGGCGTGCAGGTCACCAGCGTGAAGCCAAATACGCCGGCCGCGCGTATTGGCCTGAAAAAAGGTGACATTATCGTCGGCGTGAACCAGCAGGCGGTGAATAATATCGCTGAGCTGCGTAAAGTGATGGACAGCAAGCCGTCGGTGATGGCGCTGAGCATTCAGCGCGGTGATGCGCAGATTTACCTTCTGATGCAGTAATCTTCGTGTAGAGCTGAAAAGGGCCGCGTTTGCGGCCCTTTTTTATGAGGTTCTGAACTACTTGTTGCGAGTCAGTTTTTCCAGATCGGATTCAATTTCGCTGATCTTGTTGGTCACCACGGATTCGAGGTGGCGCAGATCGTCGAGGATCTTACGCTTAAGATCGACTTCGGTGCGGTCACGCTGGCAAAGCTGATCGAGTTCATCGATGACATAGCGCAGGTTGGGGCTGATCTCCTGCACTTCTTTGTAGCCCTGGCCTACGCCATCGGCCACCACGGTTTTGCGCTGGCGTGGGTATTTAAACTTCACGCTTTTGGCAAAAAACTCGCCCTTATCCTTCTGGAAATAGACTTTCAGGATATCGTTGTTGGCTTCCTGCCGGAGGCTGTAACGATCGATTTCATCAGGATTGGTAATACCCAGACTTTTTAAATTATCGTACATAAGCGGTACCCTTCAATATCAATAACCATTAGAGAGTTAACGGAAAATTCCTTTTCCGCTAGTGCCAGATGCAAAAAAGGCGGGATAACCCGCCTTTTAATGCAAAAAACTTAGTCGATGGTACGCAGCAGTTCGTTGATGCCCACTTTACCGCGGGTTTTGGCGTCAACTTTCTTCACAATCACCGCACAGTACAGGCTGTAAGAGCCGTCTTTAGAAGGCAGGTTGCCGGAAACGACAACGGAGCCTGCTGGCACGCGGCCGTAGTGGACTTCACCGGTTTCACGGTCATAGATGCGGGTGCTTTGGCCGATGTAAACGCCCATGGAGATCACGGAACCTTCTTCAACGATCACGCCTTCAACCACTTCGGAACGCGCGCCGATGAAGCAGTTGTCTTCGATGATGGTTGGGTTAGCCTGCAGTGGTTCCAGTACGCCACCGATGCCGACACCGCCGGACAGGTGAACGTTTTTACCGATCTGCGCGCAAGAGCCCACGGTTGCCCAGGTGTCGACCATGGTGCCTTCATCAACATAAGCACCGATATTGACGTAGGATGGCATCAGCACGGTGTTACGTGCGATGAACGCGCCCTGGCGTACTGCCGCCGGTGGCACAACGCGGAAACCTTCTTTCTGGAAACGCGCTTCGTCGTAGTCGGCGAATTTCATCGGGACTTTATCGAAATAGCGGCTTTCTGCACCTTCGATAACTTTGTTGTCGTTAATGCGGAAAGAAAGCAGTACCGCCTTTTTCAGCCACTGGTGGGTAACCCACTGGCCATCAATTTTTTCAGCAACGCGCAGCGCACCGCTGTCGAGCAGGGCAATCACCTGATTTACCGCTTCGCGGGTCACGGGATCAACATTTGCCGGGGTGATCTCGGCGCGACGCTCGAAAGCGGTTTCGATTACATTTTGTAGCTGCTGCATGATGAACATTTCCTGATTGTGACTTACCTTTCAACTTTTGAGCGACAATCAACTTGACTGTCGCTTTCGGGCTAAAAAGGTAAAAAATAAAAGACCGTTATTTATCGTTTGGATTAAGGGCCGCTGTCAACCGTTGCTGCACTTCCTGCTGGAGCACATTATTAAGTGCACGCCGGTCTGCGGTGGCGATTATAAATAAATCTTCTACTCGCTCACCAATTGTCGTAATTCTCGCCCCGTAGAGCGAAATACCGAGGTCGGCGAACACTTCACCCACCCTGGCCAAAAGACCCGGCTGATCGAGCGCAATCAGCTCAAGGAACGTACGCCGGTCGGTGTGCGTTGGCAGGAAATTGACTTCGGTATCGACGGTAAAGTGACGCAGTTTTGCCGACTGACGGCGTGGCTGCGGTGGCTGCCAGGTCGTCTGGGTGATCGCCTGTTCGAGGCTGTGGCGAATAATATTGTGTCGGTCAATGGACAGCGGGCTGCCGTCGGGCTCGAGCACGATAAAGGTGTCCATCGCCATACCGTCGCGGGTAGTGAAGATCTGCGCGTCGTGAACGCTGAGATTACGGCGGTCGAGTTCGGCGCAGACGGCGGCAAACAGATAAGGCCTGTCCGGGCTCCAGATAAAGATCTCCGTGCCGCCGCGCGTTGCCTGCGGGCTCAGCAGGATCATCGGCTGACTAAGATCGTGCTTCAGCAAATGCCGGGCATGCCACGCGATCTGGTTTGGCGTATGGCGAACAAAGTAGTTTGCCCGGCAGCGCGCCCAGATGTGATGCAGCGCTTCCTCATTAATGTTGTCCATCCGCAGCAGTGCAAGCGCCTGAAGCTGGTGGTGACGAACGCGTTCGCGCATATCCGGGCTGTTCTGCATCCCGCGGCGCAGCTGTTTCTCGGTGGCGAAGTACAGCTCACGCAGCAGGCTTTGCTTCCAGCTGTTCCACAGCGTTTCGTTGGTTGCGCAGATATCCGCCACCGTCAGGCAGACCAGATAGCGCAGGCGGTTTTCGGTCTGCACCTCTTCGGCAAACTGTTTAATGACTTCAGGATCTTGAATATCACGGCGCTGAGCGGTGACGGACATCAGTAGATGCTGACGGACCAGCCACGCAACCAACTGAGTTTCCCGGGAGTTAAGGCCATGAAGCTCGGCAAATTTCAGCACGTCCTGCGCGCCCAGCACGGAATGATCGCCGCCTCGCCCTTTGGCGATATCGTGGAAGAGAGCGGCGATTAAAATCAGCTCAGGATGGGAAAGGCGCGGCCAAAGGTCGACGCACAGCGGGTGCTTAGAGCGAGTTTCTTCTTTCGCGAAGCTTTCCAGCTTTTGCAGGACGCGAATGGTGTGTTCATCCACGGTGTAGGCGTGGAACAGGTCGAACTGCATCTGGCCGACAATATGCGACCACTGCGGCATATAGGCCCACAGCACGCTATGACGATGCATTGGCACCAGCGCACGGCTTACCGCGCCAGGATGACGCAGCATCACCAGAAACAGCTCGCGCGCTTCCGGGATGTAGCAGAGCGGCTGGGTCAGGTGACGGCGGGCGTGACGAAGGTGGCGCAGCGTCGTGGAGTAAATGCCGGTGATGTCGCGGTTACGCACCATCATGTAAAACATGCGCAGAATAGCCTGCGGCTCGCGCATAAACAGGGTTTCATCCCGCAGATCGATAAGCGTGCCGCGAAGCTGGAAGTCATCATCCAGCGGGCGCGGTTTTTCGCTGGCATCGAGCGCCAGAATGGCTTCATCGAACAGTTGCAAAAGCATCTGGTTCAATTCGCCCACGCGGCGAGTGACGCGGTAGAAGTCCTTCATCATGTGTTCGACCGGCTCGTTGCCTTCGCCGCTGTAGTGCAGGCGCTGGGCCACGCTAAGCTGGCGGTCAAACAGTAGCCGGTTGTCGTAGCGATTGACTTCCAGATGCAGGGCAAAACGAATGCGCCACAGCAAATGCTGGCATTCATCCAGCTCTTTACGCTCTGCTTCAGTCAGGAAACCAAAGTCCACCATTTCTCCCATGGAGGTGGCGCCGAAGTGACGGCGGGCAACCCACTGCAGCGTGTGAATGTCACGCAGGCCGCCAGGGCTGCTTTTGATGTCGGGCTCAAGGTTGTAGCTGGTGCCGTGATAGCGCTGGTGACGCTCGTTTTGCTCTTCGACTTTGGCGGCAAAGAATTTGGCCGACGGCCAGAAACCTTCGCTGAAAATGTGTTTCTGAAGCTCAAGGAACAGGGCGACATCGCCAATTAACAAGCGAGATTCGATGAGGTTAGTGGCGACCGTCAGATCGGACAAGCCTTCCAGCAGGCACTCTTCTAGCGTACGTACGCTGTGGCCCACTTCCAGCTTCACGTCCCAAAGCAGGGTCAGCAACTCGCCGATACTCTGCGCCTGGGCGTCCGTTAGCCGTTTTCTGCTCAGAATCAGGAGATCGATATCCGACAGCGGGTGAAGCTCGGCGCGGCCATAGCCGCCCACGGCAACCAGCGCGGCTTCGGGAACATCGGCAAAGCCGTAGGCAATCCACAGCCGCTGCAGCAGCTGATCGATAAATTCGGTGCGGGCATCTATAAGCCGTTCAGCGGAAACGCCGCTATCGAAGGCTTTACCCAGCCATTTCTGGAAAGTGTCTAAGTGCGACTTGATGTCTGCGCAGTTAAGTTCGGCTTCCTGCCAGCTGTTTGGATAGTCCGGCTGGCCGGCGATCTCGGGTTCGGTGGTGTTGGCAAACTGCTCTGGCAAAGCTGGACTCATTGTGCGCTACCCATAAAAAAAGCCGGCTCAGGGCCGGCTTAGATTGCTGACTGACGTCAGGGCATCATTCGTTATGCGAAATCACTGCCGGGATGGTGTCATCTTTACGCAGGGTCATAATCTCGCAGCCGTTCTCCGTCACCACAATAGTATGCTCGTATTGAGCAGACAAGCTGCGATCTTTGGTTTTCACCGTCCAGCCGTCTTTCATAGTGCGAATGCGGTAATCACCGGCGTTAACCATCGGTTCAATGGTGAAGGTCATGCCCGGCTGAAGCACTACGCCGCCGTCATCTGCGTCATAGTGAAGTACCTGAGGTTCTTCATGGAACACGCGACCAATGCCGTGGCCACAATACTCACGTACGACAGAGAAACCTTCTGCTTCAACAAACTTCTGGATTGCCGCGCCGAGCGTGCGCAGGCGTATGCCCGGTTTTACCATGCGCAGTGCGAGATACAGGCTTTCCTGCGTGATGCGGCACAGGCGTTCGCCGAGAATCGTCGGCTTGCCCACGATGAACATCTTAGAGGTGTCGCCGTGGTATTCGTCTTTGATAACGGTCACGTCGATATTGACGATATCGCCGTCTTTCAGCACTTTTTCGTCATCTGGAATGCCGTGGCAAACCACTTCGTTGATAGAGATACAGACGGATTTTGGGAAGCCGTGATAGCCCAGACAAGCGGAAATAGCCTGCTGTTCATTCACGATGTAATCATTACAGATGCGATCCAGCTCGCCGGTGGTAATGCCCGGTTTAACGTGGGATTCGATCATTTCCAGCACTTCGGCAGCCAGGCGGCCAGCGACGCGCATTTTTTCGATTTCTTCAGGTGTCTTAATTGAGATAGCCATATCAGATCCGCAGATGTCGATAACGTCGACATGAAATGAGCAGGGAAGTTGCTGTAATGGTATCAGGGGGGGCGTCTCCCTGCAAAATTGAGAATCATCAAGTGCGTATCATGGCAACAACTATTGGAGTCTGGGGGCCATTTATGGTATAAAGCGCGCCGGACTTGTATTCCGATTTTTCGGGTACAGCCAAATACGCTCACTTTGTGTAAATAACACACACGTATCGACACATATTCCGGGGTGCCCTTTGGGGTCGGCAATATGGGATACGTGGAGGCATAACCCCATACTTTATATAGAGGTTTTAAAACATGGCTACTGTTTCCATGCGCGACATGCTCAAGGCTGGTGTTCACTTCGGTCACCAGACCCGTTACTGGAACCCGAAAATGAAGCCTTTCATCTTCGGCGCACGTAACAAAGTTCACATCATCAACCTTGAGAAAACTGTACCAATGTTCAACGAAGCTCTGGCTGAACTGAACAAGATTTCTTCTCGCAAAGGCAAAATCCTTTTCGTTGGTACTAAACGCGCTGCAAGCGAAGCGGTGAAAGACGCTGCTAACAGCTGCGATCAGTTCTTCGTGAACCATCGCTGGTTGGGCGGCATGCTGACTAACTGGAAAACCGTTCGTCAGTCCATCAAACGTCTGAAAGACCTGGAAACTCAGGCTCAAGACGGTACTTTCGACAAGCTGACTAAGAAAGAAGCGCTGATGCGCACTCGTGAGCTGGACAAGCTGGAAAACAGCCTGGGCGGTATCAAAGACATGGGCGGCCTGCCGGACGCACTGTTTGTTATCGATGCCGATCACGAGCACATCGCTATCAAAGAAGCAAACAACCTGGGTATCCCAGTATTTGCTATCGTTGATACCAACTCTGATCCGGACGGTGTTGATTTCGTTATCCCTGGTAACGACGATGCTATCCGTGCTGTTAGCCTGTACCTGGGCGCTGTAGCTGCAACCGTTCGTGAAGGCCGTTCTCAGGATCTGGCTTCCCAGGCGGAAGAAAGCTTCGTAGAAGCAGAATAATAAGGTTTGATGATTCCCCAAGAGATTTCGAGTTGCTGGAAGGCGGCAAACTCGAGAATTCCTGGGAGCTTACATCAGTAAGTGACCAGGATGAGCGAGTGAAGGTAACGCACCTGCGGCTCGAAATATAAAGGGGAAAGCCCTTATTTAACCAGGTAGTATCTCGTTTGGTTAGGGGCCTTTTTATGGCCCCTTTTTCACTTTTAAGCCCGTCTGGCCAATGCGCCGGGCAGGCAACATCTCCGAGGATTTTAGAATGGCTGAAATTACCGCATCCCTGGTAAAAGAGCTGCGTGAGCGTACTGGCGCTGGCATGATGGATTGTAAAAAAGCGCTGACCGAAGCCAACGGCGACATCGAGCTGGCAATCGAGAACATGCGTAAATCCGGTGCGATCAAAGCGGCTAAAAAAGCAGGCAACGTTGCTGCTGACGGCGTGATCATCACTAAGATCGACGGCAACTACGGCGTGATTCTGGAAGTTAACTGCCAGACTGACTTCGTTGCTAAAGACGGCGGTTTCCAGGCATTTGCTAACAAAGTTCTGGATGCAGCAGTCGCGGGTAAAATCACCGACGTTGAAGTTCTGAAAGCGCAGTTTGAAGAAGAGCGCGTTGCACTGGTTGCTAAAATCGGTGAGAACATCAACATCCGTCGCGTTTCTTCCCTGGAAGGCGAAGTTCTGGGTTCTTACCAGCACGGCGCACGTATCGGTGTTCTGGTTGCCGCTAAAGGTGCTGATGAAGAGCTGGTTAAACAGCTGGCCATGCACATCGCTGCAAGCAAGCCAGAGTTCGTTAAGCCTGAAGACGTTTCTGCAGAAGTTGTAGAGAAAGAGTACCAGGTTCAGCTGGACATCGCGATGCAGTCCGGTAAACCAAAAGAAATCGCAGAGAAAATGGTTGAAGGCCGCATGAAGAAATTCACCGGTGAAGTTTCTCTGACTGGTCAGCCGTTCGTTATGGACCCAAGCAAAACTGTTGCTCAGCTGCTGAAAGAGCACAATGCTGACGTAACTAACTTCATCCGCTTCGAAGTGGGTGAAGGTATCGAGAAAGTTGAGACTGACTTTGCAGCAGAAGTTGCTGCCATGTCCAAGCAGTCTTAATGGTTTAAAAGGAACCGCCAACCGGCGGTTCCTTTTTGTCCAGCCTTACAATTTCAGAGCGCTCCGTTAGGCGAGCGGGCTGAAATGCGACAGAATGTCGCCAGAATTAACCATCCCCCATTCGTTGACTGTTCTCAGGAAAGAAACATGGCTACCAATGCAAAACCCGTCTACAAACGTATTCTGCTCAAACTGAGCGGCGAAGCTCTGCAAGGCACAGAAGGCTTTGGTATTGACGCGAGTATTCTGGACCGTATGGCTCAGGAAATTAAAGAGCTGGTGGAACTTGGCATTCAGGTCGGGGTGGTAATCGGCGGTGGCAATTTATTCCGTGGTGCGGGCCTGGCTAAAGCCGGCATGAACCGCGTCGTGGGCGACCACATGGGCATGCTGGCGACCGTAATGAATGGCCTGGCGATGCGCGATGCGCTCCACCGCGCCTATGTGAACGCCCGCCTGATGTCCGCTATTCCATTGAATGGCGTTTGTGATAACTACAGCTGGGCTGAAGCGATCAGCCTGCTGCGCGCTAACCGCGTAGTTATCCTGTCTGCCGGTACCGGTAACCCGTTCTTTACCACTGACTCTGCGGCCTGCCTGCGTGGAATCGAAATCGAAGCAGACGTGGTACTGAAAGCCACTAAAGTGGATGGCGTGTTTACCGCCGATCCGGCAAAAGATCCTGCTGCAACCATGTACGATCAGCTGACCTACAGTGAAGTGCTGGATAAAGAGCTGAAAGTGATGGATCTTGCCGCGTTCACCCTTGCTCGTGACCACAAATTGCCGATCCGCGTGTTCAACATGAACAAGCCGGGTGCGCTGCGTCGTGTGGTAATGGGTGAGAAAGAAGGCACTTTAATTACTGAATAATTTCAGTTGCCCGGTAATCAGGGTAAGATTTGGCTTTATCTACAGCCAGGAATAAACAGGGCTATACTTAGCCTGCGGCGTTGCAGCTGCAGAGAATAAGCGTGGTCTGCCTTAAACCAGTTTTCAAGGATTCGTAACGTGATTAGCGATATCAGAAAAGATGCTGAAGTGCGTATGGATAAATGCGTCGAAGCGTTTAAAAACCAAATCAGCAAAATCCGTACCGGCCGTGCTTCTCCAAGCCTGCTGGACGGCATCGTCGTAGAATACTACGGCACACCAACGCCGCTCCGCCAGCTGGCCAGCGTCACCGTTGAAGATACCCGTACTCTGAAGATCAACGTCTTCGATCGTTCTATGGGCCCGGCGGTAGAGAAAGCGATCATGGCTTCTGACCTTGGTCTGAACCCAAGCTCTGCGGGCACCGATATCCGTGTTCCACTGCCTCCGCTGACCGAAGAGCGTCGTAAAGACCTGATCAAAGTGGTACGTGGCGAAGCCGAAGGCGCACGCGTGGCTGTTCGTAACGTTCGCCGCGACGCTAACGATAAAGTTAAAGCGCTGTTGAAAGACAAAGAGATCAGTGAAGATGACGATCGCCGTTCTCAGGACGACGTGCAGAAGCTGACTGATGCTGCTATCAAGAAAGTGGATGCGGCTCTGTCTGAAAAAGAAACCGAGCTGATGCAGTTCTAATCCACAATTTCTGTGGAAAATTCGCCGCCCAGTAAGCCCTCGCGCACCGCGAAGCGTTTACGGGCGGCGTTTTGCTTTATAAAAACGTCAAGTAAAGGCGTAGACAATGGGCGTCCCGCGCCGCAAACTATTGCGCCATTAATCCTTCATTTTACGACCCCGAGTACCTCATGAAGCAGCTCACTATTCTTGGTTCCACCGGCTCTATTGGCGTCAGCACGCTTAGCGTCGTTCGTCACAATCCTGAAAAATTTGCCGTTGCGGCTCTGGTTGCGGGCACTAATGTCGGGAAAATGGTGGAGCAGTGCCTGGCGTTCTCGCCGAAGTATGCGGTCATGGCCAGTGAGTCTGCGGCGGCGGAAGTCCGTCGTGCCCTGAAAGAGCAGGGGAGTAAAACTGAAGTCATGGCCGGTGAGCAGGCCGCTTGCGAAGTTGCTACGCTTGACGAAGTGGATCAGGTGATGGCTGCTATTGTGGGCGTGGCAGGGCTGTCTTCAACGCTTGCCGCTATCTCCGCCGGCAAGCAGGTTCTGCTGGCGAACAAAGAGTCGCTGATTACCTGCGGGCGTTTGTTTATGGAAGCTGTTGCTCGTAGCAAAGCACAGTTGTTGCCTATCGACAGCGAACATAACGCCATTTTTCAGAGTATGCCGGAAACAATCCAGCGTAACCTGGGATACGCTAGCCTCGAAGATAATGGCGTGTCGTCTATTATCCTCACCGGATCGGGTGGCCCGTTCCGGGAAACGGCTTATGCAGACCTGGCGGCGATGACGCCGGATCAGGCATGCAGCCACCCGAACTGGTCGATGGGGCGTAAGATTTCCGTCGACTCTGCCACTATGATGAACAAAGGTCTCGAATACATTGAAGCTCGTTGGTTGTTCAACGCTTCAGCTGCACAAATGGAAGTGCTGATTCATCCTCAGTCTGTCATTCATTCTATGGTTCGTTACCGCGATGGCAGCGTGCTGGCTCAGCTTGGTGAGCCCGACATGCGCACGCCTATTGCCCATGCGATGGCTTACCCCGCACGCGTAGAATCTGGTGTTACACCACTCGATTTCTGCAAAATCGGTTCGCTGACTTTCATGGAACCTGACTTTGAGCGCTATCCATGCCTTAAGTTGGCCATTGATGCCAGCGCACAAGGGCAGGCGGCGACAACTGCGCTAAATGCGGCAAACGAAGTGGTTGTAGAGGCGTTTCTGAATCGGCAAGTCAGATTTACCGATATCGCCGTGCTGAACCGCTGCGTGCTGGATCAAATGAATTTAACTGATCCACAAAGTGTGGATGAAGTGCTTAGTGTGGATGCTGTTGCTCGTGAAATCGCCAGAAAACAAGTGATGCGTATCGCAAGCCGGTGATAATTCATCCGGCTGAAGTGCCGCCATTTGTTCGCTTTGTGCTTCAGTGATATAGTCTGCGCCACTTAATCGCCAGATGTGACTGAGCGTTAAGTGGAAAGCCGTGTCACAACACGGCTTTTTTATGCACCAGGCTTCAATATTCCTGAGTACCGCTTAATTTTTTTCAGGGAATCATTACGCGTTATGTTGTCTGCTAATCAACAATTAAGCGAATCCTTAACTACGCATGGCGCCCGCCATGTTGCCATCATTATGGATGGTAACGGCCGATGGGCTAAGCGTCAGGGGAAAATGAGGGTTTTCGGTCATAAAGCTGGAGCAAAATCGGTACGCCGCGCTGTGACTTTTGCAGCAAATAACGGTATCGATGCGCTGACGCTTTACGCTTTTAGCAGCGAGAACTGGAACCGCCCCGCTCAGGAAGTGACCGCGTTGATGGAGCTGTTCGTCTGGGCATTAGACAGTGAGGTGAAAAGCCTGCACCGTCATAATGTTCGCTTGCGTATTATCGGCGATACCAGCCGATTTAATCTCCGCCTGCAGGAAAGAATCAAAAAAGCTGAAGCATTAACCAGTGAGAATACTGGGCTGACGCTCAATATCGCTGCGAATTATGGCGGGCGTTGGGATATCATTCAGGGAGTGCGACAGCTTGCGTCGCAGGTGCAGGAAGGCTTATTGCGCCCGGATCAGATAGATGAAGAACTGCTCGGTCAGCAGATCTGCATGCATGAACTGGCTCCCGTAGATTTAGTAATTAGGACAGGAGGAGAGCATCGCATCAGTAACTTCCTCATCTGGCAAATTGCCTATGCGGAACTTTATTTTACCGATGTTCTTTGGCCTGATTTCGATGAACAAGACTTTGAAGGTGCGCTAAATGCTTTTGCAAACCGAGAGCGTCGTTTTGGTGGCACAGCACCTGGTGGTGAATAAGCCTGTTGGGGGTCACTTTTGCTGAAGTATCGCCTGATTTCCGCGTTTATTATGATTCCCGTTGTCATCGCGGCGCTGTTTTGGCTTCCGCCAGTAGGATTTGCGATTGCTACGCTGGTGATTTGTATGCTGGCCGCATGGGAATGGGGGCAACTCGCCGGTTTTGTTGCGCGTTCGCAACGTGTCTGGCTGGCGGTGCTATGTGGTCTGTTGCTTGCCGTCATGCTGATTTCGTTGCCGGAGTATCGGCATTCGGTGCATTTGCCGATAATCGAATTCTCACTCTGGGCATCGCTAGTGTGGTGGGTAGCGGCGCTGTTGCTGGTTCTGTTCTATCCGGCTTCTGCGGCGCTGTGGCGTAATTCCAAACCGCTTCGCCTGGTCTTTGGCCTGCTAACCATTGTTCCCTTCTTCTGGGGCATGGTAGCGTTGCGCAGCTGGCATTATGATATTAACCACTACAGCGGCTCTGTTTGGTTACTGTATGTGATGTTCCTGGTCTGGGGCGCAGACTCTGGCGCTTATGTCTTCGGAAAGATGTTTGGCAAGCATAAACTTGCGCCAAAGGTTTCTCCTGGCAAGACCTGGCAAGGGTTTATTGGTGGCCTTGCGACTTCTGCCGTCATCTCGTTGCTGTTCGGCATGTGGGCGAATTTGAACGTGGCGCCCGTTGTTCTGCTAACCTGTTCCATTGTTGCCGCGCTGGCTTCCGTTTTAGGTGATTTGACCGAAAGTATGTTCAAACGCGAAGCGGGGATTAAAGATAGTGGTCACCTTATCCCGGGACATGGTGGTATTCTTGACCGTATTGACAGCCTGACAGCGGCGGTGCCGGTGTTTGCCTGTCTGCTGCTTCTGGTATTCAGGACGATTTAACGGAAGGTTTTATGTTGAGCATACTCTGGAATTTGGCTGCGTTTATCGTTGCACTGGGTGTTTTAATTACCGTGCACGAGTTCGGCCATTTTTGGGTTGCTCGCCGCTGTGGCGTTCGTGTGGAGCGCTTCTCCATCGGGTTTGGTAAGGCGCTTTGGCGTCGTACTGACCGTCAGGGAACCGAATTTGTTATCGCGCTGATCCCGCTGGGTGGTTACGTTAAAATGCTGGATGAACGCGTTGAGCCGGTGCTGCCGGAGATGCGTCATGCTGCCTTTAACAATAAAACGGTTTCTCAGCGAGCGGCGATTATCGCCGCTGGCCCAATCGCTAACTTCATCTTCGCTATCTTTGCCTATTGGCTGGTGTTTATCATTGGCATTCCCAGCCTGCGTCCAGTGATCGGTGAAATAACCCCCAACTCTATCGCGGCGGAAGCACAAATTAGCGCCGGCATGGAACTAAAAGCGATAGATGGTATCGAAACGCCTGATTGGGATGCGGTTCGTTTAGCTTTAATCGGTAAGATTGGCGATGCGAGTGCGAGAGTTTCTTATGCGCCGTTTGGGACAAATCAAACGCGTGATGTCACCCTTGATCTAAGCCATTGGCAGTTTGAGCCTGATAAGCAGGATCCGGTCGTATCACTTGGATTCAGGCCCCGTGGTCCGCAGATTGAAAACGTGCTGGACGAAGTTCAGCCGCAGTCCGCGGCCAATAAGGCAGGTTTGCAAGCGGGGGACAGGATCGTTAAAGTCAACGGTCAGCCACTCCTTCAATGGAGTGAGTTTGTTAACCTGGTGCGTGACAATCCAGGTCAGCCGCTAGCCTTAGAGATTGAAAGACAGGGGAGCCCCTTGTCTTTGACGCTGATACCGGATACAAAACCGGGTAAAGCGAAGGCAGAAGGGTTTGCAGGGGTAGTACCTAAAATTATCCCGCTGCCCGACGAGTACAAAACAGTGCGTCAGTATGGGCCGTTTACTGCTGTAGCAGAAGCCACGGATAAAACCTGGCAACTGATGAAGCTGACGGTCAACATGCTGGGGAAATTAATAACCGGTGATGTAAAACTGAACAACCTCAGTGGGCCAATCTCCATAGCTCAAGGGGCAGGCATGTCGGCGGAATATGGGTTAATTTACTTCCTGATGTTCCTGGCGCTTATCAGCGTCAACTTAGGGATCATTAACCTGTTTCCTCTTCCCGTCCTTGACGGCGGGCACCTGCTCTTTTTGGCGGTTGAGAAACTGAAAGGCACTCCGGTTTCCGAGCGAGTTCAGGACTTCAGTTATCGCATTGGCTCTATCTTGCTGGTGCTATTAATGGGGCTTGCACTTTTCAATGATTTCTCTCGTTTATAGAGAGAATTAGGTTAGGAAGAACGCATAACAACGATGGCGATGAAAAAGCTCCTCATAGCGACGCTGCTGTTTAGCAGCGCCACCGTATACGGTGCAGACGGGTTCGTGGTGAAAGACATTCATTTCGAAGGCCTGCAGCGAGTCGCCGTCGGTGCGGCCCTCCTCAGTATGCCGGTTCGCGTAGGCGACACCGTCTCTGACGAGGATATCAGTAATACAATCCGCTCACTGTTTGCCACCGGCAACTTTGATGATGTACGAGTCCTGCGTGACGGTAATACGCTGCTTGTGCAGGTCAAAGAGCGTCCAACCATTGCCAGCATCACCTTCTCCGGCAACAAGTCGGTGAAAGATGACATGCTGAAGCAAAACCTCGAAGCTTCCGGCGTACGCGTAGGGGAATCCCTCGACCGCACGACGCTTGGTGACATCGAGAAAGGGCTGGAAGATTTCTACTACAGCGTCGGGAAATACAGCGCCAGCGTCAAAGCTGTCGTCACGCCGCTGCCGCGTAACCGTGTTGACCTGAAACTGGTGTTTCAGGAAGGCGTCTCCGCAAAAATCCAGCAGATCAACATCGTCGGTAACCACGCGTTTACCACGGATGAGCTGATCTCCCGTTTCCAACTGCGTGATGAAGTGCCGTGGTGGAACGTTGTCGGCGATCGTAAATACCAGAAGCAAAAGCTGGCGGGGGACCTCGAAACCCTGCGTAGCTACTATCTGGATCGCGGCTATGCGCGTTTCAATATTGACTCCACGCAGGTTAGCCTGACGCCGGATAAGAAAAGCATTTATGTGACCATCAACATCACCGAAGGCGAGCAGTACAAGATCGCTGGCGTGGATGTGAAAGGCAATCTGGCCGGGCATTCTGCGGAAATCGAAAGCCTGACTAAGATGCAGCCGGGTGAGCTGTATAACGGTACCAAAGTCACCAAAATGGAAGACGACATTAAGAAACTGCTGGGTCGCTATGGTTACGCCTATCCGCGCGTACAGACTCAGCCTGAAATTAATGACGCTGACAAAACCGTGAAGCTGCACGTTAACGTCGATTCCGGTAACCGTTACTACGTGCGTAAGATCCGCTTTGAAGGCAACGACACCAGTAAAGATGCCGTTCTGCGCCGTGAAATGCGCCAGATGGAAGGGGCGTGGCTGGGCAGCAACCTTGTTGATGCCGGTAAAGAACGTCTGAACCGCTTGGGTTACTTCGAGACTGTCGATGTGGACACCCAGCGTGTATCCGGCAGTCCGGATCAGGTTGACGTTGTCTATAAAGTTAAAGAGCGTAACACCGGTAGCTTCAACTTCGGTGTTGGCTACGGTACCGAAAGCGGCGTGAGCTTCCAGGTCGGCGTGCAGCAGGATAACTGGCTGGGTACGGGTTATTCGGTAGGTATCAGCGGCACCAAAAACGACTACCAGACTTACGCGGAACTGTCAGCGACCGATCCGTACTTCACGGTGGATGGCGTTAGCCTTGGTGGTCGTATCTTCTTCAACGACTTTAAAGCTGATGACGCGGACCTGTCTGACTACACCAACAAGAGCTACGGGCTGGATACAACACTGGGCTTCCCGGTGAATGAATACAACACGCTGCGCCTTGGTTTGGGTTACGTGCATAACGATCTGTCGAACATGCAGCCGCAGATAGCTATGTGGCGCTACCTGGATTCTGTGGGTCAGCACCCAACTATGAATGCCAACGACAACAGTTTCTCGGCAGATGACTTCACTCTGAACTATGGTTGGACATACAGCAACCTTGACCGCGGTTACTTCCCGACGGATGGTTCTCGCGTCAACCTGAATGGTAAAGTCACCATTCCGGGTTCCGATAACGAGTTCTACAAAGTGACATTAGATACGGCGAGTTATTTCCCGATCAATGACAATCATACGTGGGTTGTGCTGGGTCGTACCCGTTGGGGTTACGGCGATGGTCTGGGTGGTAAAGAACTGCCGTTCTACGAGAACTTCTATGCCGGTGGTTCCAGCACCGTGCGTGGTTTCCAGTCAAACAACATTGGTCCAAAAGCCGCTTATTTCGGCCCGAACCAGCGTAACTGTGGCACCGGCACTGTGTGTAACTCTAACGATGCGGTGGGCGGCAACGCCATGGGTGTGGCCAGCCTTGAGCTGATTACCCCGACGCCGTTCCTGAGTGAGAAGTACGCAAACTCTGTTCGTACTTCCCTGTTTGTCGATGCAGGTACCGTTTGGGATACCAAATGGGAGAACACCGACGCGACCAGAGCGGCAGGTATACCTGATTACAGCACGCCAAGTAACATCCGTATGTCTGCAGGTATTGCGCTGCAGTGGATGTCGCCTCTGGGGCCGCTGGTCTTCTCTTATGCTCAGCCGTATAAGAAATATGATGGAGACAAGGCAGAACAGTTCCAGTTTAACATTGGTAAAACCTGGTAATTTGTTCTGCGCGATGGAACGCAACAGCAGTGAGGCGCTGCACCTGTTAGCCGTTTAGTCAGTTGGCAGGTGCCCGCAAAAAACAGTGTCTTCGGACGCCTATGGGATGGTAAGGAGTTTATAGTGAAAAAGTGGTTAGTTGCCGCAGGTCTCGGGATTGCTATGGTTGCTTCAGCCGGCGCTCAGGCTGCCTCCAGCATCGCAGTAGTTAATATGGGCAACCTGTTCCAACAGGTCGCACAAAACACCGGTGTTTCTAAAACCCTGGAAAATGAGTTCAAAGGCCGCGCCAGCGAACTGCAGGGGATGGAAAACGATCTGCAATCCAAAATGCAGCGCCTGCAGCGCGATGGTTCAACCATGAAAGCTTCAGATCGCAGCAAAATGGAAAAAGACGTCATGGCTCAGCGCCAGTCGTTCTCCGAAAAAGCACAGGCTTTTGAGCAGGATCGTAACCGTCGTTCCAACGAAGAGCGCAGCAAACTGGTTACTCGTATCCAGGCTGCTGTGAAGAAAGTTGCAGACGATAAAGGTTATGATGTTGTTCTGGATGCAAACACCGTTGCTTACGCAGGTAACGACGTTAAAGACATCACTGCAGACGTACTGAAACAGGTTAAATAAGTAATGTCTTCAATTCGACTGGCTGAATTAGCCCAGCAGTTGGATGCAGAATTGCACGGTGATGGCGATATCGTCATCACCGGCGTCGCATCTATGCAAACTGCCCAGTCTGGCCACATTACGTTCATGGTTAACCCTCGCTATCGTGAACAGCTGGCTGTCTGCCAGGCTTCTGCCGTCGTGATGACCGAAGCCGACCTTCCATACGCTAAGAGCGCGGCGCTGGTAGTGAAGAATCCCTACCTGACCTATGCCCGTATGGCTCAAATTCTTGATACCACGCCTCAGCCTGCAAGCAATATTGCGCCAAGCGCAGCTGTTGATGCGACCGCGAGGCTTGGTCAAAATGTTTCTATCGGCGCAAATGCCGTTATCGAATCGGGCGTTGAGCTGGGCGATAACGTGGTGATCGGCGCTGGCTGCTTTGTAGGTAAAAATACCAAAATCGGCGCGGGTAGCCGTTTATGGGCCAATGTCTCCATCTATCACAACATCGAAATCGGTGCTCAGTGCTTGATTCAGTCCAGCACGGTGATTGGGTCAGATGGTTTTGGCTACGCTAACGATCGCGGTAACTGGGTGAAAATTCCTCAGCTAGGCCGGGTAATTATTGGCGATCGCGTTGAAATCGGCGCCTGTACAACAATCGATCGCGGCGCCCTGGATGACACGATCATCGGCAATGGTGTTATCATTGATAACCAGTGCCAGATTGCACATAACGTTGTGATTGGCGACAATACTGCGGTTGCGGGTGGTGTTATCATGGCGGGCAGCCTTAAAATTGGCCGCTATTGCATGATTGGTGGTGCCAGCGTAATCAACGGCCATATGGAAATCTGTGACAAGGTGACCGTGACAGGAATGGGAATGGTGATGCGTCCAATCACTGAACCGGGAGTTTACTCTTCGGGGATCCCGCTCCAACCGAACAAAGCGTGGCGTAAAACCGCCGCCCTGGTGATGAACATCGATGAGATGAGCAAACGCTTAAAAGCCATCGAACGTAAGGTCAATCAACAAGACTGATCGTCGCCTGCTCCCTGCGCTGCCGTGTTTCCGGCCATTAGGGCTGGAGCGTAAGCCGCGCTTTTTGATTTGCGGCCTGCTGGCATTCTTTGATTGCCGCAGGCCGTGTTATTATTGTCATTTAGAATATTTAGACAGGAAGAGTATTTTGACAACTGACACTCATACTCTGCACATTGAAGAGATTTTAGAGCTTCTGCCGCACCGTTATCCGTTCTTGCTGGTTGATCGCGTGCTGGATTTTGAAGAAGGTCGTTTTCTGCGCGCAGTAAAAAATGTCTCTGTAAATGAGCCGTTTTTCCAGGGGCACTTCCCTGGTAAGCCGATTTTCCCGGGCGTATTGATCCTGGAAGCGATGGCGCAGGCTACCGGTATTCTTGCGTTTAAAAGCGTGGGTAAACTTGAGCCGGGTGAACTGTATTACTTTGCTGGCATCGATGAAGCGCGCTTTAAGCGCCCTGTTGTGCCTGGCGATCAGATGATTATGGAAGTGACCTTTGAGAAAACTCGTCGTGGTTTGACGCGTTTCAAAGGCGTCGCAATTGTTGACGGCAAGATTGTCTGCGAAGCGACCATGATGTGTGCACGCAGCCGGGAGGCATAATACGTGATTGATAAGTCCGCCTTTATTCATCCAACCGCTATTGTGGAAGAAGGTGCCGTTATTGGCGCTAACGTTCACATTGGCCCGTTTTGTCTCGTAGGTCCAAACGTTGAAATCGGCGAAGGCACGGTTCTGAAATCTCATGTTGTCGTCAATGGTCATACCAAAATTGGCCGTGACAATGAGATCTACCAGTTCGCGTCTATCGGTGAAGTTAACCAGGATCTGAAATATGCGGGTGAGCCAACTCGCGTGGAAATTGGCGACCGCAACCGCATTCGCGAAAGCGTCACCATCCATCGCGGCACGGTGCAAGATGCTGGATTAACGAAGGTGGGAAGCGACAACCTGCTGATGATCAATGCGCACGTTGCGCATGATTGCCAGATTGGCGATCGCGTTATCCTCGCGAACAACGCAACGCTTGCGGGTCACGTACAAATCGGGGATCACGCCATCATCGGTGGAATGACTGCGGTGCATCAGTTCTGCATCATCGGTGCCCACGTGATGGTTGGCGGCTGTTCCGGCGTTGCTCAGGACGTTCCACCTTACGTTATCGCACAGGGCAACCATGCGACGCCGTTTGGTGTGAACATTGAAGGCCTGAAGCGTCGCGGTTTCAGCAAAGAAGCGCTGCACGCTATTCGCAACGCCTACAAGATCCTCTATCGCAGCGGCAAGACGCTTGAAGAGGCGAAGCCGGAAATTGCTGAAATTGCAGCTCAGCATCCGGAAGTGAATGCATTTATTGAATTCTTTGCCCGCTCCACGCGCGGTTTGATTCGTTAAATGAAGCCTGGTCGTCCCCTTACGATTGCCCTGGTCGCCGGAGAAACCTCCGGCGATATTCTTGGTGCCGGACTTATTCGCGAACTGAAAGCTCGCGTGCCTGATGCTCGCTTTGTTGGCGTGGCCGGGCCGCTTATGCAGGCTGAAGGTTGTGAAGCCTGGTATGAAATGGAAGAGCTTGCGGTCATGGGCATCGTTGAAGTGCTTGGCCGTTTACGTCGCCTGCTGCAGATCCGCAGCGATCTCACGAAGCGCTTCACCGAGCTGCAGCCCGACGTCTTTGTCGGCATTGATGCGCCGGATTTCAATATCACGCTTGAAGGCAACCTCAAGAAACAAGGGATCCGTACGATCCACTACGTCAGTCCGTCCGTTTGGGCATGGCGACAAAAACGCGTTTTCAAAATTGGCAGAGCGACCGATCTGGTATTGGCTTTTCTGCCTTTCGAAAAAGCGTTTTACGACCGGTTTAATGTACCGTGTCGCTTCATCGGGCATACCATGGCGGATGCCATGCCGCTCGATCCGGATAAAAACGCTGCTCGTGCGACGCTAGGCATTGCGGCAGATGCAAAATGCCTGGCGTTGTTGCCCGGCAGTCGCGGCGCTGAAGTCGAAATGCTTAGCGCAGATTTCCTCAGAACAGCGCAACTACTTCGTAAGCGTTGGCCTGCGCTGGAAGTCGTGGTGCCACTGGTGAATGCAAAGCGTCGAGAGCAGTTCGAAAAGATTAAAGCTGAGATTGCCCCCGAACTGCATGTACATCTGCTGGACGGAAAAGCACGTGAAGCGATGATTGCCAGTGATGCGGCGCTTCTGGCCTCCGGCACGGCTGCGCTTGAATGTATGTTGGCCAAATGCCCGATGGTGGTTGGCTACCGCATGAAGCCGTTTACGTTCTGGCTGGCAAAGCGGCTGGTGAAAACCGATTACGTTTCTCTGCCAAATTTACTGGCAGGATGCGAGCTGGTTAAAGAGCTGCTGCAAAACGAATGTGAGCCTATCGGGCTTGCCTGTGCGCTGGAGCCGTTGCTGGAAGACGGTGCCGTCAGCCATCAGATGCATGACACCTTCCGGGATTTGCATCAGCAGATCCGTTGTAATGCGGACAAGCAGGCGGCGGACGCCGTGCTGGAGCTGGCTCAATGATCGAATTTGTTTACCCGCATACGCACCTTGTCGCCGGCGTGGATGAAGTAGGGCGCGGGCCTTTGGTCGGAGCCGTTGTTACTGCAGCTGTGATCCTCGATCCGGCAAAGCAGATTATAGGGCTGGCGGACTCGAAAAAATTATCTGAAAAACGCCGTCTGGCGCTGTATGACGAAATTGTCGAAAAGGCATTAAGCTGGAGCCTGGGCCGTGCCGAGCCGCACGAGATCGACAATATCAACATTTTGCATGCCACGATGCTGGCCATGCAGCGTGCAGTTGCGGGCCTGAATGTTGTGCCTGAATATGTGTTGATTGACGGCAACCGTTGCCCGGCATTGCCTATGCCGTCGCTGGCGGTTGTTAAGGGCGACAGCCGGGTGGCAGAAATCAGTGCGGCGTCAATACTTGCCAAAGTCACGCGCGATCGTGAAATGGCCGAACTGGATCTCAGCTTCCCGCAGTACGGTTTTGCTCAGCACAAGGGCTACCCAACCGCTTTTCATCTCGAAAAGCTGGCCGAGCATGGTGCCACCGAGCACCATCGCCGCAGCTTTGGCCCCGTCAAACGCGCGCTTGGGCTCGTCTCCTGAGCCTTAGTAGCTGATACAGAGTAATTGGTGAGAGATGGCTGAACCACGTTTCATTCACCTTCGGGTGCACAGCGACTATTCCATGATTGATGGGCTGGCGAAGACCGGGCCGCTGGTAAAAAAAGCCGCGGCGCTGGGAATGCCTGCTCTCGCTATCACCGATTTCACCAACCTATGTGGGTTGGTCAAATTCTATGGTTCCGGCCATGGAGCCGGTATTAAGCCGATCATCGGTGCGGACTTTAACGTTGCCAACGAGCTGTTAGGCGATGAGCTTAGTCATTTGACGGTGCTGGCTGCAAACAATGAAGGCTATCAAAACCTTACCTTACTGATCTCTCGTGCCTACCAGCGTGGCTACGGCGCAGCGGGCCCAATTATTGACCGAGAGTGGCTGGTAGAGTTAAACGAAGGGCTAATTCTGCTCTCCGGTGGGCGCATGGGAGATATTGGCAAAAGCCTGCTTCGCGGAAACCAGCCGCTGGTCGATCAGTGCCTGGAATTCTGGCAGCAGCATTTTGCCGATCGCTTCTATCTGGAACTGATTCGCACCGGTCGGGTGGATGAAGAAAACTATCTTCACGCCGCCGTGGCACTGGCTGACGAACGCGGCTTGCCGGTGGTTGCCACCAATGATGTCCGCTTTATTGATGCCGGCGACTTTGATGCCCACGAGATCCGAGTGGCGATCCACGATGGCTTCACGCTGGACGATCCTAAGCGCCCGCGTAACTACTCCGCCCAGCAATATATGCGTAGCGAAGAAGAGATGTGCGAGCTGTTTTCGGACATCCCGGAAGCGCTGGAAAACAGCGTTGAGATTGCCAAGCGCTGTAACGTGACCGTGCGCCTGGGTGAGTACTTCCTGCCGCAATTCCCGACGGGAGAGATGACCACCGAAGACTTCCTGGTCATGAAATCTAAAGAGGGGCTGGAGGAACGTCTTGAGTTCCTGTTCCCGGACCCGGAAGTGCGTGCGCAGAAACGCCCTGAATACGACGAGCGCCTGGATATCGAGCTGCAGGTTATCAACCAGATGGGCTTTCCCGGTTACTTCCTGATCGTAATGGAGTTTATCCAGTGGTCGAAGGATAACGGCGTGCCGGTCGGGCCTGGCCGTGGTTCAGGTGCAGGTTCGCTGGTGGCCTATGCGCTGAAGATCACCGACCTCGACCCGCTTGAGTTTGACCTGCTGTTCGAACGTTTCCTTAACCCGGAACGTGTTTCGATGCCTGACTTCGACGTTGATTTCTGCATGGAGAAACGCGACCAGGTGATCGACCACGTTTCCGAGATGTATGGGCGTGAAGCCGTTTCGCAGATCATTACCTTTGGTACGATGGCGGCGAAGGCGGTTATTCGCGACGTAGGTCGCGTACTCGGTCACCCTTACGGTTTTGTCGATCGCATTTCCAAACTGGTGCCACCGGATCCCGGCATGACGCTGGCGAAAGCCTTTGAGGCGGAGCCGCAGCTGCCGGAGATCTACGAAGCTGACGAAGAAGTTAAAGCCCTGATCGACATGGCGCGCAAGCTGGAAGGCGTCACGCGTAACGCCGGTAAGCATGCCGGGGGCGTGGTTATCGCCCCAACCAAAATTACCGATTTTGCGCCGCTTTATTGTGACGACCAGGGGCAGCATCCGGTTACCCAGTTCGACAAGAACGACGTTGAATATGCGGGCCTGGTGAAGTTTGACTTCCTGGGGCTGCGTACGCTGACGATCATCGACTGGGCGCTGAAAATGATCAACCCGCGTCGGGCAAAACAGGGACTGGAGCCGATTGATATCGCCGCCATTCCGCTCGACGATAAGAAAAGCTTCGACATGCTGCAGCGCTCGGAAACCACCGCGGTCTTCCAGCTTGAATCCCGCGGCATGAAAGACCTGATTAAGCGTCTGCAGCCTGACTGCTTCGAAGACATGATCGCCCTTGTGGCACTTTTCCGTCCGGGCCCGCTGCAGTCGGGGATGGTAGATAACTTCATCGACCGTAAACATGGCCGCGAAGCGATTTCTTATCCGGACGTGGAATGGCAGCACGAAAGCCTGAAGCCGGTACTGGAGCCTACCTACGGCATTATCCTGTATCAGGAACAGGTTATGCAGATTGCCCAGGTGCTTTCCGGTTATACCCTCGGCGGCGCGGATATGCTGCGTCGTGCGATGGGTAAAAAGAAACCGGAAGAGATGGCCAAGCAGCGCGGCACTTTTGAAGAGGGCGCAATCAAAAACGGCGTCGACGGCGAGCTGTCGATGAAAATCTTTGACCTGGTAGAGAAATTTGCCGGGTACGGATTTAACAAATCTCACTCCGCCGCCTATGCTTTGGTTTCGTATCAGACGCTGTGGCTGAAGGCGCACTACCCGGCAGAGTTTATGGCGGCCGTAATGACCGCCGATATGGATAACACCGAGAAAGTGGTGGGCCTGGTGGATGAGTGCTGGCGCATGGGGCTGAAAGTCCTGTCGCCGGACATTAACTCTGGCCTTTACCATTTCCACGTTAACGATGACGGGGAAATTGTTTACGGCATCGGCGCGATAAAAGGCGTGGGTGAAGGCCCGATTGAAGCCATTATCGAAGCGCGTAATCAGGGCGGGCATTTCCTCGATCTCTTTGATTTGTGCGCGCGTTCCGATATCAAAAAGCTTAACCGCAGGGTGCTGGAAAAACTCATTATGTCCGGGGCTTTTGACCGCCTTGGGCCTCACCGCGCGGCGCTGATGAATGCGCTGGGTGATGCGTTAAAAGCAGCTGACCAGCACGCGAAAGCGGAAGCTATTGGCCAGGCAGATATGTTCGGCGTTCTGGCCGAAGAGCCTGAGCAGGTCGAAAAGTCCTACGCCAGCGTGATTCCCTGGCCTGAACAAGTGGTGCTGGAAGGGGAGCGTGAAACGCTTGGGCTGTATCTAACCGGTCACCCGATTAACCAGTACCTGAAAGAAATCGAGCGCTATGTCGGTGGCATGCGCCTGAAAGAGATGCACCCGACGGAACGTGGTAAAATGACCACGGCTGCGGGTCTGGTGATTGCTTCGCGGGTTATGGTCACCAAGCGAGGTAATCGCATCGGCATCTGTACGCTGGATGACCGCTCCGGTCGTCTGGAAGTGATGTTATTCACAGATGCGCTAGAAAAATACCAGCATCTGCTGGAAAAAGACCGTATCCTGATCGTTAGCGGACAGGTCAGCTTTGATGACTTCAGCGGAGGGCTTAAAATGACGGCCCGCGAGCTGATGGACATCGACGAAGCCCGTGAAAAGTACGCGCGCGGGCTTGCTATCTCGCTGACGGACAGGCAAATTGATGACCAGCTTTTAAACCGTCTCCGTCAGTCTCTGGAACCCCATCGTTCGGGGACAATTCCAGTACATCTCTACTATCAGAGGGTGGATGCACGAGCCCGGTTGCGCTTCGGTGCGACATGGCGTGTTTCCCCTAGCGATCGTTTACTTAACGATCTGCGAACGCTGATTGGTTCGGAGCAGGTGGAACTGGAGTTTGACTAAAACAGGAATATTATGAGTCTGAATTTCCTTGATTTCGAACAGCCGATTGCAGAGCTGGAAGCGAAAATCGATTCCCTGACGGCCGTTAGCCGCCAGGATGAAAAACTGGATATTAATCTGGACGAAGAAGTGCAGCGTCTGCGCGAGAAAAGCGTTGAGCTGACCCGCAAGATCTTCGCTGATTTAGGTGCATGGCAGATTGCGCAGCTGGCGCGCCATCCGCAGCGTCCGTACACCCTGGATTACGTTCGTCTGGCTTTTGATGAGTTCGACGAACTGGCCGGCGATCGTGCCTATGCCGACGATAAAGCTATCGTGGGCGGTATTGCTCGTCTGGAAGGTCGTCCGGTGATGATCATTGGTCATCAGAAAGGGCGCGAAACCAAAGAGAAAATCCGTCGTAACTTCGGTATGCCGGCACCAGAAGGCTACCGTAAAGCGCTGCGTCTGATGGAAATGGCTGAACGTTTTAACATGCCGATCATTACCTTCATCGACACGCCGGGTGCTTATCCGGGCGTTGGCGCCGAAGAACGTGGTCAGTCTGAAGCGATCGCCCGCAACCTGCGTGAAATGTCCCGTCTGAAAGTTCCGGTCATCTGTACCGTTATCGGTGAAGGTGGTTCCGGTGGTGCACTGGCCATTGGCGTGGGTGACAAAGTGAACATGCTGCAGTACAGCACTTATTCCGTTATTTCCCCGGAAGGCTGTGCGTCAATCCTGTGGAAGAGCGCGGATAAAGCCCCGCTGGCCGCAGAAGCGATGGGGATCATTGCTCCTCGCCTGAAAGAGCTGAAGCTGATTGATACCGTGATCCCTGAGCCGTTGGGCGGCGCGCACCGCAATCCAGAAGTGATGGCCGCTTCCCTGCGTGCACAGCTGCTGGCCGATCTGGCGGATCTCGACGTGTTGAATAAAGACGAATTGTTAAACCGTCGTTATCAGCGCCTGATGAGCTACGGCTACGCCTGATTTTGAGTTGTAAAATAGCGATAAGGGTCGGATTTTCCGGCCCTTTTTGCATTTATCGCTTCATGGAAAATCCCTTTGCGCTATGCTTAGCCAGGTGATTTCCAGGAGGTGAACATTGAATACCATTGCGATTATGGGGCCGCACGGCGTTTTCTACAAAGACGAGCCTATTAAGGAACTGCATCGCGCGCTGGAGCTGCAGGGCTTTCAGCTCATCTACCCCACCAACAGCACTGACCTGCTTAAGCTGATTGAGCACAACCCTCGTATCTGCGGCGTGGTCTTTGACTGGGACGAATACAGCCTCGACTTGTGCAGCGAAATTAACCTGCTGAATGAAGATCTGCCGCTGTATGCATTCATCAATACACATTCCTCTCTAAACGTTAGCGTGAATGAAATGCGCATGGCGCTGTGGTTCTTCGAGTATGCGCTGAGCGCGGCCGACGACATCGCCCTGCGTATTCGCCAGTACACCGACGAGTATCTGGATACGATTACGCCGCCGCTGACCAAAGCGCTGTTCACTTATGTGAAAGAGGGAAAATACACTTTCTGTACGCCAGGGCATATGGCCGGTACCGCCTACCAGAAAAGCCCGGTCGGCTGCTTGTTTTACGACTTTTTTGGCGGCAACACGCTGAAGGCCGACGTGTCGATTTCGGTTACGGAGCTGGGTTCGCTGCTAGATCATACCGGCCCTCATCTGGAGGCGGAGGAGTACATTGCCCGCACCTTCGGCGCCGAACAAAGCTATATGGTGACTAACGGGACTTCGACGTCGAACAAGATAGTCGGCATGTATGCCGCGCCATCCGGCAGCACAATTCTGGTCGATCGTAACTGCCATAAATCGCTGACCCATTTGCTGATGATGACCAGGCTGGTGCCAATCTGGCTGAAGCCAACGCGTAACGCGCTGGGGATCCTGGGCGGTATTCCGCAGCGTGAATTTACTCGTGAAAATATCGAGAAAAAGGTCGCTGAAACCCCGAATGCGCAGTGGCCGGTGCACGCGGTTATCACCAACTCGACCTACGACGGGCTGCTGTACAACACCGATTTCATCAAGAAAACCCTCGATGTGCCGTCGATTCACTTTGACTCCGCCTGGGTGCCTTATACCAACTTTCATCCGATTTATCAGGGAAAAAGCGGCATGAGCGGTGATCGAGTACCGGGGAAAATTATCTATGAAACCCAGTCGACCCATAAGCTGCTGGCGGCGTTCTCCCAGGCTTCGCTGATTCACATTAAAGGTGATTACGATGAAGATACCTTTAACGAAGCCTACATGATGCATACCACCACTTCCCCGAGCTATCCGCTGGTGGCCTCGATTGAAACTGCCGCGGCGATGCTGCGCGGTAATACGGGGAAACGGCTGATCAACCGTTCCGTTGAGCGTGCTCTGCATTTCCGCCGTGAAGTGCAGCGTCTGCGTGAAGAGTCAGAAGACTGGTTCTTCGATATCTGGCAGCCCGATCATGTTGATGAGGCCGAGTGCTGGCCCATTGCCCCCGGAGAGGAAGACTGGCATGGCTTCAGGGATGCCGATGCCGAGCACATGTACCTCGATCCGATCAAAGTCACTATTTTGACGCCGGGCATGAGTGAGTTGGGCGAAATGGCAGAAGAGGGGATCCCGGCGGCACTGGTGGCCAAGTTTCTCGACGAGCGGGGCGTTGTTGTTGAGAAGACCGGTCCGTACAACCTGCTGTTCCTGTTCAGTATCGGTATTGATAAGACAAAAGCGCTAAGCCTGCTGCGCGGGCTGACGGAGTTTAAGCGCTCTTACGATCTTAATTTGCGCGTGAAGAACATGCTGCCGGATCTTTATGCGGAGGATCCGGACTTTTATCGCAACATGCGCATTCAGACGCTGGCGCAGGGGATCCACAAACTGATTAAGCAACATAACCTGCCCGATCTAATGTTGCGCGCTTTTGATGTCCTGCCTGAAATGCGTATGACGCCGCATGAGGCTTATCAGCAGCAGGTGAAAGGCAACGTAGAAACGGTAGAAATAGAGGAACTGTTGGGCAGAGTTTCAGCCAATATGATCCTGCCTTATCCGCCAGGCGTGCCGGTGGTGATGCCGGGAGAAGTGATCACCAAAGAGAGTCGGGCGGTGCTCGACTTCCTTCTGATGCTGTGCTCTGTGGGGGAACATTATCCGGGCTTTGAAACGGATATTCACGGGGCTAAACTCGGTGAGGACGGCGTCTACAGAGTACGAGTCTTAAAAGAGGCTTGAGCGCTTGCTTTGCAGGGAAGCGATGATTACCTTGCCTGAAGTGACTAAGGAGATTTTATGCTGGGTTTAAAGCAAATTCATCACGTCGCGATTATCGCGTCGGACTACGAACGCAGTAAGCAATTCTATTGCGATGTGCTGGAGTTTACGCTGGAAGCGGAAGTTTACCGCAAAGAGCGGGACTCCTGGAAAGGCGATCTGGCGCTGAACGGCCAGTACGTTATTGAGCTATTCTCTTTTCCGTTTCCGCCAGTACGCCCAAGTCGCCCGGAGGCCTGCGGGCTTCGTCACCTGGCATTCAGCGTGGAAAACATTGACCGGGCGATTACGCACCTGGAAAGCCACGGCGTGAAATGCGAACCCATTCGCGTCGATCCCTATACCAACAAACGATTCACCTTCTTCAGCGATCCCGACGGCCTGCCGCTGGAACTTTATCAGCAGTAAACCTTGCCAGCGCCGCGAATGCCCGGTAATTTGCCGGGCAAACCCCTCGTAACGACAAACTATGACTAGCCGCGAACTTCAGTCTTTTCTGCATCCTCACCGCCAACTGCTGGTGGCGTTTAGCGGTGGGCTGGATTCGACGGTTCTGCTGCATCAAGTCGTTACCCTGCGAGATACTCTGCAACCTGGCCTGCATATCAGGGCAATGCATATCCACCATGGACTCAGCCCGAGAGCAGACAGCTGGGTGGAACATTGCCGGGCAATTTGTGAGAAGTGGAACGTGCCCTTCGAAGTGGCTTATGTTCAGCTTCCCTCCGGCGGCCAGGGGATTGAAGGGGAGGCGAGGGCGGCTCGCTACCAGGCGCTTTCTGACTCGCTTTTGGCAGGTGAAGTGCTGCTGACGGCACAGCATTTGGACGACCAGTGTGAGACTTTCCTGTTGGCGCTTAAACGCGGCAGCGGCCCGGCCGGGCTGGCGTCGATGCCTGCGATTTTGCCTTTTAGCGACACATTATTATTGCGCCCGTTGCTGACGACTTCACGAACACAGCTTGAGGAGTGGGCCGGCGTTCACCGGCTAAGCTGGATTGAGGACGAAAGTAATCAGGACGATAAGTATGACCGGAATTTCCTGCGTCTGAGAGTCGTTCCTCTGCTGCGGGAAAGATGGCCCCATTTTTCCCGCAGCGTTGCCCGTAGTGCGGATTTATGCGGTGAGCAGGAGCAACTGCTTGATGAACTGCTTGCCGAACAGCTGGATAACTTGATGTCACCCGAGGGCGCGCTGCATATTGAGTCGATGCTGACGATGAGCGAGGCACGGCGATTTGCCCTGCTGCGGCGCTGGCTCTCCTGGCATCGGGCTGCGATGCCGTCCCGGGCTTCTCTTCAGCGTTTATGGCAGGAAGTCGCTTTAAGTCGGGAAGATGCCAATCCTCGCCTTCGCCTGGGCGAACATGAAATCAGGCGTTTTCAGGGGGAACTGTATTGGGTTCCGCTGCTGACCATCGATCGGGAAAAAAGCTATTTATGGCCGGCACCTTATCACCCCCAGAATCTCCCTGGGCTGGGAATGATTTTACTCAGCGAGAAGGGAATGCCGGTGCGTGCGCCAGCAGAGGACGAAATTGTTAGCCTGCGTTTTAAGGCTTCAGGTTTGCTGCATATTGTCGGCCGTAATAAAGGGCGAACGCTGAAGAAAATCTGGCAGGAATTGCGCATTCCGCCATGGGAACGTGACGCCACGCCGCTGCTGTTTTATGGCGAGCAACTTATCGCTGCGCCGGGTATTTTTGTCACTCGTGAAGGACAAGCTACGGAACATTCATGCTGGCACATAGACTGGCAAAAGGGAGTTGAGCAATGAAAAAAGTCGTATTGCTGCTTGGGCTGATAGCCTGCAGTTTACCTGCTCTGGCGAAAGGCGATCCCCAGGCCGGGGAAGCGAAGGCCATGACCTGCGTTGCCTGCCATGGCATGAGTGGGAAAGCTTCTGCGCCGCTATACCCAAACATTGTCGGGCAGAGCGAAGCTTATCTGGAGCATTCGCTTCAGGCTTATAAAAAAGGGGAGCGCAGCGGTGGGCAGGCAGAAATCATGAAGGCTTACGTCAGCGGGCTTTCAGACGAGGATATCTCTGATTTAGCGGCCTACTACGCCTCAATGAAGCCGTAAACAAAACGGGCAGCCTCGATAGCTGCCCGTTTTGTTTGAGATGGGGTGATCAGATTTATTCGACGCTCACCACGATAGTGCCGATTTCGGGGTGGCTAAAGCTGTTAATTTTATCGAGGCGTAACTCACGCGTAGCGCCAGCGTTATCGACAACCAGGTATTCGACGTTTTTACGAGAAACCAGATCGCTCGCTTTGGCTTTCAAAACCTCCCCGTCTTTTAACTCCAGCGTCAGTAACAAATGATGCTGGCAGGCGAGCTCGAGATTGTCATAATCATCACAGTTGATGGGTTGATACGCATCATTCATTGACATAATCGCTCACCAGTAAGTTCGCGGCAGCATAAGCCGCCTGTTCCCTGACCGACTCCGATACGGCCTCGCTGGAGGCAACTTCGTTCAGAGCCTTCAATACGCATCCTAAGGCATCAGGAATATAGCCTAAATCGCCGCTGGCAATTTCCGCATAGCGTTGCCGAACTAATTCACAATACTTTTCCACATACCCTCCTCTCAGAGTCCCGACTTCAGACCTACTCGTGGGGTCAAGTCTAAGCCTACGAAGATAAACTCTGTTTAGCAAGGTGACTATACCACAGCAATGTAACCGATATCAGCCACGCAAATATACCCGTCATACTCAGAGCCGAAGGAGTGTTATTTCGCTACAATAGCGCGCAATTGTGTATGGAGAAGTGTGATGGCGTTAAAAGCGACAATTTATAAGGCGACGGTGAATGTGGCCGATCTCGATCGTAATCGGTTTCTGGACAGCAGCCTGACGCTGGCGCGTCATCCTTCGGAAACGCAGGAACGCATGATGCTGCGCCTGCTGGCATGGATTAAATATGCGGATGAGCGTCTGGAATTTACCCGTGGCCTCAGCGCAGAAGACGAGCCGGAAATCTGGCGTAAAAACGATCACCTTGGCATTGATTTGTGGGTTGAACTAGGGTTACCGGAAGAACGTCGGGTCAAAAAAGCCTGCAGCCAGTCGGCTGAGGTGGCATTGTTTACCTATAATAGTCGGGCGGCGGAAATTTGGTGGCAGCAAAACCAGACCCGCCTGAGCCAGTTTAAAAACCTGTCCATCTGGTATCTGGATGACGCACAGCTGGCGAAGCTAAGTGAGTTTGGTACGCGCACCATGAACCTGCAGGCGACGATTCAGGATGGCGCAATCTGGCTGTCCGACAGCGAGAATAATCTGGAAATTCACTTTACGGCCTGGCTGCAGCAATGATTTTCGTGTCGCGAACGGTCGTTATCCCGGACAATGAAGTCACGATTACCGCGATTCGCGCCCAGGGGGCGGGTGGGCAGCATGTGAATAAAACCTCAACGGCGATTCATTTGCGCTTTGATATCCCTGCCTCTAGCCTGCCGGAGTCGTATAAGATACGTCTGCTGGCAGTAAGTCACCATTTGATCACGCCTGAGGGCGTGGTGGTGATTAAAGCCCAGGAATACCGAAGCCAGGAGATGAACCGCGAAGCGGCGGTGGCTCGCCTGGTTTCACTGATACAAGAACTCACCGTAGTGCAGAAGAGCCGCCGTGCCACAAAGCCGACGCGGGCTTCTAAAGAGCGGCGTCTGGCCTCAAAGGCGCAGAAATCGACAACCAAAGCACTACGCGGCAAAGTTCGTCGTCATCCGGAATAGCGGCGAACGTTAGGACAACGGCATAAGGAATAAAGCATGAAGAAGAGTCTTCTGGCTGCGCTGGCAGCGCTCAGCCTGTTCACGCTATTTGGCTGTAATAATCGTACGGAAACGCAAACTTTGATCCCGGCTCAGGCAGCGGAATTGAAACCGATGCAGCAGAGCTATCGCGGCGTAGTGCCGTGTGCGGACTGTGAAGGGATTGAAACCTCGCTGTTCCTGGAAAAGGACGGCACTTGGGTGATGAACCAGACTTACCAGGGTAAAGGAGCCTCATTTGCCAGCTATGGTACATGGGCGCGGACTGCCGATAAACTGGTCCTAACCGACAGCGAAGGCGAGAAGCAGTATTACCACCCTAAGGGCGACAGCCTGGTGATGCTGGATCGTGAAGGCAATCCGATTGATTCGCAGTTCAACTACACGCTAAAGGCGGTGGATGCGAAGCTGCCGTCAACGCCAATGCCGATGAAAGGCAAGTATAAATACATGGCTGACGCGGCGGTATTCCAGGACTGTGCGACCGGTAAAACCTTTGCCGTTGCGGATAATGCCGAGCTGGAAAGAGCCTATGCGGCAGCGCGCGGCAAGAACAGCTCGCCAATCCTGCTGGTGGTAGAAGGGCACTTTACGCTGCAGGCTTCTCCAGACAGTGGGGAGTTACAAAAAGCGCTGGTTGCCGATAAGGGCGCGAAGTTTAAGCCCGGCAAAGAGTGTAACGACTAAAACGAAAAAAGCCCTGCAAATGCAGGGCTTTTTTATGCTCAGCGGCTAATTAGCCTTTGATCTGCTTCACCAGGAAATCAACGATCTCGTTGGTTTTGATCATCTGCTTCTCACCAGCACGGCGATGTTTGTATTCGATCTCTTCGTTGTCGAGATTGCGGTCGCCGATAACGATAGTGTGAGGAATACCAATCAGCTCCATGTCGGCAAACATCACGCCTGGACGCTCTTTACGATCGTCCAGCAGCACGTCGATGCCCTGCGCGCGCAGCGTGGTATAAAGCTCTTCAGCCAGCTGCTGCACGCGGAATGACTTGTGCATGTTCATTGGCAGAATCGCAACGTGGAACGGGGCGATAGCGTCCGGCCACAGAATACCGCGATCGTCAAAGTTCTGTTCAATCGCAGCCGCGACCACGCGGGTAACACCGATACCATAGCAACCCATAGTCAGGGTCTGGTTACGGCCATCTTCACCCTGAACCGCGGCTTTCAGCGCTTCAGAGTACTTGGTACCCAACTGGAAGATGTGACCCACTTCGATGCCGCGCTTGATCATCAAGGTGCCTTTGCCGTCCGGGCTTGGATCGCCGGCCACAACGTTACGGATATCCGCAACTTCTGGCAGCGCAACATCGCGTTCCCAGTTAATGCCGATAAAGTGTTTGCCGTCGATGTTTGCGCCAGCGGCGAAATCACTCATTGCCGCAACGCTGCGGTCAATCACAACTGGAACAGGCAGATTGATTGGACCCAGGGAACCAGGACCGGCTTTCACGATGTCGCGAATTTCTTGTTCGGTGGCGAATGTTAGCGGACTTGCTACCTGCGGCAGTTTCTCAGCCTTCACTTCGTTCAGCTCGTGATCGCCACGAACCAGCAAAGCAACCAGCGGGTAAGCGCTGCCTTCGGTGGCTTTCACCAGCAGAGTCTTAACCGTTTTCTCTATTGGCAGGTTGAACTGCTCAACCAGCTCGGCGATAGTTTTTGCGTTCGGGGTGTCGATTTGGCTCATTTCAGCGGTTGGCGCTGCGCGGCCTGCTGCCGGTGCTAAAGCTTCAGCGAATTCGATGTTTGCCGCATAGTCTGAGCTGTCAGAGAAGATTACATCGTCTTCACCGCTTTGGGCCAGCACCTGGAACTCATGGGAAGCGCTGCCGCCAATAGAGCCGGTATCTGCCTGAACGGCACGGAAATCCAGACCCATACGAGAGAAAATCTTGCTGTAAGCCTCATACATCTTGTCGTAGGTTTCCTGCAGGGATTCCTGAGACGTATGGAACGAGTAGGCGTCTTTCATCAGGAATTCGCGGGAACGCATTACGCCAAAGCGTGGGCGCACTTCGTCACGGAATTTAGTCTGGATCTGGAACAGATTCAGCGGCAGCTGCTTGTAAGAGCTCAGTTCGTTGCGAATCAGGTCGGTGATCACTTCTTCGTGGGTTGGACCCAGCACGAAAGGACGTTCGCCACGGTCAACAAAGCGCAGCAGCTCCGGGCCGTATTGCTCCCAACGTCCACTCTCCTGCCACAGGTCGGCGGGTTGAACCACCGGCATGCACATTTCGATAGCACCGGCGTTGTTCATTTCTTCACGCACGATGTTTTCGACTTTCTTCAGGACGCGCAAACCGGTCGGCAGCCAGGTGTATAAACCGGAGGCCAGCTTGCGGATCATCCCGGCGCGCAGCATCAGCTGGTGGCTGACTACTTCAGCGTCGGCAGGTGTCTCCTTCAGAGTGGAGAGCAGATATTGGCTAGTACGCATGTTGTTACGGTTCCATTTGAACGGCAGAGCGCAGGCCAGCGGCGGCCTGCTTCAAAAAAAGTGGTTTAGTTTACCAGTGTGGCAGAGATGTCAAAAGAGAGAGGGCTAAATTAACTCGTTTCGAGAGCGAACACTTCAAAACCGTGTTCTGTGACGCGCCAGCGAACGTTAAAGTCCAGCAGCAGAACGGCGTAAGTTTTCCCGACATCTTCACCTTTTCGATAGGCAGGACGAGGGTCCTGAGCAAGCACCTGACTGATAAAACGCGCAAGATGCGGATAGCGTTTTTCCAGCCCGGTCAACTGATGCTGCACTTCTGGTGTAAACATCACAGGCATGTCCGCCTGCGGAGCCTGCTGTGCGTAGCCAGCACGTGCGTCCGGCACGGCTTCTGCAAATGGCAGGTACGGTTTGATATCTACAATGGGCGTGCCATCCACCAAATCCAGACTGCCGAGCTGTAAGATCACTTCATCTTTTTGGCAACGAATACCTTTAAGCTCAACCAGCGACATGCCGATTGGATTCGGGCGAAACGTGGAACGCGTAGCAAACACGCCCATTCGCGCGTTTCCGCCAAGTCGGGGAGGACGTACGGTTGGGCGCCAGCCGCCTTCCATCGTTTGGTGAAAGACAAACAATAGCCACAGGTGGCTAAACTCTTCCAGCCCACGAACGGCATCGGCCTGGTTGTAAGGCGCAAGCAGACGCAGTTCACCGCCGCCGTCTTTGACCAGACCGGGCTGACGCGGGACGGCGAACTTTTCTTTATAAGGGGAGCGAATAACGCCTATTTGTGCAAATTGAAATGGGGTCATTGCGCCGAAACTTGCAGCGCGGAGCCAACGCAAACAGCCTGACGGTAGCACCCTGGCGTGCCGGTGGTGATGTCGCAGCTGTGCTGCAGGACCGCATTGGCTTTCATTTTGGAGGCATTAATCTGCATGCGTTTACGTGCTGTCGGGATATTCGGGGGAGAATCCTGATTGCTTGCCTGGCAAGACTCGCCGCTGACTTCGCCTAAATCACGGAACGGTTTACCCACCAAGTCTTCTGCGTTGGTGTAGATTCTGACCGGAACAGGGCGAGGCGCTTTCGGTTTCTCTGTTTCTGTCTTCGGCGCAGCTGCCGTGCTTTGAACGGGTTCTACTGGGGATCTGCTTAGCATTGAACAGCCGCTCAGCGCGAAGGCTAATAAACAGATCGGTAAAGCACGCATAATATTTCCTCAATGAATGTAAAACGGGGAACATTGAAGCAAGCTCGAACCAAAATAACAAGGCGGGCTTGCGCCCGCCTTTAATTATTTACGTAAAACTGAAGAATGGAAACTTACCAGCCTTTAACCGCGCCGCCGTTAAAGACTTTGTTAGCCGCTTCGTTCACTTCGTCAGACTGATAGGCCTGAACGAACTTCTTCACGTTTTCTGCATCTTTGTTGTCTTCACGAGAAACGATCAGGTTCACGTAAGGCGAGTTTTTGTCTTCAACGAAGATACCGTCTTTCGCTGGTGTCAGGCCAATCTGGCTAGCGTAAGTGGTGTTGATGATGGCCAGAGCAATCTGCGCATCGTCAAGAGAGCGCGGCAGTTGCGGTGCTTCCAGCTCAACCAGTTTCAGATTTTTTGGGTTCTCGGTGACATCCAGCACGGTTGGCAGCAGACCAACGCCGTCTTTCAGTTTGATCAGACCTTCTTTCTGCAGCAGCAGCAGAGAACGGCCGAGGTTAGTTGGGTCGTTTGGCAGTGCTACCTGAGAACCCGGCTGCAGTTCAGCCAGTGATTTGATTTTTTTGGAGTAGCCGGCAATTGGATAAACAAAGGTATTGCCTACGGAAACCAGCTTATAACCACGATCTTTGATCTGCTGATCCAGGTAAGGTTTGTGCTGGAAGGCGTTAACGTCGATATCGCCTTTGCTGAGTGCTTCGTTTGGCAGGACATAGTCGGTAAAGGTCACCAGCTCAACATCGAGGCCATACTTCTCTTTAGCCACTTTCTGAGCCACTTCCGCAACCTGCTGCTCAGCGCCAGCAATCACGCCGACTTTAATGTGGTTTGGATCTTTCTCTTCCTGACCGCAACCCACCAGGGCCAGAGAGCCAATCAGAGCGCCGACCGCGGCGAACGTTTTAAAGTTAAAAGCCATGTCCTTTTCCTTGTATGAATGCAGTTGTGTTTATTTGTGTGTAACAGCCCGGACGATACGATCGCCAGAGAATTGAATTAAGTAAACCAGCACGACCAGCAGAACCAGTACGGTATTCATTACGGTAGCGTTGTAGCCGATGTACCCGTACTGATAGCCAATCTGCCCCAGACCACCGGCACCGACGGCACCACCCATAGCAGAATAGCCCACTAAAGTGATAAGGGTAATCGTCGCGGCATTGACCAGGCCTGGAAGCGCTTCTGGAAGCAGTACTTTACGGATGATTTGCAGCGGCGTGGCGCCCATCGCGCGTGAAGCTTCAATCAGGCCGGTTGGAATTTCCAGCAGGGCATTTTCAACCATACGCGCAATAAACGGCGCGGCACCAACGGTCAACGGAACGATAGCAGCTTGCAGGCCGATAGACGTTCCTACGATGACGCGAGTAAACGGAATCATCCAGACAAGCAGGATAATGAATGGAATAGAACGGAAAATGTTAACTATCGCCGAGAGGCTGCGGTAAAGCTTCGCATTGGCGCTGATTTGCCCAGGACGAGTGATGTAAAGCAGCACGCCGACTGGCAGACCGAGCACAAATCCGAAGAAACCGGAAACAAAGGTCATGGCCAACGTTTCATATACGCCGCGAGCCAGTAACCAAATCATTGCTTCAGACATAACCCAGCACCTCTACTTTCACGTGTTGCTCCTGCAGCCAGGCAATAGCCGCTTGCGTATCTTTTGGCTCGCCGTGCATTTCACACAGCATGATGCCGAACTTCACGCCACCGGCATAATCCATCTGCGCGCTAATAATGTTGCTGTTCACGTTGAAGGTACGTGCTGTTTCTGAGAGCAGTGGGGCATCGACCGACTGGCCAGTGAACTCCAGGCGTAATAAAGGTACCGCATTTTCTTTATGCTCTGCGTTCAGACGCTGCGCGTAATCTTCCGGCACGTCGAGGTGCAGTGTGGACTGAATAAACTGCTGCGCCAGAGGCGTTTTCGGATGGGAGAACACTTCGCTCACCGTATCCTGCTCAATAAGCTCGCCGTTGCTGATCACGGCCACGCAGTCACAAATACGTTTGACCACATCCATCTCGTGGGTGATAAGCAGAATGGTCAGGCCCAGGCGGCGGTTAATGTCTTTCAGCAGCTCCAGAATAGAGCGGGTCGTGGCTGGGTCCAACGCGCTGGTAGCTTCGTCACACAGCAGGACCTTTGGGTTGCTGGCAAGCGCACGAGCAATCGCGACGCGCTGCTTCTGACCGCCGGAAAGGTTTGCAGGCCAGGCATCGTGCTTTTCACCTAAACCAACTAAGTCCAGTAGCTCGGTAACGCGACGTTTAATCTCTTCTTTTGGCGTGTTATCCAACTCGAGCGGCAGAGCGACGTTACCAAAAACGGTACGGGAAGAAAGCAGATTAAAGTGCTGGAAGATCATACCGATCTGGCGGCGGGCTTTGGTTAACTGGGTTTCAGAAAGCGTTGTCAGGTCCTGACCGTCAACCAGAACTGAACCTTCGGTTGGACGTTCAAGCAGGTTTACACAGCGGATAAGGGTGCTTTTCCCCGCACCGGACGCGCCAATCACGCCATAAATTTGCCCGGCAGGTACGTGCAGACTGACATTGTTCAATGCCTGTATGCTGCGGTTTCCCTGCTGGAACACCTTGGTGATATTTGAAAGTTTAATCATTGAGTTATTTATTATCGTATCTGTATTAGCCGTGGAATTTTCTGCTACCAGTAACCAAAGTTACCGTAATCGATATGGATGTTAAGGCATCCAGACGTCTAAATCAATCAGCGAGTGAAGGACTGTTCTCTCCTTATTACTAAATCATGCGATACTAAACGTCATTAACCCGTTTCAGGAGTTCTCAAGTGGCACAGTCCGTACCCGCTATTTTTCTCGACCGCGATGGCACCATTAATGTCGATCATGGCTATGTATATGAAGTTGACCGATTCGAGTTTATTGATGGTGTTATAGAAGCAATGCGCGAATTAAAAGAGATGGGCTTTGCTCTGGTGCTGGTGACTAACCAGTCCGGCATTGCGCGCGGGATGTTCACCGAGGCTGACTTTGAAAACCTGACCGAATGGATGGACTGGTCGCTGGCGGATCGCGGCGTCGATCTCGACGGCATCTATTATTGCCCTCATCATCCGGATGGGAGTGTGAAAGAGTTTAGCCAGACTTGTGACTGTCGTAAGCCGCAGCCTGGCATGCTGATTTCTGCCCGTGACTTCCTGCACATTGATATGGCTTCTTCTTATATGGTCGGCGATAAAATTGAAGATATGCAGGCCGGTGCTGCCGCAATGGTGGGGACTAAAGTGCTGGTTCGCACCGGAAAACCAGTGACAGAAGCAGGTGAGGCGGCCGCAGATTTGGTCATTAATAGCCTCGCAGACCTGCCAAAACTCATCAAACAGCGCCAAAAATAAGCGTTTCGATTAAAAAACACGCTATCAGAAAGTTTTTTCAAATTAGGGGTTGTCAGACTCTGAGAACTCCCTATAATGCGCCTCCACTGACACGGCGAAGCGGCTTCGAAAGCGGCTTCACAACCCGGTAGTCAGTCAGACGAAAGCGAAAATAAACGCTTGACTCTGAAAGAGGAAAGCGTATTATACGCCACCTCGAGTTAGCAAGCGAAAGCGACTGACTCACTGCTCTTTAACAATTTATCAGACAATCTGTGTGGGCACTCGCAGGATTGATATCTCAGCATCTTCGGATGCAAACAAATATCAAGTCTTGAAGAGTGACTACTGATTTTATAAACAGTTTTAATTCTTTGAGCATCAAACACTTTTAAATTGAAGAGTTTGATCATGGCTCAGATTGAACGCTGGCGGCAGGCCTAACACAT
>NZ_VWWU01000032.1:0-210 GCF_011752835.1 Enterobacter sp. Ap-1006 | reverse complement strand
CCCCCCCCCCCCCCCCCCCCCCCCCCCCCCCCCCCCCCCCCCCCCACCCCCCCCCCCCCCCCCCCCCCCCCCCCCCCCCCCCCCCCCCCCCCCCCCCCCCCCCCCCCCCCCCCCCCCCCCCCCCCCCCACCCCCCCCCCCCCCCCCCCCCCCCCCCCCCCCCCCCCCCCCCCCCCCCCCCCCCCCCCCCCCCCCCCCCCCCCCCCCCCCC
>NZ_VWWU01000031.1:0-219 GCF_011752835.1 Enterobacter sp. Ap-1006 | reverse complement strand
GCCTGAGTGGACTTGAACCACCGACCTCACCCTTATCAGGGGTGCGCTCTAACCACCTGAGCTACAAGCCTATAAGGTTTTACTGCTCGTTTTCTATCAGACAATCTGTGTGAGCACTACGCGGGTTGTATCTTTTAGGTAAGGAGGTGATCCAACCGCAGGTTCCCCTACGGTTACCTTGTTACGACTTCACCCCAGTCATGAATCACAAAGTGGTAA